>JABBCA010000061.1 GCA_018607135.1 Opitutales bacterium
CCGTATGAGTGGTGGTGTGGGAGGGCTCCTCAGTGATGGGGAGTCCTATCCCGATATACCTCCGATTTGTCCATTCGGTCAAATTTGAAAGGTAGGCTTGGTTCTAATTTCTTTCTTCCTGTTAGCTTACGCCAGAACGTTCCCGGCCAGTAGAAAATCCAAAGTGCATATCCCAACGGCCATACGCAAACCGCGACCAAGAGTGTATTTCGAATCGGTGAATCATTCATTCTTTTTGATTCGAGGAAAACATGAATGAGGGTTGCCAAGTAGATTAGCAAAAAAATCAGGTTAACCAACTCGCCTTCTGTTTTTGGTTCATTCATTTTTTTAGATCGCTCCCCGAGCTGGGGCACAAGTGATGGAACTGGAGCAAGCTTGCTTGCGCAAGTGTAATCGCGCAGTTGCCCCTAGCGGGTTGATGGAGGGCGCTTCGCGCCCGGAGTCGACTCGCTAGGGCGAAGCCCAGCTCGGGGAGCGATGAGGCGCAGCCTCGTCGTTGACTACGCCGTCTTGATCTGCCTTAGAGATGAGTGGATGAAGTCAGGTGCGAAATCGGCACCATTCGGCCAAGTCAAGGTGTGACCTTCTAGTGTAAACTCCTTGAAAAAGTCGATGTCCTTCAGGGGGGCAAACACGGTTCCATCGAGTTCATTTACTAAATCGACTTCGCCTTCGGTTCCATCGCTGAATCTTACCCAGATCCTGTATCCGTCTAAATGCTCAGCTTCTTTAATGTGTGGGAATTTCATTATTCTAGGGGTTGAATTGGTTCTAGTGGTTCGCGCTGTTCGGCAAGCTTCCAATCCTGCAGCAGCTCATCTTTGTGGAGCTCATACCATTCGAGAACAGCCTTTAGGGCTCTTTTCGGGAAATGTCCAGTAATCACGCCTGTGAGTATATCTATAGTTACTTCGTATTCACCATACTCTGCATGGAAGTGCGGAGGCGCATGATCGCGATAATACATGCGGATGATGATTCCTAGAAATCTGGATATTTCGGGCATTTTGAAATGCTAAAGCTTAAAAATTGGAATTTCAATTCTTTTGCAGATCGTGGAGGATGAGCGATAGATGAGCGCCAGCGAAATCTATTGAGTCGCTCGACTGGTTGAACGAAGCCGCTTCGCGGCAATTGTTTATGTGTAAATAGTAGTGGTTGTCATCGTTGGCCGCCAGCAGGATGCTGACGACCCTATGTCTAGTAAAAAAAACATCACCAGTAGAGTATTCTCACGAGTATAAGTCAATGCGCCGTTACGCGGAGCATTTGCAATTGCAGGATTTCCGCTTGCGGACGATGCAGGGGTATTATCGCCACATGCGGCTGATCTGGCAGCACTTCAAGTCAGACCCCAGTGGATTAAGTGAGGAGCAGCTGCGTCAATACTACGTGCACAAACGCACCGAGGGCGGTTGGGCGCCGAAGAGTTGCCGCCAATCTCTAGCGGCGGCGAAGCACTTTTATCGGGGGATGCTGGGGAAGAAGTATACTTCGCTCGATGCAATTAAGGCACGTGACCGGGAGACCTTACCCACTGTGTTGACCGTGGACGAGTTGCGCCGGCTGTTTGCTCATGTGAAGTTTAATCGTTACCGTGTGCCACTGCTGTTGATCTACGCCTGCGGGTTGCGGGTGAACGAGTGCACGCATTTGACGGTGGACGACATCGATGGTCCGGGGAACCGACTGTTCATTCGCGATGGCAAGGGCGGGAAGGATCGTTACACGATTTTGAGCACGCCGGTCTATCGGCTGTTGCAGGACTACTGGCGCCAGCACAAGAACCCGAAGTGGCTGTTTCCTTCGGTGGGTCGTGGTCGTTGTGTAAACGCAGCCGCTCGCATGGGTGCGTCCTGCGAGCCGATGCAATCACATGGGCTCGGCCTGCGTCTGCTGGAGGCCGCTCGTGCGGCGGGGATCACCAAGCAGGTGACCTGTCATATTTTGCGCCATAGTTTTGCCACACACCTGGCGGCAGCGGGTGTGCCGCTACATCAGCTGCAGTCTTACCTCGGCCATGCGCATATCGAGACGACGACGGTTTACACGCACTTGATGCCGATCAATCACATTGAAGCGATTGGCCATATCGACGGGCTGATCGAGCCGATCTTGCGGCGCTGAGCGTGTCGGGTTGCAGGCAATCAATTAGCCTGCGTCCGCAAGCCGATCACTCACCGAGCGTGATGGATGTGATCGAACACTTTATCGAACCCTTTTGGGCACGGTATAGCGGCTCGATCACTGTGGAGCAGCGCAAGGCCTTACAGGCGACCCTCCAGTGCCGCACCCCGGCACTGGGTGGGCATCGTTATGCCTGCAACTGTGGCCAAACCCACCATGCGTTCCATAGTTGTAATCATCGGTTGTGCCCACAGTGCGGCGCAGCCGATACCGCGCAGTGGGTGCACAAGCAGATGGGTAAGCTGCTGCCCGTGCCTTACTTCATGATCACCTTTACGCTGCCCGAGGAGCTACGCTCCGTCATGCTCGGCAACCGCCGCGCGATGGAGCTGTTCTTTCAGTGCAGCTCGCAGGCTATCAGCGAGTTACTCGCCGATCCTAAACGCACCGGTTTTGCACGCAGTGGCTTCTTCGGCGTGTTCCAGAGCTGGACGCAGGAGATGCGCTATCATCCGCACATCCATTATATCGTGCCAGGTGTCGGCTTGACCGAAGACGATCAGCTCAAGCATCTGAAAAATCCAAAGTGGCTGATCTATGCCGAGCCGTTTGCCAGACGCCTGCGGACTCTACTGGCCAACCAACTGCTTGATGCAGACCTGATTGAGAAGCGGCTGTTCTGGCAACTCGTGAAAATGGACTGGAACGCTGCGGTCGATCCCGCCGGCTCGGGTGAAAACGCCGTCAAGTATCTCGGCAAATATGTGCAGCGCAGCGTCATCAGTGATGGCCGCGTGTTGGCGATCGAAGGCGATCGCGTGTGCATCCGTATCAAGAATCGCGATACAAAAACGTATGAGACGCGTAGCATGAGTGGCGTAGAGTTCATCCACCGCTACTTGTTACACGCCTTGCCTGCACGCTTTCACCGTATCCGTTATCGCGGCTTCCTCCATGCCCGGGGCAAACCTAAGTTGCAGTGGCTTCAACTGCTGCTGGACGCACGCATTGCCAAGGCTGTAGAACCGCCCAAACCCGCACATGCTGGATACCTCTGCCCGCGCTGCGGCACGCCCATGCGGCGAACCAGTCGCCACGCACGTGCGCCTCCCGCCGAGCGCAATCAACACTTTTTCAATGTCGTTGCCGCATGACCTCTCGCGATCATCAGCGCATCGATGCCATCCATCCTACTCCATCTCTGGGCAGGCTGTATCCGCTTGCGCCTCCATTGCAAATGCGCTCCAAATCCGACCGATTGACGCTCAACTTCGTGCCTCAGCCCCATTCGTGGAGTATCCGAATTGCACCGAAACACTCCCGATCATCCCTTGGCAGTTCTCTGGCTCTGCTTGCCTCATCGAAGCGAAAAATAGAAATCGCCTAAGTTCGTAAGCAACAGGCGCTCAGCGGCTTGTTCAACCATGGTTCTAGTTCGATTTTCGCGAGCTCAATCGACAAGAACCTTTATTGTTCGCTTTTATACTTTCCAAGGAAGCTCTAGGCATTCCATTACAAAGCATTGGGGTTGAGATCGTCATCCAATGAATCCACGACTTTGTGGAATCGTCGTATGCATCTAATGTCACACCTCCCCAGGAAGTATTTATTTTGAACTCTGCGTCCATCACGGCAGTGCCAATAATCTTGAACCATCCGCCTTTTCCATCTGGTTGCCAGAATGTGATTTCCGTAGTCGGCAATCCAGATGTAAAACGTCTAGTAGTATAGCATAATTCTACATTCTTTCCCTTCCACATTATGGTGAACTTTTCGATCCAACCTCCAAAGGTGCAATCTGATACCCACGCATCTAGAAGCTCATATGAACTAAAATATTCAGGTGGCTCCACTTCATTACTTGGGGCTGGTTCGGCTGCTAAGTGACATGCCAAGAGTAGAAATAAAAGCGCTTTGGATAGATGCATTCTATTCATTTAATTTTTCTCTAGCGAACGTAGAGCACTATCGACGGAGTGAGGCACGAACGGAGTTGATAGCTGCGACTGGATATACCCCTTCGCTTGGCCCCATGCCCTGAATCTGTGCCATCGCTTCCATGCTCATGATTTAATTTATTTAGATTGGTTTAAGGTGGTTAGAATCTGAATCTCTTCAATTTTATTTTCACTCAAACCCTAAATCTGATTAGCCCACCAATCACTCGAATTTGACTCCTTCATTTTCTGTATATCGGTGAGAGGACTAATGAGTGAGCGGTAGCGAAACTCATTGAGTCACTCGACTGGATAGATCCTCAGTGCGATCCTTCAGGAGTTCAAGGACTTCCTCCGGTAAAGACTTCCTGACGAATCGAAATTCCTTTTTTTCAAATTTGATGATAAACGACACTAAATCGTCCTCGACTATAGAAAATTGCTCCCAGTTCGCATTCCATTCTTTCTTTTTTCGAGTGATCTGGATCCCGCCCTTGCTGATTTTGAGCGACTGAGAGGAGTTAAGTCCGTCATAGATATTGAATATTCCGGCAACGATCAGGCATATCCAAGCGGTAAGGCCAAACCATTCTACGGGAGGTTTTATTTGGTTCAAATAGGTGAGACTGAGGATCAGATAAGCAACGCCGCCACCGATTTGCCATTTTCGACCGTAGGGGGCTATTCTGTATTCAGATTCTTTCATCTATCAAGTTATTATTACATTTTGTGATATTCTTCTGAAAAATAACACTTTGGAGTATTTTAGACTAGTCAAAGTTATAGTTCATTAGTGTGATAATATGAAAAGAGAATGTTATCACAACGTGATATTATGATTAAATTGCCATTAGAAACCTTTAAGTTGTATCAAGCGCGTTTGAATGCGCTTGGGATTCCAAATACTCAACATCCTCATTACACGAAATGGGTTCGGTATTATTTAGATTATGAGGCGAAGTATGGGCAAGGGGTAGAAAATTCAAAGTTGATCGATGCATTCTTAGCGAAGCTTACGAGTAAGGGGCAGTCTTCAGGTTTGCGTAGCCAGGCTCGTAAGGCAGTTGAAACTTACTTCGAACTCAGTGATGAGCCGCTGCATGGATCTTCTTTGCCCAAATCAAAATTGCAGGCGGTTTCTGAGCCGAAGCCCAAATATGGCCCGAAGCCACCATCGGTTGCTAAGGAGCCAGGAATCCCTCAGGATTGGTCTGACTTGGAGCGTGCGATGACTGGCGAGATTACCCGGCGAAATTATTCGCCGAAAACATTGAGCACTTACCTGACATGGGTGCGGCGTTTTGGGAATTATACGGGGCATCTGCCAGTTGAAGCAATTACTGACGACTCGGCTAAGGACTTTTTAACGGACCTTGCGGTAAAAAAGCATGTGGTGGCTTCAACACAGAATCAGGCCTTTCATGCGCTGCTGTTTCTGTTTCGTCATGTCCTGCAGCGAGAGTATGAGCTAGGTGATCGCGTGATTCGGGCCAAAGTTAGCAAGTATATACCGACGGTATTGACGCGGCCTGAAGTGGATACGGTGCTGGGAATTCTGGAGTATCCCTACAATTTGATCGTTTCGATGCTCTATGGTTGTGGTTTGCGACTTTCGGAGTGTCTGAGTCTTCGGGTGAGTGATCTCGATTTCGAGGAAAACCTAGTGATCGTGCATGATGGTAAGGGTAAGAAGGATCGTTCGGTGCCGATGCCGAAGAAGCTTAAGGCGCAATTGAAAAAGCAAGTGGGCCGTGTCGCCAAGCAATTGGAGCGTGATGTAGAGAGTCCGGAATTTGGGGGCGTCTTCATGCCCGAATTTCTGGGCAAGCGCCGCGCCCAAAGGGAAGCGCAGTTGCTGCAGTGGCAGTGGGTCTTTCCAGCTAAGAACTTATCGCTGGTGCCAGATGAGAAGCGCTACCGCCGGTATCATTGCTATCAGCAGCACTTGAGTTTGGCGATCCGGGCGGCTGTGAAGAAAGCGAAAATAGCAAAGCGGGTCTCTGCCCATACGTTTCGTCATTCCTTTGCCAGTCATCTGTTGGCGGCGAATGTGGACTTACGCACGATTCAGGAGTTGCTCGGGCACGCCGATATCAAGACAACCATGATCTATACGCACACGGTGAAGAGTCGCACGAAGAAAGAGATGGTGAGCCCCTTGGACTTGTGATGCCAGCCTTTCGGGTGCTGTATCGTTGGTCGCTCGCTTAAGCCTTTTTTGCGGCTTTCTTGGCTGCCTTCTTAGCTGGGCGTGGTGCGAACTCGAAGCCAATCTTGCCTTTCTCGAAGTCGAGGGTGAGGTGGGCTTTGAAGGGCCGCTTGGTGCGCTTAGAAATGAAGCCATCGAGCAAGGGAGTCTTACCTTCGGTGAAGAGTTTCTCCACGGCATCGGTTGGGAGCTCTTTTTGTAGGATGGTCTTGCCGAGGCGGAAGCCGTCGGGTGAGTCCTTTGGCTTGAAGTCGGGAAGGTGGAAGGCTTTGTCGGTCTCGTAGAACTTGGCTTCGGTGCCGTTCTTTAAGGTGACGGTCTTGAGGAGCTGATCGTCGGTGAGCTCGTCGGCGGAGTCGAGATCGTCTTCGAAGACGAAGTTGGTCTTCCACTTACCGACCTTGCCGGTCTTGGTGACGTTTTGGATGAGTTCGAGGCCTGCAGAGAAGGGCTTGTTGAAGCGGGACATGTAGCCTTCGCGTTCGTCGAGCTTCTTGGTGGTGAAGAGTTCGGCGGCTTCGGCTTCGCTGAGCTTGCGGCCAGCGATGTGCTTGGAGACGCGGAAGTCGCACTCCATCTCGCGACATTCGTAAGTGGCGTCGGTTTGCTTGAGGCGCGGTGCACCACAGGCTGGGCAGGCACATTCCAAATCGGGGAAGGTGCGGTTGACGAGCATCTCCATGTGGCCGCGCGCTTTGGTGACGACGTCTTCGGTGAAGCTGGCAATCTCTTGCATGAACTCGTCGCGCTTGATTTCGCCGCGCTCCATTTTGTTGAGCTTGGCTTCCCAGTCACCTGTCATGGAGGGCGAGCTGAGGGACTTGATATTCATCTCTTCGCAAAGTTCGATGAGGCGGAGACCTTTACCCGTCACATTGAGATCGCGACCTTCGCGGGCGATGTATTTTTGACGGAGTAGGCCTTCAATCGTCGCCGCACGTGTGGCGGGAGTGCCGAGACCGCGCTCGGACATGGCTTCGCGCAGTTCGTCGTCTTCGATGAGTTTACCCGCGCCTTCCATCGCTGCGAGGAGTGTCGACTCTGTGTAGCGGGCAGGTGGTTTGGTTTCTTTGTCGAGCACTTCGATGGCTGCGGTCTTGGCGTCTTCGCCTTGGTCTACGGAGACGAGCTCGTCCTTTTCGGCGGCGACACCAGCAACACGTCCATAGACGCCGAGGTAGCCAGGCACGGTGAGGGTTTTACCTTTGGTTAGGAACACGTCCGACTCTGCACCGTGATTGATGGTAGTGAGGCGCTTGGTGACTTCAAATTCGGCATGTGGGAAGAACACGGCGACGAAGCGTTTGACGACCATGTCGTAGAGCTTTGACTCTTGCTCGTTTAGTTTCACCACGCGGCCTGTTGGAATGATCGCAAAGTGATCGGAGACCTTGGCGTTGTTGAACACACGTTTGGTGAATTGCACGCGGTCGTTTTCGATGGCGTCGGCTGCCCACTTAGCAATCTCGTGGCCGGAGCTGGCGAGGTCGCGAAGGGTCTCGTAAACTTTGCCGACATAGTCTTCTGGCAAGTAGCGGGAGTCCGTTCTTGGGTAGGTGAGCATCTTGTGGCGCTCGTAAAGTGCTTGGGCGAGGCCGAGTGTGTTCTTGGCAGTGAAGGGGGCTTCACGCTGCAGGGTGGTGAGATCGTAGAGCTGTGGCGCGATCTGTTTGGTCGGCTTGGTCTCTTCGGTCACGGTGCCTGTCTTGCCGTCGCAACGTGTGCGAATGTTCTCGGCTGTGGCTTTATCCCAAACGCGCTCGGCGCGGCCGTGTGGCTGTTCTTTATCCTTCTTGAAAGTGGTATCGATCCATTTGCCAGGGTATTCGCCTTTGGCGACGGCGAAGTCGGCGTGGATTTCCCAGTAGTCTTCGGAGACGAAGGCTTGGATCTCGCGCTCGCGTTTGGCGAGGATGGCGAGGGTGGGTGTTTGCACGCGGCCTGCTGCGGTGATGTTGAACCCGCCGTGACGTGAACGGAAGCAGGTAAGGGCGCGTGTGGAGTTGAGACCCACGAGCCAGTCGGATTCGGAGCGGCACTTAGCGGCATCGGCAAGGTTTTGCATTTGCTCGCCTTCGCGGAGCTCGTTCCAAGCTTCTTGAATCGCGGAAGTCGTCATCGACTGCATCCAGAGACGTTTGACTGGCTTATCGATATTACCGATGTCCATTATATATTGGAAAATGAGTTCACCTTCACGGCCGGCGTCACATGCGTTGATGATGACGTCGAACTCTTTTTTCTTGGCGAGACCGAGCACGTGCTTGAGGCGATTCGCTGTCTGCTCGATCGGTTGCAACTCAAATTTCTTAGGGATGGCTGGCAGCACCTTGAAGTTCCAAGGGAGGTTTTTACCGTTCGGGCCAGTGGGCATCTTCAGCTCTACCAGGTGGCCGACTGCCGAAGTAATCGCTGCGTTGTCATTGACGAAATACTGTGCGTCGCGTGACTTACCCTTCTTTTCAAACTTGCCGAGGGTCTTTGCGAGCGCCTTGGAGAGGTCGGTCGCTACGGAAGGTTTTTCGGCTATGATTAAATATTTCATCTATAATATAAAGGAGTCTGTCTGGATAGAGCGGAGCCTCCGTGGTGTCCGGAGGCTCTTAAAAATGTTGGGAAAAGAAGGGCGATTTAAGTGTCGAAAAGGTATAGGGGGCCTCTTTTTGCGGAAGTCGCTTGTTTTCGGTAAAAAGAGGCGATTAAATCTGGCGTCAATCCTCTTTCTGGTTTTTGAGATTCGTTTTACTGAACCACAACGACTCAATTACGTATTCTTATGTTCCGCCGACAACGCTATAAACTTGCCCGCAAAGCCAATGACTTTGCGCAGTTTACTGCGGATGTGATCTACGATCGCCGCCATGGTCGTGCGGCTGAAGTGATGTCGTCGTTTCTTTATGGGCTGTCGTTTATCTTCAGTGCGTTGGTGCAGTTACGCTGGTATTTGTATGAGCGCCGCATCTTGCGCAATAAGCCGCTTGGCTGTCTCGTTGTGGTAGTGGGTAACTTGACTGTGGGTGGCACGGGTAAGACGCCTGTGGTTGAAAAGTTTGCGCGCACCTTGCATGAGCGTGGGCGTAAAGTGGCGATTTTGAGCCGAGGTTATAAAAGTAAAAAAGAACCTTTAGGGAAGAAACTGTGGCGTATGTTGACCCACGGTGAAGAGGAGCCGCCGCGTATCGTGAGCAATGGCAAGGAAGTCTTACTCGATTCTGATGTCGCCGGGGATGAGCCATTTATGCTCGCCAAGAATTTACCAGGAGTGGTGGTGCTTACGGATAAAAATCGTGTGAAGGCGGGCTCGTTTGCGATTCGCAAGTTTGGCTGCGATACTTTGATTTTGGATGATGGGTTTCAGTATTTGCCGCTCAAGGGTCGCTTGAATTTATTGTTGGTGGATAAGACCAACCCATTCGGTAATCAGCATTTGTTGCCGCGTGGTATCTTGCGTGAACCGATTAAGCACCTCTCACGCGCGAGTTATATTTTCCTGACTAAGTCGGATGGCACGCGAGATGAGAACTTGTTGGAATTGATTCGTGAGCATAACTCTGAGGCTGAAATTATTGAATGTGCACACCAGCCGCAATTTTTGCAGGCGGTGGAAAGCGATGAGCGCTTGCCGTTGGATGCGCTCAAGGGGGCAAGGATTGCTGCTTTTAGTGGTATCGCATCGCCTGAGAGTTTTGAAAATATGCTACGCGGCTATGGTGCGGAGATTCGTTACAATCAGCGTTTTTTGGATCACCATCGATTTACTCGTTACGAAATACAACACCTTTACAAGAAGGCAGGTGCGTCGAATCTCGATATGATTGTGACGACTGAGAAGGATGCGGTGCGTTTGTTTGAAGATATCAAAGCACCGATCCCGATCTACTACCTGCGCTTGGAGATCGATATTTTATCGGGTGAAGAGGACTTCGATGCGGCTGCGACGCGGATTTGTTTGCCGCGGAGTAAGTAGGCGCCTGCGATTGGGTGATTCTGCTGGGGCGCGAGCAAGCTCGCACACTACTTTGTCAATGTTTCATCATAAATAAGATAGGGGTCAGTTTTCAGTGTGTGGCACGTGCTTTTGTGTGAAGCGTTGGGCGCGTATCGATGTCTTGAACACGCACTCTGTGAGCGGCACGTGCACCAATGGGCTGGAGTCAGCTGTTACAATTCGGTGTCGTCGATTGGCTCACTAAATCGCTGCTTGCAATTTTTGAAAATTAGTCGATAAGCTGTGCACACTATAGCACATGTTAGGATTCAGAGCATGGGTAGGGATCAGTAGGATAAAGAAAATTCATGCAGGTATCGCAGTTCAATTCAGAACACTCAAAGCAAAGAAGCAGGCGCTATAGTTCAAAGAGATAAAGAATAATATGAATGCAAAGATGTATGTGGGCAATCTGTCCTACGACGCCAATGATGGCGAAATTCGTGAGCTTTTCGAAGCACACGGCACTGTGAGTGATGTTTTCATCGTTAAAGACCGTGAGTCTGGCCGCCCTCGTGGCTTCGCTTTCGTGACTATGGGAACACCTGAAGAAATGAACGCGGCAATTGAAGGCCTTAATGGCGAAGAATTCATGGGTCGTAACTTGACGATTAATGAAGCACGTCCTCGTGAAGAGCGTCCACAAGGTGGCGGCGGTGGTCGTAGCTTTGGTGGCGGTGGCGGCGGTGGTCGTGGCGGCTACGGTGGCGGAGGTCGCGGTGGCGATCGTCGCGGCGGTGGCGGTGATCGCGGTGGTGATCGTCGTGGCGGTGGTGGTTATGACCGTGGTGGTCGTGATTCCTACTAAGCACTTCGCTTAATACAGAATTTCCTAAAGGGGCTCGTTTAATGACGAGCCCCTTTTTTGGTTCATCGTCACTTTCAAGGGAAGTGGTGCTTGGACAGGGGGAGGTGTCTTATGCTTACGAAAATCTGCTGCAAGCGGGCTAAATAGTGCCATTTGAGTCGCTACTTGTGGTATGACGTGTTGACAAAGTGACGTCACTACGTCTTGTTGTCCTGATGCCAAAGGGAGTAGCTAAGAAAAAAGACAAGCGAAAGAATACATCGCTTCGCCTAGATAGCGATACGCTCAAGGAATTGAAGATTCATGCGATCAAGAAGGATACCAGTGTGCAGCAAATTGTTGAGAAATTGGTGCACGACTATTTAAAACGAAAACGTTAACCGAGATGAGAGGAGTTACTGATGTGTAAAAGTGATTATCAAGTAGGTGTGTTTCCGGTCACTAAAGATGGCAAGGTCGTGCTCGTAACCACTCGGGGTAGTCGCTATTGGATCTTTCCAAAAGGTAAAACTGAGAAGGGGCGCTGTGATCGTGAGGTTGCGCGCGAGGAAGCTTATGAGGAGGCCGGCCTTGAAGGTAAGCTGAAGCGTAAGTATTACGAATTTGACTCGCTCTCAAGTCATGCAAAGAAGTTGCGTCTTTTCCCGATGAAGGTGAAGCATGTGAAGGATGACTATCCAGAAGCAGGTGAGCGTGAACGCATCATCGTCAGCATTAAGAAAGCCGAGGAGCTTGTGCAGGAAGATCTACTGGTGGTGCTAAAGACGCTGCAGAAGGTGGTCGCTTAAGCGGTGTAAGCTTTTTCGACGAGTGCTTTGAGGCGTTCCACATCAGCGCTGGACGTCTTGGCGATGAAACCGCGGGCGTGGGTGAAATGGACGTCGTCTTCGGCTTCAAGCTGTGTGAATTCCATGCGCGTGTCGTCGTTGAAGCGGCGCATGCCGTAGCCTGTGCCGCGGCTGTCGGGGTAGATGAGTGCAAGCACTTCTTCTTCGAGGCCGAGGTGTTCCACATGATAGCCGAGCCCTGAGGAGGCTTCGTCGGGCATGGGGTCGGTGCGGGGCATGAAGAGTGCCTTGAAGTTTTGAAACTCCCAGACCTGTGCATGCTGCGCTACGAAGTCGAGACGTGTGCGTAGATTGGTAACGTAGTCGACGAGGTCTTGGCCAATCATACGCATGATTTCCCAAATCGGCTCGCCAGGCTTGTGCTCGGTTTGACTGGCGAAGCGGCGCAGGATGGTGATGTCGAGTGGGGAGTTGAGCTTGCTAAGGGTCTCACGGTCCATGCCAAGCCATTCGGCGGTGTCATTGGGGCCACGGCAGTCGAACCACTCTGCGACTTCGAGCCAGCTGCAGAACTCACGAGAGTCTTCGTAGATGCCGAGGTGCTGTAGCACCAAAGAGAGCGCGCAGGTGGGCACGTGGTCGCGCGGGAGCTGATGGTGGTCGAAGTTGTGGAGCTCTGGCTTGTGCTGATGGCCGATATCGAGGACAGCAGTGTTCGCATCGTTGAGGTCGTCCTCGGTTGGATCGCGACGCTGTATGGCGACGGGTGCTTGTGTGAGCAGCACGGCGCAGGCTAGGAAGTCGTCTTTGTGGGCACCGCCCGGGTGGGTGACTATCGATTTAAGCATCGAGGGAACGTGGAACATCGAACGTCGAACGTCCAACTTTGAATTTTGTTAAATCCTTAATCATAATCCTACTCTTAATCGTAATCTCTTTAGGAGTAGGATTAAGATTACGATTAGGAGTAGGATTAAGACTGTAGGCACAAAAAAGTCCCCGCTCTTTCGAGTCGGGGACTTTGTTAAATATTGAATTCAGTCTACTGAATCCTGACTGCTGCGAAGCAATTACTTCTTTTTCGCTTCCTCGCGCTCTTTCGCTTCCTTGATGACTTGATCAGCAACGTTGCGTGGAGTGGATGCGTAGTGTGAGAACTCCATGGAGAACTGGCCACGACCGGAGGTCATTGTGCGAAGCGCGCCGATGTAACCGAACATTTCGGATAGTGGTGCGTCTGCCTTGATGCGGATACCACCGTTGCTGGTTGGCTCTTGTGTTTTGATCATTCCGCGGCGGCGATTCAAGTCGCCGATCACGTCGCCCATCTTGTCGTCGGTGCAGAAGACGTCGAGTTTCATGATCGGTTCAAGGATTTCGGCACCTGCCTTTGGCATGGTTTG
Organism: Opitutales bacterium; assembly: GCA_018607135.1. Classification (GTDB taxonomy): domain Bacteria; phylum Verrucomicrobiota; class Verrucomicrobiia; order Opitutales; family Coraliomargaritaceae; genus JBPOFY01. The sequence goes on from JABBCA010000061.1 coordinate 13,264, forward strand.
GCGATACGCTGCTCTGGAAGCGATTTCGAACGCAACTGCAGAGGAGTCCACTGCGTGGAACCCACCGTCATTGAGTGTGACCTTGAAGTCCAAACAAGGGTAGCCAGCAAGCACACCCTTTTCGGTGGATGTCTTGAAGCCCTTTTCAACTGCTGGCCAGAATTCACGAGGAACGTTACCGCCAACAACTTTAGACTCGAACTCGAAACCAGCACCTGGCTCAAGCGGCTCAAGTGTGTAGTCGATTTTCGCGAACTGACCAGAACCACCCGATTGTTTCTTGTGTGTGTAAGAATCAGAAATGGTTTGTGTGATTCCTTCACGGTAGGCCACTTGTGGTTTACCGATCACCGCTTCAACGCCGTAGGTGCGCTTTAGAATGTCGACTTTAATGTCGAGGTGAAGCTCGCCCATTCCTTTGAGGATGGTTTCGCCAGAGTCTTCGTCGGTTTCAACGATGAAAGTCGGATCTTCTGCAACCATCTTACCGATCGCGGTGCCCATCTTTTCCGCATTACCTTGATCCTTTGGCTTAATTGCAATGGAGATAACCGGCTCAGGGAATACCATCGGCTCGAGGGTCGCTGGGTGTGCTGGATCACAGAGAGTGTGACCTGTTTGCACGGACTTCATGCCGAGTAGTGCGACGATGTCGCCTGCTTGCGCGGAATCGACTTCGGTGCGCTCGTCGGCATGCATCTCAATGATACGGCCGATACGCTCTGTTTTACCGGTAAAGGTGTTGAGCACGGATGTGCCCTTAGCGAGCTTGCCGGAGTAAATACGTGTGAACGTCAGCGCGCCGTATTTGTCGTCCATGATCTTGAACGCAAGTGCACGGAGTGGCTTGTTGACATCCACAATCGCGAATTCACCCGTTTCTTCACCTTCAGCGTTCACTTCTGGTTGCGGCTTCACTTCTGTTGGGGAAGGCAAGTAATCGACAACTGCGTCGAGCACGTTTTGCACACCCTTGTTCTTGAAAGAGGAACCACAGTAAGTTGGGAAGAAATCGAGGTTGATGGTGCCCTTGCGAATGCACTTCTTGATGACTTCGAGTGAAGGTTCTTCACCTTCAAGGTAAGCTTCCATTGCGTCGTCGTCTTGTTCAACGGCAGTTTCTATAAGTGCTGCGCGATATTCTTCGACTTTGTCGACCATGTCTGCAGGCACTTCCTTTTTCTCGTAAGCCAATGGATCGCCAGTCTCATCCCATACCCAAGCAGTGCGTGTGAGGAGATCAACGACACCCTTAAGGTCGCTTTCGATACCGATAGGAAGCACCATCACCAGCGGAGTGGCTCCTAGGATATTTTTTACTTGGTCGACCACCTTGTAGAAGTCAGCACCGATACGGTCGAGCTTGTTGACATAGATCAAACGAGCGACCTCGGAGTCATTGGCGTAGCGCCAGTTGGTTTCGGATTGTGGCTCCACGCCTCCAGAACCACAGAAGACGCCAATGCCACCGTCGAGCACCTTCAAGGAGCGGTAAACTTCCACTGTGAAGTCAACGTGACCTGGAGTATCGATGATGTTGAAACGGTGTGAACCGTATTGCTGCTCTGAACCAGGCCAGAAGCAGGTCGTCGCGGCAGATTGAATCGTGATGCCACGCTCCTGCTCTTGTTCCATGAAGTCAGTCGTTGCGGCACCATCGTGCACTTCACCCAACTTATGGATCTTACCAGTGAGCTTCAAAATACGCTCGGTTGTGGTTGTTTTACCAGCATCCACGTGAGCGAAGATGCCAATGTTTCTATATTTTGATAGGTCGGTCATGATCTATTTATTGTGTTTAAGAGTCTATTTATAATGGAATTAGAGGGCTTTTCGGATCGCGAGATCTGCCCACGGATTTCCAAAAAAGAGGCGGAGAATAGGACTCGTTGCCAATACTGCAAGGCAAGAAAATTGCTGATTTTCAATGGGATGCTGGTTCGGGGTGAGGTGCTCTGGTGTGACAAATTGCTCCTATTGTTTGCCTTTTGAGGCTCTATAAATTATGGATGAATGGTGCCTTTCGCATCTTGCAAGAGGATGAGGATTGATCGTTCACGCAATGTGGGTTGGATTGAATGCTGTGGAAATGAATGAGTTGGAAATTGTGAAAAAGCCTGTAGTCGCTGTTGCTGGAGCAAGCGGTTTCGTGGGGACTCACCTAAGACAGCAACTCTCGGATTTATACACGTTTCGTGCTCTTTCGCGTAGTCCTAACATTGTAGAGCGAAATGCCAACGATAGTTCCACTCAATGGAGGCAGTGTGACCTTTACTCTCTACCTAAGCTGACGGAGGCGCTTCAAGGCTGTGATTTCGGTTTTTATTTGGTGCATTCGATGGCGCCTTCAAGTCGTTTGATGCAGGCTAATTTCGAAGACACTGATTTGCTCTTAGCCGACAATTTTATACGAGCGGCTGAGGATGCAGGGTTGAAGCATGTTATTTATTTAAGTGGACTGATGCCGCAGGGAGGGGAGCAGGTCTCGCCGCATTTGCGCAGTCGCCGTGAGGTCGAAATGGTTCTACGCTCTCGGTCCATCACGGTGACTGTTTTGCGGGCAGGGCTCATTTTTGGACCTGGTGGGTCGTCCTTTTCAATGTTGATTAATTTAGTGCGGCGCCTCCCTGTAATGTTACTGCCGGCATGGACTCGATCCATGACACACTCGATTGACATTGATAATGTGTGCCAGGCTTTTCGTATCTGCTTGGAGGATACAGATATAGCGGGTGGAGTTTACGATCTCGGTGGGCATGAGCCTATGAGTTATCGTGAATTAATCACTAGAACCGCTAGGCTTTTGGGGCGTGAAGTGAAGACACTCGACGTGCCGGTGAACTGTTTTGGACTGTCGAAGCATTGGATCTCCTTGTTCAGTGGAGTTGCGCCTGCTTTGGTCGGACCCCTGCAGGAAAGTTTACAGCACAACTTGGTAGCGAGTGATAATCCCTTGCTGGATCGGTTAGCGGGCGCAATGGTTTCGTTTGAAGACTCGTTTAAAAAAGCTGTGGATGCGGATGGGGTCCCGCTGCCGAATCCGCGCAGCCACACGCAGTCAGTAGATAAACTACAAATCAAGCGTGCGCGTCGTGTTCGCTCGGTTCAGCGTATGCCGCTTCCAGATGGTTGGGATGCTCAGCAAATTGCCGAGGAGTATGGGCAATGGCTGAGCCGTCGTTTTCGTGGTCTGATAAATGCGCAGACAGACAGTGAGGGTGTGGTTTGCTTCAATACTTTTGGAGGGAAGTGGACGCTCTTGGAGCTGACTCCGACGCCTTTGACAAAAACCAATAAACGACGTTGTGCCTATTATATCTCTGGCGGTTTGCTTGCACGTAATGTCAGTCCTCTGGGGCGTCTCGAATTTAGACTATTCCCCGAAAATGACTGCTTGATCGCGTCGATTAACGGCTATTCGCCGATGTTGCCATGGTGGATATACATTAACACGCAGGCGGCAGTTCACCTGCGAGTCATGCACGCGTTTGGACGTCACCTGGCAGAGGTGAAGTGACGACAGGCCCTTGTCGGTTTGCTAGCGCCGGCGCTCGTGCGCCTATTGAATGACGTTGGAGAGTTGGAAGATTGGCAGGAACATCGCCATCACAATACCACCGATGACGACACCCAAGAAGCAAATCAAGAGCGGCTCCATGAGTGACGTGAGCGCCTTCACCAAGGCATCGACCTCGGCGTCGTAAAAGTCCGCGACTTTAACCAGCATGCCATCTACATTACCTGTTTGTTCGCCCGCACGGCTCATGTGTTTGACCATCGGTGGGAAATAAGGGTCTTCAGCGACCACATCAGAGACTTGCCCACCTTGGCTAATGTGTTTCGACACGTTCTTACAGGCGCGTTCGACAAACACGTTGTCGGATGCTTGAGCGACGATCTCAAGGGTTCTAAGAATAGGAACACCAGATCGCATGAGAATTGCATAGGTTCTACAAAAGCGTGAGAGCGCGACTTTCCTAGTCAATTCGCCTACCACTGGTATTTTTAGAACCACCGTATCTTTAATGACTCGACCGCGAGGCGTTTTTACAAATTTACCAAGTAGCCAGATAAAGAGGAACAGCCCGATAATGAGGAAGAACACGTATTTTCCTAAAAATGAACTCAATGCGATGAGGAATTGAGTGGGTTTGGGTAATTCTGCGCCGAAGCTTTCAAACATTTCCGCAAAGACCGGAATCACGAAAATAAGTAGCACATTCACCAAAATGATGGCAATCGAGATGACGATCGCGGGGTAGACCAAGGCGCTTTTCACTTGTTTGATCAATTTGACCGTTTCTTCGAAGTAAGTTGAGGTCTTCGCTAAAATTTCCGCAAGACCACCGCTGGCTTCACCTGCCTCGACCATAGAGATGAAAAGGTTAGGGAATGCTTTCGGGTAGTCGCGGCAGGCATCGGAGAATGCGCGACCCGCAGAGACTTCGTTCTTCACTTTACCTACGATAATCTGAAACACTGGATTCTCTGTTTGTTCTTCAAGTGCTTCTAGTGCGCTCACTAGGGGCAGACCTGCCTCGAGCATCGCTGACAGCTGCTGAGTGAAGATCGTCAGCTCAACAAGTTTGATCTTTTTACGCTTCGTTTGCTTCTCGTAAGCTTTACGCTTCGCCAGTCTTTGCCCTTCCATGAAGCTTACCTTCTTCTTCTGGGTAGGAGTTTTAGTCGTTGAGCTGAGGGTCGCCATAGTTAGATTCTGGTAGTTTTCAGCTCACGATCATTCCAAATCTTTTTCTGACATGCAAGTTTTCGCCGCTGATTGCTTAGCTTTTTCGTATATTAGATTGCAGCTTAAGTGGGCTGCTGGTTTTTACTACATCTTTTTTTGGGGCAGGGATCATCACAATTCCTTGAAAAAACACTGTGATCATGCCTTGACAGAGCGGGGTGCAAGCGTTTTTCTGCACCGCTTTTCTATAATTTCAAAGGATAGCATATCATGGGACCTACATACAGACCTTCTAAATTACGCCGCGCTCGCAAACTAGGCTTTCGCGCTCGCAACGCAACACGCGGTGGCCGCAAGGTCCTCGCAGCACGTCGCGCTAAAGGACGTTACCGTCTCGCAGCAGCTCCTTCCGCTTAAAGTGGTTTAGGGGAAGCATGGTGCCATGGGCGTCCCGGCTTCACAGCGATTGCGTAAGCAAAGCGATTTTCGACAGATCCGCAGTCAGGGTAAACGTATCCACTGCGGGTCTTTTATTTTTCAGTGCTTGCAGCGCGACGCGTCTACGCCTGCCGCTCGCAGGCTCAGCGTAATCGCCAGCCGCAGGGTCGGAAATGCGATTAAGCGCACCTATGGTAAGCGTATGTTGCGTGAAATTTTCAGAAAAAACCAAGAGGCGCTGCCGACTTGCAGCGATGTGGTCATTGTTTTGCGTGCGAGTTTCGATACTCAAACGTATGCTCAACTTGAAGCACGCTACTTAAAAGCCTGTGCGACTATTGTCAAAATGGCTGAGGCCACTGGAAATGGGGCTCCTCAATGAAGCATTCATCATATCGCCCCTCTCTAGTTGCACTCTTTGCAGCGACATGCGTGCGGTTTTACCAATTGGTGCTCTCACCAGTCAAATATCTCCTTTTTGGAACCAGTTGTGGCTGCCGGTTTCAGCCTACGTGCTCTTGTTATTCTCGCTCGGCTTATCTCGAGCATGGGTTTTGGCGAGGCACATACCTTACGGTTCGGCGAATACTTCGTTGTCATCCATGGCATCCAGGTGGATTTGATCCCGTTCCAGGCTTGAAAAACGATTCGAGACACGACATCTCAGCACCCTTCAACACACATTTAGATGGATAAAAAGAATACACTTTTAGGCGTCCTATTCATTGCGGCTGGTATCGGCTTCATGTTTTGGCAAGCCAAGGAACTAGAAAAGCAGCGCCAGCAGCAGCTCTTGGAAGCACCTACAGTCGTCGAAGCTGTCGATGGTGGGGCACCCGAAGGGGGGGCTCCTGTGGCTCAAGGTGCGCAGGCATCTGGGGACGAGATGCTCGGCCTCTTCACACAAGCGCCTGCTGAAACGAAAACGGAGATTGAAACCGTCATACAGTTGCCAGTGGCTCCTGTGGATGAGCAGACCGTATCGCTCTCGAATGAATTCATTGAAGTTGAGTTTACCACACGTGGAGGCGCGATTCGCACGGTATCGTTTCTGCAGACCAAGCGCGGCGAGCGTGATGATTACATTTTCAATGAAGATGGCTATTTACCAGCACTTAGCTTAAGCCTCGAAAATAAGGCAGGGGCGATTAGTGAGTTTGCTCTGGGTTACGCGATTGAGTCACAAACCACAGATTCGGTTACTTTTGTTTACAAAACTACAGATGGCTTAGCCATTCGACGAAGTTATATGCTGTCGGACAACGTAGACGGCCACGATCCCTACACGATCACACACAGCACCACCTTTGAGAATCAAGCAAGTGAGCCGAAAGCGCTGTCGACTGTATACATCAACCTAGGCACCTCGCGTCCGATTTCTAAGAACACTCTGCCCACTTATTTGAATGTGGGCTATTTCACTGGTGAGGATGCAGAATTTATCGCGATTAATAAACTTACTGGCGGTAAAGGCTTCTTGGGAATCGGCGCGAGTGATCCTCGTGATGAGATCAAAGAATCTGCTCGTGTAGAGTGGTCTTCGGTGAAGAATCAGTTTTTTGCGGGAGTGCTTTCGTCGGATGTCGTGGGTGAAGATGTTTACATCTATCCAGTGGAGGCGCCTGTAGTCGAGGGAGCACTCGCTCCAGAGGCCCCAGGTATCACTGGAAGTGTTGGTTACTCGGTGGGTTCGGTTGCTGCGGGGCAGAGCGAAACGCTCAACTTTGAGTTCTATGTTGGACCGAAGGAGTTTAAACGCCTGCAAGCGATCGGTAATGAGCAGGACCGCGTTATGCAGTTCGGTTTCTTATCCTTCATTAGTAAGCTTTTACTGACATTCATGTATTGGATCCACTCGGTGGTTCCTAGCTGGGGTTGGTCGATTGTGATCATGACGATTTGTATCAAGCTGTTTTTCTGGCCGCTCACTGCCAAGGCGAGTCGCTCGCAAAAGCGTATGGCGAAGATTCAGGGCCCAATGGCTGAGCTTAAGGAAAAGTATAAAGATAATCCTCAGCGCATGCAGCAAGAAACCTTGAAGTTGTTCAAGGAGCATCAGGTGAACCCGGTCGCGGGTTGCTTGCCGATGCTGATTCAAATGCCCATTTTCCTAGGCTTGTTCTATATGCTCCGCACCGCCTCTGAGTTGCGTCACGAGTCGTTCCTCTGGGTCGCGGATCTCTCGCAGCCAGATACATTGATGGAAATCGCTGGTTTTCCGATCAATATCCTGCCGCTGATCATGGGGGCGACGATGTTCTTGCAAATGAGTATGATGCCAGTGTCGCCGACTGCAGACCCTGCACAGCAGAAGATCTTTAAGTTCCTACCGTTCATTTTCTTGATTTTCCTCTACAACTTTTCTTCGGGCTTGGTGCTTTACTGGACGGTTCAGAATATCCTCACAATTGTTCAGCAAAAAATCATTAACAGTCGACCAGACGAAGAATTGAAGCCAGTTGCAGCGACTGCAGCTCCTGTTTCGAAGGGCAAGAGTGGTTCGCCACGAACAAAGCCTCGCAAGAAGTAGTCGAATTTTCCTCTTTTCAGATTCCAACTTTTCAACACATTTTACGATATGTCAGGACATAGTAAATGGGCCACAATTAAACGAGCTAAAGGTGCTGCAGATGCAAAGCGCGGTAAAATCTTCAGTGTGATCAGTAAGGATCTCACACTTGCAGCACGAGATGGCGGCGGTGATCCAGCGATGAATCCACGCTTGCGCACGGTGATTGCTAAGGCGAAAGCCGCCAATATGCCGAATGATAATGTGGATCGCGCAATAAAAAAGGGCACTGGTGAGCTACCTGGTGTCGTTTACGAAGAAAATGTTTACGAAGGCTATGGAGCTGGCGGCGTTGGGCTGATTGTCGAAGTGACCACTGATAATAAAAATCGCTCGGCTTCTGAGGTGCGTAGCACGATGGGCAAGAATGGAGGTAACCTCGCAGGAGTCGGATCGGTGGCGTTTCAATTCGATCGAAAGGGCCAGTTTATCATCGATTCTAGCGTCACTGACGAGGAGACTTTGATGGATATTGCCCTCGAAGCAGGTGCTGAGGATATTAAAAATGAAGGTGATTACTTTGAAGTAATTTGCCCATTTACCGAGTATGATGCGCTCACTCAAGCGCTTGCGGACAATGAGATAGCGACTGAATCTGCAGAGTTAGCATATTTGCCAAATGTGCTGGTTCCTGTTGAAGATGCAGATACTGCGCGCAAGGTGCTTCACCTTATTGAAGTCTTGGACAATTTGGAAGATGTCAAAGCGGTGCATTCAAACATGGATATCGCAGACGACTTGTTGGGTGACGACGAAGCGTAGATCATTTTCCCAGTAAAAACCGCTTGCCATGTAGCGCTAGGGCTTACAGCTTTATCACTTACATCAGCAATCCCCCTTAAATTATATTATGCTAACAAAATTCCTTGCCCCCCTCTTACTTGCAGCTACTGCGCTCGTTTTTACCGCATGCGACGGTGGACGTGCTCAAATGGAAAAGAAAGAAGCCAACCTTCTTGGGGTCGCTAGTTATCAAGACGAAAACTATTCTCCAACTGGTCCTGCAACGATTGCAGTTCACACGGATGAGCTCTATGATCGTGACAATCCAAGTGGTAAAAAAGTGACTCTCCTCTGGGGTTTGATCACTCTTAAAGACTACTAGGATCACCAATATTTCTATCTAAGCCGCTTCGATTGAAGCGGCTTTTTTTTGTAGAGCGTTCTGGAGCAAGGACATTTTTGTCCTTGTTTAGAGCGTTTCGAATACCAAATGAAAAAATGTTTGATCGGGTAGCGCTGACTGGCCCAGTCGGCACGATTGAAAGCTGCAGGCTCGTCGGATGAATGCGGTGTGGGCCGCACTGCGCTACCGAATACGAACGTATAAGGATCCAACTTTACTGAATTTGGTATGAAAAGTTATTGCGCCTCTCTTGACTTCAGAGCGCCCAATATTTGGTAGCGTGTCGTGTCTGAGCTTGCTCAGGCCAGTCGTGCCTAAGTTATAGATCCAAACTCAGTTCGACCATCGGGCCGACGAGCAAGCTCGCACACTACAGTTTACGCATGAACTGTCGAGAAACGCTCTAGTTTGTAGAGTTGCGGTTTTACACGAAGGAGAGAAATGCTTGTCCTCCTTTAGGGCAGTCTCACCTTTTTTCTTGGCAGCATCGGCACTCTGCACCGAGATACATCCAATGCCTCATAACGTTGCACATTATTTAGCCGAGCAAGCAAGCCGACAACCAAGTGAAGCGGCTGTTCGCGCTCCGATTGGGAGACGTTCGGATGGGACCATACATTATGATGAGCGAAGCTTTTCGGAGCTTGAGGCAGACGCTTCGGCCACGGCGCATTTGTTTACAGAGCAGGGCATTGTTCGGGGGGCGCGTGTTTTATTGATGGTTAAGCCTGGTCTAGACCTCATTCGAATTGTTTTTGCGCTTTTTAAAATCGGAGCGGTTCCGATCGTGATTGATCCAGGGATGGGTTTGAAGAAGTTTTTGAACTGTGTGCGGCACTCTAAGCCGAGTGCTTTGATCGGGATTCCTCTGGCGGTATGGATCTCGCGAGTGTTTCGCCCAAGTTTTCGAGGCGTTACGGTGAGACTATCGGTCGGGCGTCGATTCAAGAAGCGAATGGACGCATATACCGATTGCGGCCCCTACTTAGTTGCGGACTCAGAGGAGGATGAGCTCGCCGCGATATTATTTACTTCAGGTTCAACGGGTCCTGCTAAGGGTGTCTGCTACGCGCATGGTATGTTTATGGCTCAAGTAGAGGCGATCCGCGCGCAGTATCAGATTGAGTCGGGTGAGGTGGATTTGCCGATGTTGCCAGTCTTCGCTTTATTCAATCCGGCTCTCGGCATGTGCACGGTAGTTCCTGAAATGAATCCGAGTCGTCCTGCGACAGTGGATCCTGCAAAGATCGTTCAAGCGATTCAGCAGAATGAGATCACCAATAGCTTTGGATCACCTGCGCTCTGGACAAAAATTGCTCGTTATTGCGAGCTGCACTCGATCACTTTGCCATCGATTCGTCGTATCTTGATGGCGGGTGCGCCTGTGCCTCCAGCGCTAATGAGGCAAATGCAGTCGATCGTGCCGAATGGTGAAATCCATACTCCGTATGGTGCGACGGAGGCCTTGCCGGTGAGTTCAATTTCAGCTTCAGAGGTGTTACTAGGGACTGCGGAGCGCACTCAAAAGGGGGAGGGGACCTGCGTCGGCGCTACGTTACCTCGAGTTAGTGCACGGGTGATTGAACCCGTCGATGGGGCGATTGATTCGATTGAAAAAGTCGTTGATTTGGGTGTTGGGAAGATTGGGGAAATCATTGTTCAAGGACCGTCAGTCACCCGTGGCTATGACCAATTACCAGAGGCGGACGCGACTTCAAAAATAGTTGATGGAGCGCGGCACTGGCATCGAATGGGGGATATGGGTTGGCTGGATGAGTCAGGCCGCTTGTGGTTCTGCGGGCGTAAAGTGGAGCGCGTATTATCTGCCAACGGGCCCATGTATACCGATTGTTGTGAAGCAATTTTCAATCAGCATCCTCAGGTGTTTAGATCTGCGCTCATCGATTGTGGTGAGGGAATTCCTGGGATGGTCATTGAGCCAGAGATCGATGCGTTTCCTAAAAACGATGCGGCTCGCGTGCAATTTGAAGTTTCTCTGCGCTCGCTCGCGAAGGATTTCTCTGTAGTATCGATGATTGACCGCTTTTTCTTCGATCCTTCATTTCCTGTGGATGTGAGGCATAATGCGAAGATCCATCGCTTGTCACTTGCGCGTAAATACGGGAGCGGCTAATTAGTGGTCTGTATGAAGGTTTTGGTTACAGGCGGTGGAGGCTTTGTAGGTGGTTATGTCATCGAGCGTTTACTCGCGCGTGGTTACGTGGTCCGGTCTCTGGGTCGTTCCCCGCAACCAAGTCTGGAAGCTCAGGGCGTCGAAGTCATTTGTGGTGACTTGACCGATGCTTCAGTAGTTTCTGACGCTTGTAATGGGGTGGACGCAGTTTTCCATGTCGCAGCTAAGGCTGGCGTTTGGGGAAGTTGGGAGTCCTACTATGAACCGAATGTGGTGGGCACTCGTAATGTTGTGAAGGCATGTAAAAAACAAGGTGTTCGGCGTTTGATCTATACGAGCACGCCAAGTGTGGTGTTTAACCGTAAGGCAATCTCGGGTGAGGGAGAGGAACTACCGTATGGCCGCGATTGGCTATGCCATTATGCCCATACCAAGGCGATTGCGGAGAGGGAGGTCCTAGCTGAAAGTGATGAGCACTTAAAGGTTGTAGCGCTTCGACCGCATTTGGTTTTTGGCCCAGGAGATCCACATTTGCTGCCACGAGTGATTGAAAGTGTGGTCCAAGGTCGCTTGAAAATTGTGGGAGCGGGTCGATCTCGCGTGGATGTTTCTTATGTAGGTAATGTCGCGGATGCACATTTGGATGCGTTTGATGCTTTAGAGAGTAGGCCTGAAGTCGTTTCGGGTAAGGCATATTTCATTTCTCAAGGTGAGCCAGTGGAGCTTTGGCCGTGGGTGAATCGTATTTTAGTCGGATTGAAGCAGGCACCATTGAAGAAGCGAATACCATTGCCCTTGGCATATTGCGCAGGCGCAATAGCCGAAGCGATTTGGCTGATCTTTAGGAAGTCTGGCGAGCCGCCAATTACCCGCTTTGTCGCGGTTGAGCTGGCTAAGGACCATTACTTTAGTATCGATGCGGCTCGCAATGATTTGGGCTATGCTGTAGGAACGAAGATGGATGAAGCTTTAAATTTAACGATTAAAGATTTAAGGCAGAGGGGTTACTAGATGAATTTTTACAGCTTCTCGGTTGACCTAGTGGGCTGACACCACTGACATTATTAGAGTGTTTAACGACCCCAAATTCGTCATTTTATTGCTAGTCGGCCTGCTCTTAGTTGCGCTGTGCGCCATCGTTTTCTTGTCGAGTCGTTTGCGCAAAGGGACTCGAGATGGCGCGAGCAGTGGAGCTGTGGAGGGGGGCAAGGTTAATTTCATGGAAGAAGCCAAGCGCTTGGATCCTGCATCCAATGCAATGTTTGCTACGCTTTCGCATGAGTTGAGGACCCCTCTAAATGGCTTATTGGGAATTGCTCAAATGCTGAACGAAAAGCGCCAGGACGAAGACCTCGAAGCGATAGAAGGTTGTGCCCGCCATATGTTAGCAGTGATCACGACTTTGGTGAATCACTCAAAGATCCAAGAAGAATGGGATGAGCTTCCTGAATATCGCGAGTGGGTAAACCTGTATGACTTACTGGAGCAATTGAAACGTAATATGGCGTTTCGGGCGGGGCTGCGTGGACTCAATATAGAGTTGGATCACCAAGACCGTAGCTTACGTTTACGCGCAGATGGTGATCACTTGAAGACGATCGTTGAAAATGCACTTTTGGGTTCGATAGAGGCAGTTTCGTTGGTCGAAATGCCGAAGGTTCGCACGTCAATGAAGGTTTCTTGGCGCACGACCGAAAGCGGGGTGAAGCTGACAGTGATCAATCCGCTCGAGGTATATGATGAGGATCGTCGCAATAAAATAAAGGACGTCTTCAAGATGACCACTGGTAAAAATCACCGTCGTATACGCATGGAGTATCTATATTGGGCGGTTTCATCTGCAGTTCTGGAGAAGTATCAGGGCGCGATGTATACTTCGAAGACCGAGACTGATGGAGTGGAGACTGTATTCACTTTCGAAATGGAGCAGATGCAGGCATCGCGGAGCTCAAAGCGGCCGGTCGGGGGTATTAGTTTGGACCAAGGGAAGCTGGTCGCCAAGGCGGTCTCCAGCCTCCCGAAAAAATTAAATGTGCTCGTTGCAGAAGACGATCCAATCTCTCGCAATTTACTTGGGATGGTTTTTAAGCACATGAATCTATCAGTTGATTTCGCTACCAATGGTCGAGAAGTGCTGGATCGTGTCAGTCAGAACACAGACTACGATGTCATTCTAATGGATATTGATATGCCCATCATGGATGGGGTAAGTGCATCCATGGCACTTCGTAATGGTGAAGCTGGTGGGCATGGAACTCAGGTCCCGATTGTTGCGGTGACTGCGTTCAATACTCTATCCGATGAAACGAAGTTTAAGCGTGCCGGCATGGATTATTATTTGCCTAAGCCTGTTCGCTTGAAAGAGCTTCGCAAAGTCTTGATCGAGGTGATCCGGGCGTCGGATGTGCCTAAGGTCGAAGCTTAATTAACGAGCCCGCTGCCGCGCTGCTTCATAGAGGCAAACGACACTTGCTGCGGCCACATTTAAAGAATCGGCACGACCAGCCATCGGTATGCGTATCCGTTGATCGACTTGATCGAGCCAGTAGTCGGTTAAACCGTCGCGTTCACTTCCGAAGAAAAGTGCGGTGGGTTGGGTGTAATCGACATCCCAATGCATGGCCTTGGTATCGGGTGTCGTAGCCACACGCTGAATCTGGTTCGATTGGAGCCAGTTTTGGAGTGCGTCGCGAGTGGTGGTGATGATGGGAAGTGCAAAAATAAGCCCTTGGGAAGAGCGTATTGCATTTGGGTTGTAAAGATCCAGCACGCAGTCGACTAGGATCACTGCGTCGGCCCCAGCCCCATCGGCGCTGCGTAGGATCGCTCCCAAGTTACCTGGCTTTTCAATGCCTTCAAGCACAAGGATGAGTGGCGTATTTGAGAGAGCGAGATCCTTGAGGCTACTACCTTGTTGAAGCCCGACACCGATGATACCATCTGGACCTTCGCGAAAAGCGGCTTTGGCAAAAGCATCCTCGCTCATACGAATGAGCGCGCGTGCACCTTCGCGGCGTTGAGTGTCGACAAAATCTGAGTGAGCATCCGTGGGGAAGAATTCTGGGCAGTAGTAGATGGTGTCGACTGTGAAGCCAGCACCGAGGGCGTGCCCTGTTTCTCGGAGTCCTTCGACGAGGAAGCGCTCTTGGCGGTCGCGGTGTTTGCGCTCGCGTAGCTTCACCAAGTTTTTCACTTGGTCGTTGTTTCGGCTTTGGATGTAGGCGTCTTCCATTGCTGTAACGTTGGCACGCTCTGACTTTTTGAGAAGCGAAAAGTGGCAGCGTTTTTGAGGGGGGTTGTGCGTCGTGTATTCGTGGATTGCTTGGGGAGGGCGACTGTTCTCAGTCGCCGCCGATTTGGAGACTAGCTTTGAGCGGCAGTTGAGGACAAGTGCGGCTCCCGAAGTTGCCCTCAATCTATTTTCATTATGCAGAATTAGGATGCAGGTATGGTTGCTAGAGCTAGAGCTTTGAGGAGTCGGCGGCGCTACTTTCATATTTTATGATTGCGCGATGCTTCTCCATCTACGAGGGGATGTGCATGCAATCAGCGCCAAAGAACTTCGTTGCCGAGCCTTTTGAGTATCATCAAGAGGTCGAGCTGACTATTGAAAGCCTCACTAATCTCGGAATGGGTGTCGGTCGTATTGACGGCTGGGTCGTTATGGTGCCGTTTGTGATTCCTGGTGAACAGGTGAAGGCGAGGATCTTCCGTAACTTCCAAAACTATTCGGATGCCGACCTCGTTGAGATCCTTCAAGCGTCCCCGGATCGTGTAGCTCCGAAATGCTCACTTTACACAAAATGCGGCGGGTGCCAGTATCAACACATTACCTATGAGCGTCAGTTGAAAGAGAAGACGCAGCATGTAAAGGAGCTCATGGAGAAGCTCGGCGAGATTGATCACCCCGTCGCTTTGGCGCACGGCTCACCACAAGTGTATAACTACCGCTCAAAGATCACGCCTCACTACAATCGTCCTGCAAAGGATGGGGCACAGCCCATAGGGTTTTTACAATATGGTCGTCGTAATCAGATCATTGATGTGGAGCAGTGCCCGATCGCTACTCAAGCAATTAACGAGGCGCTGCCTGAAGCACGTGAAGAAGCGCGACGCGAAGGTGGTAAAAAACGCCGTCAGCGCGGTGGCACACTTCTTATGAGAAATGTTCTAGAAGGTGTCGTTAATAACCCTCAAGAGATCGTGTCCGAGCGCGTGGGCGACGTGACCTTCCAGTTTAAAGCGGGCGAATTTTTTCAGAATAATCCGTATATTTTGCCAGATATGGTAAAGTATGTGGCGACGGAGGCCTCTGCACTGGATGCGCGCTATCTAGTCGATGCTTATTGTGGGGTTGGGCTCTTCGCGCTTTCCACCGCAAAGTCCTTCGAACAGGTTGCAGGTGTCGAGATCAGCGAGCCTGCGGTGCGTTGGGCGCAGGCGAATGCCAAAATCAGCGGCGTTAAGAACGCGCGCTTTGTGATCGGTAAAGCCGAGGCGATCTTTAATGGCCTTAAGTTTCCTGCTGAAGAAACCGCTGTGGTCATTGACCCGCCGCGCAAGGGTTGTGACGAGAGCTTTCGCCAGCAGCTTATGAATTTTCGTCCGCCACGCATTGTTTATGTGTCGTGCGATCCTGCGACACAGGCACGGGATTTGAAAGAGTTCATTGCTTCTGGTTATGAAATCACTCGGATTCAACCGTTTGACCTCTTTCCGCACACACGCCACATCGAAAACGTGGTTTCACTCAGCCTAAAAAGCTGAAGCTCTACTTCGCTGAATGCGTTGAATCGCTCAAATCCCTATATATAAGGGGAGTTCCTAGTCATCGTCCGCAAAAATGACCTACCAAAAAAAATCGAACAAAATTCTTGCACAGCAAACCCTAAACGCTACTTTCGCCGTCTTTCTCTAATTTCAGCGATCAATTTTTCATGCCTACAATTAACCAACTAGTCCGCAGCCCACGCGTTGTGCAAAAGGTAAAATCCAAGTCTCGTCATTTGGACAAGAACCCATTTCGTCGTGGTGTATGTGTTCAAGTGATGACACGCACACCTAAGAAGCCTAATTCTGCTATTCGTAAGGTAGCTAAGGTGCGTCTCACCAATGGTCACGAAGTGATTGCTTACATCCCTGATGAAGGGCACAATCTCCAAGAGCACAGTATCGTGCTCATCCGTGGTGGTCGTGTGAAGGACCTTCCAGGTGTTCGTTACCACATCGTTCGTGGCACGCTTGACTGTGTGGGTGTTGAAAAGCGTCGTCGCAGCCGTTCCAAGTATGGAGTTAAGAAGCCTAAGGATGCGTCCTAAGCATCTGTGCTTCCTAATTATTCTGATTCCTGAATTCTATATTCTAACTTCTTTTTTATATGTCACGTCGTAGACAAGCCGTAAAACGTCCACTTATTCCGGACCCTCGCTATAACAGCACACTCGTTGCTAACTTGGTAAACATGATCATGGAACGCGGTAAGCGCACTGTGGCTCAACGTATTGTTTACACTGCCTTCACTCGCGTAAGTGAGAAGGTTGGCAAAGGGGATCCAGTTGATTTGGTCATGGGTGCACTTGAAAACGCACGTCCAAAGCTTGAAGTGAAGAGCCGCCGTGTCGGTGGTGCGACTTACCAAGTGCCCGTGGAGATCTCTTTTGAGCGCCAACAAGCACTCGCTTTCCGTTGGATGGTAGCGACTGCACGCAAGCGCAAGGGAGTTCCTATGGACGAAGCACTTGCCGACGAAATCGTCGACGCTTACAACAACACAGGTGCTGTTGTTAAGAAGAAGGAAGAAACACACCGCATGGCGCAAGCCAACCGTGCATTCGCACACTTGCGCTGGTAGTCTCTGACTCCTTCCTAAAAAACCGTTCTTTTCCAGTCTATCAAATGTCCGCTATTAAAACAGCCAGTGCTAACTCGTCGAAACGTAAGTTCCCTTTGGAGCATACGCGTAACATCGGCATTGTTGCACACATTGACGCGGGCAAAACGACTACGACCGAACGCATTCTATTTTATGCAGGTGTCGTCCACAAGATGGGCGAAGTGCATGAAGGAAGCGCGGTCACAGACTGGATGGAACAAGAGCGCGAGCGTGGGATTACCATTACCTCTGCTGCGATTTCTTGTAATTGGACAAATCAACACGGCCCTTACGCCGGAATTTGTAACCAAATCAATTTAATCGACACCCCTGGGCACGTCGACTTTACCGCCGAAGTGGAGCGCTCGCTTCGAGTCCTAGATGGAGCTGTCGGCGTTTTCTGTGCTGTCGCGGGCGTTCAGCCTCAATCGGAAACGGTTTGGCGTCAAATGACGAAATACGATGTGCCGCGCATAGCGTTCGTCAATAAGATGGACCGTGTCGGTGCCGACTTTTTCGCTGCGGTTGAGTCCATGCGCGACCGCTTGAAGGCAAATGCCCATCCGATTTACATTCCGATTGGCGCCGAAGAAAACTTTAAGGGCATGATCGACCTCGCATCTATGGATGCATTGGTCTACGATGCCGCCGATGAGTCCGGCATGACTTTTGAGCAGGGGGAAATTCCAGCAGACTATGTGGATCAAGCCAATGATTATCGGGAAAAGCTGATCGAAGCACTCGCTGATTTCGACGATGCTCTTGCTGACAAATATCTAGAGGGTGAAGAACTTTCTGCCGACGACATTCGCCAAGCAATTCGCAAAGCAACGATCTCTCGCGAGTTCTGTGGTGTGATTCCTGGCAGCGCGTTTAAGAACAAGGGCGTGCAGTCTGTTCTTGAGTCTGTGGTGAACTACCTGCCTTGCCCACTGGATCTTCCGTCGATGAAGGGCGAAAATGAAAAGGGTGGCGAAGTTGAAGTCGTGCCAGATGACAGCGCCCAGTTCGCAGGCCTTGCCTTTAAACTCATGAACGATGGCTACGTGGGTAAGCTCGTCTTCATGCGTGTGTATTCAGGCTCCTTGCAAAAGGGCACTGCGCTTTATAATCCGCGCACCGGTAAAACCGAACGTATTTCTCGCCTCCTAGTAATGAAGGCAAATTCCCGTGAAGATATCGATGTCGCTTATTCGGGAGACATCTGCGCGATCGTAGGTGGTCGTGATATTGTCACTGGCGATACGCTTTGCGCCAAGGGGTTCGATGTGCGCCTTGAGCCACCAACCTTTCCAGAGCCAGTGATCTCAATGTCCATTGAGCCCAAAACCAGTGCCGATCAAGAGAAGATGGCGACAGGGCTCCAGCGTCTATCCGAGGAAGATCCCACATTTGTGGTGAGTGCTGACGAAGAAACTGGTCAAACATTGATTTCTGGCATGGGCGAGCTTCACCTCGAAATCATTAAAGACCGTCTTTTTCGCGAATTTAAAGTGGGTGCTGAAGCGGGTCGTCCGCAAATCGCTTACCGTGAAACAATCACTGTCAAAGCGGATGGGGAGGGCAAGTTTATCCGCCAAACTGGTGGCACGGGTCAATATGGCCATGCCCGCATCAAGATCGAGCCACTCGAGCGCGGCGCTGGAATCGAAATTATCGATAAGACTGTCGGCGGTGTGATTCCTAAAGAATTCATTAAGCCCACCCTCGACGGGATTCGTGAAGCTGCCAACAATGGCACAGTCGCAGGGTTCCCAGTGGTTGATTTCAAAGTCACGCTTTTTGATGGCTCCTTCCACGACGTCGACTCCAACGAAACCGCTTTCAAAATGGCTGGCATTTTCGCGTTTCGCGATGCCATGGTGAAGGCTTCAGCGATACTCCTAGAGCCGGTCATGGACGTCGAAGTCGAAACACCCGAAGACTATCAAGGCGATATCATGGGGGATTTGAACCGTCGCCGTGGTCAGATTCAAAACGTGAGCGCGAAAACTGCGTTCGTTTCCATCTGTGCCGCTGTCCCACTCGTCGAAATGTTTGGCTATTCCACGATTGTTCGTTCCCTAAGTAAGGGGCGTGCCTCTTTCAGTATGGAGCCCGCGAGCTTCGAAGAAGTGCCACCCAATATTCTCAATACTATTCTCGAGACATCCGGCCGCGCTCCCGCACGTAACTAGCCGCCTCGATCGTCATCTGATTTTTAATCCTTTTATTCAATCACGTCGGAACAGCCTGAGTTCTGTCTCTTAACTTCTGACTCCTTTCGAAACAAACAAACAAAACACATATATCATGAGTGCACCACGTATCCGTATCCGCCTTAAAGGCTTTGATTATCGCGTTATCGACCAGTCTGCTGCAGACATCGTCGAAACCGCCAAGCGCTCTGGCGCTCGCGTATCTGGCCCAGTGCCGCTTCCAACTAAGGTTGAGAAGCTTACAGTGAACCGTTCTGTTCACGTAAATAAGAAGTCCATGGACCAGTTCGAAGTCCGCACACACAAGCGTCTCATCGACATCGTTGAGCCGACTGCAGCGACAGTAGACGAGCTCAAGAAGCTCAATCTACCAGCAGGTGTTGATATTTCTATCAACGTTTAGTCTGTCGGATTAAAATTTTACCATAGCCCCGCGTCTGTTCAAGGCTCGGGGCTTTTTGGTCTTAAAGCTTAAGTGTTTAAAGTTATCGAACCCTAGTCCGAATGTTCATCATGTCATTATTCTCTTCTGAAACGGCCAGTTGGCTTCCGTGGCTCGCGATTGTTTTCTGTTTACTTCAGTCAGGAGTTTTTTCTGGGCTAAACATTGCTATGCTCAGCTTGAATCGTTTGCAGCTCGAAGTTGAAGCCGGAAATAATAATAAAGCTGCCGCTAAGGTGCTGCATTTACGTGGCGATTCGAACTTTCTTTTGGCAACCATTCTTTGGGGGAATGTCGGTATCAACGTATTACTTACACTGCTATCAGATTCTGTGATGGCTGGCCTGACTGCATTTGCCTTCTCGACGCTCTTTATTACGATGTTCGGGGAGATCATTCCACAGGCGTATTTTTCACGTCATTCATTACGGATGGCTGCGATATTATCACCAGTGCTTCGCTTTTATCAGTTTATGCTCTTTCCAGTCGCTAAACCGACTGCGCTTTTATTAGATCAATGGCTTGGTAAAGAGGGAGTTAATTATATGCGTGAGCGCGATTTGCGGCAAATACTACGTCGCCATGTGGAAGCAGATGAAGCCGATGTTGAGCATTTAGAGGGAATGGGTGCGCTCAATTTCCTAGAGATTGACGTCGATCCGGTATCCAGTGAAGGCGAGCTCTTAGAACCGCTTAGTATCTTGAAACTGCCCGTTCGCTTAGATTTGCCTGTTTTTCCAGAATACAAAGCCAGTCCTGAAGACCCATTTCTACAAAGAGTTCAAGCATCTCATATGAAGTGGGTTGTATTGACGGATACTAATGAAGCTCCGTTGTTGGTGTTAGATGCCGACGGCTTTTTGAGAAGCGTATTGTTCAACAAAACCGAAGTGGATCCCTACAAGTTTTGTCATCGACCGATTATTGTAACGAATCCAGATACCCCGGTGGGTGACATTGTCTGGAAACTGAAGTCATGGAGTCGCGTTCGAGGGGACGGCGTGATTGATAACGATATCGTTCTCTTGTGGGGCAAGGCCCGTCGAATTATTACTGGAGCCGATATATTAGGGCGCTTACTTCGTGGCGTCGAACCAAAGGCTAAAAGCTCAGACGAGTCCGCTCAGGACTAGAGTCATTTCCTGAAGACTTATTTAAGAAAACTA
Organism: Opitutales bacterium; assembly: GCA_018607135.1. GTDB lineage: Bacteria > Verrucomicrobiota > Verrucomicrobiia > Opitutales > Coraliomargaritaceae > JBPOFY01. The sequence continues at coordinate 33,899 of JABBCA010000061.1, forward strand.
GACCAATAAAATGCCTAGTCGCATCTGCACTCGATGCGCTCTTTTAGCTTGATGAAACGGTGGCGTCTGCAAGGAGACCGTCTCAGAAATGACCGCATCGTTACCGATGAGTGATGCCGGCTCGGATCGGATCGGTTACAGACCTATGAATATGCAGCCGATAGCGTGCGCTTTGGGTCAGCTTGCATAGTGAATTTACTTTATTTTCTAATCTTTAGACCGCTTCTAAGCGGAAGCCCTGCTATTTAAAACAGCATCATTTGGTCATCCACCAACGGTGATGTTGCATCGATCAGTCGGCTGTCTTTGTTTTGCACGCTATTCAAGCGGCGGGAGACAGTGTGCTTTTGCAGGTCGACCGCGGCAGCGAGTTCGAGTGTGATTCGTTTGGAGAGAGCACCATCGAGCCATTCATCGTGTGCCGCTTTTGGCAGCATCACAGGCATGCGGTCATGGATTTCTTTTACACTAGTGTGCGCAGCAGTCGTCAGCACCACGCAAGTGGGTAGTTCTCCACGAGTGCTTGAGGGCACCCAAAGTCCAGCAAAGTAGGTCAGTTCGCCATCACTGGGATAGATGTAGTAAGGCACTTTACTGATGCCATCTTGATACCATTCGTAAAAGCCATTAGCCGGTAATAGGCAGCGAGTGAGTTCCCAGCTGTCACGAAAGCGCGGCGTCGTATCTGCGGTTTCGAGTCGCGCATTGATGTGGAAATTTTGTGGGGTCTTGAGCCCCCAATGCATCATCGTCGCGACAGTAGTCTCCTTATTGCGTTTCGCAATAGCGAGGGTCTCGCGTCCAGGGCCGACGTTATAATCTGGCTCGTAGGCGAGTGGAATCTCTAGCGCAATCGCCTTGGCAAGCGCTCGTTTATTGGTGTGAAGGGTATAGCGACCGCACATAAAATACTGGCTAAAATCTAATAGGTAATGGTTAAAGTCTTCATCTTACTCTTACTCGATTTCAGTGGTTACTTGGGAATTTAGATTACGATTAAGATCACTCGCGCTAGCGTTGCCTAGCGCGCTGTCCAGATTCGGAGTGATTGCAGAAAGAATAGCTCAAGGGCGGCTGCTTGATTGAAATTTAACTCTAGGAGGCCGGCGCATTTTTCGAGCACTTCGACGGCTCGGTTGAGCGCGATGCTTGGTAGTTCGCCAGGGTTTGCGGTTTCAATGTCGCGTGCGTAGGCAACGGTTTCTTTTTCGATCTCACCAAAGAGTTGCTTGCGGAAGCCTTTGCTCATACCAGCTTCGATGGCTTTCATCTCGTCATCGGAAATATGCTCGGGGAGGCTGCCTTTGTGCGCCTTCCATGAGTCGGTGGTCATGCTAGCTAGAATACTTTGAAAGCGAGCATTGAGCCCATAAGCGCCGAGCATAATATGCGGCACGTTTTGACGACTAGGGCCATTGAGTAACATTCCCAGCCATTCGCGATAAGCGCGCACCCAGCTAGGCCACTCTTCGTGCGCGACGGTTTCGACTCCAGCAGGAATACGGAAATTGAGACAGCGACTACGAATCGTATCGAGTAGATCGTAAGGCCGACTGGTAAGGAGAAACAGAGTGGTGCCAGCTGGCGGTTCTTCCAGTGTTTTTAGGAAGGCGTTGGCAGATTGCATATTCATACGATCTGCATCGAAAACGATTCCGACTTTGCGGCCCCCTTGGTTGGAGGACTTTTGCACATCGATCACGAGTCGGCGCATGCTGTTTTTAGGCCATTCGCCAGCAATGCGTTCTGATTCGGAGCCGATTTTGATTATACGCGCCTTACCCGCTGGTCGCAGAATAAAGCAATCAGGGTGCTCGTAAGGATCGCGCTCAGTCTGTAGGAGCACGGAAGTGATTGCGCGGACGATTTCTTCAAGAAATACGGGGCTTTCACCGTGCAAGAGAATACCATGCCCTAAACGATTCTGCGCTAAAGAACGCTCTAAGACTTCTACCGCGCGACAACCTTTCAACGCTTGAGGTAAAGCGTGTTGGAGTGAAAAAGTATTGCCAGCGGTAGTTTCCATAGGTGAAGCACCAGATTCAAAACTTTAGCTCGCCTGCGCAAGTAACAAGTCTCATTGAATCAAATTCATTCGCATAGTGATAGGTGACAGGACATCGGGGTGTCGATAGTCTTTAGGAGCGTCGGCCTCTGTGCCGACATTATCGTTGGTTGGCTCGCTAAGCCTAGAGATGCGGAGGTGGAGGTCCGCGCTCCTGGTTTCCTTATTCTTACCTCAGCGCCAAATCTGTTTCATGCTCTAACCATCTGTATAGATTCTGTAGTGTCGCTTCAATGACTTCGCGAGTTTCCTTGTCTACTGTTTCAGGGGCAGGCGAATTGATCGTTTCTTTGGCGATTTCTTTTAACGACTTCTCGAGTTGCGGCCACCAAGCTTCACGAATCGGGTAGCCTTCGTTCTTGAGTAGTAGATAGACCGCTTTCAGGTGCACCACCTCGGGTGCTTTCTTGTCGGCAAAGGCATCAAAGCTACGCTCTGCGAGTTCGTAGAGTTCCTCTGGTTCCGCCATGTGCGGTGCGTTTCTAGCCAGTAGCGCAGCAAATTCGGAAGCATGCTTGAGGCTCTGATAGGAAGCGCCGATGGTCTCGCGACGGTGCACCAGCGAGTATTCGCGCACAAACTTTGCCGTGCCTTGCTTGGAGGTGTCCAATTGTATGTCAGCCGTGTCGAATAGGTCCGGCTTCGATTGTTGTGGGTTCTTTTTGGAGATCCGCTTGAGACAGAGGAAGCCACCCAGTTCAGGGCTGAGGATGTCGAGCTTTAGAAACGATTCACCCGAAGGGGCGACGCGTAGTATCAGCGCTCGATCCACGATTAGGCTTCTTCGGTTTTATCTTCGTAGGGCTTGAGCAGTTTCGCGTCTGCCACGAGCGGACCCGCGGGCACGATACTCGCTACGACGAGCCAGCCAGTGAGTTTCCACGACCACTTGTAGTCCATTTGCCCGAGAAAGGCGAAGCCCACGTAAGCCATCCATAAAATGCCGTGTGCCATTCCGATCGGGCGTATGAGGAAATCGTCTCCGCCAATATATTTCATCGGCATAGCGATACCAAATAGAAGGATGGAGGAAATGGCTTCCCAGAATCCAACAGAGCGGAGGCGGTGGAGTGTGCTATCAAATCGGAACATGATAGTTCTGAGATGTAGAAGCCTACAAATAAGGCAAGTCGAAGCGAATGAAAGTGTCTCAGCACCATCCCATGTCGATTGCTCGATACTCCCCTCCTCATCAAGCATATTCTTATACACATTTTTTATGAGTAAATTCACGCGAGTAAGTCTAATGATCGAGATATGCTCTGGTGTAGAACGCGGTTCTTTGCACAGCAAGGGCCGTGTTGATTCATTCCGCACGCCATAACGCGCCCTCTTCGAGAGGCACGTCCTACAAACATCACTCATAAGCGACCCTAGAATCCTGAGCTTTCCTGAGAGTGCTCACGCCCTCCGACTCATGCATAAGGATATGCTCATCAAGGAGGGGAGTATTGAGTCTAGAGCGTTTCTCAAAAGTTGTTGCGCTTTTTTTGAACCTTCAGATCGCCCAGCATTCAGTGAAGTGTAGTGTCTGAGCTTGCTCAGGCCAGCCGTGCCGAAGTTCTGGATCTGAGCACAGTTCGACAATCCGGGCGACGAGCAAGCTCGCACACTACAGTTTTGTGCACGAACTTTCGAGAAACGCTCTAAGACGGAGGGGTATTACTCCTCGACCAGGATTTCACTACGACTAAACGCACCGTCCTTGCCGAGTGTGTTCACCAAGTAATCGATGCCTGAGTCGATCTGCTTCTTCAAGGTCCAGGGTGGGTTGATGACGATCATTCCGCTGGAAGTCATGCCGCGGCCATCAGTGTCGGCTTCGAGTCCGAGTTCGAACAGGGCGATAGCGCGAATGCCGCTTTGCTTGAGTGCACGTTCAATTTCGTCAATTCGTGCGCGGTCCACGACTGGATACCACAGCGCATACACGCCTTGTGCAAATTTACCTTGTGCCGCGATGAGAAAATCGATTACGCGCTCGTAGTCTTCTTTCAACTCATAGGGTGGGTCGATCAAGACCAGACCGCGTCGATGAGAAGGGGGTAAGCGTTTAAGTGTGCGGTTGAAGCCGTCTTCTTTCCAGACCTCGGCGCGGCGGTCGTGGCTGAAGTTTTCGCTGAGCGCCATATATTCCGTGCTATGCAGTTCGCTTAAAACGAGGCGATCGGTTTCGCGTAGCATCCATTTCGCAATCCCTGGAGAGCCAGGATAGACATTGAGTGAGGCTGGCTCATTCAGCGATTTAACTAAGTCGCAGTAGGGCTGTAACACTTCTGGTAATTGCGGATCATTCCAGATGCGAGCAATGCCCGTTTCATATTCATGGGTCTTCTGCGCGAAGTCGGAATCCAGTGCATACATCCCCGGTCCCGCATGGGTATCGAAATAGGTGAAGGGCTTTTCTTTCTTCTTCAGATAGTCAATGCATTCGACCAGCACCCAATGTTTGAGCACATCGGCAAAATTCCCTGCATGAAAAGCGTGGCGATAACTGAGCATAGCACGATAAGAATTGATGTCAGTAAGCTAGGAAAGCAGGAAATCTACTTGGCGTGTATTTCTGCGATGTCTAAGCGCACGTTGGTAAAGTTGAGCCACGAACCTGAGGGCGTTGGAGCACACGATGCTCAGGCTGATTTGTAATTTGTAATCTCTTGACCATCAGGTTATTGGCTTTCACAAAGGTGGTGATCCTGTGATCGAGCCTAGGCGCTTTCTGCGCCTGTGCCAATTCAATCAACTCGCCGCTGCAGGTGGATCTGTATAACCTTCGGCACCTGCTGGAGTATACCAATGTGCCATGTCGATATCTGGATTGAGCTCCAGTCCTCTCTCCCAGCGCTCAGCGACATCGGGTGTGCTGATATACGGGCGACCTATCGCAACCATGTCGGCAGCGCCGCTTTCGACTCTATTTTCTGCGTCTTCTTTTGAGTAACCGCAATTGCCCATGAGGGGACCGTTGAAAACTTCACGAAAGTCTTGCAGCGTCATGGGTTCGCCAAGTTCGTGAAAGCCGAATGCGAGACCGTCCATTATGTGGAGATATGCGAGGCCGAATGTGTTGAGCTGGGCTGCAGCATAGGTGAATTGTTCACGATAGTCGGGCGAGCCCATGTCATTGAATGCGCCGTTTGGTGAGAGGCGCACACCGACGCGGTTTGCAGGAAAAACTTCGCACACGGCGCCGACGACTTCAAGTAACAGGCGTGTGCGATTTTTGACACTGCCGCCGTATTCGTCAGTGCGGTGATTCGTCTTAGATTCTAGGAATTGATTGAGTAGATAGCCATTAGCCGAGTGGACCTCGACACCATCAAAGCCTGCAGCCTTGGCACGTTTGGCAGCCGCTTTGTAGTCGGCGATGATGCCTGGAATTTCATCCGTTTCGAGTGCACGTGGCACTTCGTAATCCTTCTTGCCTTCAGGTGTGTGAATTGGGTCGCCTTCGAGTTTGATGGCAGATGCGGACACGGGGAGTTCGCCGCCATGGAAATCACTATGCGAGGCGCGTCCTGTGTGCCAAAGTTGTAGAAAGACAGCGCCGCCCTGATCGTGCACTGCTTGGGTGGTGAGCTTCCAGCCCTCAGCCATCTCGTCGGTGTAAATGCCGGGCGAGTGGTTCCAGCCGTTACCTTGGGCAGAAACCGTGGTCGCTTCGGTGATGACCAAGCCCGCACCAGAACGCTGTGCGTAGTATTCCGCCATCAACGCATTTGGTATACGGTCTGCGCCAGATCTTGCTCGTGTCATTGGAGCAAGCGCGATGCGGTTTTGTAGCGACAGTCCAGAAAGTGTGAATGGCTTGTATAGTTTTTGTGTCATGATGCTAATTTACACAGCAGTTCGAGAAATCCAACTGAATCACTTTGGATTCGACCTATTTGTCGCTTGTAGCGAACTGAATCGCTAGATCGCGCATTTCGATGAACGGCTCATCGGCGTTTTTCAAATAGTAAGACTCGTATACTTTAATCGGGCCGAGGCTGACAGGTTGCTTCCATGAGAAAAATTTGCCCTCATCCGCGTTGGCCTTGCGGAATGTCCACCCTTTGATCTCTAGATTCTTATCGAGATACAAGTCGTAAGCGTCGCCAGGAGTGTAACCGACATCGCTTGCCCAGAGTGCGGTGACTTTCTGTAAGTCGTGTTGCTCACCGTCGATCTCCAAAGCAATCGTGCCATGGTCGCTCACTGCAGGGCCAGACCAAACCACGCTAAATGGAAAGAGTAGCCAAAAGGTATCGTTAATAAATTGCCGATGAACTCCTTCGTCGGCTTCACTACCAATCGCGGCGAGCTCGATCGTAGCGGAGTTGCCGTCTACGGTTCTAGTGACTACGCCTTGGGTAACATCCCATTTCCAGTGTCGGTTCACTGCGGGCTCACGGTTGACATAAAACGTAAACTCTAAGGATTCAACGGACTCCCAAGAACTAAGACCATGAGCTTCCGCAATGGAGTTTGCGAGTGGGGGCACGGCACTGATTTGCTGGAATACAAGACAGCAGAATATGGAGCAGGTTAAAGATAGGGTTTTCATGAATGGTTAGTAGTTAATGAGGGAATCTTTACATGCTTTTGGAAACGGTGCAAGTAGGTTGACTGCTTGTGCTGGAAATGTAGGGTGGGGTTATGAATTTATCCCGTCGTAACTTCCTTAAGGTCTCCGTCAGTTCGGCGGCCATCGCATCGACTCCTGCCGCGATCGCAAAAGCGGCCTCGCAGACTGTGATTCCGAAGCGAAAATTTGGACGTCATAACGACATGCTGACAGTGGTGGGCTTTGGTGGGCACACTTTGTATCAGGCGGGATCTCAAGCGGATGCGAATATGATTGCGCATCGTGCGGTGGATTTAGGGGTGAATTTCTTTGATAATGCTTGGGACTACCATGGCGGTGAAGCTGAGGAATACATGGGCGTCGCTCTTGAAGGGAAACGCGACAAGGTCTTCTTGATGAGCAAATTTTGCAATTATCATGGCACCCAGAGGATGGCGACAGTGGCCTCAGCGATGAAAAACTTGGAAGACTCGCTTCGTCGTTTGAAAACCGATCATTTAGACTTGTGGATGATGCACAATGTGAGCGGCGATGATGCCAAGGATGCCTATATGAGCGATGGTGCGATTGAGGCGATGGAGCTAGCGCGCAGGCAGGGTAAAATTCGCTATACGGGATTCACAGGCCATACGGATCCTCAAATTCACCGAGAGTTAATTGAGGGTGGCTATGAATGGGACGCGACATTGATGCCGGTGTCCATTGTCGGCGCGTTGAGTTCTCGCCAGTTTGAGTCTGAAATTATTCCACTTTGTGAAAAGCACAACATCGCGATCTTGGGTATGAAGGGGTTTGGCGGTAGCCGTCGCACGCATCTTCATAGTCAGACGAATCCTTCGGAACTCTTGAGCTATTCATTGAGTTACCCGCAAGTATGCACACATGTAATTGGTGTCGATAAGGTCGAATATGTGGACCAAGCTGTAGCGGCTTCAACGATGGTTCCAATGCAGGCTAAAGATCGAGCACGTTACGCGGTGAATGAAGTGATCGATGCGAAGGCGCTCGCGCATGGCGGTGTTCTCTACGAGCGGGATGCTTGCTGCAATCGTGGTCAGGGTGGGTTGGCTTAGATTGCTCGTAGCGGTAGCGGAGGTCCTTATTTGCTAGTTGCGCTAACCTTCTTTATCGTAGCCGAAAACGTAAGCTTTGGGTCAGTTGTAGGTCGATTTCGTCTAGCGTTCCGAATCCTTACCGATTCGGCTGAAATAAATTTATAATCGGTTGATACGATTGGCGGCATAGCCTGCGCCAAAGCCGTTGTCGATGTTGACGACGGTAAGTCCGCTTGCGCAACTGTTGAGCATGCCGAGTAGGGCGCTCAAGCCGCCGAAGTTGGCACCGTAGCCGACGCTAGTAGGCACGGCGATGACTGGGGCTTTCACGAGTCCGCCAACGACGCTGGGCAAGGCGCCTTCCATGCCAGCGACGACGATGACGACTTTGCAGCTGTTGATCGTGTCCATGCTGGCGAGTAGGCGATGAAGCCCGGCAACACCTGCGTCGTAAACTTTCTCGACGGGGTTGCCGTAAAACTCGGCGGTGAGTCGTGCTTCCTCAGCGACTGGTAGGTCGGAGGTGCCTGCGCATACGACTGCGATTTTGGAGTGAACGGGGTCGCGTTCCGTGTTAGTGATCGAGAGTAGGCGAGCGAGCGAATTGTAGTTGGCGTTTGGATACGCTTGGATGATTGCATCTGCGGTCGGCTGTTCGATGCGTGTGACGAGTATGTTTTGACCGCGTGCATTGAGGCTGCCGATGATCTCGATGATGTGTTCGGTGGCTTTGCCTTGTCCGAAAATGACCTCGTCGGCGCCGTTGCGCTCGGCGCGTATCGTATCGACGCGGCTGTGCCCGAGATCTTCGAAGCCTTGCAGCTGGGTCGCTGCCGCTTGGATGTCGAGCTCGCCTTTTTGGACCGCTTCTAAAATCGCTTGGATGTTCATGCTTCCTTTGAGATCTGTTCGAGTTTGGCTTTGACGCTTTCGATGGACATGTCGTTGGCTGCTGCGATGCGTGCGCAGTCGTCATACTCAAACTTATGTCGTTGGCTGCCGTCGGGGAGAGTGGCTACTTTTACAGTTACGTCACCCCATTCGGTTGAGAGTTTTTGAAATTCGCGTTTGAGCTTCGAGCGCTGCCATTCCTGGCGACGCACGCCGAGGGTGTTGCTGTGTTTGAAGTGGATGGCTTCGACGCTATCGAGGTGATTATTTTCGACGAGTGTGTGCACTACGCAACCTTGGCGACCTTTCTTAAATGTGGCCGCAGTTTGCCAGACATCAAGTGCGCCTGCTTTTAGTAACTGTTCACACAGGTATGCAACAGATTCGGCGGGCATGTCGTCGATGTTGGTGGCGAGCTCCCAGACTTTGTCGGCTTGCTCGCTGTTGGCGCCTTCATCGATCAGAGAGACATAGACTGCATTGGCGAGTTTTGGATCGTCGCGCTGTCCGATGCCGATTGCGGCTTTTGTCTGAGTTCCAGTGGTCGTTGCGCCAAATTCTGCACCTTTCCCTACGAGCAAGGATGCGCCCGTTGGAGTGGTGGTTTCTTTGTAGGTGCCGCCAGAGGTGAAGGGTTTGCCTTCTAGAAGACGAGCGGTTGCAGGTGCGGGAACGGGCATGCGCCCGTGTGCGCATTGCACGGTGCCGCCGCCGACTTCGAGGGTGGTGCAGACGATGCGGTCGATATTGAGTAAGTCCCAGCACACTGCGGCGCCGACCATGTCGATGATGGAATCAATGGCTCCGACTTCGTGAAAGTGAACCGCTTCGGGGGCGATGCCGTGCACCGCGCCTTCGGCTTCGGCGAGTGCGCGAAAGCATGCGATCGAGTCGTCTTTGACTCTTTGTGAGAGTTCACTGTTCTCAATGGCTGTGCGGATGTCGCGATAGGTGCGATGGTGGTGTTCGCCGTGACTGTGGCTTTGTGTTGTCAGCACATTGGAATGGCTGTGACCATGAGTCGGTGTGTGCGTGAGCACGACATTGCAGCGTGTGCCGCTGATGCCTTGGCGTATGTCTGTCTCGAAGTTTAATTTCCAACCTTCATAGGGGAGCTTACGTAGCTCTGCCTCCAATTGGATGGGGTCGACTCCGAGCGCAATCATTGCGCCGAGGTTCATGTCGCCGGACAATCCGGAGGGGCATTGATAAACAAGGGTAGGCATACACTGCTATTAGATAACGACCTGTTGTCTGAGTGCAAGTTGACAGCTCGCAAATTCAAGTCACTTTATTGCCCAATGAATACTCTGAAGCCCCTAGAATCATGGTTCGATGCCTGCCCCGGTGCGTTGATTGCGTTTTCTGGTGGGGTGGACAGCTCGCTGGTTGCGTATTTGGCACAGCATTTTCTAGGGCGTGACAATGTGCTCGCGGTGATCTCCGCGTCGCCAAGCTTGAAACTTTCGGACTTAGATGAAGCCAAAAACTTTGCCCGTAAGAATAATTTGCCGCTGCGAGTGATCACTACGGAGGAGATGAAGAACCCCGACTATTTCAATAATCCGTCGAATCGTTGCTACTTTTGTAAGCATACTTTGTATGATGAGCTCGAGGCCTTGAGGGCGGAGTTTCCAGGGTGGTGGGTATTGAATGGCACGAACGCGGATGATTTGGGCGATTATCGTCCGGGCTTGCAGGCGGCGGATGAGTTTGCGGTGCGCTCTCCATTGGTGGAGTGTGGGATTGATAAGGCGGGCGTTCGTCACCTCGCTGAGCAGTTTGCATTGGAGTGTTGGGACAAACCCGCAAGCCCCTGTTTGTCTTCGCGTGTTCCTTATGGGGAGCAAATTACGGTCGAGAAATTACGCCAGATCGAAGACGCCGAGGCAGTTGTGAAGGCTGCTGGTTTTTCGGTCAACCGGGTGCGTCATCTAGGTGAGACTGCGCGCGTTGAAGTGCCAGTCGATGAGCGTGCTCAGCTTGAGGGCGCTCGCGCGGGTATTGTCTCAGAGCTGAAAAGCCTCGGGTTTTCCTCAGTTGAGTTTGACGAAGAGGGTTTTGTCTCGGGTAAGTTGAATCGAGCGCTTCTTCGGTCTAGCGCTGAAAAATAACGATGATGATTGCTGCGACGAGTAGTGCCGCACCTGCTAAGCGCCATTTGAAAAAGGCGGCTACGCCTTCACCACGTCCATAGTAACGATCGATGATGACGGTCCAGAGTGCGCGTGAGGCATACACAATATTGATCAGCACGGCTTGTCCGGTAAGTCCGATTAAGAAAATAACCAGCGAGGTTTGAAAGCCCATAATTGCTGAGCCGAGATACATTGGCTTCTTGGCGCTTTCGGGGGGAGGTGGGCTTTTACCGAGAAGTGGCACGAGCAAGGCGACCGTCATAAAGAGGGTCGGAGAGAGCCAGCCGATACCAAGCTGACCTCGAGCTTCGACAACTAGAATGTCACATGCTGCAAACAATACACTTGCACCTGCCGCGTAGTAGGCCGCCTCACGGCGGTCTTTTGTAAATTTACGAGGTCCGCGTTGGATCAAGACGACGCCTACCGTCGCGAGGATGGCTGCGCCCCATAGCCATTTGGTGAGTTCCGATTGCCCAGTTGCAAATGAGAAAATTGCGACCAGTAGGGTCTTCATGCCGAGCAATGGACCGACAATTGAGAGGTCGCCGACTTCCAAGGATTTGACTGAGAGGATACGTCCTAAAAAGAGAGCTACGCCCGCGCCAACGGCGGTGAGCCAAGCGGTCAGTTCAAAATCTCCACGCGAAATGAAGAACAAGGGCAGTGCCCAGAGCGCCATCGCGATGTTGGTGACTGCGATCGCACGGCGTTTAGTCGCACCCTCATTGAGTGAGCGCTTGATCTGTAATGATCCGGATGCGTAAAGAGAAGCCGCGCCGGCAGCGCACAGGACCGTGATCGGAGTCAGCATAAGATGTCGTGGACTCCCCTTTAGTGACTATACTTAAATTTCGTAATCGTGATGACTTACTTAGTTTTCTTCGAGAGTGCATGAGCACCGACAAAAATTAGACCGCTCAGGAGAACTGCAAGCCCGAGCATGACCAAATGGTCTGGCTGACTGATCAAGTGTTGAGCAGTCTCAACAAACCCTTCGTGATGACCACTACTGTGCGCACTGGCGGCTTGTGAAAGCGTGATCACAGATGCAATAGAGAGTAGCGTTTTCTTCATGGTGTTTATCAATAGGTGCACTTGTGGATATTGCAAACTCTAGTTACGACTTAACTCCCAGGTTTTATAGCTTCGCTGCCTTGTAACTCTGGTGGTAGCTTGTCGGCTTCGTAGGTTGGGAAACTGAGTTGTGCGAGGCTGTGATGTGGCACGTCGAAAGTGGTTGCCCCGTTACTGCGGTCGACGATCACGCCAACGGCCACAGGATCGGCGCCATGTGCGCGGCATTGTTCGAGTGCTTCCACAACACGTCCACCGCGTGTGATGACGTCTTCAATGATTAAGACTTTCTCATCGGGTGCGAATTTGAAATTACGGCGCAAAGCGAGCTTGTCGTCCACTTTTTCGAGAAACACGAAACGCAGCCCCAGTTGACGAGCGACTTCTTGGCCGATGACCAAGCCACCCATTGCTGGACCGACGACGGTCGTAGCGCCGTATTCTCTAAGCATGGGTAACATGATTTCAGCCAGACGTGTGACCTTGTCCATATACTGGCAGACCTGAGCGCATTGGAAGAAATGCGCACTGTGCAAGCCAGAGCGGAGTAAGAAGTGCCCTTCAAGGAGAGCGCCACTGTCGCGAAAAATTTGGATGACTTCGTCGTTTAGCTGTGAATCCATGCACCTAGCATGATTGGAAGCGGCTCACTGGAAAGCTGAAAATCATACACGCTGGTTATTTAATTGTGCGTATAAATCTACACAAAGCGTAAGCGCTGACCTCCGTGTCAGCATTTTCGAGAGTTAGTGACCTAAACTGGCTAAGATGTCGGGACGGAGCCCGACGCTCCCTTGGATCATACACTCACGCAATTTTCACAGAGCCTGACTTGCATGTTTGTGCATCGGTCGACTATCTGTGAGAGATGCAAAACTTACACCACGATTACGACGGCCTGATTTTCGATATGGATGGCACGCTTGCCGATACGATGCCGACGCACTTCGTCGCATGGTCGCAGTCCATGGCGGAGCATGGTTTGGAGTTTTCAGAAGATCGTTTCTATGCCTTGGGCGGTGTGCCTGCGGGAGAGATTATTGAAATGCTGGCCAAAGAGCAGGGCAAGGTTGTCGATGCGAATGCCATCGCCGAAGCTAAAGAGGAGCTTTTCCTCGAGCTATTAGGAGAGGTGCAGCCAGTCCTTCCTGTCAAAGCAATTGCAGAGTTTCATCGTGAGCATATCCCGATGGCGATTGCCACAGGTAGCCCAAAGTGGGTGGCTGAGAAGATTCTGAAAGCACTGGGAATACGTGACTGGTTTGGCGCAGTGGTCGGGGCAGAGTGCGTAGAAAATTCCAAACCCGCACCCGATGTGTATCTAAAGGCTGCCGAGTTGATCGGTGTCGATCCGAAGCGGTGTCACGCGTTTGAAGATACAAAGCTTGGTATGGAGGCGGCGCAGAACGCTGGCATGGTCGTGGTGGATATTCACACCTTATTTTAACTTTGCAAGGTCTACGCTTGCGAAGTGCGCTCCTTTAGTGTCGCCAAGAGGCATGAGTTTATCGCGGCGTCGAGCAAGGAAGCGCTCTTGATAATGAACAAGTCGTTTGTGTTTCGATTGCCGCTTGCGAAGCCGATGAATCGTGATGAGTATTGACCTTAGGTTATGGCAACAGAATCCAAGGATATCAAAGGAAGTGAGTGGGCGGCTGGTTTAGCGGCTTTTTTGCAACAGAATAGCGAAGTGGAAGCGCTGCGGGTGGATTCGTCGCATCGTAAGGTGGAGATCGCGACTTTGGGCTCGGTGGATTTAGACTTACTAGAGCTGCGGCTTTCGGAAACGATTCGCATGATTGAAGCGGGTGGGCTTCAAGATCACGTCGTGGGTGTGAGTGTTGTTGAAGGTGACGATGGTGAACTGAATTTGCAAAAGCCGACTTGTTTGACGGCTCCACGTCTATGGCAGTGGCGAGAACTCGAATGGCCAGCGAAAGAGGAGGAAGAGGAGCATGAAGACTGGCGTGTGCTTGGGGTGCTTGCAGGTATTTGTGCGATTCTAGGTATTGCAGGTTGGAGTATGGAAGCTGTAGGGAGTGCGCCTGCGTGGGTGCCGATTGCGCTGTATCTCGGAGCCATGCTTGCGGGAGGTTGGGATGCGATTGGTGACGTGAAAGAAGGTCTGCCAAAAGGACAGCTGGATATTCACTTTTTGATGCTGTCGGTCGCCGTAGGTGCGGCTTCAATTGGTGCGTGGGCGGAAGGAGCCTTGTTGCTCTTTCTGTTTTCCTTCTCAGCAGCGCTTGAGGAGTATGCCTTACATCGCACACGAAGCGAGATTGATAGCCTATTTGATGCCGCGCCAAAGACGGCAACTATTTTAGATCCAGATGGCGATGAGCAAATCGTTCCAGTAGAAGAGGTTCGTATCGGGCAAGTCATCATAGTGAAACCCGGTGCTCTATTTCCTGTAGATGCTGAAGTGCTTGAAGGTAAGAGCGCGGCGGATGAGTCTACACTTACTGGCGAGGCGAATCCTATCGCTAAGTTTAAAGGCGATTCTGTATATAGTGGGACGATTAATTTGTGGGGTGCGGTTCGAGCAAAAGTATTGCGCTCGGCAAGTGAAAGCTCGTTGCAAAAAGTGATTCGATTGATTCGTGAGGCGCAGCATTTGAAGGCTCCAAGCCAGCGCTTTACTGATAAGTTTGGCACACGCTATACGATTGGGATTCTCGGACTGACGGCACTGATGTTCTTTGTCTGGTGGCTGTTTTTTGGGATACCGCCGTTTACCAATACAGAAGAGGGGTTCTCCGCATTTTATCGGGCGATGACCTTGCTGGTCGTGGCAAGTCCGTGTGCGCTCGTGCTATCGATCCCGTCGGCGATTCTCGCCGCGATTGCTTGGGGTGCTCGCCACGGGATTTTATTTCGCGGAGGCGCTGCAATTGAAAAATTAGCCGAGGTGGATCTGGTGGCTTTGGATAAAACAGGCACGCTCACGACGGGTGAAATGGAAGTGCACGCGATCGAGAGTTTTCCACCAGGGCGCGAAGAGGAAGCAGCCGCGCTGGCTTATTCGCTTGAGGCACATGGCTCGCATCCAATCGGACGAGCGATTCGAAAGTATGGCAAGCAGCAAGGTTTGAAGTCTCGTGACATCGAAGATTTTCAAGCAATGAGCGGTAAAGGCGTGCAAGGGCGTGACGGCGAGGCCCTCTGTATTTTAGGTCGTCGGGAGCTGTTGGAGGGCGGCCCTTTGTCTGAGTGGATCGAGACGGTGCTGGAACCGCCTGCAGAATTTTCGGAAAATTGGATTTTTAAAGGTGATTTGATCGCGCGTATTTTGTTGAAAGATCAAATTCGCCGCGAATCGAAGCCGATCTTAGCAAAGTTAAAAGCGAGTGGTATACGCACGGTTATGCTTACTGGGGATCGGCGCAGCGCGGCCGAGTCGGTGGGTAGTGAGATCGGTATTGATGAAGTGCGCTCGGGCTTGAAGCCAGAAGATAAGGTGGCTGCCATTCGTGAGTATTCGAAGGGCGGATACAAAGTCGCTATGGTGGGTGATGGGGTGAATGATGCGCCTAGCTTGGCTGCGGCTTATGTGTCGGTAGCGATGGGAGCGCGTGGCAGTGATGCGGCACTTGAGCAGAGTGAAATCGTGCTGATGAAGGATCGTATCGATAACTTCATGGCGGCAACGGAGTTGAGCCATCGCGCACGAGTGATCATTCGGCAGAATTTAGCGATTGCTTTAGGCACGGTGGTATTAATGGCTTTGGCTGCTATTTTGGGATGGATCCCATTGAGTGTTGGCGTCTTTGCCCATGAAGGGAGCACGGTAGTCGTGTGTTTGAATAGCTTGCGATTGTTGTTTTCGGATCGTGTCCGCTAAGGTTGTTTCTTTGTCGGCTCGGCACTTTTGCGAACTCGATTACTTGAAAAGACGGGAAGTCGCAGCGAATTTATGATGTTATTCTGTCGTAAGCTCTCTGCTTGCATTCACAGGAACTCTGTAGTTTAACTAGTCGACGACTCCTTACCCTCTAAGTTAAGTTATTTATGAATATCAACCACCCCCGTGCCCATCGTCGGGCTTGCTTGCGTATCGTTTTAATTCTTCTAGCTATCTGGTTTTCAGTTAGCTTCGGCTGCGCCATCGTCTTTAGAGATTGGCTAGATGTAAATGCGCCACAGGTTGGAAATGCACCTTTTGGTTTTTGGATGGCACAGCAAGGTGCGATCATTTGCTTTGTTTTATTGCTGATAATCTATGCGTTTCTGATGAATCGCTTGGATGCAAAGCATGGATACTCAGAAGGTAACTAGGAGAATCGATTATGACACAGGATCATTTAAACTTCATCTTCATCGGTATTTCGTTTGCGCTTTATATTGGTATTGCGATTAAATCAAGGGCGGGTTCGACTAAAGAATATTATACTGCTGGGGGCGGGGTTTCACCCTTTGCGAATGGTATGGCTACGGCTGCGGACTGGATGTCAGCGGCCACTTTTATTTCAATGGCAGGGACGGTTGCCATTAGCGGCTATGATGCCTCACGTTTCTTGATGGGTTGGACCGGCGGTTTTGTCTTGTTGACTATCCTCATGGTGCCCTATCTACGCAAGTTCGGTAAGGCAACGGTGCCAGACTTTGTCGGTGATCGCTATTACTCAAAACTCGCACGTGGAGTCGCGGTGGTCTGCGCGATCTTTATATGCATGACTTATATAATGGGGCAAATGCGCGGGGTAGGAGTGGTGTTTTCGCAGCTTTTTGGAATCGGTATTCCTGCAGGTGTGATCATCGGTGCGAGTATTGTGTTCTTCTATGCAGGCCTTGGGGGCATGAAAGGGATCACGTATACGCAGGTCGCTCAGTATTGTGTGATGGCGTTTGCTTACACAATCCCCGCCATTTATATCGCGATTGCTTTGACTGATAACTTTATTCCGCAGCTCGGTCTGATCGGAGATTATACTGCTGATGAGGTGGCGATTCCGTTTTTGCAGAAACTAAATAACATCAATCAAGAGCTCGGTTTCGCGGAATATACCTCGGGAAAGCTCTCGACGATGAATATGTTTTGTATCACTGCTGCGCTGATGTGTGGCACTGCTGGTTTACCGCACGTAATCGTGCGTTTCTTTACCGTTAAGAACGTGGGTGCAGTGCGCAAGTCGGCCTGCTGGACGCTACTTTTTATTGCTGTGATTTACCTAACCGCGCCGACGATTGGTGCGTTTTCTCGTGTGAATTTAATCGAGAAATTACATAATTCTCCCTATTCTGAAGTGCCCAGTTGGTTTCAAGAATTTGAGGCGACTGGACAAATGGCGTGGGTCGACAAAAATGGTGACGGCAAGATTCAATATTATGGCCCAGCAAAGTCGGAAGTGGGCACTGCAACTGTTTTTCAAGGTGGTAAGCCTAGTTATCCAGAGTATGACGCGCCTGAGAGTCAGCGTGTCGGTGTGAATGGTGAGCGCCTATTGGCCAATAAGGCGGACGACTCCAATCCGAATGAACTTTGGTTTGGGAATGACATTATGGTAATGGCAAATCCTCACATGGCAGGTTTACCAATGTGGGTGATTGCACTCCTGATGGCGGGCTGTATCGCGGCAGCGTTATCTACTGCGGCGGGTCTGTTGCTAGTGCTTTCTACCTCAATCTCTCATGACTTGATGAAGAAGATAGTGAAGCCCGATTTGAGTGATCAAGAAGAGGTTCGCTATGCGAGGATGGCCTCATTTGGTGCATTGATTGTTGCGGCTTATTTTGGGATCAATCCTCCGTCGGCATTCATCGCTAAGACGGTCGCATTCGCCTTCGGTCTTGCGGCTTCGTCTTTCTTCCCCACGCTGCTCATTGGTATTTTCTCGAAGCGTATGAACCGTGAGGGAGCGATTTCTGGCATGATTTGTGGCATCGTCTTCACAATTAGCTATATCATTTATTTCCAATTCTTAGGTGGGCACAAGGAGCAGTATTTCTTGGGGATTACTCCAGAAGGAATCGGCTTTATTGGTATGCTGATCAACTTTGCGGTCTCATTTATCGTGAGCTCGTTCACTCCAGCGCCTCCGCAAGATGTGCAGGACATGGTTGAGTCGATCCATATCCCGTCAGGATCTGGAGACGCGTCGGACCATTAAGTCTGTGATTTTGGTTTTTTGAGATACCATGCGTGAGCAGGTGGTCTCAAGAATAACCAAATCGTGACCGCTTGGAAAAATTAAATAGTCAGTCGCTAGACTGCTGTGTCTACGGATTAGACGTCTTACGGCGTCCAGCATTGCGGCGTTGAGGGCGCGGGTTGCCACCAGAATTGCTGCCTGCACTGTTTGAGCTGTTACTTGCGCTGCCACTGCTCTTGCCGCGGAAGTTTCGATTGCCGCCGCTTCTTGGGCCGCCTTGATTGCCGCCTTTACCGCGAGGTGGTCCACTTCGGCCTTGACCGCCACCTCCGCCGCGACGTTGGCCACCTCCACCTTGTTTCGGCTTTTCTACGCGGGCACCACTTTCATGGAGTGCTTGAATTGCTTCAGCGTGGTAGCGGTGCTTACGTTCGACGGGCACCTGTTTCTTGATGAGTTTTTCGACTTCGCGTAAGAGCGCGACTTCTTCGAGTGAGCAGAAAGAAAGGGCGCGGCCACTTTCGCCTGCGCGGGCTGTGCGGCCGATGCGGTGGACGTAAGCGTCGGACTCCATAGGGAGGTCAAAGTTGATCACCAACGTAATATTTTTGACGTCGATGCCGCGAGCAGCGACATCGGTCGCAACGAGCACTGGAATCTGACCTTGTTTGAATTGGTCGAGGGTTTTTTGACGTGCGGATTGTGACTTATTGCCGTGGATGGAGTCTGCTTTGATACCGATGGAATTCAGTTTCTTAGCTAGGTTCTTAGCGCCGTGTTTAGTGCGGCTGAAAATTAAGCTGAGCTCGGTCTGGTGCTCTTGTTTTCGGCTCTCAAGCAAGTCGATGAGCAACTTTTGTTTGTTGCCCTTATCGATAAAGCAGACGCCTTGTTCGATTTTTTCCGCCGTCGTGCCTTGTGGTGCAATACGAATCTCGGCAGGATCATTCAGTAAGCTGTTCGCAAGTTTAGTGATTTCGGGTGCCATGGTGGCGGAGAACAAAAGTGTCTGGCGGCTTTGCGGAATTGCCGCTGCAATTTTTCGAATGTCGCGAATGAAGCCCATGTCCAGCATGCGGTCGGCTTCATCGAGAATGAAGGTGTCGACCTGTGAGAGGTCGATATGGCCTTGCTGGTGCAAGTCTAGAAGACGGCCCGTGGTAGCAACTAAAACGTCGAGGCCTTGATAGAGGCTTTTGATTTGTGGTTTTTCAGAAACCCCACCGAACACCATACCCATGCGCAAATTGATATATTTGCCGTAGGTTTCGAAGCTCTGCATGACTTGCACCGCAAGTTCGCGTGTTGGTGTCAGTATAAGGCAGCGCACTCCGCGACGGAAAGGCTTGCGTGGGTTGTTCGCAAAATAGTCGAGCGTCGGTAGCGCGAAGGCTGCAGTTTTACCCGTTCCAGTTTGTGCACATGCGAGAAGGTCACGTCCTTCCAGCAGGACGGGGATCGCTTTTGCCTGAATCGGAGATGGAGTGGTATAGCCTTTTTCTTCTAAGGCGCGTTGAATAGGTGCCGCTAATGGCAGTGATGCAAAGGTAGTATCAGTCATAAATCAAGTTGTCCGGGCGCAGTTGTGCGCTCGATATGTATATTCTTTCGATCTTTGGTTACGTTTCCTAAATGTGCGTCTATCGAAAAGAGACTACATTGAGGCAGGTTTGGGCCATTGGAAACGCACCTAATGATGGTGATTATCGAAGGAAAACCTGAATGAAAGGTTGCGTAGGTGACAGGGGAGTTACCTAGATGCAAGGATTAACTAAGGAATGTCGATGTTCCCTTATTCGGGCTTCTTGAAGCGGCGTGCGGGTTTTGCACCTGGTTTGGGAGCAGGTTTGAAGTCGCGATTGCCGCCTTCTTTTGGGCCGCTAAATTTATTTTTCTTTTTGAATGGACGTTTGGGTGCACCGCCGCGGTCTTCGTTCCAGCCACCGCCGCCATTGCCTCGGTTGCCGCGATCGTCATTCCAACTGCCGCCACCGCCGCCACGATTGCCGCGATCGTCGTTGCCTCGGTTGCCGCCGCGATTTCCACCACGGAAGCCGCCTTTCTTTTTGTAGCCACCCTTGCCGCCGCCCTTGGGGCCGCCGCTGCGTGGTTGGTCTGTGTAGGGCTCGCGGTCTTCTTGGATTTCTTCGCCCTCGCGGTTGTCGTCTTTACCAAGCAGGTCAAACAGTGCACTGGCGATGTCGGTCGGTGTATGACCGTTGTCTAGCAGGCGATCGACGAGATCGTCGTGGCGATTGTAGTCGCCGTTTTCAAGGCGCTCGCGCACTTGGTTGAAGACACGGTCTGCTTTGCGGCCTTCGACATCCTCAAGGGATGGGATCTGCATGCGGCGCACGACTTGACGTGTGTAGCGCTCAATCGCTTCGAGACGATAGATATCGCGACCATACACAAAAGTGATCGATTTTCCGGAGCGTCCTGCACGACCCGTGCGTCCGATACGGTGCACGTAGTCTTCTGGATCGTAAGGAAGGTCGTAGTTGAAAACGATGTCGATGTCGTCGATGTCGAGACCACGAGCAGCGACGTCAGTCGCGACGAGGAGCTCTACGCTGCCGTCTTTAAAGCGCTTGATGACGCGCTCGCGGTTGGCTTGTGTAATGTCTCCGTGGATACGGTCTGCGATGTAACCGCGAGCAGCGAGTGCTTCGGTGGCATCTTCAACCATTTGCTTGGTGTTACAGAAGACGATGCCACGTGGGTTGGTTTCAAGGTCGAGTAGACGACTCATGACTTCGATCTTCGAGCGATTGCGCACTTCGTAGTATGTCTGATCAATGGTGTCCACTGTCAGCGCTTTGCGCTCGATGGAGATCTGACGTGCCTTGTGGCTGAAGTTTTTGATCAGTCCTTCAACGCCGCGATTCATTGTTGCGGAGAAAAAGAGTGTCTGACGATCCTCCGACATGTCGCCAAGGATGACTTCCATGTCTTCGCGGAAGCCCATGTCGAGCATGCGATCCGCTTCGTCGAGAATGCAGAGTTTAATGGACTCTGTGCGCAAAGTTTTGCGGCGCAGGTGGTCCATGACGCGGCCTGGTGTGCCGACCACGATGTGGGCACCTTTGCGCAGTGCGCGCATTTGGCGATCAATTGGCGCACCACCATAGACTGGAATCGCGACGAATCCTTTGAGGGCCGAAGCTAGACGATGAATTTCTTCGCAGACCTGCACCGCGAGTTCCCGTGTTGGGCAGAGCACGAGCACTTGGGTCTCTTGTAAATCGATGTCGATCATGTTCAGCGCAGGTAGTCCGAAGGCTGCGGTCTTACCAGAGCCCGTTTGTGAAAGGCCGACAATGTCGCTGCCTGCGAGTGCTACCGGGATCGTCTCCGCTTGAATGGGTGAAGGCGACTCGTAGCCGAGGCGTGAAATACCTTCAATAAGCTCTGCGCGCAGGCCGAGGTCTGTAAATTTTGTGTCCATTGTATCGTTGTGTTCGCCCGTTGACCGGAACGATTGCCGATACTTGAGCTCATGATGAAAGCGCCTGTATTAGTTGTGGCCTTTCGTTGAGTGAGGCGGAGGGCTTTGACAGGTCATTGTCGGATGACAAGGTTTAAATTAAAGCCATTGGGTCTGTAGCGCTAAATAGTGGTGTCAGATAATCCTTAAAAGGGTAGTCAGAAGACAGGATTGTTCAGAATTGAACGTGAACGATTTACGAAACTTGTGGCGTCGCCAAAATGGCGAGGTGCTGAGATTCCATAAACACTTCGCGGTCAGGGACTGACTCCTGTTTTCTGAATGGCTTCGCTCTCTACGGCAGACCTTCGCCGGACTCCTGTATCTAGCCTTGTTTAAATCGAGAGATTGGCGACTTTTCTGCAACTTAGTGGGGGAGCGCTAATGCGTTCCCCCACTAAGTTACGAATATCCGATGGCAGGGAGACTTTGTCCTTGATTCAAAGTTTACAGGCTTAATATGCAGAGGGATGTCCGATACATGGAAAATAGCCGCCTTTTATCATTTCACTGAATTGCCCGACCGCGATGAGTGGGCGGAGCGTATGGTAGATCATGGTCTTAAGGTTGGCCTTCGTGGCACAATTATTTTCGCTCCAGAGGGCGTCAATTCGACTTGCGCGGGGTCTGTCGAGGCGGTGGACACGACCATTGCGCTACTAAAGTCCGACCCTCGTTTCGAGGTGATGGAGGTGAAATATTCTTTCGCGGATTTTAATCCATTTCCAAAATTTAAGGTGAAGAAAAAGCCTGAGATTGTGACTTTTCGTCAAGAAGGTGCGGATCCGCGCGCTGATGTGGGCACTTATTTGGAGCCCGAAGAATGGAACGATCTGATTTCCGACCCAGATGTGATCACCATTGATACTCGTAATGACTACGAGGTTGAGGTTGGGCAGTTTAAGGGCGCGATGAATCCCAAAACGGACGACTTTACCGAGTTTGCCAAGTTTGTGGATGAGCATCTTGCCTCACATAAGGATAAGAAAATTGCGATGTATTGCACTGGCGGGATTCGTTGTGAACGCTCGACTGCGTATTTAAAGCAAAAAGGGTTTGAGAACGTCTACCATTTGAAGGGTGGGATTTTGCGCTACATCGAAATCATGCCAAAAGACAAAAGCTTGTGGGAAGGGGATTGCTTTGTGTTTGATTACAGAGTCGCGGTGGATCACGACCTGCAGCCTGCCAAATGGAAAATCAATCCAGAGACGGGTGACCCTGAGCGGATGAACGACGAGGAAATTGAGAAAATTGCTGAACGCCGACGTAGTGGAGCGATTTTTAAGAAACCGTATACGGTGTAGGAAGAACGGCAAGTCAAGGGCAGGAATGTCTTTACTCCTGTAGTTTGAATACGAAAAGCCTCACTGATGCGAATGGGCGAGGCGATCTGGCGAGTTTGCGTCACGGTTTGACAGTTAATTTATCTGAGCACTGTTAACTACTAGAAGTAGCAGGTGTTGACAGCTAATTAGCGCTGAGCGATATTCATAGTTTACTTATATGCTCAGTTTATTCAGCATTGTATTTCCCCATTCCCCACTATGAATCGTTTCCCCCTATTTATCCCCACTCCAAAACGTGTGCAGCCTCGCTCCACACGCGGTTTTACGCTTATCGAATTGTTGATGGTGATCGCAATTATACTGATTTTAGCAGGCATCACATTTGGTATTTCTCGTGGAGTGTATAATGCTCAAG
The DNA here is from genome assembly GCA_018607135.1 of Opitutales bacterium. Classification (GTDB taxonomy): domain Bacteria; phylum Verrucomicrobiota; class Verrucomicrobiia; order Opitutales; family Coraliomargaritaceae; genus JBPOFY01. Next base: position 56,975 of record JABBCA010000061.1, read on the forward strand.
CGCGTGCAAAAGCGAAGGCAGAATTGGCAACGATTTCACAAGCAATTGAGCAGTTTAAGCTCCAGTATGGGGACTATCCATGGCATGATTCCGGAGGAGCCTATCCGAATACCAGTGGTGAAGTCACCAACACCATGCTTATGTATGCATTGACAGGCCGTCTAAAAATGGAGCGTCAGAGTAACGGCACCGTTACGGTGGACCTCATCAATCGTAGTTTAAACAATTCGCAGGTGAAGAAAAATCCTAGTTTTATAGATCCCACAAAGTTTTCCACCAGTGGCACGTCAGACGACCCAGAGGCCTTTTTGGATCCTTGGGGTAATCCTTATCGCTACTGGTATAAATGGGAGAATTCACCGAACAGTTGGGATGTTTTTGGGTTTCATCTCTACTCGATTGGAGCAGATTCTAAAGAGAGTCGTGACGGCCTAGACGAGCCTAGCGGTGTGATGGACGCAAGTTACCGTGACGCGCAAAACAATATCGATAACATATACGCAGGAGAATAAATGAAACAGACTATTTACAAAACACGTGCTTTTACACTCATTGAACTGTTGATGGTGATTGCCATCATTGGTATTTTAGCGGGTATTTTGATACCGACTGTTGGGGCAGTCAGAAAGCAAGCCAATATCGCGGCATCGAAGGCTCAGCTTTCAAACTACGTGACTGCGATTCAAATGTTTAAAGGCGAGTATGGTTACTTTCCGACGTTTGGTAAGTCGGCAACGGGTGACAGTATTGAGATCTCATTGAAGACTGATTCCGCTAGCTTCATTGAGACGTTGTCGGGGCGTGATGCCTCTGGAGCTAAAAGTTCTGGAGATGGTAACCGTCGACAAATCTCATTTCACAGCTTTTCAGAGACTGAATTCCTACTGGATTCCAGTGATAACGTTGATCCCACTAAAATTGCGGATCGGTTTAACAATACAAATATTGTAATCGTAATTGACGCAAATGGAGATGGTGTGGTGAAGCCTTCTCCCCAGTCGACCGCCTTGTCAGTTCCTTCAAATGGAATCCGCACGAACGTGACTGCGTATGTGGACGAAGGCGATGACGGTTCTCCAGCGTATTCACTTTGGGATTAATTTTTTAAAATGTCTGCTGTCATGAATTTTAGAAAACAAGCATTCACGCTTATTGAACTGTTGGTAGTCATCAGTATCATACTCATTGCGTCATCAATCATCTTTATTGGTGGCGGAGGAGGCGATGGCGCAGCCTTAAGTTCATCGCAGCGTATTGTTTCTGGAATTGCTCAGGGTGCACGAGGCCAGGCGATCTTGAAGAATGCGGAAACCCGTTTGATCATTCACAACGATCCTTCCGAGTTGGATAAATATCGTCGTTTTTTTGGCATCGTCTATTGGGGCACCGACAGCGACGGAAATGAAGGCTGGTTGGCGGCTACCCAAGGCACATACCTGCCGGAAGGTATTTACTTTGATGCAGCTACGAGTGCGAACGTCAACAGCTCAACTTGGGCCACTACCAACGAACTTCGATTGGACTACCCGCGAATCAAAGTAGGAGCGAACACCAGTTTGACGGACGGTGGAGGCAGTGAAAGCTATTACTATTATGGTTTTAACAGTAACGGCACCTCTTCCAATTCAAATGCTTATTTAGTTTTAGCAGCAGGCACCATGATTCCCAATAGCGGTGCCACCCAAGTGGATCGAATTGCAGTCGACTCTGACCAAGAAGCATTGCGTGCAGGTATGATATTTAGAAGGGCTGGAACCACGACTGCTGTTAATGAGCCGAGTGCGGTTCCTGCAAGTGGGGGTAGCAGCAGCACTGAAATTAAATAATTTCTAGAAATCTATTAACATGAAAAAACGTATTATCACTTCTTTAACCTCTCGCTCAGGCTTCAGTATGATCGAAGTCGTCTTAGCGATCGGTATTTTCTTGGTTACGGTGCTCGCGCTTGTCGGTTTACTCGGACCGACGCTGCAGTCTGTAGATGAAGTCGAAAAAACGGACGAAGTTTCATCGATCGTGAATACCTTAAACGCATTTTTGCAGAACTCGCCAGATATTGCGCCCGGAGGCTCTAAGTTTAATGCTATCTATTCAGCAGTTGCAGCTGGTGGCGAAGCGACGGTCTTTATCTTTCGCTATTACGATGATACTGCGACCGGCACTGGTAATGCCCCTGTGGTTCGCATCGCTGTAGGCTTCAATACGGGAGAAGGTGTGAACGCTGGGTCGGAAGTGGATCAATCACTCTTTGCGGATGCGGCGGGCCCGATCTACCGTGCTGTTTTGTCTGCCTCTTCCGTGACTCCCGAAACATTGCGCTCCGCGGTGCGCAATGGTGTCGGTATTTATACTCTAGCTCAAACAGATGTGGCCAATTACCCAGAGGGCTATTTTGCGATGGAAGTTCGTATATTCGCAGAAGCGCCCCCAGGGCCTCAAGGAACGTTTACCAGTGCCACCAATTTAACCACATTGAACGATGAGGAACCTATTTTTACCTATAACACAGCGGTAGTCCGTTAATTTTTTGCCATGAAAACTTCAAACAAAATGAATCGCCGTTTCTCTAGAAAAGCGTTCACGCTGATCGAAATCATGGTGGCTACGGTGATCATGGTGATTCTCGTTGGCTTAGTGGTTCAAATTACCAGTGAAGTGCTTAAGGTTTGGAATCGCTCTTCAGGCAAGCTTTCCGCCAATGCGGAAGCTCGAATTGCCATGGACTTGCTGACTCAAGATTTAGAGACGGCCGTTTTTCGCAATAATGGTCAGCAATGGTTGCGAGTGGAGGCCCCGCGCGATCCTGGAGGTGATTACACCAATCAGACGGTTGCTTTGAAATTGTTTACGCCAGCCTTGGACCGCCCCAAGGTGGATTCAGGAGGGAATCCGATTCCCGGTGACATCTGCGCGGTCGGCTATCGCCTAGCCTTCAAGCAGTCTTATAACAGTGGGCCAAACGTATATGCGTTGTATCGTAAGGTGGTAGACGCTCGGTCGACCTTTAATAACTACTTGGGCTCTGCTTCAGACTCATCGAGCCCACAGACATCCCTTGGAGCTAGTTCCAGTGCAGATTGGTCTGAAATTGGAGCGGGAAGCATCACCGACAACGAAAACTACTTGGTGAGCAATATTGTCGAATTTAAAGTGATTTTGTATGAAGATGATGGCACGTTAACTGCCGTCACACCACTCAATGCGGATGCTAGCGGTAACGTAACCCAGACGTATGCGTATGGAGGCATTGCGGACGGTGCTGGCGTATTGGGAACAGACCCATTGAGGTATGCTGATGTTGTGTTGACCGTGATTTCTGATGAGGGCTTGAAGTTGTTGGAGCGCTTTAACGATGTTGGCTCCTTTGAGGGCTACTCGGATGCCGATGCGATTGTTGCAGAATATGGTGACGTGTTTACTCGGCGCGTGAATTTTCTAGCGCGGCCATTATAATTTAGAGCCTTCTTATGGTCGCTCGACCGTCGTTCAGTGTGAGTTTGCTTTCATTTAAGCTTAGCATCGCTGATGCGGATCGATGCATTACCTGAGGCAATTTCGCTATTTTCGAGTAAGCCATTTCCCTAGGAGATATTGTTTACATCCGTAATATCTACTAAATCAATCTGATGTTTGAGTCCGCTTAAATCGCTTGTGACGTCATTGGCATTGATCGTTAGACTGTTTAACCCGAACTATGCAAACGGACTTTCTGAGCAATAGGATTCAATTTTTAAGTTTCTCTATATCAGGCACATTTCTAATGCGATTCATTAGGAATGTGCCTGATTGACAAGTAATTACGGAAGCCAAAATCTTGTTCGGGGAACGCCTTTGTATAGTTTGGGTTCAATTGATCGCACAAAAAAGCCCGATGGTTTCCCGTCGGGCTTTTGTTTAAACTATTCTAAGCGGTCTTAGAGCGTGCCTGCGTAGATCGCGTTTTCGCCAAGCTCTTCTTCGATGCGAAGGAGTTGGTTGTATTTTGCGATACGGTCGGAACGGCTCATGGAACCAGTCTTGATTTGGCCAGCGTTGGTCGCAACTGCGATGTCGGCGATGGTGGTGTCCTCTGTTTCGCCTGAACGGTGAGAGATCACTGAGTTGTAGCCGTTTACTTTGCCAAGCTCAATGGCTTCGAGTGTTTCAGTCAGAGTGCCGATTTGATTCACCTTAACGAGGATCGAGTTGGCCACGCCAAGATCGATACCCTTTTGGAGGAACTTCACGTTGGTTACAAAGAGATCGTCGCCCACAAGTTGAACCTTGTCGCCGATTGCGTCTGTAAGTGCCTTCCAGCCGTCCCAGTCGTTTTCGTCGCAACCGTCTTCGATGGAATCGATTGGGTATTTCTCAGTAAGCTCCTTGAGGTAGGCAGCTTGTTCTTCAGAAGAACGCTTTGCCCCGCCTTCGCCTTCGAACTTAGCGTAGTCGTAGACACCGTCTGAGAAGAACTCAGAGGATGCGCAGTCGAGTGCGAATGTGATGTCTGAACCGACTTTGTAGCCCGCTGCTTCAACTGCCTTTGTAAGTGTGTCGAGTGCATCTTCGGTGCCGTCAAACTTAGGAGCAAAACCACCTTCGTCACCCACAGCTGTGCTGAGGCCACGATCATGAAGCACTTTCTTAAGGCTGTGGAAACACTCCGCACCCATGCGGATGGCTTCGCTGAATGTTGCCGCGCCGATTGGGCGGATCATGAACTCTTGGAACGCGATAGGTGCGTCAGAGTGTGAACCACCGTTGATGACGTTCATCATTGGCACTGGAAGCACCTTAGCGTTGGGACCACCGAGGTATTTGTAGAGCGGGAGACCAAGTGCGTCTGCGGCGCCACGAGCCACTGCTAGGGAGACACCCAGCATTGCGTTGGCTCCGAGCTTGCCCTTGTTGGGCGTGCCATCGAGTTCAAGCATGATCTTGTCGATCGTGATTTGGTCGCACGCGTCGTGACCGACGAGTTCGGGAGCGATGACGTTGTCGACATTATCGACTGCCTTTAGAACACCTTTTCCAAGGTAGCGGCTTTTGTCGCCGTCGCGGAGCTCAACAGCTTCGTGTTCACCAGTGGAGGCGCCGGATGGAACCATGGCGCGGCCGATGATGCCGCATTCGAGTTCGACGTCGACTTCGATAGTAGGATTGCCACGTGAATCGATGATTTCGCGGGCGCGGATATCTGTGATGATAGTGCTCATAGTAAAAGCGTATTATTTTCTAGTTGAGAGGATTCCTGGTCTCTACACGTCTTAACCTGTGCGGATATTGGAACAAGGAAGCTGTTGTTGTGCATGCTATCCGCTAGCTGTCAATGATTCCTGAATAAGGAGGCTTTATGATTTAGAAGACCGATGCTTATTGATAAGTATAGCTAATTTTTATGCAACTTGGGATTAGCTGGCAGGGGGCGAAGCGGTTTTACGATTTCGAGCGAACGAAGCGAAGTAGGACAGGGTTTATCCCACGACCTGTGTGAATGCGAAGACTCGTAGGTCGAGGGATGAAGCCTCTCCTGCAAGAATATGAACACTTTGTGGGTCGTATAGGTTACCAGAGTTGCCCTAGATGGAAATTTAAAAAAGCACAGGTCGCATGACCTGTGCTTTTACTGAAGTGATGATTGATGACAACTGACTACTGACGTTGATGCATTGCGAGACGTTGCTGCCAAGCCCCTGCGTGTGTCATCTCGTTGATTTGAGCGAGTAAGCTTTCAAACTCTTCGTTGCGTCCAGCGACATCGGCATCAATGGCAAGGTGGTAAGCCGCTTCGGCGCGCGCTGACTCTGGCAGGCTACCGTCGGCGACGATTGCGTTGAGTTTTGCGAGACCCTCGTCTTGCTTGTCTGAATTGTAGAGTGCGAAGGCCTCACCGAGGGCTGCGCGGCCTGCGAGAATGTTGTCACTGAGTGAACTGCTTGCAATTATGTAGAGCTCAAGTGCGGTTGAGTAGTCTTCTGCTTGGTATGCTTCATCGGCTGCAGTGAGTGCCGCCAAGCCGCCGAGTGCTTTGTTGGAATTGGCTTTTGCAAAGTCTGCGAGCGTGCCTGCTGTTTGTGCGGCTGCGTAGTCGGCCTGAAGTGCTTCGACAGCGTGATCCTTATACATACGCATGCCGTTGAAGGCGATGATGAGCAATGCGAGCACGGTGATGCAGGCGGAAATGAAGCCCTTATTCTCCATCCAATACATGCTGATACGATCTTCGATCGAGATATCAACTGAGTCTTCAAGGTCGACGAGGTTGCGCTCATCTACTTGCTGATCATCCGGAAGGGTTGGGTTTTTGATTTTGTTTTTCTGTGGGCGGTTCATGAAATGAAATGGCTGATGGGTAATATGTAATGACTAATGTATTCGCTATTTGTAATTAAGAATTATATTTTGCGGCGTAGCCGCTTAGTCGAATACAACGGTCTTGTTGTTGTAAACTAAAATACGGTTGTCGAGATGCAAGCGAATGGCTTGAGCGAAAACGGATTTTTCGAGATCTTTACCTTTACGGACGAGGTCGGGCACCGAGTTGCGGTGGTTGATACGGTTGACGTCTTGGTGAATGATTGGGCCCTCGTCGAGATCGGCGGTCGCATAGTGTGCGGTCGCACCGATGAGCTTAACGCCTCGAGCGTGGGCTTGGTGGTAGGGTTTGCCGCCAGCGAATGCGGGCAAGAAAGAGTGGTGGATGTTGATGACTGGGCAGCCTGCGTTGTTTAGGAAGCTATTCGAAAGCACCTGCATGTAGCGTGCCATGACCACGAGTTGGACGCCGTGCTCGTGAATGATCCTCAGCTGTTCGGCTTCGGCCTCGGTTTTAGTCGCTGCGGTGACTGGAACATGAACGAATGGTATGCCATAACGTTCGGCATCTTCGGCCAAGGCCGAGTGATTCGAGACGATACAGGTGAGTTCGCCGGCCATTTCTCCTGCGCGGAAACGTAGGATGGTATCGTGGAAGCAGTGATCGATCTTGGAAACAAAGAGTGCAACTTTAGGGCGGTCCGTCGATTTCGCTACCTTGACTGTCATGCTAAGCTCTTCGTGGGCAAATTTTTCGAAGGCTGCAGCTTCCTCATCGATTTGACCTGAAGGCGTCCATTCGACGCGTTGGAAGAAAATGTTGGCTTCGAGGTCTTTGTGTTGATCGGCGTGGTGGATATTACTGCCACGAAGAAAGATCCAGCTCGATACACGCGAAACAAGGCCTGGTTGGTCTGGGCCGTGGAGTAGTGCGATAATAGTGGGAGCTTTCATGCGAAAAACGCAATAAGCTAGTCGTCGGTTCCATCGCTGCAACCTCTAAAAATCGACTGCTCTGGCTTACTGATTAGGGCTCAACAACCTCGCTCAGAGTGACCCTGATTGCTTCGAGCAGGTCTTTGCGCATGAATGGCTTAGCTAGGAAGTAGCCGCTCTCTGTTTTAGTGAACTGACCGACAGAAAAGTGGCGACTAGTCATCGCTGAAACGTGCAAGATTGCAGTGCTTGCTGTCTCGGGTTGGGAGCGTATTGCCTTAGCAACTGCATGACCGTCCATACCTGGCATGACAATGTCGAGAAGCACGATGTGTGGCTGAAATTCAAGTGCACGTTTTGCGGCGAGGGCGCTGTGGCGTTCCACGCAAACTACAAATCCACCTTCCAATAAAAGGTGCTTCTCAATGATCCTAGTTAAGAGTTCTTCGTCATCAACTACGAGAACTCGTATGTGATTATCCGCCGTAAGCATAGGGTGTATTACCCCCTAGGGGAACTAGGGTTAATTACGTAGCCTACTTATCGGGCCGTGTCTGACAACTTTAAAGTGAATGGCCGGATACGCAGTATCTTACGACTTGTGTATGAGAATTACAGGCGGTCTGGATCCGCTTGGTGTCGACGACCCTCAATCCCAAGATGTTGATAGGTTGGCACGCATAGTGATCAGCCATTTCAGCGCTAACATATCGACAAAAGAACCTATTCTTACTCAGTGCACCCCCTGCATTTGAATGTAGGGGGTGCACTGAGTAAGAAGACTATTTAGGGTTCGCTTCGCCGCTGTAGGACTGGATCGAACGCACCTCGTAACCTTTTTCGCGGAGTGATTTAATACCATCGACCGCTGCAGAGGCTGCTGAAATCGTCGTCATAATGCAAATGTTGTGCTTAACGGCTTCGGTGCGAATCTGATTCTCGTTTTGGCGAGGCACGGTGCCTTGTGGTGTATTGATGATCAGAGAAACTTTGTTGTTTTTGATCAAATCGATCACATTAGGGCGACCTTCACTGAGGCGACAGACATTTTTCACTGCGATACCATTTGCCTTGAAGAGTTTACCAGTGCCCGCAGTAGCGAGGATTCCAAAGCCCAGCTCGCTAAGTCCGCGAGCGATTTCAACCGCACGCTCCTTATCGTAGTCCTTCACGCTGATAAAGACGTCTCCGGAGTCTGGAAGACTAGGCTTGGCTGCCATTTGCGATTTAGCAAAGGCGACGCCGAGGTCTTTATCGAGGCCCATGACCTCTCCCGTGGAGCGCATCTCTGGGCTGAGCATGACGGGTGCACCTGGGAAGCGGTTGAATGGGAAGACGGACTCTTTCACGGCCCAGTATGGTGGAATGATTTCTTCGGTGAAGCCGAGATCTTTGAGTTTTTCGCCAGCCATGATGCGAGAGGCCAGTTTTGCAAGAGGCACTCCGATCGCTTTAGAGACGAATGGCACGGTGCGCGAGGCGCGTGGGTTCACTTCGATGATGTATAATTCGTCGTCCTTGATCGCGTATTGCACGTTCATGAGGCCGACAACATCGAGCTCTTTCGCGAGCGCATAGCTGGCTTCACGGACGGTATTGAGCATTTCAGCAGAGAGAGTGTGTGGTGGCATGACCATTGCCGCATCACCTGAGTGGACCCCTGCGAATTCGACGTGTTGGAGCATGCCACCGATGACGGTGGTCTCGCCGTCTGAAATACAGTCCACATCGAGCTCGTAAGCATCTTCGAGAAACTTATCGAGGAGCACTGGAGTGCCTGGTGCGACATCGAATACTTCGCGAACGATCTTTTTCATTTCGTCCATGTCGTAAACGATGAACATACCGCGACCGCCGAGAACGAAGGATGGGCGAAGCAGAATTGGGAAGCCTATTTCGCCAGCGAGTTCGTAGGCTTGCTCGAGGGAGTTTGCGATACGGTTATCGGGCTGCTTGAGCCCGATGCGGTCAAGAATATCGCGGAATTGGTCGCGGTCTTCTGCGGCATCGATCATCGATGGCGAGGTGCCGATAATGTTGACGCCGTGGGCTTCGAGCTCGGATGCAAGGTTGAGTGGTGTCTGACCGCCGAACTGGACGATCACGCCGTCGCAGTCGGACTGGTAGTAGATCTCGAGCACGTCCTCTAGGGTGAGTGGCTCAAAGAAAAGTTTATCGGAAGTATCGTAGTCGGTCGAAACGGTTTCTGGATTAGAGTTGACCATGATTGTCTCGTAGCCGGCCTCGCGGAGCGCAAAGGATGCGTGCACACAGCAGTAGTCAAACTCGATGCCTTGACCGATACGGTTGGGGCCACCGCCGAGAATCATGATCTTTTTCTTATCGCTCTTGGAAATCTCATTCTCAGAGCCGTAGGAAGAGTAGTAGTAAGGTGTAAACGCTTCGAACTCAGCTGCGCAGGTATCGACTAAGCGGTAGTTGGTGAAGATACCGAGTTTTTCACGGCGCTTGCGAACGGCGGAGCGGTTGGAATGCACGAGGTCGGCAATCAATGAGTCGCTGAAGCCTGCTTCTTTGGCAGTCTTCATTAAGTCGGTATCGAGCTTTGCAAGGCTGACTTTGCGTAGGTCATTCTCGATTTCGACAAGTTGGCGAAGTTGATTAATGAACCATGGGTCGAGCGCACACGTGTCAAAGATTTCTTCGTCGGTCATACCGTTGAGAAATGCGTGGCGGAGCCAGAACACACGTTCCGCAGTCGGGATCGCGATGCCTTGGCGAACGGCCTGCATGTCGGTGATTTTCTCTTGGAACTTTGCAGGGCCAACAAATCCCTTAGCGCCGATTTCGAGTGAGCGCAGTGCCTTCTGGAAGGATTCCTTGAAAGTGCGACCGATGGCCATGGCTTCACCGACGGACTTCATCGCAGAAGTCAAAGTGGTGTCCGCTCCGATGAATTTTTCAAAAGTGAAACGAGGGATCTTAGTGACGACGTAGTCAATCGTAGGCTCGAAACTGGCGGGTGTTTCGCGAGTGATATCGTTCTGGAGCTCGTCGAGGCTGTAGCCGACTGCAAGTTTCGCTGCAATCTTCGCGATTGGAAAGCCAGTCGCCTTCGAGGCCAGCGCTGAGGAGCGAGACACGCGAGGGTTCATCTCGATCACGACCATGCGGCCATTGGCTGGATTGACTGAGAACTGGATGTTGGAGCCGCCGGTTTCGACACCGACCTCACGAATACATGCGAAGGAGGCATCACGCATGAGCTGATACTCTTTATCGGTCAGGGTCATCGCAGGAGCGACGGTGATAGAGTCACCAGTGTGGACACCCATTGGGTCAAAGTTTTCAATCGAGCAGATGACCACGCACTGATCCTTGTGGTCGCGCATGACCTCCATCTCGTATTCCTTCCACCCTAGCAGGCACTCTTCGACCAGCACTTCTGTCGTCGGCGAGAGGTCGAGGCCATTTTGGACCATGCGCTCATATTCTTCGCGATTGTAAGCGATACCGCCTCCAGAGCCACCCAGCGTGAAGCTGGGGCGAATGATAATTGGGAAATCGCCAATCGTGTTGTCCGCCGCATCAAGTGCCTCGGCAAGCGTGTGGACGGTCTCCGAGCGCGCGACATCAAGGCCAATCTTGAGCATCGCTTGCTTGAAGATGTCGCGTGCTTCACCCTTAATGATGGCTTCAGGTTTCGCGCCGATCATTTGCACGCCATATTTCTCTAGAATGCCCGCATCGTGCAGATCCATAGAAAGGTTCAACCCAGTCTGCCCGCCGAGTGTTGGTAGCAGGGCGTCTGGCTTCTCTTTGACGATTATTTTTTCGAGGGCGTCGACTGTAAGTGGCTCAATGTAAGTGACATCTGCGAACTCGGGGTCCGTCATGATGGTCGCTGGATTGCTGTTCACGAGAACGACTTTATAGCCTTCTTCGCGCAGCGCTTTACAAGCTTGTGTGCCGGAATAGTCAAATTCACAGGCTTGGCCGATGACGATTGGGCCGGAACCAATAATAAGAATAGTCTGAATGTCGGTGCGTTTTGGCATAATTCTGCGAAAGGGTGAATTTTTTGACCTGCCATGCAAGCACGAACAGGCAGGAAATCCACCTCAATGAATCAAGAGTTGCGGAACGTGTATATTTGTCGCGGGTCGATAGTTTTTCGCTTCGCCAAAAGTAGGCTTTTATTGTTAATCCGTTCAGTATATTCTTTAATCAATTATGTCTCGAAATCAAAAGCCGGTCATCTTCGTCGCCATTGCCCTAGGGGCACTGATCATTCTGCCAGTTCTCATTCTAATGATTTCGCGATCTGGCGGAGGTGGCACGTCTGTCTCTAGTGGCGGTGAAGTCGTTGCGCCGGAGCGAGGGGACGTCGAAATAGCCGATTTCGATTTACGTCAACTTGCGGATAAAGTGGATTCACTCTTGTCGAATGAGCTGGCAGGTGCGGTTCGCAAGGGGGATATTTCCTTGGAGTTAATGGCAGACTTGAATCGTGACGCTGAAAAAGCGCGTTCCGCGATGCGTTCAGGAAAGCTCGATCGTGCGAAGAACTATTACTTAAGCGTATTGCAACGTGCCGAGTCGCACCTCGAAGCGCTGGCACTTGCGGATAAAGCACGCGCGCTAAATGATACCATTTATTCTGAGTTGAAGCGCTTAGAGTATCTTAAGGCCGCGTTCGAGAATACCTATCGTGAAGCGGTCGAAACGTATAACAGTGCCCTGACTGCGTTGAACGCTGGCGACTATGAAACCAGCGTGAACGATTATGAGATGACGGGTGCCATTCTTGGCGATCTGGAAGCCCGGTCTATTCAGCAGGTCGGTAGTATTTTGGAGTCAGCTCAGGCGGCACTGGAAGCCTATCGGTTGCCAGCTGCAAAGTCCGCTTACGAAGAAGTATTACGTATCGACTCTGCGAATACGAAAGCGACGGATGGCTTGGCGATGGTGCGAGCACTCGAAGGTATCTCCGAAGAGGTCAAAGCGATTCAAGTATTGGAAAATTCGGGACAATTTAAAGAAGCATTGAAGCAACTCGATGCCTTGTCCGCAGCAAATCCTAACAACCCGTTTTTGCGTAATCAGCGCAAAGCGATTGAGGGCAAGATTCTTGAGCGTGAGTATCAAGCACTCTTAGCGGAGGCTGCGAAGTCGGAAGCTGCGAAAGACTATTCTGCTGCGATTAAAGCGCTAGAAGGTGCAATTGCGTTGAGGCCGAATGCTGAGGTGCAGCAGCGTCTTGAAGCTTTACAGGCGCAATATAAAGCGATTCGCCTCGAGGAATTACTGGAGGCTGGATATAATTCGCTTAAAGCAGGGCGTTATGAAAATGCTCGCGATATTTATAAGGAAGCCATCGCGCTCGATGCAAATTCGAAGGAGGCGCGGACTGGGTTAGAGAAAGCATCGAGTCTCTATTTGGCGGACATTCGTTACAGTCAGAATATTGCGAACGCCGCAAAATTTTTGAAAGAAGGCCGCTTCCCTTTTGCTGCGAAGTTTTTCAACGATGCGATGTCCAGTCGTCCCAGTGTGGTATCTCCTAGCGCTGCCAAAGAAGAGGCGCGAATTCGTGGAATATTGGATGTGCAGAATAAGGAAGTGAACGTCATTATTGAGTCGGACAAGCGCACTTACGTGAGTATCATTGGAGTGTTACCGCCAGACCGATTTAACGAGACGGATCTAAAGCTGTTTCCTGATGTCTATAAAGTAAGAGGCACCCGTAGTGGGTATGAAACCGTTGAAATCGAATTGAAAGTCGATGCCACGAAGCCGAATCAAACCATCACTGTCGAATGCACCGAAAAAATATAGTCTTATTCGTCTTGTTGCTCGTGCTGGCTCGGTTTGCAATCGCAGCGCCGGATCCAGATTTGTTTGATGGTCGAGTGGCTACGCCACCACAAGGTTCAGAAGCCTCTGAATCCGAAGCCGATACCGCAGGGGAGACTCCGCCTGAGGCACAGGGCTCTGGGGAGCAGTCTAGCTCAAGTGGAAGTGAGCGTGATTTTAGCGAAATTGGTGGCGTCGGTGGAGGGCAAACCGTAAGCGAAGCGGGTTCTGAAAGCGACACTCAGCAAAGTTCTGGAGGAGGGAGTAGTGCTTCCAGTTCATCCACTCCTCCAGAAGGCGAGTCTGGCGGTGGCCAATCCGGAGGTGGTAGTCAGGGAGAAGAATCCACAGGTGATGAACAGAGTGGCACTGGGGGTAGTGGCGGAACTGGCGGCCCATCCATTAGTGAGCAGAGCGGTGGCTCTGGGGCGGCAAGCAATGGTGAAGCGCGCAGCTTTGAAGACTTTGGTTTTGGTGGCGCTGGCACCCAAGAGACGGTCGAGGTGAATCGCTCGAAGAGTGATGGTCAATCAGGTGGTTCGCAAACTAGCTCCACCAACACTGGATCGTCATCCACGACGAGCAATTCGAGCGAGACCTCCGAAAGTCAAGGCACTGGCCAGACCACGGGTGGCTCGCAATCCTTTCCTAGTGGTAGCGGTAGTGGCGACTATGGTAGGAACTTACCTTCTGGCTTATGAAAAATCGCAGACACAGTAAATATACGATGCAGCTTTTTACAGCACTCTGCTTACTGCTGCCGCTGAGTATCTATGCGCAGCAAGCTGCGCAGATTCGCGTGATCGAAGAAGAAGCGATTCCGTTTACTCGCTTTTTATCCAAGGCTGACTTTGATCAACGCTATCCTGGCAAGCTACTTTCAGATGCCGCGAAGCTCGATACAGGCTGGTATGTAATCTATCAGCATGAATCGTTGAATTACTACTTTGGGCCGATGCTGTTGGAGTCCACGGGGCAGGACTATTTCGAGCAGTTTAAGGAAACTGTAGGCGAAGCAGTGGATCAACGGCCCTCAATTGAAGGCTATCGCTTAGAGCTTAGCTTCGAGCCACAAATCGCAACTACGAATCCATCAGGCTCAACACCACCACAATCAGGTGAACCGCAAATTGGATCCGGCACTCCTCAGCCTGCTCCCAAGCCGAGTATTTTTGATTTTATTAAGCGGATATTTGGTTTCGGTTGATACACATAAAAAAGCCGCATCGAATAGATGCGGCTTTTGTTTTAAATGATGTGTGGTTTGCTTACGGCAGCTTGGTGGTGCCCATGAGATACTTATCGCACTCACGTGCAGCAGCGCGGCCTTCGTTGATTGCCCAAACGATGAGGGATTGGCCACGGCGCATATCACCCGCAGCGAAGACGCCTTCGACGCTGGTCGTAAACTTGCCGTAGTCTGCTTGAACGTTGGAGCGACCATCGAGGTCGAGACCAAGCTCTTCAGCGATGGTTGCTTCAGGTCCGAGGAAGCCCATTGCGAGCAGCACAAGGTCGGCTTTGAGCACACGCTCAGTGCCTTCCACTTTCTTTGGGATAAAGCGACCGTTGTCGCTCACCCATTCGATGTTGTGGACATGCACGCCTTTGACGTTGCCGTCGTCGTCTCCAGAGAAACGGCTGGAAGTAATCAAGTATTGGCGTGGATCTTCACCTTGAACGGCTTCGGCTTCTTCTTGGCCGTAGTCCATCTTGTAAGTCTTTGGCCATTCTGGCCATGGATTGTTCGCTGCGCGCTCGGTCGGAGGCTTCGGCATGATTTCAAGTTGCGTGACACTTGCACAGCCGTGCCGTAGGGAAGTGCCCACGCAGTCTGTGCCTGTATCACCACCACCGATGATCACGACGTTCTTACCCTTGGCGAGTTCGCTGAACTGCTCGGACTTGCCGTCCTTGATGTCCCAAAGCTCCTTGGTGTTGGGGCCGAGAAACTCCATAGCGAAACGTATATTGTTCAAGTCACGACCTTCGATTGGAAGGTCGCGTGGCTTAGTGGCACCACAGCAAAGAACGACCGAGTCGAAGTCTTCCATGAGTTGCTTTGAGGAAATATCTTTGCCGATTTCGACGCCACATTTGACGACGACACCTTCGGCTTCCATGAGTGCGACACGGCGTGTGACCACATCCTTCTCAAGCTTCATGTTAGGAATACCATACATGAGTAGACCACCTGGACGGTCTGCACGTTCGAAGAGGGTGACGAGGTGTCCTGCTTTGTTGAGCTGATCCGCAGCTGCAAGGCCAGCAGGGCCTGAGCCGACGACAGCAATCTTCTTACCAGTGCGCTCTTCGGGGATTTCTGGAGTCACCCAACCTTCGTTCCACGCCTTGTCGATGATGGAACATTCAATGTTCTTAATCGTTACCGGAGGTCCGATGACGCCGAGCACGCAAGAGCCTTCACATGGAGCAGGGCAGACGCGGCCGGTGAATTCTGGGAAGTTGTTTGTTTTCGTGAGTCGAAGGTAGGCGTCGTGCCATTTGCCACGGTAGACCAGATCATTAAACTCAGGGATGAGGTTATTGATTGGGCAGCCACTTGCCATGTTGGCGAGTGTCATACCCGTGTGGCAGTAAGGTGTGCCGCAATCCATGCAGCGCGAGCCTTGTGTCTGCACCTTTTCTTGGTCGAAATCCTCGTGGATTTCATCCCAGTCCTTGATGCGTTCGAGTGGCGCACGATTTGTAATTGTCTTACGCTCGAATTCTAAAAATCCAGTTGCTTTTCCCATAATTTAAAGGAGTTAGAAGTTAGGAGGTAGAAGTTAGGAGCTACTTCCACGAGGAGAGAACCTTGTTCGTGTAGCTTCTAAGCATTTTTCCAATTTCGTTGAGTTGATTTGAAAATGATTGAGTGTCGGCGTAACCAAGATCCTTGGTTAGTCGGAGGTAATAACGGCACTCGTTCAGCGGGCCTTGGGCGATGTTGTAGAACCGCGCTTTGTCGGCAGCTGAACGCTTTCCATATCCTTCAGCGATATTTGCTGGAATGGATACCGCAGCGCGACGGAACTGAGAAGTCAGTCCGAATTTTTCGCTGTCTGGAAAGGTGAGTGTCATTGTATAAGTGTTGAGGATGAATTCGTGTGATTTTGCCAAACAAAAAGAGATTCAAAACCATAAGTTTCAGTCATATTCTGACTTCTAACTTCTAGCTTCTACCTCCTTTTTAGTGACCTGCTTTAACGTTTTCTTCGAATGCGGCTTGGATGGCTTCGTCACCTGCGAGGCCGCGCTCTTCAGCGCGCTTCACGGCTTGGAGCACACGCTCGTAGTCTTGTGGTAGAATCTTGAGGAACTTACCTGCAGTTTCAGGCCAGCCTTCGAGGATCGCTTGTGCGCGCTTCGAACCCGTGAGTTCGACGTGCTTCTCAAGCTTAGCCTTCACGAGGTTCATTTCGTCGTCACCACACTCGATGAGTTGGTAGACGTTGACCATGTCTGGGTTGAGCTTGTTTTGAACGAAATCACCATCCTCGTCATAGACGTAAGCCACGCCGCCGGACATACCAGCGCCGAGGTTGCGGCCGGTAGTGCCAAGGTTGATGACCATACCGCCTGTCATGTATTCGAGTGCGTGGTCACCGAGACCTTCGATCACGGCTTCGACTCCCGAGTTACGCACGCAGAAGCGTTCACCCGCCATACCCGCAACGTAAGCTTCACCAGCAGTTGCCCCATAGAAGCAAACGTTACCAGTAATGATGTTTTCGTGGGCGACGAATGGAGATTCAGGATCAGGGCGAACGACGATCTTCGCACCAGAGAGCCCCTTACCCAGGTAGTCATTCGTGTCACCAGTGACTGTGAAGGTCATGCCCTTCGGACAGAACGCGCCGAGCGATTGACCAGCTGAACCTGTTAGATTGACCTTAACCGTGTCTTCGGGTAGGCCGTCTGGACCATGTTTGCGGGAAATTTCCGCACCAGTGATGGTGCCTACTACGCGGTTGGTGTTGATCACTGGGAGATTGATTTCAACGGGCTTGCCATCCTGGATCGCAGGCTGTGCTTGCTTCTCGATTTCGGTAACGTCGAGAGAGCGATCCAGTAAGTGATCCTGCTTCATTTGGCAGTAAGTGCCGACTTCCTTGGCGACAGCTGGCTTGTAAAGGATCTTACTGTAATCGAGACCCTTTGCCTTCCAGTGGTCGATTGCGCTGCGCATTTCTAGTTTCTCAACCTTACCGACCATCTCATCGATGGTGCGGTAGCCGAGCTTTGCCATGTATTCGCGAAGTTCTTCGGCTACGAAGTTCATGAAGTGAACCACTGCATCTGCGCCACCCTTGAACTTTTTACGAAGTTCAAGGTTCTGTGTCGCAACACCGACAGGGCAGGTATTCTTATGGCAAACACGCATCATCAAGCAACCGAGCGTGACGAGTGGTGCGGTCGCGAAACCGAACTCTTCAGCACCGAGCAAGCAGGCAATGGCGACGTCGCGACCAGTTTTGAGCTGGCCGTCAGTTTCCACGACCACGCGCGAGCGAAGATCATTCAAGAGGAGTGTTTGATTGGTTTCTGCGAGGCCGAGTTCCCACGGAGCACCTGCGTGCTGGATGGAAGAACGAGGAGAGGCACCAGTGCCGCCATCGTAACCCGAAACGAGAATCACATCCGCCTTTGCCTTAGCAACACCGGCAGCAATTGTGCCGACGCCGACTTCAGAAACGAGCTTCACATTCACGCGAGCGTGGACGTTGGAGTTCTTCAAGTCGTGGATCAGCTCAGCCAAATCCTCGATCGAGTAAATGTCGTGGTGTGGAGGAGGGGAGATGAGTCCGACACCTGGAGTCGTGCCGCGTGTCTTCGCGATCTGTGGAAGGACTTTGTGGCCTGGAAGCTCACCGCCTTCACCAGGCTTCGCGCCTTGAACGATCTTAATTTGAATTTCGTCGGAGTTGACGAGGTAGTAACTGGTCACACCGAAGCGACCAGAAGCCACTTGCTTGATCGCGGAGCGGCGGAGATCGCCGTTCTCGTCGCGTGTGAAACGATCGATGTCTTCACCACCTTCACCGGTGTTGGACTTGCCGCCGATACGGTTCATTGCGATGGCGAGAGCTTCGTGAGCTTCCTTGGAGATCGAACCATAGGACATCGCACCCGTTTTGAAACGCTTAACGATTTCAGAGATTGGTTGCACTTCTTCGAGTGGAATCGCTTTGGATTCGTCGAATTTGAAGTCCATTAAGCCACGAAGTGTAAACATCTCCTTCGATTGGTCGTTGATGATATCGGAATATTGACGGAAAACCGCAGCGTCACCTTGGCTAGTGGCCAACTGGAGCTTGTGGATGGTCATCGGGCTGAAGAGGTGACGTTCGCCACCGGCACGCCATTGGTAGATGCCGCCTGGGTCGAGCGCTGCTGCCTTTTCATCACCACGAGCACCAAATGCCTTCGTGTGGCGGATATGTGTTTCTTGGGCTATCGTAGTGAGGCCGATGCCTTGCACGCGAGATGCCGTCTTAGTGAAATATTTCTCGATAACGCTGTCGTTGAGGCCGATTGCCTCGAAGATCTGTGCACCACGGTAAGAAGCGACTGTGGAGATACCCATCTTCGACATGGTCTTGATCACACCGTTCAGGTTCGCCTTTAGGAAGTTGTAGCTTGCCTTCTCTGGTTCCAGATCAAGGTCGCCTCGATCAATCATGTAACGGACGGACTCGAGCGCGAGGTATGGGTTGATGGCATCTGCGCCGTAACCGATAAGGAGCGCGAAGTGGTGGACTTCACGAGGCTCACCCGATTCGAGGACGATGGATACCTGCGTGCGTGTGCCTTGACGGATCAAGTGGTGGTGCAAACCTGCAACTGCGAGGAGTGCGGGGATCGGTGCCTTTTTCGGGCCAATTTTCCGGTCGGATAGAACCAGGATGTTGACGCCGTCGTTGATCGCTGCATCTGCGAGATCGAAGACGTTTTCAAGTGCAGCTTCGAGACCCTTACCAGAAATGGAGGGCTCAGAGATACTGTTGTGCCCCTCAGCGAGACCGCCGACTGCCGCTTCAAATGTGATTGGAAGCTTCGCTGCCTTGAAACCGGAAAGCTTGATGTTACGTAACTGAGCGAGCTCTTTGTCATTGATGAGTGGTGACTCGAACTTGATCATACGGCAGCTGTCAGGTCCTGGGCGAGTGAGGTCGCTCTCGGAGCCAATGAAACTCACGCTGGCTGTAACCAGCTCTTCGCGGATCGGATCAATCGGTGGATTGGTGACTTGCGCGAAGAGTTGCTTGAAGTAGTTGTATAGTAGCTGCGATTGATCGGAGAGGACGGCGAGTGGCGCGTCATTGCCCATGGAGCCGAGCGGTTGCTTTCCAGACTCAGCGCTTGGTCCGAGGATGAAGCGTGTGTCTTCGAATGTATAACCGAATGCCTTTTGACGGTCTTCGATGTCTTCAAAGTTGTCGGCTGGAATTTCTTCAGGCTTTGGGAGATCTTCGGATTTTACTAAGTTGTCTTTCAACCATTGACCGTAAGGTGCTTGCTTGGAGACTTCTTCTTTAACTTCAGCATCGTCGATAATCTTGCCGGCTTTCATGTCGATGAGGAACATACGACCGGGCTCGAGGCGACCCTTTTTGACAACATTCTTAGGCTCAATGCCTGCGAGGACGCCCACCTCAGAAGCAAGGATAACCTTGTCATCAGAGGTGACATAGTAGCGAGATGGGCGGAGACCGTTACGGTCGAGTGTCGCGCCGACTTGCACGCCGTCAGAGAAAGCCATCGATGCAGGACCATCCCAAGGCTCCATCATGCAAGCGTGGAATTCGTAAAACTCCTTTTTAAAGTCTGGCATGCTCTTGTGGCGCTCCCAAGGTTCTGGGATCATCATCATCATGGCGTGCGCGAGGCTACGACCTGACAGCACGAGGAACTCTAGGCAGTTATCAAATTTTTGAGAGTCCGAGCCGTCTTCACGGATGATCGGAAGGAGCTTCTTGAGGTCCTTGCCGAAAACTTCACTGGCCAGCTGCATTTGGCGAGCGTGGAGCCAGTTTTCATTACCGCGAACCGTGTTAATCTCACCATTGTGGCACAGGTAGCGGAATGGCTGAGCACGCGGCCAGCTTGGGAATGTGTTCGTAGAGAAACGAGAGTGAGTGAGGGCGAGCGCAGAGTCCATCGCCTCGTCAGAGAGGTCGGGGAAGTAGTGCTCAAGCTGCTCGGTGGTGAGCATACCCTTATAGGTCATCGTGCGGCTTGAGAGGGAGCTGATGTAGAAGAGTGCGTCTTCATCCGTGCCGCTGTAGCGAATACGGTGTGTTGCTAGGCGGCGGACGATGTAGAGCTTGCGCTCAAGTTCGAGGCCAGCTTCGACATCGCAACGATTCACGAAAAACTGGCGCATGAGCGGCTCACAAGCCTTGGATGCTTTACCGAGAATTTCACTGCGGACTGGCACATCGCGCCAGCCGATCATGCTCAAGCCTTCCTCTACAACGATGTCTTCGATAATTTGCTCTTCAGCTTTACGCTCTTCTTCGTTTTTAGAGAGAAATACAAAACCTACACCGTAGTCACCTTCAGCAGGGACGTCGAAACCACACTCGGATTTTGTGACCTTCTTGAAGAAGTTGTGTGGCAACTGAATGAAGATGCCTGCGCCGTCACCAGTAATTGGGTCGCAGCCGCAACCACCACGGTGGTCAAGGTTTACACAGATTTCCAAGGCACCTTTGACGATGTCGTGGGACTTGCGTCCCTTCATGTCGACAATCAGTCCGATACCGCAGTTTTCGTGCTCGTTTTGAGGATCGTAGAGGCCTTGTGCCTTTGGCTGGATGTTTGAAATTTCCATAATTAAAATAAAATGTGTGCGTGATAGTGTCTTATTTGGGCGGTAGTGCGAGCCAGAGCAGCATTTTGCATGATCACCGAAGTCAACAGGAACGGAAGAAAGTAGTAATTGAACGTGGTCTGTCTAGAGAAAATAATGGCGCTGCGGTCGAGGGAAGGCCCATCACTGATAGATACAGCAATCTAGAGGCCAAAAAACCGTGGTGAACCTAGTTTGTATTAGAAGTTAGTGATGAAAAGTGTGAAGTTAAGGTGCGATCTAGGCCTGAGTATAGCGCTGGATCGAATACCATGCCACCTTTGCGGGCCTGATTCAGTGACTCCTTTGAACTGTCTGCTTTCAAGGGCTCCCCTGGAAACCTAAAATTGACAGATTCGTTTCGAATTAGCGAAGGACTGTAGTAGCGGGTTTACCCGACGGCCACTTGTATACTAAGGCCAGCAGGTCGAGGGATCAACCCTCTCCTACGGAAATAAACAGATTTTGGGACGTAGAGGTTTCCAGAGGTGCCCTTACTTTCTTTTAGAAGAATCGGATCGTTTTCGAGCGCATGGCTTCGTGCTCTTCGTCAGTGCACGGCGCATTGGTTGGTGCGTCTGCCTCTTTTGAGGAGGATTCGATCAATCCATTGCTGAGCATCCAGTTTTCGACCTCTTCGCCACTTACATCTGCAAGCATATGGCCATCGATTTCAACACAAGGAGAGAGCGGTTGGCCTGATTTTTCAACCATTTCAGCATAGATGTCAGGATTGTTGATGATGTCGCGATCCTCATATTCGAGGTTGTATTTCTTCATGATCGCACGCACGCCCATGCTCCATCCACAAGTCGGTTTTAGATATGCTATTATCTTCATACCGCTAAGTGTTGTGATTTTTCGGAGATGTCAACTCAGTGAATCGAAAGAAATGCGGTTCTGTTAAGGCCGGAGGCGCTAGGAGTCTAATTATTTCCATGGGGTAACTGTAGCCGAAATCATAAGCGTTTGGACGAACTGCCGCTCGGCTTTGCGCACTCTTAGTCATTACCGCTACGGCTAAGTGGAATCTTTTCTTTGCTAATTGCCTCGCACATTTGAGTGAATCTCGCGTGGAGTCACGGGAGTGACGGGTAGGAATGTTCGCCCACTTTATGGGTCGATTGGCTTGGCGCAGACGATTCGCCAAGAGCCTTCGCCGGTTTCTCCAATGGTGAATAAGCTGGTCAGCTTGTCTTCTACGTCGTAGCTCACCCGCATGCGGTAGCTAGGTGCTAAGCTCGGTCCGTAGTGCACACCCTTATAGATATAGTCGATGTGCTCTTCAGGGGCTCCTGAGAGTGGTTCAAAGCTAATAGCTTTGATTGGGAGTCCCAGTTCGGTGGTGAGTGCACCCTTTAAAAGTGTGAGGGTGTAGGTATCGCAGCCTTCTGTGTGATAAAGTGCCAGTAGGGGGCGGATGCTTGCCGCTTGGTTGGCTGCGTAGTATTCTTTGCGAAGTGTTTCCAAGCCAGTGTTATACTTGGATTGAGGGTCACATGCGCAGAGTAAGAGTGTCGCGATGGCGAAGAGCCGCGTAAATGATGGCATGCTGCAGAGCGAGTGGTTCATCACCCAGTTATGGCGATCCAGGCTACAGAGATGGGGCTATGAAGGGTTCTTTTCTTCGTTGATATCCTCGATTGTGTCGATGGATTCTTCATCGAACGAGTCTAAGGTTGGGTCGGCAAGTGTGCTTGCTTTCGATGCTTGCTCGATGCGTCCGCTTTTAAAGCCAGTTGCGATGATGTTGATATAGCCTAGATTTTCGATGCCTAGATTTTGGCTCAACGCATGGCGCAAGTGCGATTGCAGCGTGTCTTCCACTGCACGCAGGCGGCCGCCGCTGAGTAGTTTGATCTCTACGTCGAGATTGGTGACATTGCGCTTTACCGCGATTTTTACGCGTGGTTTCGAAACGTCTTTGAGCTGCTCACACGAAGTCTGCACCAGTTCAACTATGGCTCCACGGCTGACCAACACGCGTCCGTTCTCTGTCGCATATGCTTCTACTTTCGTCGGTTGGCGGCGCAGAAATACGATTAGGATGAAGATGACTAAGACGACTCCACCAGCACCGTAGAGGTAAACTGGATCGGAGGCTATGGTTTGCATTTTCTCCAAAATGGAGGTGCTCGCGGTTTCAATTTCCATACAAGTTTAGCAAGAATTTAGTCTGTGTGAGGTTGATGTTCCCAATCCTCTTTCGTTGCAGCTGCGGTTTCTTCGTCGCTGCGGACGCCGTCGATGATCACATTTACGCGGGCGACGTTTTTGCTGGTCATTTTTTCAACTTGTTCGGCTACGCGCTCTTGAATCTGTGTTGCGATGGCAGCGAGTTCACAACCAAAGCGGAGAATCACGCGAATCTCGATGATGTAATCACCCACTTCGTCTTCCTCAACGCGGACACCGCGTTCATCGCCCTTCTTGGACTTGAAAATGTCTGCGATGCCATCGACGAAGCCGCCGCCTACAGCAGAAACGCCAGTGACTTCGAGGGCTGCAAGTCGCACGATGCTTGCAACCACGCTGTGGTTGATGCGAATTTCGCCAAGAGAGTTAGCGTCTTCGGATACTGTTGGGATTGTGGATTCGTCGTTTTCGGATGAATTGCTCATGATCAGTTCGATTCGTAATTTGTTTTATGTGTAAAGGTCCTTGGGGACGCGTTCGATGAATTCTTCGATATACTTAGTGGTCGCTTTACCCTCTCGGAAGTGTGGGTCGCGGATGATTGCGCGGCTGAAAGGAATGTTTGTCTTAATGCCACGGATGATGTATTCGCCCAGTGCACGATCCATGCGGTCCATCGCAAGTTCGCGAGTCTTACCAAAGGTCATGACTTTTGCAATCATACTGTCGTAGTGAGGTGGGATCGTGTATCCACCGTAGCAGTGTGAGTCGATGCGCACGCCGTGGCCACCAGGCGCGTAATAAAGGGAGATCTCACCAGGGCAGGGTGCGAAGTTGCGAGCGGGATCTTCAGCGCACACGCGACACTCAATGCAGTGTTTGGTGATTTTAATATCTTTTTGCTCGTAGCTTAGCTTGTGTCCGCTGGCGACCAGTAGTTGCTCTTTAACGAGATCGACTCCAGTCACTTCTTCAGTCACACCGTGCTCCACTTGGATGCGGGTGTTCATCTCGATGAAGAAGTAGTCGCCTTTGCCATCGACGAGGAACTCGACGGTTCCGGCACCTTCGTAGTTTACGGATTTAGCGAGTTTAACCGCATCTTCACCCATTTTTTTGCGGATTTTATCCGAAATGAATGGGGAGGGTGCTTCTTCAATGACTTTTTGGTGACGTCGCTGAATCGAGCAATCGCGCTCGCCGAGGTGGATCACGTTACCAAATTGGTCGCCCATCAGTTGAATTTCGATGTGGCGAGGGGCTTCTAGGAAGCGTTCCAAGTAAACTGCGCCGTTGCCGAATGCTTTTTCAGCTTCGCTACGAGCATTGTTATATTCTTTGACGAAAGCCGCGGCATTGTGCGCGGTGCGCATGCCCTTGCCGCCACCTCCAGCGACCGCCTTGATGATAACAGGAAAACCGATTTTTTTGGCAGTCTCGACAGCATCTTTTTCGTTGTCGACCGTGCCATCACTGCCAGGAATGACGGGCACTTTAGCTTTCACCGCCATGTCGCGCGCTTTCGCTTTGTCGCCGAAATTGATGATCGCTTCAGGGCCAGGGCCAATGAACTTTATGTTACACTTCGCGCATTGCTCTGCGAAGTCGGCATTCTCAGCGAGAAAGCCATAGCCAGGGTGGATGGCATCCACATCTGCGATTTCTGCAGCTGCGATAATACGATCTGCCTTTAAGTAACTGAGGTTGCTTGCGGGTGGTCCAATGCAAATCGCTTCGTCTGCGAGTTGCACGTGTAGGGATTGCTCGTCGGCCTCGGAGTAAACGGCGAGCGTTTTGATTCCAAGTTCGTTACAAGCACGGACGATGCGGAGTGCAATTTCACCCCGATTTGCGATAAGAACTTTTTTAATCATTCAGAAAACTTATGCTGTTTTAACTTTGAAAAGCGGTTGGCCGTATTCAACAGCTTCACCGTTTTCAATGAGCACTTCAGTGATGGTGCCACTCAATTCAGCTTGAATTTCATTCATCACTTTCATCGCTTCGATGATGCAAACGATCGTGTCAGCACCGACTTTGTCGCCCACCTTTACGAAGGCTGGGCTTTCTGGAGAACCCGCAGAGTAAAAAGTGCCCACCATTGGAGATTTGACGATTTCGACGCCTTTTTCTTCGACAGGAGCCGCGGCCGGTGCAGCAGCTGCAGGGGCAGCGTGTGCCGCAGCAGGTGCGGGTGCCGCGGGCGCGGAAGTATGGATGATTTGAGGCGCAACGTCACCGTTCTTACGGCTGAGGCGAAGCTTGAAGCCTTCCTCTTCGAGTTCGAATTCGGAGAGCTCCGAGCGTTTCATCAATTCGACTACCTGTTTAATTACTTTTAGGTCCAAGGTATTTCCTTTCTTAGGCGTTTATAGTGAGATATAGGAGATGATCTACGTCCGACACAGGGGTCTTTGTAAATAGATTAGCAGCTAGTTAAGTGGAGCTTTTCGGAAGGTGCAACGTCTTTGTTAGATAGTTCTTACACATAGAAAGGGTAAAAATGAGCTTTCACTCCGTGTTCTCGCGCTCCATCTTCGAGGGATGCCGAAAAGTCAATTCAGTCAGGTGCGTATTAGTGGTGTGGTCACTTGCGTGCCTCCTACCGAAAAGCGAATTGACGATGAAGTGGAATTATTTGGTGGCAATGTTAAGCAGATTGCTCGCTTAAAGAAAACAATCGGCTTAGACCGTCGCCGCGTCGTGGATGCAAAGACCACCACAGCAGATTTATGCCGCGAGGCGGCTTTAACCCTGTTGTCGAAGTCGCAGATCGCGATGGATCAAATCGATTCGGTGATTTGTGTGACGCAAACTCCAGACTATTTGCAACCTTGCAATGCGGCGGTGTTGCACGGCCAACTTGGGCTGCGCAAGGATTGTGCGGCCTTGGATGTGAATCTGGGCTGCTCGGGCTATGTCTATGGCCTATGGCTCGCGCACATGATGGTGAGTGCTGGCGGCTGTGAGCGTGTGCTGCTATTGGCGGGCGATACCATTAGTCGTCTCGCGCATCCAAAGGATCGTGCGGTCGCGCCAATTTTTGGTGATGGCGGTAGCGCGACTTTGGTCGAGCGCACTGCGGCGCAGTCTAACTCGTGGTTTAGCGTGGAGACCGACGGCTCTGGTTTTGATAAATTGATGGTGCCTGCGGGCGGGCATCGCACGCCCTGTTCTGGCGAGACTTCCCAAGAGATTGAAGATGAAGGGGGGAACATCCGCACTCTGGAGAACCTCTTTATGGATGGTGCGGAGGTCTTTAATTTTTCCATTCAGGTCGAACCTCGTGCGGTTAGAGAACTTTTGGAGTATGCTGAAACGGATGTCGAAGGAGTGGATTACTTCGTCTTTCATCAGGCGAATCGTTACATTTTGACCAATATCGCTAAGCGTCTGAAGATCGATGTCGCTAAGGTTCCGATGCAGACGGTCGAACGTTATGGCAATCAAAGCTCGGCTTCGATCCCCTCTGCGATTTGTGGTGAACTCTCTGAGCAAACGATCGCCGGATCGAGTCGTGTGTTGTTGTCTGGCTTTGGTGTCGGGCTTTCGTGGGCAAGCACGATTCTGGATCTCGCCGATTTGTCTGTCTGTGAAATTATTGAGTCTGCTCCGAGCGCCTAGTCGCGAATTTATGTTGAAGCCTGGATTGTGCAGAATTACATTATCGATCGCTATTATTGATTATTCATTTAATTTGTATCCATTGTTATAATACATACCCCTTATGAGCCTAGATCAGTTTATCGAAGATTTTGAAGAAGCAGTTGAAGATGTCGAGGTTGGCACATTGTCGCCATCGACGAATTATCGTCAGCTTGAGCAGTGGGATTCTCTATCCGTGCTTACAGTGATTGCGATGGTTGATGCCGACTATGATGTTCGTTTAAAAGCGGATGATCTGAAAGGCTGCGAATCGCTCGAGGCGCTCTTTGCGCATATCCAATCCAAGGCTAGCTCATGAGTTTACCAGAGGCATTGGCAGAGCGAGTCGTGCTGGTTGTCGGTGCCACGGGTAATATTGGCAGTGCTGTGGTGCGACATGCCGCTGAGCGTGGCGCGAAGCTGGTGCTCACTGGGCGCGATGCCGCGAAGCTCGATTCGTTTTGGGTGCGAGGCTTATTGAAGACGGTTCAGGCGGATGTATCTACCGAGGAAGGGCGACTGGCACTCTTAGAAGAGACGCCGCAACTGGATGGCGTTGTGTTTGCTGCAGGCGTGGCTCCATTGGCTCCGGTTCGTTACTTGAAAGAGGCAGCGATTCAAGCCTGTCAGCATTTGAACACGACAGTTCCCTTGCTGTTGATACGTGATCTACTCAAGGCCAAGAAGCTGAATCAAAGTGCCTCGATCGTTTGTATCTCCTCGGTTGCTGCGCGCAAGGGCACTGCTGGCTATGCCGCGTATGCGGGAAGTAAGGCCGCATTAGAGGCTTCGGTGCGATGCTTGGCAGTTGAACTGGCTCCGAAGGCAATTCGTGTAAATTGCGTCGCTCCAGGGATGGTGGAGAGTGAAATGGCTGAAGGTTTTGCCGAGAGTGCTTCTGACGAAGCGATGGAAGCGCATATACAGGCATACCCATTGGGAATTGGTCAAGCGGCCGATGTGGCAGGCGCGGTATCCTACTTATTATCAGAAGATGCACGCTGGGTGACTGGCGTGATCTTGCCAGTAGACGGAGGTTTTTTATTATGAAACGGTTGATTATTGTTGGTGCAGGAGGGTTTGGTCGTGAGGTCTATGCGTGGGCAATGCATGATCCCGAATGTGGAGAGTCTTGGGAGATGCATGGCTTTTTAGACGATAATTTACAGGCGCTCGAAGGCTTCGACTATCCTATCGGCGTGGTGGGAGCAATCGATACCTATGAGCCGCAGGAGGACGAGTTGTTTCTCTGTGCGATTGGTTCGCCGCAAGTTCGATTTGAGGTCTGTGAGAAGTTAATCGCTCGCGGCGCAAATTTTTATACGCTGGTGCATCCGTCGGCAGTGATTGGTGGAAATGTGACTTTAGGCGAGGGCACGATTGTTTGCCCGCAGGCCGTCTTGACGGTGGATATTTCAATCGGCGAATTTGTGATCATCAACTGCTTGAGCAGCGTGGGGCACGATGTCGTGATTGGCGATTATGTGAGCCTCAGTGGGCATTGCGATGTCACAGGGAATTCTCAAATTGGCGAAGGCACACTACTCGGTAGTGGTGCACGTATCCTCCCCGGGAAGAAGGTCGGAGCGGATGCGCTTATCGGTGCGGGTGCAGTGGTCATTCGCTCGGTCGGAGACGGTCAGAAAGTCTTTGGTAATCCAGCGGTGCGCTTCGAGTAGGTGTGCCTCTAAGTGCTGGAGCGGCAGCCTCCCGCCTGTCCGCTTTTGGTTGTAGCGGCATCGGTAACATTTTTGAAAGGCAGCCTGTGATTCGTCCATTTAATTGATATTCAATGTTGAATGTTCGGCGTTGGACGTTCGATGTTCAGTTTGCTAAATCTCCTTGCGGGCTGGGATTTAAAAAAGTTACGATGGTGAGCTCTCCATGTCTCATCGTTTATCCAGCCGTGTATATAACCCTGCCTCTCTAGAGGTGTGGTTTAGCAATGTGGGATTGGATTGGGAGCGGTCGTTTTCCACAGAGGTGCTCCAGCGTGGTCGCGAAATCTATGTGAAGGGGCAAATCGCGGGTGTTGAACTCGCGAAGCAGGATGCGATTATACACTGTAAGTTCGCGCGTAAAGATACCTGCTACGCGGTTGTGGATTGGACTGCGGACGGGCCTGTGGTTCGGTTTTCTGGAGAGGATCAAGAATTAGGCCAAGCGGTGGCGGTGGCGGGTCTGTATGAGATCGAGGAACTGATCGCCGACGAAATCACTCCAATTGCTTATGAGCCTAAAGAATCAACGCCAGAGGTCGTTGAAGCAGTTGAAGAAGAGGTCGTGGATGAGCGGCCTGCGCGACGCTTGACTCCGAGGCTTGAGGGCCTAGCAGCTGGTTTGCGTTTGACGGCATACTGGACGGCGAGTGATTTTTCCAAAGAGGAAGCCTTTCGCAGTGATGAGCAACCGCTGATTAGCTCTGAGCGTGAAGCTTTGGTGCGATTAACTGGACGCGCGAAAGAAGCGGGCTTTAAGTTTCGTCGTGAGCGCAATGACTTTGTGATCCTAGACCCCGAACGGATCGCTCCATTTTTCTCGC
Organism: Opitutales bacterium; assembly: GCA_018607135.1. Lineage (GTDB taxonomy): Bacteria > Verrucomicrobiota > Verrucomicrobiia > Opitutales > Coraliomargaritaceae > JBPOFY01. The sequence goes on from JABBCA010000061.1 coordinate 86,203, forward strand.
ACACTCGTAAACGGTGGGAGGAGGTATTCGATTATATCGACCTTGACTATGAGGCTCAAGTGATGGCTGAGGGAGTGCGTTCCGTTAAAATTATTGGACGTGTCGAATCTGCTGAGGATGAAACGATGCGGGTGGATTGGCGTTTCAAATTGGGTAAGCGTTGGCTCGATCCTGAAGATGCGGAGCGTATCGCTAAGGCAGGGCGCGGGACTCACGTGGTTCGTGGCTTGGGCCTCGTGCGCATCGAAGCGGAGCAATCGGCGGCACTTGCTGAATGGCGTGTGGCGGCATCGAATCAATCGGAAGCCGCTCAAGTTTGGCCGCGCTATATGGTGTTTTCGCTGTTTGCAGAGCGTGGTGCAGAGCTGGATCTGGAGGAGGAGCTTCGTGCGTGGCGTAAGGCGACCGTTGAAGTGGTGCAGGCGAGTGTAGTTGAGTTGCCTAAGTTCTTACGTCCATATCAAGCGCAAGGGGTGCGTTGGATGGCGAATTTGCGAAAGCAGGGCTGTCATGGGCTGCTGGCAGATGAGATGGGCCTAGGTAAAACACTGCAGGTGCTGACTCTGTTGCAGAAGTATCCATACGAGGAAAAGCATAGTTTGATCGTGTGCCCTGCGAGTGTTGTTCCTGTATGGCAAAGCGAGGCGAGTCGATGGTATCCAGAATTGAATACGGAGGTGCTACGAAGTGGTGTAGATTTTGAATCGTATCAGCCTGTTCAACCGACGCTGTGGGTGGCGAGTTATACACAACTTCGCCGGCATAAGCATTTGCTCGATCAAATGGACTTTGGCTATGCGGTCTTAGATGAGGCGCAGCAGATTAAAAATCCCGACGCTAAAGTGACGCAGGCGTGTTGCGCGATTCGTGCGGAGTGTCGACTCGCATTGACGGGCACACCGATTGAAAATCGTATGCTGGACCTGTGGACCTTGTTTCGTTTCTTGATGCCTGGTTTGCTGGGCACGCGTCGCCGTTTTGAAGATGCGGTGGAATCGGAACATCTGAAGGTTCGCCAGGCATTTGAAAAACGGCTTCGACAGCAAATGGAGCCATTTATTTTACGGCGTCAGAAGGACAAGGTGGGTAACGATTTACCACCCAAAGTAGAGATGGATTTGGTGTGCCCGATCACGGATGTGCAGAAGCAAGTCTATGAGCAGTTATTGAATCGCGGTAAGGAGGAACTTGGCGACGACTTGCAGGCTGCGATGCAGGCGCAATCGATGAATTTCTTTACCTTGCTCACTCGCTTACGTCAGGCCTGTTGCGACCCAGGCTTGATTCCAGACGTCGATGCCGACTTATCGCAAAGTGGTAAGGTGCAGGCATTGATCAGTCGCCTGTCTGAAGCCTTTGACGGGGACCGCTCACGGAAGATTGTAATCTTTAGTCAGTTTTTACAGCTCTTGAAGCGCTTGAAGCCACTGATCAAAAAAGAGTTTCCAGAGATCGCATTGATGGAGCTCAGTGGTGAGACGCGCAATCGTCAGAAGCCAGTTGAAAGCTTTCAAAAGGAAAAGGGCCCCGCAGTGATCTTGGTCAGTCTTCGTGCTGGGGGCACGGGTATTACGCTGCATGCAGCGGATTATGTGTTTCTTCTCGATCCGTGGTGGAACCCTGCCGTCGAAAATCAAGCGGTTGATCGTGTGCACCGCATCGGCCAAGATCGCCGCGTCTTTGTCTATCGAATGATTACGCAAGGCACCATTGAGGAGCGGATCCAGCACCTCAAGAAAGAGAAACGCGAACTCTTTGAAAATACCCTCGGCCACTTAGGCAGCGCGAAGGATTTGGCCGACCATTTCGGTGATTTGGAAGACCTCGCGAAGTTATTACCCTCGGAGTAACGTCGAGCGAACGAGCTGATGCAACGTGGAGGAGGGATCCATGGCGCGTTAGCGACATTGATCACCTCGACTTGCTGGTGGATCTTAGTTTTCTGGAGATGGAGTCCAATCGCTTATCCAAAGTCCACAATGGTGCAGAGCTGATGATCGAAGATGCCAAGACGTGGGCGTCAATATAGCCGATACCTTTCCCATACAGCTTATTTTCTTCGATCAAGAATGTGACCTCCTCGTTGCTTGCTTGTGTGCATTGAGGCAGATTCTCGATTAAGTTTAAGAAGCGTTTCCTCTTGGGGATATTTCCTAAACGCAATTCACCAATCACGAATGGATGCGCAATGACTTTTCCTTCATATAATAGGTCACTTAAAAGTGGATCTCCTTCTCGCAAAAAGTTTATCCAGACTGAAGTATCGACCAATATCATTATCGACGGGGGATGTCTTGAACGTTTGGGGCAGATCCACCAAGAGCAGCTAAGCGCTTTGAACTTTCCTTCTCAATTAGGGTTTTCAACCCTTCGTGTAGTAGTTGAGTCTTCTCTTTGATTCCAGTCAGCTTCACAGCTTTTTCGAAGATTTTGTCGTCTAGATTTAATGTAGTTCTCATGCATACAGATATGCATGATTTGTATGTATTTGTCAATTTTTCTCACCAACAACGTAAAGCGTGATCACCCAGCCTGCGAGGTGAGACTTTCTGAAATCTCCTCAGATAGCCGAGCGCGTAAAATGGGTTAATCACCGCGTCTGGATATACTCTCAGTCCCGCCTGAGATGACAGAATAGCCAAGTGCTCCACGCTTCATTTTTTTTGATTTAATCTTGAATGGCTCTTGAACCAGCAAAGCTGGGAACCGCTTATGACCGCTAATCACACGCTTATTTTTAAGATCTAATTTTCTTAATACGTCGTGCTAGATAAGCGTTCCATAAGTGGTGATAAGCGGTTAAGAAATCCGGGTTTTTTCTTCTGTATATCGATGAGTGCGAGCATCGATGAGCGCCAGCGAAATCTATTGTCTCACTCCGACTGGATCTCGCCTTCCTTTAGGATGAGGATTGGTCCATATATCGATTTAGCTGGATTCTCTGGCGTGTGAGGCTGCAACCAGTATCTATTCTGCTGAGGCAGGACATAGACTGAGAAGTGTCTTGCTTCAGGTGTATCGGAGTCCGCAGAGCCTATGGTGAAAAACTTAATTCGAATATCCTGTTTCTTTAAATTATTTAGATATTGAAGCCATTCGGACTGCTGAATCACCGGAAGACCTTCTGTAGTGACTGTATAGGCGCTAGTCATTTTTTTCTTCAAAGATTTTGCGAGGCCAGGTGCTTCCACTCTTACTTCGATTTCTTGTAGTCCAAATTGAGCATGGCAGAGTGATGCAACTAGAAGACTAAGAAATACGAGTGTTGTCTGTTTCATTTTTCCTGAGCGTCGAGATCAGCGGATGCGAGCCGACTGATTTAGATTAAAACTGGCGGCGTTACTCGCATTCGCTGTATCGACTGGTTGGGCTCCTGTTCTGTATTCACGGATCGAATCTTTAATTAGACTGAATTCTACTATTGGCATCATGACGGCAGTTGAGATTCTTCTTGGATCTATTCCAGCATCGACGGCTGATTGTATGCTCTTTTTGCTTTCTATTTGTGTTTTCAGTTGATCGAGGAACTCATCTGGCACTGATGCGGTAAATAGCCCTGATACTGGGTATTCATTTCTTACTTCCTCCCGGCTGGTGCTATCGATATTTGAGATAAAGCCCGTTCCTCTTATTTCGATTGGTTCATGAACTCGGAAATGGATTTGCACCTTCTGGTTAAAGGATTGTTCCGCAGAGGTAATACGCTGCACCGAAACGAGAAGAGTTACCTTCTGTTCTTCACTCCACAAGCAGGAGGTGAGTAAAAGTGCGCAAACGATAATGATGAATCTATTCATTTTTATGTGCCCAACGTCGAGCATGAGCATAGATGAGCGCCAGCGAAATCTATTGTCTCACTCCGCCTTGATCGACCTTCGGTCTACGAGGCCTTGGATATGAGAGGGAAGCGCTCTGGCTCATCGAGTGAAGTCAGCTCTAAGTCGACATCCAACTCATTCCAAAAAAGGTGGTGTCCATGTAAAAGTGTCACATTGAAGATTTGATCCACCTTGGCTTCCTTGAACCATGGGTAGTTCTCAAAGTCCAAGAAGTATTCACGCTCCTGAATGAGTATCCAAAAACCGTGACTTGAGATGCCCTGAACTTGAACAATCTCAGGTGCTTCCAAAGTGCTTATTCCATTCTCTTCTGATTTCATTTTCATGCTCCTTTACTTGGGTTTCGACTTCTTTGAGCTCCCTCGAATTAAGGCCTTTGCTAACGGCTAGTTCAATTTTTGGCTCAATCCAGAATTTAGCTTCTCCAGACGGAGAATAGATGTGTATGTGCATCCTGCTCTCTTCACGAGAGAAGAAGAAAAAACGGTAATTTCTGTGATAGAAGACAGTGGGACTCATCTGTGTTCACGCTAGTCAGATATGCCCGAGGTGCAATTTCTATTTTTCTGTCGATCGATGAGCGTGAGCATAGATGAGCGCCAGCGAAATCGATTGTCTCACCGCGACTGGTGTGTGCCCGACATGGGCGTATTGTAATAGGGTTAAAGTCCCTTGTTT
>JABBCA010000070.1 GCA_018607135.1 Opitutales bacterium
CCTTCGGCGGTCCATGAGAAGGGCTCGGTGTATTCGATTTCTCCACCTGAAAGGGTTCGTTGTCCGTAGAGCACGTGTCCCCAAAGGTCTGGGTCGGCTGCGGGCTCGGAAAATCTTAAAAACGCGAATGCGAGCGTCACTACAAGTAACAGCCAGTGTGTGATTTTTACGTGGGTGTGAATCGACATGTGCTGGCTGTTACTTGGACGTGTTTTGCGCGATAAGTTATCGTGCAGAGAATAGTGAGTTTAGAAGGCCATCTGCCAGCCAATAGTGATGACGGAGTCGGTTTCCAATTGGTAGCCGTTGAGGTCTTGCCAGACTGGGAGTCTTACATCGATCGCGAGGCGTTGTCCTTTCAATGCGCCGCTGGGCATGTAGAGATTGATGCCGAGAATCGCATCGAGACGTTCACCGCCGTAATTGTCTCCGAATGCGGTGGTCACAGAACGGCCTGCGGGTCCCATGGTGCCAATGTCTTTTTGGTCACCTTTTAGTTTACTGGTGTGAGTGTAATTGAAACCGCCATTGATGCCTAGCCACTCTGTGACATTGTAGCCAGTCCATGTGGTGACGCCGAAGGCGTTTCCCAAGCGATAGTGGTTGTCGTTTTCGCTTTCAAGGCGAATGACTGCGTTGGCTTGTGCGCCCCATGACCCATTTTCGAACTGCTGCACGTAGGTGAGTGAGGGAAGCAAGTCGTAGGTGCCCGAGCCGAGTTGCATTGGTGCGGGGAGCTGCTGCTTGGGGAAGCTTGGTGGCATACCTGGCAGTGGTGTGTTGTCTTTTTCGTCGATTGAACCCGTTGGCAAACTAAGGCTGAGACCAAAGTGTGCTTTACGGTTCTCTTTGAGGTAGAAGCGGTAGAGGCCGCCAATTTTGATGTCTCCGAATCCGCTGGTCTCAGTGGTGAAGGTGTCGCCGTCGACCGCATTGAACAACATCGCAGGCGCACCTGGGTTGATGCGGTGATCCATCTCTGTTTCGATGTAGTTCGCCATGAGCATCAGCGTGAGCTTGTCAGTTGGCGCATACATGAGCCCGAACATGTGCATGTCCATGGTCATCGATTCTGGTGTGACCGTGTAGCCCTCGGCGAAGACGTTTGCTGAGGAGGCGCGGTCGGTGCCATTACGCATGCCGTCCATGTCCATGCGCATAGCACGGTAGGAAACCATCCAGCCATCTTTGGCATGTGTGTGATCGCCCATTACGGAGATCGGGGCGTGGTCATCGGGTCGACCGACGTGATTAGGGTCGGTGGCGCAGCAGCTGAATGCGGGTGCGGCTTGTGCAGCGGTGGCTGCCGTGAGGGAAAGCGATACGAGTGTTTTTGTAAAAGTGTGCATGTGTATGTGTTGTTTGGGCACGCTGTGGTGTCGTGCATTATATTCATGTAATTACTTTCAACTCCTAGGTTGAAAGCTCTGGGCAGCGCCGCACCGTCTCGATGCGCACATCGTTGTGCTCGTTGGATAGTTCAACATCCATGCGGCGCGAGACGTGCCTGCACTGCCACGAATCTACTGGTTCAGATTTTACGCCAATCGCGGTGGCGGTGTCGGCACTGCGGTGAGCGCGTTCTCGGGTCTTCTTTCGGTGCACAATGTGGTCGAGACTTTAGTCTCAGGAACCGTTAATGAAATTGCTTTGGCCAGTCCTAGCATGAGGGTCAGCTTGCGGGACTCTGAACTGTTGAGTGGGTGTTCTTGTTGTGTTTCGTCGACTGCTGTAATAATCTTACATAATTCACAGGGCCGATCGCCGCCGAAGGTTTCCTTAAATGCCTGTTCAATCGAGCTTTCTTGTGAGTAGCTCGCGACCATCCATGTCCATGCACCCAGTTGCAGCAATAACTGTGGTCCGGTGAGAAGCCAGCAGCAGAGGAGTAATAGGAGTGTCTTGCAGAAACGTGAAAGCACGGTGAAGACTCAAAGGTGCTGTTTTGAAAATGCGAGTTTGAAATTGTTTTGATGGGAGCGCGGACCTCCATGTCGCAGTTCTTATCGTGGTGTCCGTGCTGCGCGGGCCTACGTATGTTTTGTTAGGTTTGGGCAGCTTGCTTTCTAGGGCGCGAGCAAGCTCGCACACTACTGTAGTCTACAATTTTCGATTATAAATAAGACATGGGTAAAGAGCTGGATGTCGCCAGACGCTCCTGAATGGCGAGTCGATATCGAGTCGATTTAGAACATCCGACTTCCGACGCTTGTAAGGCAGCCTTGGTTTCGCCGTTTGGTTACGGTGCAGCACACTAAGATAAAATCATACGTTTACCCAGCCTACGGGGTGGCGAGCCTCGGCAAGGTCGCGGTGGAGGTGACGCTGCAGCTGTATCTATTTGATTTTTACACGCGGATTCTAGGTTTGGAGCCAGTCTTGGCGGGCTTGGCATTCGGTATCGCGATCTTTTGGGATGCGGTCAGTGACTTGATGGTCTCTGCAGGTTTATTTGCAGCACGCTCGCGGGGTGTGCGCTATACGACGACGCTGTGGGTGGGGGCATTGCTGTTGGCGGTCACAACCGTGTTGCTGTTTTCACCTACAGAGACGGGGTCAAAATGGTATCTATTTTTTCATCTGCTGATTGCGTATGTATTGGTGAATACAGGAATGACGTTGCTGGATTTACCTCAAAGTAGCTTGAGCGCGGAGCTGAGTCGCAAGGCCGATGAGCGTAACAAACTGCTCGCTTCGCGCATGGGGTTTGGGATCTTAGGCTTGGCGATTGGAAGTGCGTTGCCAGGTATCTATTTGGCGACTCTGCAAGGTGAGCCAACGGATGCTGTGGTCGCAGATTCACGTTCGGTGAGTGCATGGTGGCTGGCTATTCTCGTGATCCTTACTGGGAGTCTGACTGCATGGTTTTTGCGAGCTCGTGAGACGGAGACCGATACTGCGGAGCATTCGAAAATGCCGACATTAGCGGAGGTGTGGGACTTGTTTAAAGATCGCGCTTTTGTGGACTTATTGATCGCAGGTGTGATCGCGGCAGTGGGGCGCACCGTGAACGCAGCGTTGGCGTTGATGTATTACCGCTTTGTGTTGGAGCTTTCGGAGGCTCAAGTGACACAGTTCATTTTTCCTATATTTACACTGAGTATTGTGTTCTCGATTCCGCTTTGGATTCGACTCTCAAAGAGCTACGGGAAGCGCCTGCCAGCGTATGTTGCTATTGGAGGTCTTGGGTTGATGGGAATCATCGCCTATCCGATTTTACCACCAGGGCTGCTTTGGCCTCCGCTGTTGGTGTCAACCATCGGAGGCGTGCTTTGTGGCGCGGTTTTTCTAGTGGATTCGTTGATTACTGATTTAATCGATTCGGATGAAGCGGCAACTGGTAAGCGCAAGGAGTCGCTGTATTTTGCAGTGTGGAAGTCGGGCCTAAAAGTGGCGCGTGCGATTGCGTTTGTGACGATTGGCTTAGGGCTGCAAATGATGGGTTTGGATCTGTCTTTGGACGTGGTCTCTGATTCGATGCAGTGGGGGATCGTGCTGCTATTTGGAGTTTTAGTTGGAATTTGTTTTATAGTCGCTGGTTGGTTTATACGACGAGCGGATGTATCTGAGCCTGAAAATAGTAAACAGAATTAGAAATATGACATTACGAAAAAGAACCTTCAAAATTGTGAGTTTAGCTGCGAGCATGGTAGCTATGAGCTTGTTTAACGGTTGTGCAACGAATCGAGCACCGCTACCTACCCCTGACTTCGTCGATATGGAACGGTTCATGGGGCGTTGGTATGTTGTGGGCTATACACCGATCCTTGTGGATAAGGCTGCACACAATGCAATTGAGCATTATCGACTCGATGAGAATGCGAAGATTCGCACCACTTATCAATTTCGTGATGGGAGCCATGACGGCGAGTTGAAGACTTATACGCCGGTTGGGTGGGTCCATGACGAGCGGACCAATGCAGAGTGGCGTATGCAATTTATTTGGCCGCTACGCGCGGATTATATCATCCTTCACGTAGATGCTGCCTATACGGAAACGATTATAGCGCATCCAAACCGAAAGTATGCATGGATCATGACACGTAGTCCTGAAGTGGATACGGAGGACTATCAGCGCATGCTGAAGCAATTGGGGTCGGTAGGCTACGACACGTCAATTATCAAGCGGCTTCCGCACGATTGGAGTGGAGAGGCCGAGCGCCTACAGGAACTGGAAGCTGCAGGGCTTTGACCTATAGCTCACGCTTTCGGCTACGGTTTTGCTTTGTGGACTGTAGCCGAATCGGTGACGGTTTGGTTGCAGTAGTTACTAGTGCTGGATCTCGTAAGTGAGGGTCTTGCCTTCGTGCTGGATGGTGACGTGGTTTTGCCCGTCTTCGCGTTGAGTGGCTTCGGTGCGGCCCACGATTTGTGCAGGGATGCCATAGGCTTCACTTTTGGCGATGATGTCCGCGGCGGCTTCGGGCTCGCAGTAGATATCCATGCGGTGGCCCATGTTATAGACTCGGAACATTTCTTCGTCACTGGTGCCACTGGCTTTTTGGATCGCCTTAAAGATTGGGGGCACAGGTAAGAAGTTGTCCTTTATATGGTGGACGCCTGTGCCGAATCGGATGCATTTAGTCTGGCCGCCGCCAGAGCAGTGCACCATGCCGTAGATTTCGTCGCGATTCTCGGTTAAGAGTTGTTTGATGATGGGCGCGTAGGTGCGGGTTGGGCTAAGGAGTGCGTCGCCGACGGTCATCGTGGAGTCAGGAAGCGGGTCGCTCATTTTGTATGGGCCGCAGTAGAGGTATTGTTTGTCGGTGGTGAGGTCGACTGTTTCTGGATACTTATCGAGGTAGTATGGGCTGAGTAAATCGTGGCGGGCGCTGGTTAAGCCGTTGCTGCCGATGCCCGAGTTCTCGAAGGTCTCATAGGTGGCTTGGCCTGAAGATGCGAGGCCGACGATGACAAGACCGGGCTTGATGTTGGCATTATCGACCACGTCTTTGCGGTCCATTACTACGACTGCACAGGAATCAACAGTGACGGTGCCGGTGAGGTCGCCGACGTCGGCCGTCTCACCGCCGCCGCTGTGAACGCCGACTCCGTATTCGCGGAGTGTCGCTAGGAAGTCTTCGGTTCCGGAAATGAGCTGGCCAAGCGCTTCAGCAGGGATGGCGCGGGCGTTGCGGTTGACTGTGCTGGAAATGAGGATGCCATCGATTGCGCCGACGCAAAGCAGGTCGTCGATATTCATGACCAGACTGTCTTGTGCGGTCTTGCGGAAGCCTGTCGGGTCGCCTGTTTCACGGTAGTGCAGGTAGGCGAGGGTGCTCTTGGTGCCCGAACCATCTGAGTGGATGATGTTACATTTCTCAGAATCTCCTGTAAGGATGTCGGCGCCGATCTTACAAAATGCACCTGGGAAAACGCCACGGTCAAGATTGTCCACGACTGCGTGGACTTCAGATTTGGAGGAGGAGACGCCGCGTTGGGCATAGCGATCGGATGAGTTGCTCATGGAAATGTGATTTGAACCGTTAATTTACGTTAATTAGCGTTAATTTTTTATGACTGGAAATGCGTGATGCTGGAAATGCGTGATGCTGGAAATGCGTGATGCTGGGTTATCATGAGTTTAAGGTGACTTTGCGCCACTGTAAACTTGGTTGTTTGAAGTTTATAATCAGGCCTACGTTTTTCTTGGTTACACGTAGGTAGCTTAACATTTGCCCCAGTTCGTAGTCTGCAATCTCCTCAATGGTCTTGGTGTCGACAACTATACTGTCTTCTACCTCAAGATCGGGAATATACTCATCAACTTTTACTCCACGATAGACAATCGGGTATTGAGCCTGCTGGCTGAATTGAATGCCTAAATGTGTTAGTTCGACTACTAGTGCACGCTCGTAAGTTTTTTCACGAAGTCCGTATCCAAGTTCACTGTGAACTTTCATCGCCGCCCCAATCACTTTATAAATCAGTTCCTCTATCTTCTCTTCTTGCATTTAAATTAACGCTAATTCACGTAAATTAACGGTTTTAGATGATTTCGTATTTCGGAGCTTTTAGCTCCGTAATACGCGCCATGATGCGGCGAGAGGCTTCTAGGTAGCGTTCGGGGTGGTCTTTCCCGGGATCGATCTCGGCGGTGGTCATGGGCTTGCCGTAAGCGATGTGTATGGCGCCTCCGAGACTTGGGAGTTTGTCGTCACGTCCATAGACCTCATAAGTGCCGAAAAGGCGAGTGGGGACGACTGTTGCGCGAGATTTGCATGCAATCATGCCCGCACCTGGCTTTGGCTCTGCGAGTTGGCCATCTGCGGAGCGAGTGCCTTCGGGGTAGATTGCAATCGCTCCGTTGTTTTTGAGTGCTCGGAATATCGCTTTAAGTGACTTAATGTCAGCTTGTTCGCGAGCCACGGGGATGGCCTCGAGTTTGTGGAGCGCTTTGCCGAAATTACCTTTAAATAACGTGTCGCGAGCGAAGTAGTTGATATGGCGGTGGACTTGGCAGCCGATTGCGGGTGGATCAAAAAAGCTTACGTGGTTGGCGGCAAAGATGACGCTGCCTTCGAGTGGCACGTGACGCATGCCTGAGGTGCTAAAATCGTAAAAGGTGCTGAAGAACCAATCAGAAACAATTCGGACGTAGTTGTAGAACGTGGGAATTTTAGGACGCATACAGGATGGTAGAAATGAGAAATGATAACTCAGGAATTTATGATTCCAGCTATTTTATGAATGACTTCTTCAAGAGTGAGTGGCCCTGTGTCGACTTGTGTGGCTCCATCGGGGCAGACGAGCGGTGCAGTTTTGCGAGTTTTATCCATTTTGTCTCGCGCAGCGATCGAGTCGGTTTGCCCTTCTTTCGCTCTACGTTCGGCGCGTGTGGCCTCGTCTGCGTGAAGAAAAAAACGGTAGTCCGCATCGGGGAAGATCACAGAACCGATGTCGCGACCTTCCATGATGAGACCAGAGAAGTCATGCTGACGAGCTATGTCTGCAAGTGAGCGCTGATAATCGAATAGTTTTTGGCGAACGGCTGCGACTGCTGCGAACTTGGATACGTTTGCATTTACTTCTGGAGAGCGGATGTCTGCATCTGCTGGAACGACGCTGTCGATGCCGAGTCGAGCGGATCGACCCTCGATTTGAGTGCTTAATTTGAGTTTGCTGAGTTGTTGGATGATATCGCTCTCGTTTTCAGAGTGGGCTCCGGCCTTCAGCAGTGCATAGGTAAGAGTGCGATAGTGTGCACCGGTATCCACGTGCATGAGGCTTAATTGTTCAGAAAGGCCGCGGGAGGTCGAGGACTTGCCAGTGGCGGCGCCCCCGTCGACGGCTATAATTTTAAATCTGGATGACTCTGTCATATTCGGCTGATCGAACTAGGCTCTGCGAAGGCTGTCGAGCACTTCGAAGAAGTTTGGAAAAGTTTTTCCGCAGCAGCCTGGGTCGTTAATGGCTAGCCACGGTTCTCCATCTTCAAGGAGGTCGAAGCAGCCAAGTATGGCAAAACTCATTGCGAAACGATGATCTTCGTAGGTATCTACTGCAAGCAGGGTGCCTTGGTTGCGTGCTTTGAGCGCTCTGGCTCGCAGCTCGTTGGGCTTAATCATGATGGTGAGTGCATCGTCTTCTTCTTTGACGAGTTGGCCTAGTTTCGAGAGTTCGGTGGCCATGCCCGCGATACGGTCGGTTTCTTGATGGCGTGTGTGCCCAATACCGCATATTCGGACGGATCCACCTAGGAGTGGCGAAATCGCTGCATAGGTGAGAAAGGTGTCTGAAATGGTGTTAAAGTCGATTTCGCGATGGCCACGTTGGATGTCTGACGGGTCTGAGATCGAGGCGGTCCATTCGTTGTTTTCAACGTCAACTCTAAGCCCATGATGGTTGAGCACTTCCACGAAGTGTGCGTCGCCTTGTAAGGGGTCGGCGCCAACTTTTGGTATTTTGAGGCTACCACCTTGCGTGGTAGTCAGCGCTAGAAAGTAGCTGGCTGCGGAGAGGTCAGGCTCAATTGCATAGCTGCTTGGGCTCTTGTATTGGGTCGCGGCTAAAGTATAAGTGCCGTTTTTGTCAGCCTTTATCGGCGCAGCACCAAATGCTTCTCGTATTTTGTGTGTCAGTGTGACGTAGAATGGGCGAACGTCAGGTGAATGCAGTCTGACGGGTCCGTCACCAGCTGGAGCTGCGAGAAGCAATGCGGAAAGAATTTGGCTGCTGCTGCTTGCATCGACGGTTGCGGTGCCTCCTTTGAAACCTTTGGCCTTCAGGGTGAAAGGAAAGTGTCCAACTTCACCGCGAAATTCAAATTCTGCTGCATTCAGTTCAACCAATGCATCCAGTAGGCCAGCCATGGGCCGTTCGCGCATCGCTGGATCGCCATCAAGTTTGTAGCAGCCCCCCGCGTTGAGTGCTAAAAATGCGGTTAAAAAACGAGCAGCGGTGCCTGCGTTACCGACATGGATTTCCGCTGTGTCAGTGGGAATCGTGCCACCTTCGCCTTGCACGGAGATCGTTTTTTGGGCTGGGTTGCTTTCGCATCTAAAGCCCAGTTGCTCAAGCGCGGCCAGCATGATCTTCGTATCGCGACTGAAAAGGGCACCTTCCAAGGTGGTGCAACCTTTAGCCAGCGCCGCTAGGATGAGTGCACGGTTCGTGATGCTCTTGGAGCCTGGCAGTTCAATTGCTGAGCAAAGGGGGTGCTTAAAAGGAGTGATGGGAAGTGGGTCGTTCATTGCTTCAGGTGCACAGCATTAAAGCTGATCTCGGTATTGTTTACCACGCTTGAGTAACTGGGTCAGACTGTGCGACTCTTGGTTTAAGAGTGCGGATTTAAGTTTGTGGAGTTCCCCCTCGAAGGAATCGATCGCGCGGATGACTTCTTCGCGGTTCTGTTCGAGTATTTGTTTCCATAGGTATGGATCCCCAGACGCCACTCTTGTGCTGTCGCGTAATCCACCTCCAGAGAAATTGCCCCAGATCGGGTCTTTTTGCGCGAGCAAACTACAAACGGTGGATGCGAGTAAATGCGGTAGGTGGCTAATGTGTGCGACGATCTCGTCGTGCTTCTCGGGGGAAACGGTGGCGATTTGCATCTCCAAGGCTTCCCAAAACGCGATCAACTGTGCAATTTTTTCGCTGGGTGCATGGGGCAGTGGTGTAATTAAGCAAGTTGCATTGGTGAACAGATCGACGTCTGCATGCTCTAGGCCGCTGCGCTCAGAACCAGCCATTGGGTGAGACCCGATAAAGGTCACACCTGAAGGAACCGCGTTGGCAGATTGTCGGCAAATTAAACTTTTAGTGCTGCCCACGTCAGTGACTAAAGACTTGGGTTTGAGTGAGTGACTTACTTCCTTGATGAGCGGTGCAATGGTTTGCACCGGCGTGCAAATGATGACTAGATCGCTACCCTCGCAAGCTTCGCTGGCAGTTTCAAAGACGGCATCGCACCAATGATGACGCATACATTTGGCGCGCGTTTCAGGTCGCCGCGACCAGGAGTGAACGGATGTCGTGAGCCCTCTGGCCTTGACGGCCATTGCGAGAGAAGCTCCGAGTAAGCCGGGGCCGAGTATGGTAATCTGCTCAAACATGCGCTTAAGTTGAAACTTTCTTTAGGGTTTGAAGTCGAGTGATAAAACGAAGCTTTTGCCTTTTGCCTTGCACGCTTGGCTTTAGGCGACTCATTTTAGCACACCATTTTTCTGTGCCTGTCCGAAACATCTATGGCTAAATCTAAGAAGACCCCTGAACGTAAGTTATCTCACGAACCGAGTGCCGCAAAGAGCGCATTTAGAGTGCTACTCATTCTTGTCGCAGCATTGGCGGTATTGGCGGGCTTTTGGTTTTTGACAAAGCTCGGCCCTCAGAATGTTGATTACGCAGATTACAGGAAGACTTTGGAGGTATCTGAGGATGTGCTTGCGCTAAAAAACAAGAGTATCGAGTTGGAGGCTCAGTTTGAAGAGATCCTAGCAATGCGTGAGGCCGAACCAAAGGATGTCGAGATTCTTCGGCGAGCGCTGGAGCTCCAGGAGGAATACTTGGATCGGTTTCCCGGTGTGGATTCGGATGCATCCTCTCGTCGCATTAATTTGCGGCAGCGATATCAAGATTTAGCGGCGACGAATCTGCGCGAAGAAAGTCTAGCTCTTGAGCAAGAGGCACAGGCACTTGCTGCCAAATCGGATTATGAGGCAGCTCGGAGTAAATATCGAGACGCTTACCAGAGTCAGAAAAAGATAAATGAGGAGTTTCCAATCAGTTCGGCTTCTAATATCGGTAGAGCGACTCGCCTTGAAAGGCAGGCACGCTATTTGACGGCTCAACCTTTATATGAGCGTAGTATTGAATTGGAGCGTGAGGCCGATACACATATTGAAGCTCATGATTGGAAAAATGCCGAAGAGACGCTGCAACAATCAATTTCCATACAGGATCAGCTCAATCGTGAATACCGTGGCACGAATCAGGCGAGCGTCTCGCGACTTGAGAATTTGAGAGTGAAACTAGTCGGCATTCGCTCGGGCCAAAGTTATCTTGAGGTCGAGCGTGTGGCTGATTTGGCGGACGCCAGCAGTGTGAGTGGGGAAAATTTAGAAGCTGCCAGCTTGTATTTAGAAGCTGCACGGCTGCAGCGGCAATTAAACGAGCAGTTTACGGACAGCCCCTATGCCTCTTCGGAGCGTGTTTCCGAGTTTCAACGCAAGGCGCAAACTTCAGAGAGCTTTGAGTTGGGGCGCGAAATTGAGCGCAATAATGATCGATTGAAGATGTTATTGGCAGATCGTCGCACTTATGAGGCTGCAGAGGTGATTGCTGATTTGCGAAGGGATATTAAGCAGATGGAAGAGGCGTATCCGCGTAGTTCTTTAAATGACGAAGAGCTACAGTTGAAGATTCGTTATTTAAATTTAGTGCAGAAGGATTTAGGCTTCATTCAAGATCGAGTGTATGATGCGTTGCTACCGATTCCAGAGGCGGATAGTTGGATGATGTTACGCACTGAGGTCTCTCAAGCCTTGTATTCTCTGATCATGGGCACGAATCCAAGTCGGAACCTTGGTGACGTTTTGCCGGTAGATTCCGTGAGCTGGACTGAGGCGAAGAGCTTTTGTGATCGTCTTTCTTGGATACTTGGTAAATCCGTTCGCTTGCCGACTGAGAATGAATTTAGGCAAGCGCTAGGGCGTTTGCGTTATGTAGTTCTGGAGGACCACGCCTGGAGCGCGGCGTCTTCAAGCGGTGTGGCCCAAGGTGTGGGACTTAAAGAGCCATTTTCTAGTGGATTTTATGATTTGTTGGGTAATGTCAGTGAGTGGCTTGAGTCTGTGGATCGTTTTGACGATGAGGATGCGCGCCACATTGGTGGGCATGCGCAGGATCGACTGGAGGCCATATTCACTGTTCCTGTGCGAGAAGCTGCAAGAGGTGAGCGTAATCGTATGACAGGATTTCGATTTGTGGTAAAATCGAAGACTTAGTGCGTGCTTTAGCTAGAAGTTCTGATTGCTAGAGGGGCGATACTTACTAGTATGGCATGGTGGAACCATCGATTCATCAGGGCATTTCAGTGTCAAATCGGGCCAAGCGTGCTCAAAAAATTATTTACCTGTTAATGGCTATTTTCATAGCTCTACCTTTTGTAGTCGCATGGCTGACTGGGAACCTTAGCTTCAATTAGTCGAATTTGCCATGCGTAAAACACTTTTAATCTTTCGTCTCTTCTTTCTTATTATCAGCTTTTGCGGCTGTGTCTTGATGTGGTATGTGGTGGATGATTGGAGCCTGTTTTTAGTCATGAGCGTGGGTATGGGCATTGCTGCTTTGGTGATTCTTACCGATCTTCTGTTGGAAGGGTTTTCTCTACGCGGGCTCTCTGCGGTCACTTTCGGTCTCGCGATTGGTGCCTTGATCGCATTCTTGATGTCCAATTCTCCACTCTTTGAGCCATTGCAAGATTCACCAGAATTGGCTCAAATGCTCTATCTCACTCGGTTATCCTTGTATGTAATTACCATGTATTTGGCCACTGTGGTGGCTTTGCGTGGCAAGGATGAGTTCAACTTAGTCATTCCTTATGTGAGTTTTAGTCCGCAAAATGTGGAAAGTCGTCTAGCGGTGGTCGATACCAGTGCCCTGATCGACGGGCGTATTGTCGCGATTTGTGAGAGTGGTTGGTTTGTTTACCACTTGTTGGTTCCACGATTTGTATTGGATGAGCTGCAGGCAGTTGCAGATTCAAGCGATCCTGCACGTAAAGAAAAGGGACGCAAGGGCTTGAACGTGTTGAATCGCTTACGAGAAATTGATGGTATTGAGCTCAGAATACATGAAAGTGATGTTCCTGATCGCGAAGCGGTCGATTCTAAGCTGATTTATCTTTGTGATTCGATGAAGGCCAAGTTACTGACTACGGACTTTAATTTGGCAAAGCTAGCTGAGTTTCACGGGATTGGTTGGTTAAACCTGACTTCGTTGGTAAAGGCCTTAAATCAAGAAATCTCAGTCGGTGCACAAGTCACCGCACTTTTGGTGCGACCAGGCAAAGATGCGGATCAGGCAATTGGATATTTGCCCGATGGTTCGATGCTAGTTGTGAACAACGGAAAATCCGTAATCGGGCAAGAAGTCAGCGTCGAGGTGGACTCTGTGGTTCCATCTGCTGGAGGTAAAATGGTCTTTGCCACTTTTTCCGCAAAAGTGTAGATCTGTTAACTGCCAAGGTCGGGCTATAATTAGTGCCAGTCCTCTAAGTCCTTCCTATTGAGGTAAAAACGTGCTTGGATTTATTCAAAAGTATAGTTAGCTAGGGTGTGTTTGGTGCTAACACGCCAGACCATATATCATAAATACTATATAATAAATCATACCTCCATGAAAACTATCAAACCAAAAGGTTTCACGCTTGTTGAAATCATGATCGTAGTCGTGATCATCGGACTACTCGCTGCCATGGCGATTCCCGCCTTCCAGAAGATACGCGGAAACTCGCAAGATAAGACAGTCATTAATAATCTACGCCAAATGGCGTCGGGTGCGGACCAATACTTCCTAGAAAATGGGGTTTCCAGCGTTCTTTCGAATGTTCTGGTTGGCTCCGGATCGACGTTTTATGTTAAGATGTATAGTCCTGTCGCTACCGAAACTTATCCGACCACGATAAATTCAACCGATGAGACACTATCCATCACTTCTAAGGGTGGGCTTCGTAAAACCTTATCGATCAATTTTTAGCTATTTAATTAAAAAATGTAAAAAGTTGATGACTCTTCAAAATCTTCTTGGATAATTATCAGATTTCCATTTACTCGAAAATGTTAAACAGGGTATTCCCCTACACGTTAAATATTAACAAGAATATTATTATGCAAAATAAGACTAAAAAGGGCTTTACGCTCGTAGAAATCATGATCGTGGTCGTTATCATCGGCCTTCTCGCTGCGATGGCGATCCCTGCGTTCCAAAAGGTGCGTCAAACATCCCAAGAAAAGACTGTGGTCAATAATCTCCGTCAGTTGGCTTCTGGTGCGGACCAATACTTCCTTGAAGCGGGTCTTTCTTCAGTTACATCTGCAATCCTTGTAGGTTCTGGTTCCACATTCTACGTGAAGCAGTTCAAGCCAGTGGCTAAGGAGACTTATCCAACGACTGTGAATAACACCGACACAAGTTTGGAGATTGGCAACGCAAGTCTTGGTATGGTCAGAACGATTTCTATCCAGTTCTAATCGTTTACACTTCTCATTTTACCAAAGCTGCCTACTGATGTAGGCAGCTTTTTTTATGCCATTACGCAATGTCATTTACATCCTCTGGTTGGTCCTGACGACCACGGTCTCCGTTTGGATCGCCTTCTTTGCATTAAATAGCTCTGAAGCGATACATGTCGTTAAGAACTATGGGTATTGGGTGATGCTCACCAATTGTGGTGTTGTTCTGTATTTACTGCGCAAATGTGTTTCGCACTCAACGTTAAGCACCAAGTGGATTCGGGCGGGTGTATTTCGTTACAAATGGCCAGTGCTCTTTATACTCGCTGCGACCCTCATTACACAGCTACTGCAGCCGCATGGCTACAAAATCACCATGGATGAGCCTGTGTTGGGGGCGACCGCACAGCGAATGCACGAGTATAAAGAGGTGATGACGACTGCCCGCACCCATGAAATCAATGGCGTGTATCGCCAGCTTGATGGATTTGTCGATAAACGCCCCTTTTTCTACCCCTTTCTAGTCAGTATCTTGCACGATGTGACGGGATATCGTGCGAGTAATCCGATTTTGTTGAATGCTGGACTGACCCTAATTCTCTTAGTGCTTATCTATATTACAGGCGCGCACTTTTGGCCCGGATATGGTGGGTATCTGTCGATCCTTTTATTTTTAACCGTGCCACTACTGTCCATGAGCGCCACTGGTGCAGGCTTTGGTATTTTAAACTTGGTGATGATCCTTACGGTCATTCATGCTGCTTTGGTTTATCTGAGAGCTCCTGAGATTCATTCTATGAATGTGCTCGTGTATCTTGGCCTGCTTTTGGCTCAGACTCGTTATGAGTCGGCCTTGTTTATTTTGCCCATTACTGTGGTTATTTTGCTCGGTTGGAAAAAGCGTAATGAGATACTGCTCTCGTGCGCTACTGTCTGTGCGCCGCTTCTGATGATCCCCTATGGCTTGCAACGTGTTATATTCGACTCAAGTCCGCTTTCTTATGAGCTAAGAGACGGCGCGACCGATGCATTTTCACTCTCATACATTCCTTCAAACTTGATAGATGCTGCTGATTATTTTTTTAACTTAAGTATTCAGACATATCCGAATAGCGCGCTTCTTAGCGGTGCATTTTGTGTCGGAGTTTTACTGCTGTTGGTTTCGATAGTGTTGAGGCGAATGCGTATCGATTTTAGTCATTCGGATGTTTGGGTATGGCTCAGTTTTGCGGCGGTGATTGTTTTTAATTTCTTTTTATTAATGGCGTATCATTGGGGGCAATTAAACGACATTATGGCGACGCGTATTGCATTACCGTTTATGGTTTTACAAGTGCTGGTCTGTGTATTTGTCTTGCGTAGGCTGTTAATCAATCGCATTGCCATTACAGGTTTCGTTGCTTGCTGTATTGTTTATTTTGTTGGTTTTACGATACCATCGACCGCGCAGAATGATTATCTACAGTGGGTGCCTGGGCATCATGAAGCGATGTGGATACAGAAACAATCCGCTCGTTTACGTGGTGAAAATGCGCTGGTGATCTCCAAGATGCATCTGATGTCGATAGTTGAGCGAATTCCTGCAATCGAAGAATCATGGGCCCGTGCAAATTTAGCGAAGGTGCAGTTACATTATGAATTACAGACTTATGACAATATCTATGTGATGCATACTATGGTTGCAGACCCAAATAGTGATACTGGCATGGTGCCTGCGACTCGAGTTTATGAAGACTACGACTTGGAGTTGGTTGCCGAAGAGAAGTTGGGCGAACGTCGTTTTATTCGGATGAGTCGTGTCGTGGGAGTGCATGCAGGTGCGAGCTATGACGCATTGATCCAATCTCTTAAGCGTGTTCCTGTTACTGATCATGAGAAGCTGGCGTTTATCGCAGAGACATTACCGTGAGTGGAAATACGATGAATGAAACCGTGAAGCATTTACTAAACTCGCTGCCAATGCCCCGCGTATTGCTAGCACTGTTCGGCGTATTCGTTCTAATTATGAGCTATGTGCTGATGCCAGTTGAAGGGGCCGAGGCGTTTGTCCGTTTGGGTGGTTATTGGTTCACTTTTTTGATCTCAGTCGGCACGATTTTTTATGTCTTCTTAAATCGTTCCCGATATGTGGACTTGGTTCAAACGATAGCACCTAGTATCAGATACATCCTCCTGTCTTATTGGGTTTGCCTGAGTTGTTTAATGCTCGTGCATACGAGTCTTGCACCAAAGGTGATGATGGACGATGCGGTGTTGGAGTCCACTGCTCGAAATCTTCATGAATCGAGAGCTGTTTACGTAACCACCTATGGGCGTATAATAGAAAACCAGTTCAACTCATTTGAGGGTTATGTCGACAAACGGCCCTGGCTATATCCATTTGTGGTTTCGGTTGTTCATGATTTCACCGGTTATCGGGTTGGAAATTCGTATTATACAAATGTAGTGCTAGGAATTCTGTTTTTGGGATTACTCCATCTAATTGGTTTAAAGATTTCAGGTTTGAGTGGAGCCTTGTTGTTACCGCTTTTGTGGATAACGATTCCGTTACTATCTCAAAACGCCACCGGCAGTGGTATGGATATGCTCAATTTATTTCTGATTGGGCTTATCATTATTTCTGGAATTCAGTATTTAGAACGCCCTTCCTTAGAGTCTGAGGCCTTGTTGAGTCTTTCGGGCTTGCTGCTGGCTTATGCGCGTTACGAGTCTTTGATATTTTGTGGATTGGTTTGTGTTTTAATTCCATTGGGTTGGTGGAGAGCTGGGCGCATCTATCTATCTGCGGCCTCGATTTTAGCTGCGCCCTTGTTGATTGGGCGTGTCTTACAGCAAAAGTTTTTCACCGCAACTGAGGCGTTATGGGAACTCAATCAGACTGGAGCTGAGCCATTTGGGCTCTCACATTTTACAAGTAATCTGGCTCATGCGTATGCGTTCTTTTTCAGCCTCAGTGATGAGTTGGGTAATTCATACCTAGTCGCTCTGCTAGGAGTCGTCGCTATTTTTCTGGTTCTTTTGTATATGTTGAGAAATGCGAGCTCTCTTCGTCGATGGAACTCAGTTTATTTGGTGGTTGGAACAGTATCACTATTTCTCCTGCTGCACTTATTTATAATTTTGTGCTATCACGATGGAGACTTGAGTCGATTGTTTGCCTCTAGGTTTTCTTTGCCGTTCTATATGTTGTTAACCTTACTGATAGTCGTGTGTCTCAAATTGTATGAGAGTGCGCATTTTTGTTTGAATGTTGTTTTTGCGCTGACGCTATTTTTCTTAGTGTGTGTGACTATGCCTAACCAGGCGAAGGGAGTCTTTACGCATCGTAATTATGTAGTTCGCGAGTTGCAATGGATCGAATCCATTTTGGCCGAGGAGGCATCGCCTCGGATGTTAGTAGTCGATGTTTATGGTGTGTATTGGGCGCTTCGTGATATTTCTGCGTTGCCGCAGTCGATGGTGATGATCAGTGCAGATCGTATCGAGGCGGAAGTCGCTGCTGGTAAATTTTCAGAGATCCTTGTAATTGATCGTCGTGATCTAGTGTTTGAGCAGGGCGCCCTCTCCTCGGCCCCAATAGAATTTAATCTAGCGTCCTTTGACCTCGAGCTTATCGATCAAGCGAGTTTTAAGCCGATGCAGCTTACCACTATCTATCGTGTTTCCGATTTGACTCCGCACTTTAGTGAGGTGCTGCCGCTTGATTAGTGACTACGCCTTGGTTGTGCGCGAGATTGGACTCCACGACAGTAGATCGTTTTTGAGGATCATCGTCGCGATCATTATATTCGTGGTAATCATGATCCAAGATGCGGTGTGTTCTATTATAGATATTTTCTGATAAGTCTTATAGTTAATCAACCAACCTAATTCCACAGTGTCGAAAATGCTCCAGAAGTAAATATACTCTGGCCAGGCAGTCAGTAATGTGGCGATTAAGTATGTGAGAGCCGTGGCTTTGGGGATTCTGCGTGAAGACTTTAGCAGTCTAAGTAGTAGGGGGAGCGTAGGTATAACAAAGATGAGGCGGTAGTCCCAATTGCCACTTAAGAAGAAGCAAAAAGTTAATACCGAGCTGCCCAATAGGAAGTAGAGTTCATCTTTTGAATCCCCTTCAATTTCGTCTTTCTGGATTTTTGGGTGCAATAGGCAGGTCGCTGCAATTATGGCGACTATAGCAATGCCGTAGATGAATAGTATAGAATGTTGAGCCGCATCGATTTTTAGCGTTTGAAAAAGCAATGTTTTGCCGAAGGAGCAATTGCCGGGAGGGTCGGGGAAGCGTTCGGAGACATTTCTCAGTTCGTCTTGGATCGTCCATAAAAGTCCGCCCACAAAGAATACTGATATCAAGGTATAGCATGTGAGCTCTTTTATATTTTTGAACTTGTGGACAAAAAGTGAATAAACGACCGCAGGATAGTATTTCATCGGGGTGAGTAGGCTAATGATGAGCCACCCCAAGGGTTTCCCCCATGTCGCTTTTGAGGCCATTAACAATGGCACAAAGCAGATGAAAGTGTAGATGATTATATCGTCATTTGCGCGTTCTAATAGTGTTAGTGCTGGAGGCGAGAGTAGAATGGAGAGGATTACTACTAGCTCTATAAAAGATCTAGGGCGTAGGAGCCAAAAATTCCAGAGCAGGTAGGTTGCGCAAAAGAATACGCCCATTGGAATGGTGTGGCTTTTATCGAGTCCTAAAAATGAAAGGATGGTCACCGTGTAGAGCGGCTTATTGTTAAGGGCATGCGGGTTCCCGAAAGGGTTGACCTCATTATTGACGTCAATTCCGTGGCTGATGCCTTCAGCCACACCTAGCCGAGCCATCATGTCGGCAAATGGGTAGCCGAGTTGTAGATTATGTAGCGGCCCGATTACGTAAAACCAGTGCTCATGTGATGAATAGATGAGCGCTACGACTGTGAGCGTGATCGCGATGAGTGCGATATGCAGGCGGTTTAATCTCTTGGAGTTGGGCGAGGATGTCGAGTCGGGTGGCATTAGATAGAGGTCGTATCTGTAGAGTTCTGATTGCTATTTTATCTAAAGTGAAGAGTGTTTTTTTCTATGTATGAGCATCCTGCATATGGCGTAGTTATCCCAGAGAAATCGTGGGTGCCTGCACCTCGGTATTTATTGCGCCGTGATCGTATCCTGCGTTGGCTAAAAACACAACCAAAGGGCAGCGTGTTGGAAATTGGCCCTGGTAGTGGAGCTTTGTTGAAGGATATGGCAAAAATGGGTTGGGACTGTGTTGGCTTGGATGTGTCTAAAAATGCCCTCGATTTGACGAATTATGTGACTGAGTCCTGTGGTAATGTAGAGCTATATGCGAATAAGGATGATTTGGAGGGGCGTCAGTTTGATTTGGTGATTGCGTGTGAGGTGTTAGAACACATCGAGGGGGATCAGCAGATGTTTAATGAATGGTCGGATTTTTTACGGTCAGGAGGATGCCTATTGCTTTCGATGCCTGCTCATATGAAGCGATGGGACGAGACGGATGTTTGGGCGGGGCATTATCGCAGATATGAATACGATGATCTCGTAGCTCTATCTCAAAATAATTCGATGGAGATTGGGAAAATCGAGTGCTATGGCTTTCCCTTGGCTTTACTTACAACCGCCGTGAGGGTCAGTTATTTATCTAAGAAGGGGCGAGCAGAGCGAAAGAATCCGGGTGATAAACAAGAGAAGACTGAGCAAAGTGGAGTGAATCGTGGGTTTGAAATGCGCTACTTTGGGATTCAGAAATCCTGGCTGGGTGTCTTGGCTATGAGGTTCGGTATGTGGTTACAGCACTTGTTTGTGAAGAAGCCTTACGGTAACGGTTATCTCTTGTGGGCGCTTAAGAAATGAAGCCGTTGATTAAGTGGATCGGTTTTTTAGTGGCTTGCGTCGCTTTACTGTATTTTGGCTTTAAGTTTAAAGATCAAATACAAGAAGCCATGCCATTGCTCTTGGAGTCGAACAACTTGATTTGGTGTGGGGTTGGCGCACTTGCAGTATCAATACAGATGGCATGCGCAGGATTGGCATGGCAGCGTATCCTTGTAGCGATGGGCATTTCTATTCCCTCACTAGATGCTATTCGTATTTTGTTTGTGTCACAATTCGCTCGCTATATTCCTGGCAATATTGGTCATCATTTAGGCAAGCTTGCAATGGCCAGAGCAGAAGGTGTGAGTTTGAAGAAAGGTGCCATATCCATCTTTATTGAGACGGTTCTAGTTTTATTAATCGGTTTATCTATCTCAACTATTTTTCTACCGAGACATTTTTATGACTATCTCACTCAAGCGGATTGGAAATTGGGCGTGGTGGTTATCATCGGTGTATTCCTTGTTGGAGTGGTGTGTGTGTGGAGGCGCAATTGGTTGATACAGACCCTTCTTGAGGCGAAGGATGCGCTTGCCCAAAATTGGCAGAGCCAATTACTGCGACTATTTGAAGTTCTCATATACTATACTATAAATTTTCTCTTTCTTGGTTGGTTAGCTTGGTTGATTGTTACGCAGGTATTTGAGGTTTATTCACTTTCGATGCTACAATTGACTTCTATAATGGCCTTCTCGTGGGCGGTTGGATTTGTTGCTCCTGGTGCACCAGCAGGCTTGGGAGTGCGTGAGGTGATTGCACTTTCACTTTTGACCGGGAGTTATGATCCTGGTGTTGCTGCTGGGATCGTTATGCTACATCGCTTGGTTTTGACTCTCGGCGATTTGATAACGTTCGGTTTGGGGCTACTGATGACAGTCATTCGCGGGCGCAAGCAAAGGCCAACCGTAGGAGGTGAACTATGAAGTTGAAGGTCTTATTTATTGCCTCGAAACAGCCAAACTACTCTAGGATTAAATTACTAAAGGCTGCTTTGGAGGAGGACTATGAAGTCAATTGTGTCTTTTCCGGCCATGCGTCATACCCGATGCGTTTGATTGATGTCTGTTGGCGTTTTATGTGGATGGATAAGAAAGCTTACGATGTGATCGTCGTTGGTTTTTTTGCGCAGCTGTTCTTTCCTTTTATACGCCTCTTCTGGAGAGGGAGGTTGATATCAGACTGTTTTATATCGCTATACGATTCATTGATCTGTGATCGGTCGAAATATAAGGAAGGCGGACTTATCGCACGCTTTGCGAGATTTATGGATGCCTATATGCTACGTCATTCTGACCTGACCCTTACCGACACTCAGTCGCATGCTAATTATTTAGTGGATGAGTTTTCCATTGATCCGACTAAGGTTGTTCCAGTGGCTGTGAGTGCGGATGTTAACGTTTTCCCTTTTACTCCAGCTAAGGCTGAAGACTATTCACCTGATGCGGTGTTCAATGTATTGTTCTATGGGGCTTATATCCCATTGCAGGGCACCGAGGTGATCGTGCGAGCGGCGAAATTACTAGAGGGGCAAGCGGTGACCATAAATATGGTTGGAGATGGGCAAACTTATGCTTCGACTAGGTCTTTAGCGGAGGAACTTTCGGTTGAGAATGTTCAGTTTTATGGTCTGCAAACTTTAGAACGACTGGCGGAAATGTCGTGTGAAAGTCATTTGCTGCTCGGGATATTCGGGACCACTGAGAAGGCGCGACGAGTGATTCCAAATAAGGTTTTCGAAGCGGTCGCTCTGGGGCGTCCCGTCATCACTGGTGATTCGTGTGTCGTTCGTGCGCATTTCGCCGATGGTGACACTATTTTACTTGTGCCTTTTGCGGATCCGCAGGCACTCGCCAAAAAAATATTATGGGCTAAGCAGCATTATCAAGAAGCTGCGGCGATCGGAAAAGCGGGACATTCGGTTTTTGCTAATGAACTGTCACCTGCGCATGTGAGTGCTAAGCTAAATACGGCAATTAGAGCTGTGGTCAGCTCTTGAGTAACTTGCTTGGCGCCCAATTGTGTAATGCCTTTTCAATGGCTTCGTGAATCGGTGTGAGTGAGATTCCCGCTCGCAATAGTTTTTCGGAACTCATGGTGCAATTACTACGTGGTGTGATTGCAGCTTTGGTCATGAATTCACTCTCATCTTTGAAGAATTTGAAGGCTTTGTTGCACAGCCCGCTTTTATGTATGAGTTCTGTAACTTCTTGGGTCGTGATCGGACCTGGATTCGTCACGTTGTAAGTGCCAAACGGAATCCTTTTTAGCCAGCAATCTAAACTTGCTGCAGTAAATTCATCTAGCTGAGAAATGCTATTGGTAGCTTGCAGCAGGTTCTCGTAGCACATCAATTTTTTGAGGTAGTTTCTAGGATGGTCGCAGTTGTTAAATGGGATTCGAACACGCCAAATATAAATGTCGGAGTATTTTGAGAGGACTTCTTCGCCGAGTGCTTTGGTGCCGGAGTAGAATGAACAGTTGTTTTGTCGGAAGGTGAAGTTTGGTGCGTCCTCTTCATTGAATCCTGCCCCATCTGCTCTGGAGCCTGTAAAGATGCAACCCGACGAGACGTGTCCCCATGGCGTATTTGTTGCTTGGCAGGCTTCTGCGACGATGCCTGGGAATACAGCATTTCCAAAAAGACAATTGCCTTTGTCTAGCTCACACGCGTCGACATTTGGTTTTCCAGTATAGCCTGCTGCGTTGATTAAGAATTCAGGCTTATCCTCGTTGATGGCATTAATTAGTGTCTGGAGATCTGTGTAATCAATCTCTGCGCGACTTAAGTTGCGGTATGGAATGCCGCGTTGTTTTAAAAGTGCTTGGTATGCTTGGCCAATATAGCCAGTCCCGCCTAAAAGGTAGATCATTACTTGGTAGTGTTTGGTTTGAGCGGTAGATTCGTTTGTATCTGCTTGTGAGTCGAAGCTTTGGGGCCGTTGCGCAATATCATCTCAGCAATGAGTCCGAGTGATAATAATTGGACTCCCAGTAAGACTAGTAGGATACCTAAAAAGAATAGAGGTCTAGTTCCGATCGGGTTTCCTAGGATCAATTTACTGAAGGACAGCCATACTAAAACAATGAAGCCGCATGTCCCAGAAGTAATGCCTGCTGCGCCGAAAATATGAGCTGGTCGGCGTAAGTAGCGTGTGGTGAAAGTGACTGTAAGCAGATCTAAAAAGCCTTTGACGAAACGCTTTCCGCCATACTTTGATACGCCGTGTTCTCTTGGATGATGCTCTACTGAGAGCTCGCCGATCTTATAGCCCTCTGCGTGCGCGAGTATTGGAATGAAACGATGAAGTTCTCCAAAGAGGCTGATGTTTTCGGTGACTTCTTTTTTGTATGCTTTAAACCCGCAATTAAAGTCATGAAGTTGCACGCCACTCAATGCACGTGCGAGTGAGTTAAATATTTTAGAGGGTAGTGTTTTCGATAGGGGGTCGTGTCGCACTTCTTTCCATCCAGAAACCAGATCGTAGCCCTCATTTAGTTTCTCGAGAAATGCAGGAATCTCCTTGGGGTCGTCCTGTAAATCGGCATCCATTGTGAAGATGATGTCACCTTTCGCGCTGTTGAAGCCTGCTTGGAGGGCGTCTGCCTTGCCAAAGTTTCGGCGGAAGCGAATGGCCGAAGTATGTGCTGGCTCCTGTTCAGTTAGCTGTGCGATCGCTTCCCATGATTGATCTGTGCTGCCATCGTCGATGAAGCAAATTTCATAATCCGTCAGGTCAGCAGCTTGTAGTGTCGATAGAATACGTTGGTGCAAAGTCGCAAGCGTAGCTGCCTCGTTGTAAACGGGAATGAGGATACTGATAGATGGCTGTGGCGCGGATGGCATGCTTGGACGGTAAGGCTGATGGTCGATTAATTCGTGACGAGTGGGAGTGCTTTGTCGAGGTAGTCTCGGTAGGCATTTGGGTCGTCTATCGAGGGGACTGTGCTGGGTGGTTCAGGTGAATGGGTAGATGTGTTTGGGCGTAGTTCAACGACTTGACTGATACGGTAAAAGGCATTCGTTGAAAAGGCTTTTTGCGCGACTGGTTTTAGGACGTAGTCTTTTGACAAAGGTGTAGCATTTGGGGGAGTTTGAGCGGTTTTTAGAGTTGTTCCGCCGACGAATGCTTCGACCACATAAATATCCTCGTAGAAGCCTGTATCTTTGAGGTGGATGACGTGCTTTGGAAGTTGGTTGGCAACTTGGATCGGGATCGCGGGGAAGTGGTATAGCTGTATGCCAATGCAGCCGTCGCTGATGATTAGGTTCTGCTCTGCAGGTATGTTTTCTGTGAGCCAAGTTAATGCCCAATGATTTCCTGTCGGCACCAATAGGCGGGGTTCGGATTGAATGCGTTGGTTGATATGGCTGCTGATGACTAGGGTGAAGAGAATGGCGCTGATGATTGCTGCCAGATGAAGGCGCTTAACATGAAAGATGTGGTAAAGAGCCAGCGCGGGCATGATCGCTAATATGAATTGTAGCGGCAGTGAGAAGCGAGAGGTCGAAGGGTCTGTCCATTCTCCCCAATAGCATGTGAGGGCGAGCAGTGTATTTAAAGTGATGATGGAGAAAACTGCTGCGAATGCGGGCAGGTGGTCACGTAATACTGGAGGGCGTTTGAGGAGTAAGCGAGTGCTTGCGAGCAGTGATAGAATGCCTGTTATACTCAACAGTATTGAGTTCGAATGGTCGCCGTTTGTGTTAAACAGGTAGGCGGTTGCTGCTTTAAAGTTGCCAGGGAAGTGATCCAAACTGAAGAAGTTCTCGGCAGTCGTTTGAATGAAGCCTGCACTCCCTTTGAAAATAGAATAAGAGAGCAGCGGTGTAATCAGTAGTAGAGGGCTGATACATGTGAACCATGTGAGTTCAATGCGCCGCGTTCTAGACGACTTAATGATCCAGAGTATGACGGGGACCAATGTATAGAGTAGTGACTCGTAGCGAGTGCTAGCGAGTAAGATCGCGTTTAATACAAGTAGGTTTAGGCCTTCGTTTTTGGGGTTCTTTAGATATTGAATGCCGAAGATGAGTAGGCTGGCAATTAAACATGCATTGAGTAGTTCGTAGCCGCCACCGTTGGTGTTTTGAGCGAGTAGTGGTAGACTGACCAGAAGGATTATTGAGAGCAGTGCATGTCGTTTGGAACTGAAGGAAACCGCAATGCTGTAGAGTAGGCTTAGTAGTAGCGTTGTGAGCGCTGTATTCACCCAGAACACGTTTTCAGCTGTATATCCAGTTAGCTGATGGGCAATGGCGATTAGGAAGGGGAATAGAATGGGGCGTTTATCGACAAAGCCGACTGCGGAAACGATTTCGCCATCTATTTGATGGGATGCGGTTTGAACGGATGCCCAGCCATTGGTGTGCATATTCATCGCGGTTGAGCTTAGAGTGTATTCGTCGTAGAGTATCTTAAAGCTGTCGTCTATCTGTGAGTGTAAATAGACAGTGGCGATTAAGATGACGACCACAGCAACCCAATGGTTCCTTAGCAGCTCTTTTAGGCTGGATAGGTTGACGTCCTTGATTGGCTGGCGGAGCTCAAATAGAAAGAGCAGTGTGGTCGCAAGTGTGAGCCACATTCCATAGTGTTTGATGATGATCGTCGCCTCATCTGTGCTTAATACCCGAAAAGGAATTAATAAAGCCAATGCGGATGTGATACCGGCGAGGCCTAACTTGCAGATCGTTGATTTACACATTGTATAGCGTGATGGCGGTCTACGAATTATTTGAAAATCGGAGTATTTGCTCCTTTGGGAACTAGGACTACATTTTGACTGGCTCCATTTGGAATACTATTTGCGATCTCTTTAGCGGTGCCTGAGAGCAGTTGGCCTTTGAAGGTATAGAAGGCATAGTCGAGTTCGCTGAGTAATGCGTGAATATTATAGAAGCCTTTGAGGTCTTCGGGGGAGTGATAGTCGGGCGCAACCTCCATTAAGATGGTAGGCTGTAATTGTGACAGTGTCTCTTGAGCGCCTGACAATACATCCCACTCGTTTCCGTCGACATCGAGCTTGATCATGTCGAGGCGTTGAAGGCCATGCGTTTTGACAATTTGATCTAAAGTCGTGGTTGCGGCAGCCCCTGTCGTTTTAAATACCCCTTGATGTGAGGCGTGCCTTTGTTCGTTGGTTTCGAAGGGCCAACTGGAGTGAATTTCGATGTGCCGTTTCTGGCACTCTTTTGACGATAAAATGCTATGCGTGGGGGTGATGTGCGCATCAATGGTCGGGTTCAATTGTATATTTTGAATCAGTTTCTTATAGGCGTATTCCGTGGCTTCAATCGCGTAGACATGACCATCTTGGCCAACGCTTTTTCCCATCATTAGTGTGTGTGCTCCAATATTCGCACCAATATCCATCGCAATGTCTCCATTGCCTAGGTTTTTGGCAATAAAACGATTCAAGTCACCCTCGAAGCTTCCGCTAATGTAGATCATGAAGTCGACGACTTCTTGTAGGTCCAGCTCCCATGTGAAATCGCCTCGTTTAAACTGACCCACTAAGCTCTTGCCAGTAATGGATCGTGCGATTCGAATTACCCGAAAAGCGAGTGATGCGATAAAGATTTTGTGTTTCGTTTGAAGGTGCATGAGGATGTGGGTTCTACTCGGCTTCGCGGAAAATATTCTCAAATAGATGGTAGAGCGGATCGGTCTTGTCGGAGGCGTGGATGGCAGCTTGCAATAGGCTGCTCCCTTTCTTGCCTTGGTAAAGGCTCAACTCTGTCTGACTCGAAGGAGGTGCGGCTCCTGTCCAAACTAGGCAGAGGTAGGCAAATGGTTCGTCGGGTTTCACGCGTGTCCACTGCTCAATGGCGTCTTCTTTTTGACCTAGTTTCCACATATAGATTCCAATAATAGTTTGAATGGCGGATCGATTACTTGAGTGGTTTTGTGCCGCATTGAGTAAGTTGGTTGCTTGCGCCGCGCTCAGTAGATTGGGCGTTCCCGAAAATGCCCACAGGTTGAATTGGGCTTGGACTAGGTTGTCTTGCATATCCTCGCGCTCTGGATTTAGCCGAAGGCTTTGTTTGGACCATTTTATGGCATCAGTATCATTGCCAGTTCGTATGGATGCATTTGAAAGCAGCGCGTAGTCCTCTTCCCAAGTATTTGTGTCATGGGCGTTATAGAAATTTGAATAGGCGAGACCGAGAGTGGTGAGGATACACATAGAAAGGCCAAGTTTCCATTTGTAGCGATTGTCTCGTAGGCTTGATTTCAGGTAAATGCTGCCGCCGCACAATAAGCTTAGTATCGGAATCATGGGCACTCGAAAACGGTTGGGTGTATAAAACCAGATAGTGCCGGCGGCGTAGAGTGCGAAAAGTAAGATTAGTGTAATCACGATGTTGCGTGATTTGATATCTCGAAGCCCAATGAGCGCGCCAATTACTGCGATCGATAGTAATGCGCCCCAATGAATGGGATTCCATCGCAATGGCCAGTGTAGCTGCTTCTGCAAGTTGTAAGTCTTGTTATCGTATTGCTCGTAATTGTTTAAAAAGTAATAACTCTTTCGTAGCATGAGACCGAGCCATTGCAGTGGATTCTTAGAGATATGTTCAAAGGTTTTGGCTTTCCAATAGGCATTCATCTTATCAATAGAAGCCTGGATGTCGCCTGTTTCTGCTTGATACAAAGTAAGTGACTCTAACTTTGCTGGGTTGTCATAGTTTGCGTCAAATTCGACTCGAACACTTTGGGTATAAATTTTGCCGCTCGCTTCTGGTCCATTTCCAGCCCACAGGTTATAAGCACCTTGCCAAGGCATGATACGAAACTCGTCAGCCACATTCTTGTTCGCAATGCCGAGCAAGAGGAAACTGAGCGCTACTGGGATCGCTGCAATTGTTAGGTGTCGAAAAGAACTTTTTTGTGTTAGTAGCAGGCATGCCATAGGCCATATGAGCGCTAAGGGTAGCAAGTGAGAGCGCAGGGCAGATCCCAGCGATAAAAATAGCGCAATCCATAGGGTTCTAGATAGCTTTGAATCTTTGTTCCAAGAGACAAATTGATGGAGCGCAAGGCAGAGGCAGGCAGTTGCCATGAGTATGTCGAATGGGTCGCCTGCGAAAAATAGCATGACGGGGTTTAGGCCAATAAGGAGGCCGCTAATCCATCCTGATGTAGTTGATTTCCAAATACGGGTAGAGCAAAGGCTAATGGTCGTAGCGCAAATTAAAAGTGCTGCCGCATTCAAAGCTCGGGCCAGGTCTGGTAGTAGTTCTAAAGGGATGCCCAATCTTAAGAATATGGAGAGTATGTATGGGTAAAGTGGGGCTCGGTGAAAGGGCTCAGCAGGGAGCCTGTGATTAGCCATCTGCTCGGCTAATAGGAGCGTTTGTTGATTGTCTAGTGCTGGGGATTGCCCAAGCGCAGTGCCGCTGTAATAACTAAGCCACACAAACGCATAGAGTAAACTCACGAGAGCGACACCAATCAACATCCTTCTGTGAGCTAGAGTTTCGCTACATTTACTCATTGTGCGGATGCTTTTTTAGTGATCACATGTCCGTAATTATCTGTGCAATGACGTGCGAGATTGTATGGGATTCCTGCTGGCATTGCGCCAATGATGACACAGAAGAGATATTCGCTTTGAATGAACTTTCCTAGTGCTGCAGGAGTGTCGATTTCTCCATAATTGAGGCTGCCATTTAGTGGTCGCCAGACGATGTCTGGTCGCGCCGTGTAGAAATTGAAATGGCCCAAATGCCCAAATCCAATAAGCGCGACTTCAGCTCCATGCGGAATCTGGTTGAGTAGTTCTTTTGGATTTCCTGGATTGAGGCGATTGCCATTCATGGCCTTGGTCCAGATGTTCTCACCGTCCTTGAATGAATATTCGTAAACACTTTTGGGGGTAATGCTTTTTTCTCTCGATACCATTTTCCCAATGGCGATTAACGGGCGATTAAAGTCAGTAGTCTTTACGATGAGCAGTGTGATTGAGGCGATGAATATGAGCGAAGCTCTAAGGAGCTTATGGTTATAATAATTTAGAGCGATAGCGACTGCGGGCGTGAGACTTAAAAAGAAAGTCGTCATGAAGCGCCCGTTCCAAATCATCCATGAGATGGTTCCAGAGAGGATAAAAAAATAGAGTATCGCGGGTGTGAGGGCTAGTAATACTTGTGGCTTTCTTAGGATCGCTAGTGGGGTCAGCACGAACAGGACTAGTGTCCCGCAAAGTCCGAACCAACTATAGTCTTCTTGCGTGAGCGTTTGTTTCTCGAATGGACCCCGTTCCGATCCAGCTTCTTGAAAGTGAGGTTCTAGGTGGTCGATATACGTTTGATTGAGCAGGTCGCTAAGAGAGGGTATTTGGAATGCTGGAGCGAGGATGTTATCAGTAATGAAGCCAGTTTCTAGACTTTGAAATGCGTAACGTGTGCTGTTTGCGATAAGGCCTTTGATGCCATCGTGCTGTTGATGCCGATGTGTAAAACTCTCGGGGCCTGACCATCCTTGATAGTTACTGGCATTCCATGCATAGAGCCATATTTGTGAAGTTATTAGTAATGGGATAATGAGTAGCAAGGTAAGCTTGCAGTTTGCCCGCGCTTCACTGATCAGTCGTGCGAGTGTATCGCTTTTCCATAATTTTAATTTCCAGATGACAATGATCAAGAGCCCGATCGCAAAGGCGGGGAACGATGTTTTAGTGGATGCCCCGAAGGCGCACAGGCACAGCAGTAGTAGTAAGTGACGGTATGATGAACCACTCGACAGGCGAAGCGTTATGGCTAACGCGGTAATCGCAGCGTTTGCCATAATGATGTCATTTTTAATTGAAACCGACTGGAGCACTATGACGTTTAGGCTCATCATTACGAGCATGCACACGATGCTGTTGCGAGGTGAGGTATAGTTACGGGCAATGCTGTAAACCGCTGCGCCAATCGCGATGTAGCTCGTAAAGCTATAGATACTAATGCCAGCAGTAGTTCCAAGCGCGAGGAAGGGGTAAAACAGTATGTCTGAGCCTACTGGAAAAATCACTTCGTGATATCGTGTGAATTGCTCTAAAAATAAGGTATTCTCTTGGATGAATAGCCAAACGCGAGGCAAGTGGTAGGTGGCACCATCAATATTGGTGGCTGGAAGCAACAGCACTTGTAGGATGCCGTAAATCAGGCTGAGTCCTAAGATTGCGGATACAAATGGCCACTTTTTATAAATATTCAGTAAGGATTTAACATCCTGTGTAAGTTGGCTGTGCTGCTTGCGTAGTGTATGAGTTGACCAGAGGATTAAGAGTAGGCTGGCAACGATGCCGACGAGTGGTAGCCCTGATAAGAACCGAGCTTGAAAAATAATCGAAAAGCTTGCCTGTGCTAGTGGCACAGCAGTGGCTAATCCAAGCGCCATGGTTTGTCCAAACGTTCGCAGAAAGCCGTAAAATCCAGCAATTGTGCAGACGTAGAGACCAATTAGCGCCAAGCTAAGGCAAATGTCGGAAAATTCTGGCATGGGATGGGTCTTGGTCTGGCTAAACGTAACAGTGAATCATTGCCTTTGCTTAATTATTGGCAAGCCATGTTTGATAACTGCAATATGGGCGACTATTAATAGGGTCCTAGCTATATTTAATTGCTATCGAGGGCTCAACTCGACTCTATTTGATTTAGAATGAAGGTCTCTATTGTTATCCCAATTTATAATGAAAAAGAAACGCTACACGAAATTATACAGCGTGTGCGGGCGGTTGAAGCGCTGGACTTGCAAGAAATTATTTTGGTGGACGACTTTTCAACTGACGGCACGCGAGAGCTGCTAGAGTCAGATTTTAATGATTCGATCTTCGTAAAATTATATCACGACGTGAATCAAGGTAAAGGGGCAGCTCTGCGCACTGGTTTTGCAGCGGCAAGTGGCGCTATCGTCGCGGTCCAAGATGCTGACTTGGAGTATGATCCTGCAGAGCTTCCAGGCTTGATTCGGCCTATTGTAAACAATCAAGCTGACGTAGTCTTTGGCTCCCGTTTTATCGGGAATGGTGCTCATCGCGTCGTCTTTTTTTGGCACATGATGGGAAATAAATTCCTCACTCTTTTGAGTAACATGATGACAAATTTGAATCTTACGGACATGGAGTGCTGTTACAAATTGTTTAGGCGTGATGTGATTCAGCAAATAACGATCGAAGAAAATCGATTTGGTGTGGAACCAGAGCTGACGGCCAAACTCTCGAAGCTCGATGTGCGCATTTTTGAGGTCGGTATTTCTTATTATGGCCGCTCTTATGATGAGGGTAAGAAGATTGGTTGGAGAGATGGTGTGCGTGCAATTTATGCGATTTTGAAATACGGATTGTTTCGTTAATGAACTGGTTCTTGAGCTGTGTTTACATCGGCTGCGAATTCATGGATCCAAAAACTTTCGTTGCCGAACCTTTTAAGTAGAGTAAATTTAGCTGTTTGATCAGGTTGCACAGGGCCATCTGAGGGTGGATGCATGTTTGAGCCTCGGACAATGACTCCTTTAGTTCGCGGGTGCAGTTCGCCAATGGGTATGCGAGTTCTTTCGAGGTAGAATCGAGATGCCCAAACGGAGAACCAGAGGTTTTTGCCATATACAGTGGTGATCTCTTTTTCGTAGTGAGATCCTGCGAAAATATCGCCAAAGATTAATGCAAAGTTTTGATTTGAGGAGCCGTAGGCGTTGGCGGTGGTGAAAGTTGGCGGCAATGAGTTTGCGAACTCTTCCGCAGCCTCACTGTTTGTGCAAATTGCTGTAATTGCTTGAATGCCTGACTCGTAGCGAACGCCTAATAGTATTGAGAATAGGCCGATGAGGGCGACTGCTAGGAGTGTGAAAAGTCGAGATGTCGTTTTAAAATATGCTTTAATGGAGTCTGCGAAATAAACACCAGTAAACGCGAGAATCGGAAGCGCGGGAGTTAGATAGTGAATTCGAGGTTGTTTAAAAAGAATGATCAGGAATGCTATCTGAAATAGGCTAAGTATTACGGGTGGTGACTGTATGATTTGCTGTAGTGATCTGGTTGCTGGCTTTGAACGCAGCCACTGAGCGCATTGTATACAAAGATAGGCTAAAATTCCGATCATACTGATGAAGTAGATTGGTTCGTCGGTCATGCATCGATTAATGAATAGTAAATTTTCTAATTTGATGAGCCCGACTTCTCCCTTGCCGTAAGCTTCAGTATGTAACGCAAGTCCTACGAGCCAGTCTGTATAGTAGTCGAGCCTCGGGATCAGAGGGATTGCCCATAGTGCTGACGTAATGAGCGTGCTCATTACGTAGATTAGTTTCGCGCGTATGCCACAGGTAAGTAAGAGTAAGGCAATGGCGATAGGCGCAAAAGTCACTTTGGTCATTACTCCAATGGCGGTTAAGATACCTAGGGCTACAGTGATTCGCGTGTTCGTGGGTTTTGATGCCTCTGTGGTGGTGATTACTGAAAACAGTAGAGCCGAGATGCTGTAGCCAATGATGAGTAGCATCGATTCTGCGTGGACACGAGCCATTGATATACCAATGGTGAAAAACCAGAACGGAGAGGATTGAAGGAGCATGGCTAGCGCAATCGATTGACGATACCGATATGCGGTCAGGCCTAAGATACCGATGGTCACACAGCCGGTTACTAAGAGTGTAAACTGTATCGCCCCGAGGTAATACTCTGGGTTACTAATCACGGATTGGACCAAAGGCTGTCCGTTAGATGGAGGAACTAGTAAGTGGGTGCCTCTAAGGATGAGTGCGCCTGTTGCTTGTAGTGGTGTTCCTGGGTGATCCACATGGTGTGGAGCGAGCCCTTGTGCGATGTTCAACGAGTTTAATAGGTAGGCATACTCAGGGTCGTCATTGAAATTGTAGTAGTAGGGACCTCGCGTTTCTTTCACGTAGGAAGCATAGAAAAAGAGTGCTAATGGCATAAGCATTAGCAGACAGATCGATACAGTTCTTCTCTTGATTTGCAGCACGTCGTTCACGCCTAGCTTAGTTTTCGAGCGATACACACAAGGCTTTGCCCGCGTAAGCGATGGGCACCCAATTTGTCTAAGAGTTTACTTGGTTGTATTAGATATCGCTCATGGAATGCTATTTTGGCCTTTGAGAAAGATTTCTTTTTAAGCAGTTTAAAATTTAACATCCAGAGCCAGTAGCCTACATGGTTGAAATAAGTCAATTTCTCTACCTTGAATCCAGCTGACTCGAACACCTCGCGAAGTGTGTCAGGTGTGTAGCGCCGGTAGTGTCCCATTAAGTGGTCGATCGGAGTGTATAGCTCAGTGCAAGCTGGAACCAGCACGCATGCAGTCCCATTTTCTTTCAACAGACGGTGCCATGTCTTCAGCTCATCTTCATGATCCTTGATGTGCTCTAGCACGTTTACGTTGATGATGCTGTCATAATGTTCTGTTTCTGCTAGGTCTTGGGCGTAACCGTGAAAACTTTCAATTTGAGGGAGTTTTGCTGCAAGTTGCTCGTAAAATTCTTGAAAGGGTTCCAGGGAAGTTATCTGAGAGTTGATGGCGTGCTCGTAAATGACTTCCGTGAAGTGGCCAATGCCACCGCCGACTTCTAGTATCTTAGGTGATGCCA
Source organism: Opitutales bacterium (assembly GCA_018607135.1). Classification (GTDB taxonomy): domain Bacteria; phylum Verrucomicrobiota; class Verrucomicrobiia; order Opitutales; family Coraliomargaritaceae; genus JBPOFY01. The sequence goes on from JABBCA010000070.1 coordinate 33,149, forward strand.
TGAGTGTGCTTGAAAATTGTTCCCAGATCCATCTCTTGTAGTTGATCGCCTGTGCAAGTGCTTCGAATTCGAAAGCATCTAATGAGTTGAAGTCAGATGTCATTTTAAAGGGGTGGAATTGATTAGGCTATTTAACTGCTCCCTGATGTAGCTGTTATCTGGCGATTTTTCTAGAAGCTTGCGATAAATAGTTTCTGCGTCTCGATCCATTCCAAGTGCTTGAAAGTTCCGCGCCTGATTTAGCCGAGCAGTGTCATTATTAGGATTTAAGTTAATTGCTTTTTGATAATATTCGATGGCTTCTTCGTTTCTGCTTAATTCCGATAATATAGCGGCCAAGTTACTGTAGTGTAGGTGGTTGTTGGGTTCTAAGTTGATTAGTTTTGGATAGTGGTCTACAGCGGCATTTCGTTGCCCGTCTTCTATGAGTTTCGTGATGTATAGTTCATGTGAGCTAATATACTCTGGGTCTAGGAGTAGTGCATGGTGAAGGTGTCGAATGGCTTGTTTTGTGTCTGTGGTTAAGACGGCAATGTTTTGGTGAGTGCCAGGTTGTTGAGGGTAAACGTTCAAAGAGTCTATGAAGGATTGAATTGCCAGTTGGTTTTTATTTTGACGTATGTATTCAACGGCTAAGTTGGAATGAGCCATCCAGTTGTTAGTTGTATGGTCAAGTGCATACTGAAATAGGTGAATTGGATTTCTCCAGAGTGTGATTTGTTGAATGCTAAGGATCGCAAGTGCGCAGATCCATGCGACCGATAACATCGGTAGAGTTCGTGTCGAAAGCGCGCTGTAGCGCTTGGCTGCTGTATAATAGAGATCGCTGAGTCCCCATACTAAGGCGATAGTGATGCCTATCGACGGGAGATACGTAAATCGATTCGCTATGGATTGTGAGCCAGCTTGCATGATTCCGCTTACTGGGAATAATGTAATGATAAACCATGTGTATCCGAAAAAAAGATACGGTTTAGTTTTAATCAAACGTAGTGCGATGATTCCGATCGCAGTCAAAGCCGATGCGATGGCAAGGGTTGCTGGGGTGTTGAATTCGAGGCGTCCTGAATGGAAAATGGATAAATTATGTGGCCACACTATATTTAAAAGCGACTCCCAGTAGTTTAGGGCGACATTGTGCATGCGTTCTTCTATTCCGATCCTACTGAGTGACGACACTTCAGGATCTGTTCCTTTTGAATAGATAGTCATCAACGTGGATGCAATCGCGAGCGCGATTAGAGGTGCTTTCTCTAAGATGAGTTGTGTGGCTCGTCGCCAGTGAAACTTTTGGCCAAATCGGTTGATTGGCCAAAAGTCTAGTAGTAGTAGGACGCCGGGTATGACTATGATGATGGGCTTACTCAGTAAGCCCATCACGTAGCTCGTGAGGATTAAACAGTAGCGTGCTAGGTTGGGCTTTTCTGTATATTTATAGTAGGCGAGAATAGTTAGTAGGAAAAATAGTAAGCTGAGGCAGTCTTTTCGACCAGCCATCCAAATTACAGGCTCAACACGTAGGGGGTGTAGTGCAAACAACGCGCAGATGAGGGCTGATTTCCAAAATCCGCCAAAAAATTTGCATAGTAGGTAAAAGAGTAAAACGGAACTCGTTGCATGAAGTAGGATATTTAACAAATGATGCATGCCTGCATCCATTCCCCACAGTTCAATGTCTATCATGTGACTAATGAGGGTTAATGGCTGCCAGTAGAGCAGATCGGTTCTGGTGAAAGCACCCTTTAGATTATCTAAATGAAGTCCTGTTTGTATTACGGGGTCCTCCAAATATACACCAGAATCCATTGCGATATATCCATATTGTAGACTCGGCGAATACAATATAAATAGGGATAAATACAGTAACCCACAGAAAATAATACCCTCTTTATGCAGGCGCGGATTTTTTGGATTAAACATCTTAGTCTGTCGAATGTGAGGTCCTATAATCTTTGCTCCGTGACTGTTTAGTCGATATTCGAATTTAAGAATTTGATAAGCCGTTCCGCGGTGACTTTACCAATGCCTTCTATTTGCACCAATTCTTCAATCTGTGCCGCTTTTAGTTTTTCGATCGACCCAAAGTGGTGAATAAGTTGCTGTTTGCGTTGTGTCCCTAGGCCGGAAAAGTCGTCGAGGATGGATTCGCGTAGGCGTTTGCTGCGCAATTCTGCGTTGAAGCTGTTGGCGAAGTGGTGTGCTTCATCGCGGATGTGCTGCAGGAGTCTAAGTGCGGGGTCATGGTGGGGTAAATTAAGGGGCTCGCGCCCGTCGCTGAAAATGACAGTTTCGTTGCGTTTGGCGAGTCCGATGAGTTCGGGTGGTTCGAGGCCTTGGCCGAGGAATGCCTTAAGGGCGGCGGTCACTTGACCTGCGCCGCCGTCGATCACGATGAGGTCTGGAAATGCTTTTCCTTCTTGGTGAAGCCGACGATAGCGACGACCAACCACTTCTTCCATGGCTCGAAAATCGTCGTTGCCGACGAAGGACTTAATTTTGAAGCGGCGGTAGTTTTTGCGGTCTGGCTTGCCATCTTTGAAGGCCACCATGGACGCTACGCAGAAGCTGCCTGAAATGTGTGAAATGTCGAAGCACTCCATATAGTTGGGTGTAGCCGAAAGGTTGAGCTTTTTCCGTATACGTTTAACGACTTGGAGGTGGTTGTGTGTGCCGAGTCGGTTACGCTCAAATTTCCGTGTTCGACTGACGGTTCGTTCCAGAGCCTGCACCATGTCGCGAAGTGAGGCTGCTTTTTCATAAGCGCGATCATTGGCGGCTTGCTGCATGGAGTTCTTAAGCTCTGCGATCCACTCGCGGGCTTTACCGTCCAGAAAGTCGCAGGCGGCTTCGAGCCGTTGTTGGTAGTCAGCTTCAGTGATTTCGTTGGCATGATCGTAGATCTCGGCACGGGCATCATCGTAGAGTCGCCAGCGACCGTCGCCGAGATCGAGTGGTTTCGCATCGCTGAGTAGGATGCCAAACTTGCGGCGCAATTCCGCGAGTGTTTTGCGAAGGTGTCCTGAATGCGCAAAGGGGCCGTAGTAGCGTGAGTTACTGTCGGTTCGGTTTCGAGTGAGCCGGAAGCGGGGGAGGGTTTCGCGAGGGTCGACGCGAACTAGCAGGAAGCGTTTGTCGTCGGTAAAATCGGTATTGTAGCGCGGTTTATACTTTTTAATTAATTGGCCTTCAAGAAGGAGCGCCTCGGCTTCTGAATGGACTAGTATAGTCTCAAAGTCACGGATCAGATCGATCATGGCGCGCACTTTTGGCTGGGCGACCATGAGCTTGCGCGACGCTTGAAAGTAGGTCGAGACGCGCTTCTTAAGATCCTTGGCTTTACCGACGTAGATCGTTTGTCCGATTCGATCTTTCATCAAATACACTCCAGGCCGATGGGGGAGCCGTCGGACTTTTTCTTTGATGTTTATTTTATCGGGCTCTGGCATTTGTTACAAAATGGTGTAGCGTGTATTGCGATGATTGAGCCAATGTGAAGTGCGCTCAACTAAAACCCAACACAAACTACTCAATGCCACAACCTACCAAAGTGGAAGTCATCAATTTCGGCGACGAATTACTCGTCGGTATTCGTGAGAATGCCCATCTAACTTACCTCGGCGAGCAACTTGCTCGTTACGGTCTGCCGATACATCGTGCGCGCATTATTACGGATGATCTGAACGAAATTAAGAACGCATTTTCAGATGCTTGGGCGCATTCGGATCTCGTGATCACTACCGGCGGTTTAGGTCCTACTGCGGACGATATGACCCGCGAATCGATTGCGGAAGCACTTGGAGCGGAACTGGTCTTCGATCCTTCGATCGAAATCGTGATTCAGGAACGTTTTAAAGTGATGGGGCGAACGATGGCTGCGCATCACAAGAAACAGTGCTATCGCTTTAAGGACGGTCAGGTGTTACGTAATGATAGAGGCACGGCACCTGGGTTATACTATGAAGCCGAAGGGAAATGTTTAATCATGCTCCCTGGGCCGACGCATGAATTACAGCCGATATTTGAAAAGCAGGTGCTGCCATTGCTTCAAGAGAAAGAGGTGCTGTCGGACCAAGAAGCTTATTTGCAACTACGAACCTGCGGCTCAGGCGAGTCGACTATTGAACAATTGATGCAGCCGATCATTAACGCGCACGCTGAGCTGACTGTAGCTTATTGTGTGCATTACGGAATTGTTGATGTGCGTTTGAGTAGCCGTGATGCGTCGCTGAATTGGGAGCAATTGCAATCAATTGGACAAGAAGCCCGCGAGGTTTTAGGCGATGACTTCGTCTGTTTTGGGCATTGTTCCTTGGCAAAAGTGGTATTTCACGAACTGCGAGCTCTGGATCGAACCTTGGCGGTTGCGGAGTCGTGCACTGGTGGATCTTTAGCGGATGCCTTCACGAATATTGCCGGAGCCTCAAAGGTGTTTGCGGGTGGAGTGGTCTGTTACACGAATGATGTAAAGATGGACATTTTAGGGGTTCCTGAATGCCTGCTGGACCAGCACGGCGCTGTGAGTTCAGAATGTGCAGTGGCGTTGGCTTCGGGAGTAGCTGAAAGATTTTCTACCGATTATGGTTTGAGCGTGACAGGGTTTGCGGGTCCAGGTGGCGGTGATGAGGCCAATCCCGTAGGCACCATACATTTAGGCTATCACTCGCCTGTAGGCGTGTGGTGCAAGACGGTTCGCTACACTGGTGGTCGGCTGGATGTGAAGGCGCGAGCAGTGCACGCCGCGCTCGATTGGATGCGCCGTAAACTGAAGAAATACAAGATGGAAGAGATGCTCTGCTGCGGGGGCAAAGATTAGAACGTGATATTTTCTTAGCTTGAGGCTTGGACAATGCGGGCAATTTGCTTTGCTCTCAATTAGAACATGTCCACCAAGCCATTCACATTCATCTGCGGAGAAGACGACTATTTGGTCTCTGAGAAGGGGCGTGCATGGTTTAAGGAGCAAGCGAAGGATATCGTGGATGATTTGTCGAAGGAGACTATTGACGGTCGTGCGGGGAACATCGCTGAAGTGGAACAAGCGCTGAATCGATTTACGAGTGCAGTGCAGACTTTGGATATGTTTGGCGGGCGTAAAGTGGTTTGGTTGAAGGATGTCAATTTTATGGCCAACAACCAGACTGGTAATGCACAAGGCACCTTGGATTTAGTCGATGGCTTAAAGGATTTGCTTGGTGGGATTGATCCCGATGCAGTCGGCGTGTTGATCACTGCGCACCCGATCTACAAGGTGCGTAGTTTTTATAAATGGGTGAAGTCGAATGCGGACTTTACCCTGATCGAGGGCGGCAAAGACTCTGCGGCGGGCTTAGCCGCGATCATTCACGAAGAGTGCGACAAAGCGGGAGCTTCGATTACTCGTGATGCAGTGCAACTGCTCATCGGGAAGGTGAATGGTAATACACGTTTGATTGTCGAGGAAACGCGGAAATTGGTGACCTTCGTCGGCACCGAGGGTGGGGCGATCTCGGATCGCTTGGTGACGGATCTAGTGCCCAACTTTGGCGATGCAGATTTCTTTGAGGCGGCAGATGCATTTTACTCATTGAAACTCGATTGGACCTTGGAGGCGCTACGCCGACATTTCTTCACCGAAAGTGAGTCGCGTCCATTACTCGGTAGCCTGCAATCACGTAATCGTTTGTTGATTCAGCTGCGAGTTTTGATGGATGCGGGGGCCATTCGCTTAGGTGGGCGAGGCATCGCCAAGTCGGACCTCGAGGCCGCAGCGCGCACCTATGGTCACCATTTCGGCGAAGGCGCTGAGAAAAGTAATTTGAATGTGTTCACGCAGAACCCTTGGTATCTTGGGCGTCTCGCTCAAACCGCAGCGAAAGTGCCCCTGAAGAAGCTCGTGGACTTTCAGATCGCGTTTACGGAGGCATTCGAGGCCATCATCGCTCGCCCGAATGAGCAAGAGGAAGTCTGCCGCGAGTTGGCAGTCAAGTGCTTGAGCTAGGGGGAGAAATGTGGGTGACATCCATTGTCGAGTGGTGCCGATACTCATGCAATTCTGCTGTCACCGTCGCCCACAACCTTGCGCGTCCCCGCGCAACGCAGTAGGGGTGGACCGTAGTCCGCCAAAATAGTAATGCCGACAAAAAAGCCGTCTCTTAGGACGGCTTTAGGTAAGCTAGACTCGGTGCTTACAGTCTCGTATGACGGCGGCGTATTATTATCAAGCTAAGAGCACAGAGGCCTGTGAGCATGGCGTAAGCGCTAGATTCCGGAACCACTGTGATGTTAAATCCCTCAATTGCAAAATCTCCGTCGACTCGGCTAATTGTAAATGATTCGTTTGCAATCAAGGCATTTCCTGTAGTGAAGGTGATCGTATCGCTAGTGTCGTTATCGAAATCTCCGCCAACCAGACTAATGGTTGGGTTGGCATTTGAATAGCTGAGTGATACCGAGTCTTCACCAGCTAATCCTTCTCCAGTGAAATCACCCATATCTAAAAAATCGAAGGTGATCGCTTTGTTGAAGCTGAAAGTCAGTGCGTCGCCAGCGGTGTTGAGTGTGCCGCCAGAGGTGATACCAAGGCCGTTTGCTGTATTACTTATGTCAGATTGGGAGGGAGTTATCGTAAGTGTAAGTCCCGCTATCACGCTACTCAGATCGAACAGGGTCGCAGTGGTTTCCCCATCGACTGCATTTTTGAATGCCGTCCCCAGTGAGCCATTTCCATTAATGGTGCTGGCGTCAAATTCAAAGCTGACGGTGCCAGTTGCTGGTGCCACAGGGGCGCCAGCATGGGTCAAGCAGGCACTTATAAGGAATAGAGCGATTGACTGATATTTCATAATAGAGGGTGGGTTCGCTGAGTGTTTACCAAGAAACTGTATGCAGGGCATGTGCCAGATGGCAATAATGTTATACTAATGGGCCGAATATCTCTATTTGGCAGTCAACTAGTTACAAATCAGTTAACATTATGGTGTTAATGCAAGAATGTTGGCCCTCTCACTGCCAATCGGCGCTGTCCCAGTAGAAAGTGCCCCAACTTGCTGGTGCGCTGGCGCTGGTTGTGCCAGCCCCAGAAGAGACAAATTCTACATTGTATAAGGTGAAAACCTCCGTTTTGAGTGAATTGAGACCGTCGATGAAATCCTGTTCATTAAGATTCGGTAGATTGACTCCTGTGCTTCCGATCTCAATCGCACTGCCAGTATCTTTGCCGTCTAGCTTCCCGTCACTGATATCTGTGACAAGTGCGTCTATGACGTCATCACTATCGGGCTGAACGCTTGGGAAGATATTGGTGTCATTCATGATCGATAGAGTGAGTTTTGCTAAGGCTCCGATCATCGCTGTGTAGACTCGGGCATTTCTTGTTGCTGAAGAGAGTCCGTCCGCTCCAAGTAGGTCAGCTCCCTCGTTGCTGGCGAAGTTCAGGCCGAAGACGGTCTGTAGGTCTGCGTATATACTGGGGGTGCTGAGCGCTTGGTTACTAAATTCAGCGGCAATAGTGCCCGCTAGTGTGGAGTCGGACGAGGGATCGATGCCGAAAATGCGGTAGAACTTCTGGCCTGCTTCGGTATCGATTGGGTCAGACACATCGGTCGAAGATCCTCCAGAGCTGAGGCGGCAAAGTGATCCCCAGTTGTTGGTGGCAAGATCATCGTTACACTCAACAACATACTCGCCTGCATCACCGTCAAAGGCGATGACGATACGTCCAGCTTCATTGACGGTGATAGATGTGATGGTCGGAGTGTTCTGTGCCAAGCATGGGCTCAGTAATAGGGCAATGCCAGCCAGCGTGGACGCGAAGCGTTTCCACTGGCAGATGTGTTTGAATGAAGATTTCATTTTCCTATGGGTTGGCCGGTTGCGTGTTATGGTGCTGCAACTGCGCGAACGCCGATGACCAAATCGGCATTAGTCATGAAGGGGCCGCCAGCAACTAATTGCTCATCGTCTAACTCAGCAGCTCCAGATACGAACATATTGCCGTCAGGGGTGACCAGATACTCATCTGTGTCGCCATCGTAGCTTATGGTGAGCGTCGATCCGCTTAAGCTCCATGTTCCCGTGTCGGTGCCAGTGCCCGAGTCCTGGATGTCTGTTTGAATCGTGACGATATTGTCCTCATCGCCAAATAAATTTTGTTCCACATCGAGCGTCGTTGCTCGCTCGGTGAAATCATAGCTGACACTTAATATACCTCCGGCGGAGAGCGTGAATATGGACGTATCGCCTCCGACAAATGCATTGAGTATACCAGCAGAACCAGCGCCAGACGTCGCGCCGACACCAGTTTCAATCGTGTATACGGTGAAAGTGCTGCCAGTGAGGATCGCAGATAGCGTTGGGGCTTCAAGTGCTGCGATACGTGCTTCGAGTGCTGCGATCTGCGCGTTGTTATCATTGATTGCGCTTACCAGCTCTTGGATTGTCTGATTTACGTCGGCAGCACAGGCAGGTGTTGCTGCAGTGAAGGTGACGATCTCGGCGTTGTCGACTGTGTCTGCGGAAAGTGAGAGGGCGATGAGGACTGCGCTCATCGAGAGTATGGAGATTGGTTTTAGCATTAGGTGATGTGGGCGATTCGTTGAAGTTTGTAAGTGAAATTGAATCATCTGTGACAAAATTGCGATTTACGGGCAAGTTTTGACAAAGTGTCGCGCAGTGTAACAGGTGCCTTCATCTGAGTTCCTGTTAGAATTAGATAAATTTGTGGGGTTTAGTAACTGGGTATAAAAAAACAGAACGCTTGCACGTTCCGCTTTTGAAAAATTGGTTCGCTTTGGTTTTATATCAATCCGAGGACCATTTTGCCTTCTTCGGTGATCATGTCTTGGTTCCAGGGCGGATCCCAGACGATCTCGACGTCGGCTTCGGCGACACCGGGGACGCTTTCGAGGCGCATCTTGGCGTCTTCAGCGATGACTGGGCCCATGCCGCAACCGGGTGCGGTGAGTGTCATGTTCATGTCGACTTTGTGGCCACCTTCGGGTCGTTCGGCGCACTCGAGAGAGTAGACGAGGCCAAGATCGACGATGTTTACTGGGATCTCTGGGTCGAATACTGTCTTGAGCGCTTCCCATAGGTCGTCCGTCGCTACGGGCGCGTTGGCGCCTTCGGCTTCGGCGTGTTTGGCTGCGGAAGAGACTTCCTCTCCGAGCGCATCGGCATTGGCTCCGCTAATACGGAACATGCCATTGTGCGTCATCACGGTGAAATTACCGCCGAGGCGATGCGTAATGGTGACCGCTTCGCCTTCTGGCAAAGTCATTGGTGTGCCTTGTGGGATGAGGGTGACCTCTACCTCACGAGTGAGTGTGCGTAAATCGTCCATAAATTAATGGCTAATGGCTAATTGCTAATGGCTAATGAGTGATTATTTGTAGGGGCGCAACTCGATGCGCCAGCGCTGAATTTTCCATATGGCGGGCGCGTCAAGTCGCGCCCCTACAGTTATTTAATCTTAGACTCGAACTTGTTGCGGATGAGTTGGCGAAGGTTTTCGGCGAGTTCGTCGCTCTCGACCTTTTCGATGACTTCTTCGAAGAAGCCGAAGACCATCAACTGCATGGCCACACGCTTGGAAATTCCACGCGCCATCATGTAGAAGAGCTCGTCGGCATCGACATTGCCAGTCGTTGCACCGTGTGAGCAGCGCACGTCATTCGCCAAAATCTCTAGACCAGGAAGCGCGTTGGCTTCTGCGGTTGGATCGAGGAGTAAGTTGCGGTTGGTTTGATACGCGTCGGTTTGCTGCGCGCCTTCGGCGACTTTGATCAAGCCAGAGAAGATGGTGCGTGCATTGTCGAGGAGTGCGTTTTTGTAGAGTAGGTCGGAAACGGCGTTACCAGCGTTGTGTGTCTGAAAGGTGCGTTGGTCAAACTCTTGGTTCTTCTCGGCGACGGTGAGCGAATACATTTTCACGTCAGCACCAGGGCCTTCGATACGTGTTTGGTTTTCGAAACGCGCTCGCTCGGCGCCGATGTTGACTGCTACGTTTTTCACTTGTGCGTCGCGATCGGCAACGGTGGTGTCGAGTTGGAAGGAAACGGTCTTCTCGTTCCAGTCCTGCACGATCTTGCGGAAGACGTTGGCACCAGCTCCTGCATGGATATTGGAAACGGATACGTTGAGTGCTTCGTTCTCTTCAGTTTCCGAAAAGAAGATGTCGACGACGGATGCCTTCGCATTGTCCTCAGCGATCACGAGTGTGTGTGGAAAGACCGCAGCCTTTTCACCGCTGGTCCAGTAGTAGTTGACGAAAGGTTTTTCGATTTCGACGCCCTTAGGGACGAAGAGCACGGAGCCTGCTTTGATGGATGCAGCGTGGAGGCCGAAGAACTTCTCAGAACCGAGCTCTGTCGATTCCTTGAGGAAGTATTGCTCCATCAGCTCAGGATGCTGCGCGACGGCGTCTGCAATCGGTAAATAGACGACACCTTTAGCGGCGAGCTCATCGGAGATGCCTTCAAAATTGGCTTGTGCGTCGTTGACGTATACGCTCAGTCCTTCACGTTCGGTGACTAAGTTTGAGCGCCCGACGAGTGCTGCGACCGTGTCGGCTGCAGGAGCGTCTGTGGCGTCGTAGCCGTCGATGCTGAGACGACCTACGGATGCAAAGCGCCACATTTCATCTCGTGCGGATGGCATTGGTAAGTTTTTGAATTGCTCAAGGCCTGCGGCGCGACGATCGGCGAGCCATGCCGGCTCGTCAGTTGTGGATGTAGTTGGATTTTCCAAAATAGTATTCATTCGGTGTTCGAAGTTGAAAGTTTAGTGTGCGACGTTCGTCGACTTTATCCGACGCTGCCTTCCATTTCCATGTCGATGAGGCGCTTCAACTCGACTGAGTATTCCATCGGGAATGCCTTCATCAGATCATTGACGAATCCGTTCACCGCGAGTGACATGGCTTCGCCTTCGGAGAGGCCACGTTGCATCATGTAGAATATCTGCTCGGCGCTGACTTTCGATACACTTGCTTCGTGCTGCACGGTGTTGTTTTCACCACGTGTAGTGATTGCTGGATAGGTATCAGTGCGGCTGTTGGTGTTGATCAGTAAGGCGTCACACTCAGTATTGTTCTTACAATTCTTGAGGTGTTTCGGCATATGGACTTGACCACGGTAAGTGGAGCGCCCTTTGCCAATCGAGATGGACTTGGAGATGATGTTGCTCGTGGTGTTGTCCGCGAGGTGGATCATTTTCGCGCCAGTGTCTTGGTGTTGACCGTCGTTTGCGAGTGCGATGGAGAGCACTTCGCCGCGTGCACCTTTACCCTTAAGCACAACACCTGGATATTTCATGGTGAGGCGTGAACCGATATTACAGTCGATCCATTTCACTTCGGCACCTTCGTCGGCCATACCGCGCTTGGTGACGAGGTTGAAGACGTTGGACGACCAGTTCTGAACGGTGATGTATTGAATCTTGGCGTTCTTGAGTGCGACGAGCTCGACCACCGCACTGTGTAGTGTGGCTGTTTCAAACTTCGGCGCGGTGCAGCCTTCCATGTAGGTAATCTCGGAGTCCTCATCCGCAATGATGAGTGTGCGCTCGAACTGACCAAAGTTTTCCGCGTTGATACGGAAGTAGGCTTGTAACGGTTGTTTGAGCTTCACGCCCTTGGGCACGTAGATGAAACTGCCGCCTGAGAAGGTCGCGCTGTTGAGTGCGGAGAACTTGTTGTCAGCAGTCGGAATGACCTTGCCGAAGTAGGGCTTAAAGATCTCTGGATACTTTTCGAGGCCTTCGCTGGAACCGACGAAGATGACGCCCTCTTTCTCGAGGTCTTCTTTCATGCGGGAGTAGGCGGCTTCGGAGTCGAATTGTGCTTCCACGCCCGCTAGGAACTTACGCTCTTGCTCAGGAATGCCTAGGCGTTCGAAAGTTTCCTTTACGTCGTCAGGCACCTCATCCCATGTGCGGGAGGGTTGCTGGCCTTTGGAAAGGTAGTAGCGGATCTCGTCGAACTTGATGTTTTCAAGATCTTGGTCGGCCCACTTCGTTGGCATCGGCTTCTTCTTGAAGATCTCCAGTGCTTTGAGGCGGAACTCGCGCACCCAATCGGCTTCTTTTTTGACGTCGGAGATGTATTTAATGGTATCTTCGTTGAGACCTACGCCAGCGTCATACGCATAGTTTTCAGGATACTTGAAGTTCCCTTTTTCGGTATCGACGTTGATTGCTTCGTCTTGGATGTCGGTATCACTCATGGATAAAAATGGTTAATGGCTGATGGAGAATAGCTAAGAGTAGAGGGCTTAGGCGGGAGCGTTTACGAACTCTTCTTGAACCCAGTCGTAGCCTTTAGACTCCAGTTCTTTGGCGAGTTCTGCGTCGCCGCTGTGGACGATCTTACCATCGAACATGACGTGCACGACGTCTGGAACGATGTAGTCAAGCAGGCGCTGGTAGTGGGTAATTACTAGGAAGCTGCGCTCAGGGCCGCGCATTAGGTTCACGCCCTCGGAAACGATGCGGAGGGCATCGATATCGAGACCAGAATCCGTTTCATCCATGACGCAACAAGTTGGATTCAGCATGGACATTTGGAGGATCTCGCAGCGCTTTTTTTCGCCACCTGAGAAACCTTCGTTCAGTGAACGGGCTGTGAACTTGCGATCCATTTTGAGCGCATCCATTTTAGCGTAGAGTTCTTTGTAGTATTCAACGGCATTGATGTCTTCGCCTTCTGGGAGGCGAGCTTGACGAGCGGCGCGAATGAAGTTGGCGATGGAAACACCTGGGATTTCGAGTGGGTATTGGAACGCGAGAAAGAGGCCTGCTTTGGCGATTTCGTCGGGATCTTCGCCAAGGATGTTGACGCCATCGAGAAGGATTTCGCCGCTTTCGACTGTGTAGTCTTCGTGGCCAGCCATGACTTTAGCCAAGGTGCTCTTACCGGTGCCGTTTGGACCCATGAGTGCGTGCACTTCGCCCTTCGGGATAGTCAAGTTGAAGTCTTTTAGGATGGCTTGGCCATCGATGGAGACATTGAGATTTTTAATTTCGAGCGTGTTCATTTTAAAGAAGTTTGAATTTAGAAGTGAGAAGTTAGTTGTTAAATTAGTCGTGGCAGCCGTTGCATTTGCCGTCGTATGCGATGTCGATGTGGCGGGCGCTAAAGCCTTTTGGTAGGGCCTTCATGAGTGTTTCGATCGCTTCGTCGGAGAGTTCGATGTCGACGATCTCACCGCTTTCACGGCAGTAGAAGTGTGCGTGTTGAGTGAGGTTGGGACAGTAGCGAGTGGGCTCGCGCTCAAAGTTGACTTGGCGGATGAGGCTCGTTTCGACCAATGTTTCTAAACAGTTATATACTGTCGCAAGGGAAATGGTGGGCATGTCTGACTTGGCGCGAGCATACACTTCGTCGGCAGTCGGATGGTCACGTTTCTCGAGTAAGACTGAGAAGATGTGTTCGCGCTGCTTGGTTGAGCGCTGGCCGCTGTGCTCGAGTGCTTTGTCGAGACGGGCTTTATATTCAGGTGCAAGGTTCATGTGTTTACGCGTGAGCTATTATTTAGAATAATTCTAAGTCTCATCAATAATGAGACCGAGTTGCAATAAATGCGAGTTTTTCCAGAATTCAAGTAATAATTGGAATAATTCTAAAAAGCTGAATCAGAGTTACCGCACTACGCCTATTGACTCCAGATTAACTTTCGCACGTCTCACACTCAGTTCGTGCGACCTTGGAGATTAGGCTTTATCTTCAGCGTCGATTGTTTGTCGATAGTGGGATGCTCACTTCGGTTTCAAAGTTTTTGTCAGTGAATAAACTGCTGACCTTTATTATGTTTAGTGGTGTCGGTTTGCGGCTAATACGCTATTTTTGGAATTCGGGACTCTATCATGATGAAGTCTTATTAGCCCTGAATATCGCTCGGCGCAGCACCATGGGGCTTTTAGAACCTTTAGATTATGGGCAGGTGGCGCCTCCACTCTTTTTATTAGCCGCGAATGCTGTCACCGCGTTGCTGGGGCATGGGGAGTGGGCACTTCGTTTATTTCCAGTTTTCTGTTCATGTGTGGCGATGATTTGGTTCGTCCAATTTTCAAAGCGCTACTTACATCCGCTAGTAGCGATAGTCGGAAGTAGTATATTGGCATTTTCGCCAATATTAGTTCTGTATGCGGTCAATTTTAAGCCATATGCATCCGACGTATTGATTTCTGTCGTTTTATTGCACATCTACAGCAAGACAGCTTATTCACGAGTCACTCTGATATTGTGTGGCTTTGCGCTTTTGTTGGCTCCCTGGATGTCCTTCCCATCTGTTTTTGTCGTGGCGGGCCTGGGAGTTGGATTTTTTTGCTATCATATGAGCCTCAAGCAGTGGCGAGAAGCAGGGCTTGTTGCAGCACTTAGCTTTGTCGCATTTATCAGTTTCTGTGCCCTGCATTTTACCATCATCCGAAATACTGCTTCAAGTGAGCTTCTGGCTAGTTTTTGGGAGCCTTACTACATGGTTTCGCCGTATTTTTCAGTTCATAATTTGAATGTATTTTTTAACGGTGTTCGGCAAAGTGCTGGACTACTTCCCCATGGTAATAATTTCCTTATCGTGTTTTCGATATTGTTTGTCGTGTCTATGATCGTAGGCCTCTGGAGGCATTCACGGCAGGCTTTGCCTTGTGTCACGGTTTTGATGGTTACTGCGTTAGCATCTGGCTTGAGTCTATACCCTTTTGCTGAGCGACTGTTGATATTTATGTCTCCAATGGTTGGGATACTATTTGGGCATTTGTTTGCTGAGATCGATGCGAAGGGACGCTCCTGTAACTGGGTCGCCTTGTCGTTATTCTTGATTTTTATCGGAATCCATTGGAGTTGGAACCTCGCTTCCGTTTTCAGTCCTCCTAGTCAGCAGCAGGCAAGGGAGGCCTTGCGCTATGTGTTTGATCATCGAAAGCCAGTGGAGCCGGTATTTACAGTTTCGCCTGGTGGTGTCTTTTGCGAATACCCGATGCTTGCATTTAGTGAATATTACAGGATGCAAGGCCTAGAGGTCCCTTGCCAAGTGATCGAAAATCTCGAGCACTCAACTGTGATTGAAAAAGTAAAAGGGGAGGCTGCTTTTTGGGTGGTCTCTGAGGAGCGAATTCAAGAGCAAATAGACCACCTAGAAGGCTTCCTGAGTTCTATTTCACGAGCAAGCGCTACTGGTGAAATGGATACCTATGTGCTCGATTATTTCCCTTTTAAAGGGGCGATGGTGTTGCATTTGAGGGTTAATGGTGTGGATGACTAGCGATCAAAAATTCTCAGTGTTTCAGCGACAGATAAGAGATGCTTGAGCTTCGGTTGACCTTGATTCATCTGCTTGCTTGCTATCTAAATCAAAATTAATGTTTTTCGAATTCCTAAAGAAGCGGTGGGTAGATGTTACTATATGCAGCGTCATACTAATTGGTATTATATGGAGACTGGGTTTTTACTTTTGGGATGTCAGTCTGTGGCATGACGAAATCTTGCTGGCTAACAGTATCATTGATCGTGGGTATTTAGAATTATTGCGACCTTTGGAATACGGGCAGGTTGCCCCGCATGTTTTCCTTTTTGCTGTTGAGGCCAGCACTCGTTTGTTTGGAGAGTCTGAGTGGTCGCTGCGTCTTATTCCAATGTTAAGTGGATGTCTCGCGCTGGTTTGGATGGGATATTATGCTAGAAGATACCTCGATCCCGTTGTTGCGATATTTGTCTGTAGCTTGATGTCATTTTCGACTTCCTTGATGATGTATACGGTTAATTTTAAGCAGTATTCAGGGGACTTACTTGCTTCAGTGGTCGCCTTACACCTATTTACTCTGGTTCAAGACTCTAAGCGCTGGTGTATTGGCGCTAGTGGTCTGGTTCTGCTACTGCCATGGATGTCCTTTCCCTCAATATTTGTGATAGCGGGCTTAACCATCGGCTTCCTTTTCAATGCACTATTTGACCGTGATCAAAGGCAGTTTGCTCGAATCGCGGTAGTGGGAGGTGTCGGGGCGATTAGTTTTTCAATCTATTATTTTCTAATTCTAGCGAATATCTCCAGCAGCGAGGATTTGGTCGATTTTTGGGTTCATTTTTATTTCTGGGAGCCACTGTGGAGCTATCGTAATTACTTGCTGCTGAATTCTGGCATCATGTATACGACTACCTTTTATTATGGTTTAACTATGTGGGTTTTTGTCGCGGGCTTAGTTTTGGGCCTGTGGCGTAACTATAGGCAAATTCTACCGTGTATGTGTGTCTTTGCGGTCACGCTTATAGTGGTTTATTTACAGAAATACCCTTTTTGTGAACGACTTATACTCTTTCTGTTTCCGTTTTCGGCTATAATTGTAAGTCAAATTGTAGCACTGATTCCGCGCACGAAAATGATCCTTGTTGTGGTCTCCGTTGCTTCAGCGTTGTCGATGTTTTTGCACAGTTATCAATCAAATGTCTCGTATTTATTGAATGGGCCTGTCTATCAAGATGTTCGGAGTAATTTTGATTTTATAGAGTCGAATGGTGCACCCGATGAGATCATTTGTTTGGTGCCTCCTTTTGATGAATTTAGTAAATTTTATAGTGATTACCCTGCGCTTTCTGAGGCTGTAGTCCTTGGAGACTTATCAGAGCTTACCCTGCTTCCAATGGTGGAGTCAGCGAAGCCGATTTGGGTGGTATCTGAAGAGCGTAGGGCTGATCAGTCACAATTTCTAATCGATTTGGTTTATGAATTTAACCAGCTCGCGGAGTCGTTGGGGCGGGGTGACTATGAGCTGTCGTATGTGAAATTTAAGCGCACAATTATGATCTATTTTGAGCCTGCGGTCGGCGTTGATACGCTTTGAATTTTAATTTGCGTTCTCAGTTGTCTTCTTAACCAAGTGCCCTCTTTTAACTTAGCCTTGAAATTGGCAGTGATGGGGTTACAAAGATTAGAAAATTTAATGTCCGTCCACCCCGCGGATGCAGGTCGTAGAAGCCTGCGGTCTTGAAGATTTCCCCGATCGATAGGCCTCTTCTGCTAAAACAATCTATGAATTCCGATCAGATAGTGGGGTTAGTCGTGGGTGCCGTTGTTGGCATCGCGCTGGTGTTTGTATTCATGAAGCGCCGCTTGAAGCAAACACAGGAGAGTGTGCGAGCGCAGTTGGATGTTGAAGCCCGCGAAGCGCGTTTGGCTCTTCGAGAAGAGCAAGCGGAACAGGAATTAGAGCTGAAACGGCGGGAATCTGAGTTGGAAACTACCCAGCGTGAGCAGGAGCGTAGCGCGGAGCAATTGTCTCATAGAGAATTGGACTTGGATGAAAAATCAGAGGACATTCAAAAACAGCGTAGAGCTCTAGAGGATGCGGAACATGAGGCTGCAAAGGTTCGACGCTTGTATCGGATGAAAATTCATCAGATCAGTCAAATGGATCAGGATGCCGCGCGGCAGCTCCTACTAAAAGATACTGAAAAAGAATGTGCGCAGGAAATTCATGACATGCGTCGCACGATTATTCGTCGCTCGGAGTCGGAGGTGAATGATGAAGCCAAGCGCATCCTGTTGGCGGCAATGCAGCGCATTACCAGTCAGCCCATGAATGATGCCACTGCGACTGTAGTTAAGTTGCCGAGTGAAGAAATGAAGGGGCGCATTATTGGTCGAGAAGGGCGTAACATTAGAACTTTTGAGCATGCAACTGGCACGACTTTGATGATTGATGAGACGCCAGATTCGGTGTTGATCTCTTGCTTTGATCCAGTGCGTCGTGAAATCGCCCGTATCGCTTTAAACGCGCTTTTGCGCGATGGGCGCATTCACCCTTCGAGTATTGAGGAAGAGGTGATCAAGGCGGAAGAGGAAATGCATGCAAATGTTGTGGAGCTCGGTGAAAATGCACTACGTAAACTACGCCTAAATAGTGTTCACCCTGAGGTCGTGGTTTTGCTGGGTAAGTTGCACTACCGTTTGTCGAATAATCAGAATACCTTGGCTCACTCAGTAGAAGTTGCGAATTTGTGCGCGCTGATTGCCTCTGAGATTGGACTGGACCCAGTGATCGCTAAGCGTGCTGGGCTTTTTCACGATATCGGTAAGGCGGTCGATGAAGAGTATTCTGGCAGTCATGCGATTGTGGGTGCCGACATTATTAAGCAGCATGGTGAAGATCCTCGTGTGGTCAACGCGGCGGCTGCTCACCATAAGGAAGTCGACGCTGAAAGTGCCTATGCGGGCCTAGTGATGGTCGCCGATGCGCTCTCTGCAGTGCGTCCCGGTGCTCGCGCCTCTTCGATCGATGGTTTTATTTCGCGTGTCCGAAGTATTGAAGCTATTGCCCAAGCGGAGACGGGTGTAGTGGACGCGTATGCCATTCAAGCTGGGCGTGAAGTGCGAGTTATTGTGGAACCTTCAGCAATTGACGATGATCAAGCACGTCAATTAGCTCGTAAAATTCGCTCTCGGATTGAAGAAGAATTGAACTATCCTGGATCTATTGAAATAACCGTAATTCGTGAACAGCGTTTTAGTGAAACTGCAGTATGACACCTAGCCGACAGATCCAACTGTGCCTCACTTTTTTAGGGATGAGTGCGATGCTTTGCGCCGCACCCAAGGTCATTGCTTTGGATTCAGGGGAGCGTGTCGTGGGCGATTTACTTCCAAAATCCACGGACACTACTATTTTTCTACAATCGGCCTTACTCGGTGAAATATCGATTCCGCGCAAGCGTGTTGTTAAAATAGAAGATCAAGAAGTCCCGTTAGTTGAAGTTGCAGAAAAGTCAAAAAAGAAGCCGATACCTAAGGCTGTTGAAACGCCTACCAAGAAAGTGGCGCTCACAGAAGAAGAGATTGATCATATTGAAGAGCGGCGTGTGATTGATACCTTACGCGATTTTAAGGCGCCAGATTCTTGGAATGGAAATCTTCGCTTAGGGCTCAATTTGAGCCAAGGAGACCGTAAGTGGACGGAGACATATGTTCGAGGTAATCTTGAAATTAAGCCTAAAGGAAGTCGCAATTTTTATCGTTTCGACGGTTCATATACTTACCGAGAAAGTGAGCGCAGCAATGGTAGCTCGTTCAAAACTACGGATAAGTATGATGTCAATTTCACCTATCGACGGACTTTTTATGACAACTGGTTCGCGCAAAATTCTCTCGGTTATCGAGTCGATCAAATTAAGGGCATTGATCGCGAATTACAGGAGTCAGTGGGCGTGGGATATAAATTTAAGCCGAACAGTAAAATTGAATTTTTATTAGGCGGCGGCGGGGGAGTTGAGGAGTTTCAGGCAGAGACAGACGGCACCCGCTTGGGATGGAGCCCATTGGTGAATGTTTTCCAGGAGGCGACTTGGAAACCTTGGAGGCGAACCTCTCTGGTTCAGAAATTTAATTACTATTGGAATCCTGAAAATTCGGAGCAGTTCAATTATATCATGAGCGCAGCGATTCGCTTTCGGCTAACCGATTTGGTGGGCCTTGAGTTCTCCTATAATAAGAACTTCGATAACGACATCGGAAATGGAGACACCAAAGATGATACCCAGTGGCGTAATGCGCTGGTGGTTTACTTTTAGTTGCTTGCTCGTGAGGGGTTGAAGCTGTTGAAGCTAGATTCTTCATGCGCCTCTAAGCCAGCAAGCCGTCCCTTCGTAGCAGCGCGTCTGGGTCGGGTGCTCGGTGCATAAAGTCTTTGAAGAGTTTCATGGGGTCTTCAGAGTTTCCTTTCGCCAGTATTTTATCGCGAAAATCGCGTCCAGTTTGCGCGTTTAAAATGCCCTCCTCTTGGAAGCGGGTAAATGCATCGGCATCAAGCACTTCCGCCCACTTATAAGAGTAGTAGCCTGCGGCATAGCCAGTGGCACTGCTAAATAGGTGGCCGAAGTTGAATATATGTGATTTGGGCTCGGTTTTGTATTCGGCGTTGTAGCCTTGGAGCTTTGATTTGATAAATGGATCGAGGTCCGGCTTACCTGAATTTGCCCAGTTGATGTGCAGCTCTAAGTCCATTTTTCCAAACGAAAGCTGGCGGACGTTGGCGCTGGCTTTCATGTAGTTGCGTGCTGCTAGCATCTTGTTAAATAGTTCCTCTGGAATAGGGGCACCTGTTTCATGATGACGTGCAAAGATGTCTAGGCTTTCACGTTCCCAGCACCAGTTCTCCATGATCTGAGATGGCAACTCGACAAAGTCCCATGGAACGTTGACACCATTGAGCGACTTGACTTCGACCTCGCCGCAGAGGTGGTGGAGTAGGTGGCCGAACTCATGGAAAATGGTTTCGACTTCCCGATGGTTAAGGAGGGCAGCCTGATCGCCGATTGATGGCGTAAGGTTGCCGCAGATCAGGCCTAGGTGGGGAGTGCGCGCGCCTACGCTTTCATCGCGATTACCTGTGACCAAGTAGTTCATCCATGCGCCACCACGCTTTGACTCGCGTGGGTGCCAATCTGCGTAAAAGGCACCTAACAGCTCATTGCTCTCTGCATCGTAGAGCTTGTAGAATTTTACTTCTGGATGCCAGACTTCCGGTAAGCTTTTGGGGTTTTCGGCTGAGGACCTCGGGTCGATGTAGATGGATTCTTCTACTTCGATACGGAGTCCAAAGATCTGTTGAGCGATGTCGAACATCCCGTCAATCACGCGATTGATGGGAAAGTAGGGGCGCAATGCTTCTTCGTCGAAATCGTAGTTTGCTTTGCGTTGGTGCTCGGCCCAGTAGCTGGCTTCCCATGGTTCTAAAGGCTCTGTTTTGTGACCGGTCACTTTTGCTTTGTAGTCACGAAGTGCTTGAGCTTCTTGGTCAAACGACGTCTTTACTTTGTCAAAGATCGCTTCGCCAAATTTAAGAGCAGCCATGCCCGATGCAGCCATGCGGCGCTCGGTCACATGGTCGGCAAAGTTTGCTTGACCTACGAGTTGTGCAAACTCGTGGCGTAGGTCTAAGATTTCGCGGACAAGCTCACGATTGTCATGTGGCTCGTTACGGCCGATGGCTGCATATGCTTGCCAGAGTTCTTTGCGCAATGCGTTGTTTTCAGCGTAGGTGAGCACTGGGATAAACGAAGGTGCTTGTAGTGTGAAGCGCCACGCATTCTCGTGGCCTTTTTGCTGTGCATTTTGTTTGGCAGCATCGAGTGCGGACTGTGGTAAGCCTTTTAATTCAGTCACATCGGTAATGATCTTTTCCCAAGCATTGATGGCATCGAGGCAGTTCTCGGAATATTTCTGAGTGCTTTCGGCTAGGCGGCTTTGTAGCTCGCTAGCACGTTTCTTTTTCGCAGGTGGTAGGTCCGCACCTTCTTCTCGAAAGTCCGCGAGTGTTTCATGGATATATCGAGTTTTTGTGGGGGATAGTGTGGGTGCACGTTCGGCGAAGGCACTGAGTGTTTGCCAGAGGCCTTCATTGAGTGGGATGCTTGAGTAGAACGCCGAGACTTTTGGCAGCATCGCATTGTGCGCTTTGCGTAGTTCAGGGCTGTTGCAGACCGAGTCTAGGTGGCTGACCAGACCCCATGCTCGATTGAGTGTTTCGAGGCCGTCATCGAGTGCGACGATGGTATTGTCGTAATTCAGTGAAGTGCCTGACTTGGCGAGCGCGGCGACGCTGTCGACTTTAGCTTGGGCCTCGGTGAGTGCTTTTTCGATGTCCGTTTCGATGTGGTCTGGAGTGAGTGTGGACCAGCGGATTTGAAAGTCGTTTTGTAAAAAAGGGTGCATGATAAAAAGTCTACAGGTAAGAAGAAGTTGAGAAATTGAAAGTCTGCACCGATTAGGTCGAACACGTATTTTGCTTTCCTGTAAAATTACTTTGCGGGTCTATCGCTGATTGGGCATGGATCGTTCCATGGATTTACAGAAAGCGATTCGTCATCATGAATTTGGCAAACCTGAGGAGGTGTTAACCTTGGAGTCGATTCTCGTGCCAAAACCAAGGACTGGCGAGGTGCGGGTGCGGCTTTTGGTGGCATCTATCAATCCTTCCGATCGAGGAATGATTGGAGGCAGTTATGGCAAGCTGAGAGAGTTGCCTGCAATTGCTGGACGAGAGGCTGTGGGAGTTGTGGATACTTTGGGTAAAGGAGTCGAAGGTGTGGCTATAGGCACGAAGGTGCGGTTCCCGGGTGAAGATGGTGCCTGGTGTGAATTTGCATGCGCGCGTGCTGAGGATTTGTTGGTGGTTCCGGATGGGGTGCTAGACGAGCAAGCAGCAATGTCATTTATCAATCCTCCCACCGCATATTGTTTGTTGAAGAAAGTCATTGATTTGGAGCCAGGCAGCTGGTTGGTGCAGAATGCAGGTAATTCAGCAGTGGGGATTTCTGTAATACAGATGGCGAAAGCGATGGGGCTAAAGACCATCAGTCAAGTTCGGCGTGAATCGTTGATCCCTCCTCTAAAAGCTTTGGGCGCCGATCATGTAGTGCTTGAGGGAAGTGATTGGGGCGCGCAGAGAGATCAGTTAACTGACGGTGAGCCCATTTGTTTGGCGTTGAATTCAATCGGTGGAGCCAGTGCAATCGATCAGATCAAAGTATTGGCTGAGGGTGGGACGCAGGTGACTTTTGGTGGAATGGTTGGCGACCCAGTGCGTTTCCCTACTAGGTATTTGATATTTAAGGATGTTCGACTCGTAGGCTTTTGGTGGGATCGTTGGTCTCGAACGCATGGTTCGAATGGAGTCTCTGGGGTGATGGCTGAGGTCTATAAAATGATGACTTCAGGTGTCTTGTGCCTGCCGATTGAGCAGGTCTATTTATTTGAGGAGTTTGAGGCCGCGATGAAGCATGATCTGAAGCCTCGATTGGGTAAGGTTTTGTTGTGTCCTCGCTGAATTGCTCATAAATGAGGTATTCTTCGTGGTGTGGTGCCTATTCGCTTGCGAGTGCTTAGTATTTTTAATCTCATACTAGGGTGAGGTATTTGATTCCTCATGTAGTATGAATATTTTCAAGCAACAAAGTCCTGGGGATGAAGCTGGTTTTTACAGCTTCTACCACTGTGTTGAAGCGTTGTTTGTTTATTTGCTGTTCACTGTGTCGCTGGCACTGTCGCTGACTTGGTTGGGGGCGGCACAAGGCGCGGTTTTTCTCCTGCTTCCTTTAGCCTTGAGTTTCGCTGTCTTAGGCGCGCTACGATTTCGGATCAGAGGAGTTATTTTGACTAGTTTGATCACGGTGAGCATGTCTTCGGTGTTTGCTGTTTTCGAGCTTGGAGCCTACGGCACGGGTGTTATTCAAAATCCTTTCTGGTTCACGTTCGGCTTGATTCTTTTATTTAGCGTTTTGACCGGTGTTGTGGCTGTAGTAACGGGCTATCATTTGCAGTCGGTGTCGATTTCGAACCACCGCCAGAATATGTTGCGCAAGATCTTTGATTCTTTGCCCGTGGGCATTTGGGTGCGTGCGAGGTCTGGCGAAACCGTTTATTTAAATGATCGTTGGGCGAGTTTCTCGCCCAAGACGAAACATGAACTTTTAGATACGAACTCAGGCGGGTCTCCAGTAGAATTCGATATTTTGTGCGAGCGCGAGGCCTTTGAGATGCTAGAGGCGGAAGACGAGTCTACGCGTTATAAGGCAGTGAATTTAATCGATTCAAAAGGACGGCGCATTAGTTGTAATTTGTTAACACTGCGCATTTTTATCGATCAGTTGAATGACTTTGGAACCCTATCATTGCTTGTCGATGAAACGGCTTCGCGTATCTACCAAGATAAGATTCGAATGAGTGAGAACAGTCTCCGTATGGCACTGAATAATGCGGAGATGGGGTTTTGGGATCAAAATTTAGAGACCGGTGAGATTCATTTTGATGAAAATTGGCTCAAATTGTTGGACTTGGATGTCGATGATACGAGAAACCCTCTCGATTTATGGAAGGGCCGAATTCATCCAGAGGATACTGAGCGCGTGCACGAGGTGTATCGTGAGTATTTCCAACAGCATGCCGATTCTGTGCGAATTGATTACCGAATGCAAAAAGGGGATGGGGAGTATATTTGGGTGCAAGACTATGTAGGAGCAGTTGAGCGTCGGCAGGATGGTTCGCTTAAGCGCATTATGGGAACGATGCAGGATATCACTGCGCGTAAGCAATATGAAATTGATTTGGAGCATGCGAAGGAGCGCGCTGAAATGGCGAGTGAGGCGAAGGGGCAATTCATTGCCACGATTTCACATGAGATTCGCACACCGCTAAATGCCATTATCGGGTTGTCGAGCTTCTTGGCTGAGTCGGAATTGCTAGAGGATCAATTGGATTTAGCGCAAACGATTCATAATAGTGGCAACAGTTTATTAATGTTAGTGAATGATGTTCTAGATTTTTCGAAAATAGAGTCCGGGCGGTTGGAATTAGAGGTTCAAGAGTTTCCGCTTCGCTTATGTTTTGAAGAGTGTGTGAAATTGTTTAAGATGCGCGCAGCGGAGAAAGATCTAATTCTTTCGCTAAGTTTTGATCCGTCACTTCCAGAATTTGCTGTCGGAGATATGGAGCGCTTAAAGCAGATCGTGCATAATCTTTTATCGAACGCCCTAAAATTTACCGATTCGGGTCATGTTGAAATCTCAGTTGCTGAGGTTGCTCGCGAAGAACTTTCGCCGCAGAACCGACCCGATCCCGCACGGAAAGTTGGATTTTTGGATGGGGCTTTTTCGTATCTGCGGGTGAATGTGACGGATACTGGAGTGGGTATCCCCGAGACTCGCCAGCATGTATTATTTCAAGCGTTCACTCAAGCGGATGCTTCTACGACTCGCAAATATGGTGGCACTGGGCTGGGTCTTGCTATTTGTAAGCGATTAGTTGACGCAATGGGAGGTAATATTTGGGTGGACAGTTGCGAAGGTAGGGGCTCGCAATTCAGCTTTGTCATTCGAACTCAATTCGCTGCTGAGGACCCGACTTATGCAGGAGTGACGCACAGTCCATTCTATAAAGTGGAGCGTATCGCATTTGAGTATCCATGTGATATTTTGATTGTTGGCCCGAAAGAGGAGACGAAGCATTTGATCCATTCATGCCGCGAGCTGGGCTACGCACCACATCAGTCTATCGATTACAATTTAAACTCTAGGGCGTTCATTCGACGCCACTACGGTATGATTTTTATCTGGCTGGGAGATGAGGAGCGCGCCCTCACTCTAAGTCGTGGACTGAGCAGTAACATTGGAATCAAAAAAACCGCTTCGATAATTGGTTATGCTTCCGAAGGTCGAGCGGTCTCTATAGAGCGTTGCAGGCTTTCTGGGCTACAGGACGTAGTCAACGCACCGATTCGCCCCAAAGTGCTTTCGCGGCTTATTCTGTCAAAGCTAGGTGTCCGCGGTTGATTGCGCTCACCAGTGCTTTCAAGCCTGCGAGCTCGATACTGCCGTCAATGCCGCAGCCAAAGGCGGGTATGCCGTCTTCCTGTTTGATTTGTATATAAGCGGCTGCTTTCGTTTTGGAGCCACCACCGATGGAATGTTGGCGATAGTCGACCAGCGTGAAGTTTTTCCAGCCCTTTTGCTCAAGCGCATCGACGAACGCGCTTATTGGGCCGTTGCCGATTCCACAGACATTGGCATCTTGGCCCTTATAGCGTATCGCAGCCTCGACTTTGACTTCCCCTGTTTTAGAAAAGTCTTCTCTATTAATAGAAACGATTTCGAGGGGCTCGCCAACGTTAACGTATTCCCGTTGAAACACATCATGGACCTCTGCGGGTGAGAGTTCTCGGCTGCCCTTGTCGGCAGCATTGTTTACGACGGTGCCAACTTCTGGGTGCATTGCCTTTGGCAAGTCGAGTCCATAGTCGCGATCTAAAATGTAGGCGACCCCGCCTTTACCGCTTTGGCTATTGATGCGGATGATTGCCTCGTAGTCACGGCCAATATCCTCAGGGTCGATTAATAAGTAGGGGACTTCCCATCGAGTGGTGTCGGTGGTGTCTTTGGCACGCAGATCCATGCCTTTTTTGATCGCATCTTGGTGCGAGCCTGAAAATGCCGTAAAGACCAAGTCGCCAGCATAGGGATGGCGTTCATGCACAGTCATGCGAGTCACTCGCTCAAAGACTGAACGAATATGAGATAAGTTACTGAAGTTGAGCTGCGGGTCGACGCCTTGAGTATATTGGTTGAGCGCGACCGTAACGATGTCGAGATTGCCCGTGCGTTCGCCGTTGCCGAAGAGCGTGCCTTCGACTCGGTCGGCCCCTGCCATTAAGCCAAGCTCAGTGGCTGCAATGCCAGTTCCGCGGTCATTGTGCGTGTGCAAGCTGATGATCGCCTTGTTGCGGTCTTTCAAATTGCGGCAAAACCATTCGATTTGATCGGCATGCACATTCGGGGTCGCAACTTCAACGGTCGCAGGTAAGTTCAAGATGATTTTAGCATCTTCGGTGGGGCTCCATTCGGCCATGACCGCCTCGCAAACTTCGAGCGCATAATCGACTTCGGTATCTGAGAAACTCTCGGGTGAATATTCAAGGCGCACCTGTGTATCCGGTATCGTAGAAACTAAGCTTTTTACCAAGCGTGTGCCTTCGACCGCGATCGCTTTGATCTCTTCCTTGGTCTTATTGAATGTGACACGACGTTGCAGTGGCGAGGTGGAGTTATATAGGTGCACAATGGCCTTAGATACGCCTTCCAAGCTTTCGAAGGTGCGACGAATTAAATGCTCTCGGGCTTGGACCAATACCTGCAAGGTGACGTCTTCAGGAATGCGTTTTTCGTCGACCAAGCGGCGAATGAAGTTGAATTCTGTGTCACTAGCCGAGGGAAAACCAACCTCGATTTCCTTGAAGCCAATATCAACGAGGAGTTCGAACATTTCGAGTTTCTCATCGACGTTCATTGGGATCGCGAGTGCTTGATTACCATCGCGCAAGTCCACGCTCGCCCAAATGGGAGCGCGGTCAATGACATTGCTCGGCCAGGTGCGGTCGGGCAGGTCGATGGTTTTAAAGGGAGTGTATTTGGTGATGTTGCTTGTTTGCATGGTCATCGTGTTTCAATCGGTTCGGTATCTTTGTGCGATTTTTGCCTAAATGCCAAAGCGAAAGTTTGCTATTGGGCGGTGGAAGGAGCAATTGCTCATTTCGTAGCAGGGCGAGCCATTTGCCCGCGGTCGAGTTACTTCAAATCCCTCAAGGGGAGAAGCTCTGTGAAGTATCCGAGTAGGACGTGTCGATTGCCAAAAGTCGTTTGCATCTGTTTGCAGCAATGCATTGCCCGCACGTGCTGTCAAGCGTCTGATAGAATGAGCACGGGGGCGGCAACCAATTCAGTTGATCACGATGTGACTTGAGTCTTGTTTGTCTGGGTAAAACCCCTCATTTTGAATTCAGTGTCAGAAGTAAACACAGTTTTGGAAGGACGCACCATTCTCTTGGGCGTCACTGGATCAATCGCGGCCTTCAAGGCTGCAGATATTACGAGTCGCTTAACTGAAGCGGGCGCAAAAGTGTGTCCAGTGATGACTGCCGGGGCCTGTAGCTTTATACAGCCACTCACTTTACAGACTCTGTCTCGTCAACCAGTGGTGTCAGATATTTGGAGTGAAGGGCAAGGTTGGCAGCCTGGGCATATTGAGTTGGCAGATCGAGCTGACTTGCTTCTGGTCGCACCAGCAACCGCTCATTGCATTGCCCAGTTTGCGAATGGTCTGGCTCCGGACCTGTTGACATCTATTCACTTGGCAACAACTGCCCCCGTGATGATTGCACCAGCAATGAATGGCAAGATGCTCGCACATCCAGCTACGCAAGCAAATATCGCAACTTTACGCGATCGAGGCTATCACTTTATCGAACCAGATCGCGGTATGCTCGCGTGTGGGTATGAGGGTGAGGGTAAGCTCGCGTCGGTAGACCGAATTGTTGAAACGGTGGTGCACTTTTTTAGAGAGTAGATAGTATTTTTGATGGATTCCGAACAACCTCAGTCTGAATTGCCAAATTCTAAATCTGCGAGTGGGAAAATAAAGACTCGCATATTAGAGACCGGGGAAAGCTTTGGTAATTTCCGCGTGGTAAAGTGTCTGAGTGCGGGCTTAATCGCCAATTATTATCACATGCAGCATGTGCGTGATTTGCACGATGTGACTGTTGGCATCTTTCACGTGCGCACGATGGAAGACGGCCGTTTTCTAAAGCGTTTGCAAAATTTGCAAAAGACGCTTGGAGGTTTTAGCCACGAGGGGATACCAAAGATTAAAGATTGTGGTATCATCAATGAGCGCCACTGCATTTTTTTAGATCCGATTCGGGGTCAGTCCTTGGGTGCCTACTTTGCTGGGAATGGCCAGCCTGGTCACTGTGGGCTCGCTCCCGAACAGGCCACTGAGGTTATTGCTCAATTACTCGGGGTATTGGGTTACGCACATTCTCGGGGCTTGGATCACCGTGATTTAGATTCCGAACTCGTGTATGTTCAAGAAAATGGTGCGATACAAGTATTAGGAGTGGGGATTAAGCTGACCTTAGGTGTGGACTTGTTTGAATCGATTGTTTCAGCATCCGTTTCGCCACTTTCTTCTGAAAAGACGGTGGGTCGTTTAAATTCGTTTGATGTCATGAGCCCTGAATACAAGGCAGGGCAGAGCGAGGACTCGCGAGTGGACCTTTATGCCGTCGGAATGATTGGCTATTGGTTGATCACTGCGCGCAAGGCGAGTTTGTCTAAATTTGTTGAGGCCAGCACCATTGTCCAGGAGCTTCCAGTTGCTTGGGATGAGTTTTTCAGCCACTGCTTGGTTAGGGATTCGGAGACGCGTTATCAGTCATGTAAAATTGCATTGCTGGCTTTGCAGGCTACTGAAGTTCGAGAGGACGAGGGAACTGTCGGTTTAGTGCAGCGCCAGATTGACCGAATGCTAAAGCCGGTGGGCATCATCAGTCGCAGTAAGGGCATTTCCAGAGTATATCGACTATGCTTTATTGGGATCGTGGGATTGGTGCTGACTTCATTGACCGTGTTTTATTACAAAGACACTTTGATTGAAACGGAAGCGTATCAGCGTGATATTGCAAAAAAGGCGACTGCGGATGAGGAAGCGAATGTAGTGCTTTCTATCCGTCCGCCTGTGGCGAAACTACAGTTCGTAGGATATAATGAGAAGTTTTTGGCTAAGGATGGGCTGATTCGTCTGATTGTGCAGCCCAGTGAATATGCGTTGTTGGTCACGGCTCCACATCACAGTGAGAAGCGACTTTCTATTGATTTACGGGAAAATAAAGTGGCCTTGGATGTCGAGCTGGAGCCTGCATGGTCAGACTTGAAGATTGTTTCGGTCCCGCAGGCATCGATTTCCGTCTTGGATGAGCGCGGTGTTGAGATTGCTTCTGGTGAGACGAATCATGAAGGCGTCTTTTTCCTGCAAAAAGGTATTTTTGCTGGAACGTATACAATGCTCATTAAGAAGGAGGGCTACGAAACGCTCACTTTAGATGATCAAGCGGTCGCTTTTGGTAAACTGACTGAGCTAGCAGTGGATTTAGTTCCCTTAGCTGCAACGCTTACAATAGTCACTCAGCCAGAAGGCGCCCGTATTTTGATTGATGATCAACCCGTGGGTGTGACTCCTTTGAGGATAGATGCCGCAACACTAGGTGCGAATCAGATGGTAGTCGCGCACCTTGATGGATATCGTTCAGTCGGCCGTCAGATAGAAGTAAACGCTGGGCAAGGCTTAAATTTAGACTTGGGTCAATTGGTTCCGCGCGCAGGAGAGCTATCGTTCGAGGTTTTATTCATTGGCGTGCCAGACGAGGAAGTGGAAGCGCTGATGTCTGAGCTAACTGTGCAAATAGACAGCGAGGTCATGCCTTACGGTGATGGTATTTTTAAAGAAATCAAAGAAGGCCCACGACAGGTGCGCTTATTACATCCACTCTATAGTTCATCCACACGCACAATAAATGTATCCGATCGTGATGCGGTCGAAGTGCGTGCGGTCTTGTCGCCGCGACCGGGTGTTCTCGAATTGGAATTGCCAGAGGCCATAAGTGCCTCGCTGTTCGTTGATGACAATGCGGTGACTGTCGTGGACGGACAAGTAAATGTAGCTGCGGGTAAGCAGCTACATCTACAACTGCGCATTAAGAATCACTTGACGATGACGCGTGAGATAACCCTTAAACCGAATGAGCGCTTTGTTTGGAAGGTCGAGCCAGTCGCGATTCCAGGGCCACAAGTTGGACAGCCGTGGGCAGTGCCTTATTTGGGGCATACGTTTGTATGGGTCGAGCCCGGGCAGTTTAATATGGGTAGCCCTCCCGTGGAATCAGGCCGGCTCCCAAATGAGGGGCCTCAGACACAAGTGCGATTTAGCCAAGGTTTCTGGATGGCCACTCATGAAGTGACTCAGGAAAAATTCCTTGAAATAATGGATCGTAATCCATCAGAGTTTGAAGGTCTACAAAAGCCCGTCGAGAATGTTTCGTGGGCGCAGGCGAAGCAGTTTTGCCAGTTGTTAAGCCATTTTGAGAAAGTTGCAGGGAGGCTCCCTGACGGCTATGTCTACCGCTTGCCGACTGAAGCGGAGTGGGAGTATGCCGCACGAGCGAAGACGACCACTCCATTTTGTTTTGGTGAAGAGGCAGATCCAAGCTTTGGGAATTTCCGGGGTGTTTATCCAAAGTCTTGGAGTGGAGCTGCTAAGGCGTCTACGCATTATGGCACGG
The DNA here is from genome assembly GCA_018607135.1 of Opitutales bacterium. Lineage (GTDB taxonomy): Bacteria > Verrucomicrobiota > Verrucomicrobiia > Opitutales > Coraliomargaritaceae > JBPOFY01. The sequence continues at coordinate 63,779 of JABBCA010000070.1, forward strand.
TTCCGGTGGGCTCTTACCAAGCCAACACTCTCGGGCTCTACGATGTGAATGGCAATGTCGCTGAATGGACCTTAGATTTTTATAGCGCGCGACTTCCTGGAGGTAGTTTGACAGATCCTGCGCCACGAGCAAATGGCACTCGCATTGCAGTTCGTGGTGGCAGTTGGGAAGATTACGCGACCGCAGTGCGTTCGGCCATTCGAAAAGAGGTGCGCTCCGACACTCCTAGCAGCTCAATTGGTTTTCGATTGGTGCTCGCTCCTGTTAAGTAAGTGCAGTTGAGGGCATAAGCCTCGCTACATTCCCTTGGAAGTGGGTAACTGATTTATACGATACGAACATTGTGTGGGGCCTGTTGGTGGACCGCGTGCACTTTTTCCCGTTTTTTTGTGGCGCGGAGGCGGCATAGCTGTATTTTTCTCCGTTTTCCCAAATTTCAGATATTATGGAGAACATCCCAAATGTATTAGCCGCTCGTTACGCATCTCAGCAGATGCGCCAAGTTTGGAGCGCGGAAGGCCGTATCGCACTCGAGCGTGATTATTGGATCGCAGTTTTACGCGCACAAAAAGACCTGGGTCTTGACGTGCCACAAGAAGCAATCGACGCCTACGAAAAAGTGAAGGGTGAGATTCACCTCGATTCCATCAACGAACGTGAGGCGATCACTCGCCACGATGTGAAAGCGCGGATCGAAGAATTTTGCGACCTCGCCGGTCATGAACATATTCATAAGGGGCTGACCAGTCGCGACTTGACTGAGAACGTCGAGCAATTGCAGATTATTCAAGCACTTGAGATCGTGCGCACCAAGGCGATCGCCGCATTGCTTAAACTCGCAGAGCGCGCAGAGCAGTGGAAGTCGCTCGTCATCACTGCTCGCACTCATAACGTGCCGGCACAGCCGACCACTTTTGGTAAGCGACTCGCCATGTTTGGTGAAGATCTATTGATCGCGGTTCGTGAACTCGATCGTATTATCGATAATTATCCAGTGCGTGGACTCAAGGGGCCAGTCGGCACGCAGATGGATTTGCTAACTCTGTTTAGCGGTGATGAGCGCAAGGTTGCTGAGTTGGAAGATCGTATTCTCGATCACCTGGGAGTCGGTGCGTCACTCGCTACGGTAGGCCAAGTCTATCCACGAGGCCTCGATTTTGAAGTGGTTTCTGTGTTTGTTCGACTTGCATCAGGCCCGTCCAGTTTCGCAAAGACTCTCCGCATCATGGCTGGGCACGAGCTTGCTAGTGAAGGCTTTGCAAAAGGCCAAGTCGGCTCTTCCGCGATGCCGCATAAAATGAATAGCCGCAGCTGTGAGCGCCTCAATGGTTTCGCCGCGATTCTTAAGGGGCACCTTACCATGGCTGGTGAACTTTCAGGCGACCAGTGGAATGAAGGTGACGTATCCTGCTCCGTAGTTCGCCGTGTATTCTTACCAGACAGTTTCTTTGCAATCGATGGGTTGATTGATACCTTCCTCACAATTCTGAATCAGATGGAAGTTTACCCAGCGGTGATTGACCAAGAAAATCAACGCTACGGCCCATTTCTCGCCACGACTACAGTGCTCATGGAAGCCGTCAAGGCAGGAGCAGGCCGCGAAGAGGCTCACGAAGCGATCAAGGAACACGCAGTTCAAACCGTCCGCGATCTTCGCTCTGGAACCATTACGCGCAATGATTTGGTCGAACGCCTCGCCGCCGACGCACGTTTGGGCCTTTCTTTAGATCAGCTTTCTGAGATGATGAGCCGTGCCCAAGCCATGACAGGCTTGGCGCAGACTCAAGTCGATAACTTCTGTGCTGCGGTTCGTGAGGATGCGTCCAACTTTCCAGGCGCCGCTGATTATCAGCCAGGAGCGATCCTTTAAGGTTGCTTTCAAACAAGCCGAAATTACACAAACATCACATTACCCTATTTAAATAGTTAATCATCACATATTATGTCCGAAGAACTCGAAGGAAATTGCCTCGTCGCCCAATCTGGTGGCCCAACATCTGTTATCAATGCTAGCCTCTCTGGCGTCGTTGCCGAAGCGCTCAATCATGAGTGCATCGAAGAAATTTACGGCGGTCTTAACGGTGTGCTTGGTATTTTAAATGAGCAGCTCATTGACCTTGCAGCGGAGTCTCAGCAAAACATTCGCGGTCTTCGCTACACTCCAGGTGCAGCGTTGGGCACATGCCGCTACAAGCTTAAGAAGCAAGCTGACTTTGATCGCGTGCTTGAAGTCTTCGAAGCGCACAATATCCGCTATTTTTTCTACGCAGGTGGCAATGATTCTCAAGACACCGCAGACAAAATTTCTAAGCTCGCTCAAGAACGCGGCTATGCGCTACGCGTGATTGGTATACCCAAAACCATTGATAATGACCTCGTCACGACTGACCACACCCCTGGCTATGGATCTGTGATCAAATACATCGCGACTTCGGTTAAAGAAATCGCAGCGGACAATGCAGGCATGGGTCAACACGATCTGGTGCAAATCATCGAAGTGATGGGCCGCAGTGCAGGTTGGATCGCAGCCGGTGCAGCTCTTGCAAAGCGTCGCGATGAGCCAAATGCCGCTCCACACCTTATCTATCTTCCAGAGGTGGCTTTCTCCCCCGAGAAGTTCATCTCCGATGTGCAGCATGTCCTTCAAAAGGAAAAATACTGCGTAGTGGTTGTCGGCGAAGGGCTTGTGGATGCCGACGGCAACTTTGTTTCTACTGACAGTGCGAGTGCCGACGCGTTTGGCCACTCTCAGCTCGGCGGCGCTGGCGAATACCTACGCGGCTTGGCTGAAGAATCACTTCAAGTCAAAGCACGCTCCGTAAAGCTCGGCATGGCGCAACGTGCAGCCGTCCACTGTTCTTCTCAGACGGACAACGATGAGGCATACCTTGCCGGTCAAGCAGCCGTTCGTGCAGCAGTAGCCGGTGAAACCGACAAGATGGTCACGCTCCTTCGCGGTGACAGTGATGGCTACACTTGTGAGACTGGCCTCGCGGATCTTTCCGAAATCGCTAATGGCGTGAAAAAGCTCCCTGAAAGCTGGATCAACGAAGATGGCGTCAGTATGAACTACAATTTCTACAAGTATGCATTGCCACTCATCCAAGGTGAAGTGCAAGTTCCTTACGAAAATGGTGTGCCAGCTTTGATCAAACTCAACAATGAGAAGATCGCTCGCAAACTGGGCGCACACACCTTCGAGTAAGCATTCACTGGAAACGAATTTTCAAAAGCCAGTCCTGTAGAGGACTGGCTTTTTTTGATACTAATACCAGATTCAGTAAAGTTTGATCCTTATACGTTCGTATTCGGTAGTGCGGTGTGGCCCACACCGCATGCATTCGACGAGCCTGCAGCTTTCAATCGTGCTGACTTGGCCAGTCAGCGCTACTCGATCAAACATTTTTCATTCGGTATAATAGAGGATACGGGGAGAGGGACATTCTTGTCCCTCGGGTTTGGGTTCAACTCGTCGAGACAAGAACAGGAATGCCCATGCTCTTTTTGAGCGCCTGCGACGCTAGAGCACCGCATCAATCGCCGAGATTGCGGTGCCAAAACGCTCGGTCTCGTTGCCGCTGATTTCAACATAGGGTAGCGAGAGCTTTTCTAAGCTCGCTTTAAAGACCTCGTGTAAGTGCTCGCGCACTTCGGGGCCTTCGCGTTGGCCTTCATCTGCGACCCAAGGAATGTCTGGCATGCAGAGCAAATAGAGTGTGTAATCACGCTCTAGGAAACGTTCATTGATCCAGTCCAATGAAGCGCCGTAGTAGTGGTTCGCATATAGAATTGAGGAGAGAATGTTGGTATCGTGAAGGACGAGTCGCGTTGCCTTTTGAGCGCCCCAATCTTCCGTATTCAGTTGGCCCTCGGCGATTCGTTCGAGGTCGCTTTGATTGAGGTCTCGGTCCAGTGCATCTACATACTGCCTCACATATTCTGGGGTCCAAGGCTCTCCATAGTAGCCTGACAGCGCAGCTGCGAGAGTGCTTTTTCCCGTCGATTCGGCGCCAGTAAGGACGATGCGTTTCATGTTAATTCGACGCCTTGTTGGAGGAAATAGCTTTCCATTCACGCCAGCCTTTGATCGCTAGAAAGATAAATACAGTAAATAAGATGACGCTCGGCCAGATGCGATCGATGTAGAAGAAGCAGGTGTAAACCACGTCCGCAAGTATCCAGAAGAGCCAGTTCTCGATATATTTTTTACTCAACATCCACTGCGCAGTGAAGGCACAGCAGGTCGCAAATGCGTCTATGTATGGAAAGCGTGCCTCTCCTGTATTGGATAGTAGCCAGCCAATTAAAATAGATCCGCATGCGATGAAGGTCGCGATGAATCCCCAGTTTTTAGTGGGTAGGTGGCAGATGCTCGATCCGTTCCCAGTGTCTTGAGATTTAGGTTTCGCCCATTGATACCAGCCGTAAGTGGCGATGCCCACAAATGCGATATTCATGCCGCCGAAGGCATAAAAGCCTGAACGAAAGCTTATATAGATGTAGGCACCGTAGCAGAGTATGAATAGCGGCCAAGCAGCGACCTTTTCCTGAATACTCAGCCAGACCCCAACGATGCCAGTGACCATGGCAAACCAGTCAATCAAGCTGATCTGCGTCAGTTGTTCTATAAAAGTATCAAACATCATTGTAGGTCAGGCACTCCTATCTGACCTTTTTTGATAACCGAAGTTTCGGTGGCTTAGTCAGCGTCGTAGATCTTAACCTGCGCCCACAAGTCTTTATTTTTGAGAAACTCGATATGAATTGGATCAATTTGGTAGGCGTCGTGCGCCGCGATGTCTTTAAGCACCACCGTCAGGCAGTAGCTGTAACTGTCGTCGATGACGGGGCGTTTCTCAGTTGCTGAGGGTGTGCCGACATAAACGGCATCCGCGTGCTGGATACCTTTCATGGTTTCCAGTGCGGCTTCGAAGTCAGTGATTTGATCAGTGCTCAGGCCCTCTTTGAGCCAAAATAATACGGTGTGAACTAGCATGGGTGATCGGAGGTTAAGTAGGTAAGTGAAATGGGAAGGTCGTCCGTGTTGCCCTCTGCAGCTTAGAGGATTTCCTCGATGATCGCGCGCAACTCATCGTGGTTGGTAGCGACGGAGAGGTCAGGGCGCTCTTTGATCAAGCGCTCGGGTGGGCAATAGAGTGCTTGATGGTCTGCGCAGTTGATCATACTCAGATCGTTGTAAGAGTCACCGGCAGCGAAGGCTGTGAAGTTGAGCGCTTGAAACGCTTCGACCGCCTTGCGCTTATGATCAGTGAGTCGTAAGCGGTAATCTGCAATGCGTCCTGTCTCATCGATCACGAGATCGTGACAGAAGAGAGTGGGGTAGTCGAGCTTCGCCATGAGCGGGCCTGCAAATTGACGGAAAGTGTCGGATAGAATGACCAAGCGGGTCTGCGACTTCACCCATTCCACAAATTCCACTGCACCAGGAAGTGGGTCGAGTGTGCCAATGACTTCTTCAATGTCGGAGAGCTTGAAGCCTTCCTTGTCGAGAATGTCTAGGCGATAACGCATGAGCGTATTGTAGCAGGGCTCATCGCGTGTGGTGCGCTTGAGTGCTTCGATTCCGGTTTTTTCGGCGAAGGCAATCCAGATTTCTGGGATGAGCACACCCTCGAGGTCGAGACAAACGATATTCATGCATCTAGACCGCTACAAACCAGCTGTGAGTCAATATCAATCCTCAGCTGCGAAGTGCCTGAATGTGATTTCTGAACTGCAGGCCAGGTAGCCGAACGCGTGAGCTTGGGGTGGACTTGCCGTTGTGGAGTCAAGATTCCAAAGCGTTTCCGCTTCGATTTCTATTTTTTAACAACAGGTGTCGGCGGGAACTCCGCAAGAATGGTGCTCACGATTGCCTGCACCTCGGCTTCTGTGGGTGCGCTCCAGCCAAGTCGTTGGGCATAGGCACCGCGCCAGACTAGTTCTTTAGATTGGTTGTCAATGATATCGATGATGAAGGTGCCCTCCTCGTATTGATCGACGTAAATACGAGAATAACCGCTGTTCCCCCAATAAGGGTAGCGCCTAAAGGGGGATGTTCCGACGCCGAGGTCATCAATATCGGTGACTGTTTTAGTAGCTGTGTTGAAGGTGATCCGAAAGTCCTGAGCACTTGGTTGTTGCTGAAATCCTTTGGCCTCTAGCTCGCGAGCAATTGCACGTTCGATTCGTCGATCCACAATAGGGCTGAGCACCACGTCTTGGTAGCTACTACGGGCTTCACGAGAGTCGATGACGAAGCTCTTGTAGCTGGCGAATTTAGAAGCGGCCGCACGGTCATAGTCGACACTAGGGCGAGTGGAACAGCCTGCGATGAGGAGGGTGCACATGAATGCTGGGGCAAAGAAAAGGCGCATATTCATAGTTAAGAATATGCGCCTTTGTCACTGAAAAGCAACTGTCAGGTGCGGCTAAAGCCGAGAAGTGGCTCCCTTTTGAGTCATTCTGAGGTGCACAGCTGCTCTGCCAGAGAACTAACTCCTGAATTCTGTTTAAAACGGGGGTTCTTCGTCGAGCACTTCGTCGCCTGGATCATATGGAGGCGGTTCATCGCCTCCCGCAGGGGAGGAACCCGCGCTCTCGACTTTCCACGCATTCAGATTGACGAAGTAGCGCCCCTGATACTCGCGTCCACGGAGATCAAAAGATATTTTTACCTTATCTCCCTTGTTCAGCTTGTTGACCATTTCGACCTTCTCTTTGACGCACTGAAGGCAGATGTCCTGCGGGTATTTATCAGCATCCGTGGTGACCACGAATTCGCGCACATTGAAGCCACTGCCAAAGGTTTTTTCTTCGAAAATTTCTTTTACGGTTCCGTTTAGTTCATACATCCTGCGAGTGAAGTGGGGCGGCTCCATTGAGGCAAAACATTTTTAAGATATACTGAAAATTGATCGTCTAGGGGGTTGGGTTCGCGACGGATCAGTTGACTCTTCACTATTTGGTTTGCTATGGGTCGGCGTCCAATCGGGCTCATTACTATGTGGAACAGAGAGGATTATGATTAAGAGCAAGCTTACGACTAAGACACAAATAGGTAGGGACCACGGAGGCTGTTTTTCTTTTTTGAAACAGTTTCCGAGCAGAGGCCCTACAGATTGTGGTTAGCCTGCGAATCCGTTGCGAAAAACGACGTCTTCGAAGGGGAGCTGACCGCTGCGGGCATTTGCGTCTTTGAGTGCCTTTCCGACAGTGATCATCATGCCGATGACGTGGTTTTCTGGCAGCTCGATGATTTCGGCTACCTTTACAGGGTCGAAGCCGATCATTGGGCAGGTGTCGTAGCCCATTGATTTCGCGGCCAGCATGATTGTTTGAGCGGCTATGCCGACGGAGCGCATGGCTTCGTCGCGCTGAAGTTGCGGGTTGTTTTCGTAGAAAGGAGCAATCATCGGCACGAGCATGTCTTGAACGGGCTGCGGTGCATTCACCCAATAGCGCTCGCCGCCTTCGTGAGCATTTAAATCTGCGCAGAGTAGTAGGGTCATTGACGATTCAGTGATCTGTGCTTGGTTCCATGCGGCCGCTTGAATGGCGGCCTTTTTCTCTGTGTCAGTGACTACAACGAAACGCCAGTTCTGCATATTGAATGAGGTCGGTGAGAGTAAGGCGAGCTCTAGCAGCTCCTGAATCTCGACTTCCGAGATTTCGTGATTCGGATCGTAGTGTTTAACAGAGCGGCGCTGGTGAATTGCTGTAGTGGTATCCATAGTCCAAGTCTGAGTCCTTTTATTGAAGAATCAAGTAACCAAAGTGTATTCTTTGTAAGCTTTTGCGGTTAATATCGGTTTATCCCAACAACAATCATGCCCAACACTACACCCACAATTATTTGGTTCCGTAAGGACCTGCGACTTGCTGACAACTCTGCGCTGGCTGCCGCGATTGAAGTAGGCGAGCCGATCTTGCCTGTCTTTATATGGTCGCCGGAGGAAGCGGATAGGTGGGCTCCAGGTGCCGCTTCCAAATGGTGGTTGCATCATAGCCTGCAGAGCTTGGCAGATACGATCTCCGAACACGGCGGCCAGTTGGTGCTTCGCGAAGGCGAGAGCCTGTCAGTGTTACGTGAGCTAATCGAAGAGACTGGGGCCAATCGTGTGCATTGGAACCGACGCTACGAATCGCCCTTGCGTGAGCTGGATGCTTCAATTAAAAAAGAACTTCGTGAGGATGGAGTCGAAGTTGAAAGCTTTAACAGTTCATTGCTGAATGAACCCCACACTGCTAGCACCGGGGAGGGCAAACCCTATAAAGTCTACACGCCCTACTGGAAAAAGGTCAAAGATCGTGAAATCGAGTCACCTGCGAACGTAGACCTAAGCAGTCTCAGCTTTGCCGATAAGCCCTCGGAGTCCTTGAATTTAGAAAGTTTAAAGCTGCTGCCTGAAATTAACTGGGACACTGAGTTTTATGAGCACTGGGAGGTGTCTGAAGGTGCTGCGATGAAACGACTCGATGCATTCCTGTCGGGTCCAGTGGAGGCGTATGCGACCGATCGAGATCGGCCTGATTTTGACGGGACCTCGTCATTGTCCCCGTATTTACATTGGGGGCAAATTGGTCCGCGCCAAATCGTGCATCAGTTAAAAAAGAAATGTAATTTGTTGAAAAAAGGTCCGTCGACTTACCTTAAAGAAGTCTATTGGCGGGAATTTGCTTACAATGTTTTGTATCATTTTCCGAATACACCTGATGAGCCATTACGCTCGGAATATTCTAGTTTTCCATGGCAATATGATGAAGAAGTGCTCAAGGCATGGCAGACTGGAAATACGGGTTACCCAATTGTGGATGCAGGGATGCGACAGCTTTGGCAAACGGGCTGGATGCATAATCGGGTGCGAATGATCGTGTCCTCACTTTTAGTTAAGCACTTGCTGCACAATTGGCACGAGGGGGCGAAATGGTTTTGGTATACTTTAGTCGATGCGGATCTCGCAAGTAACACCCTCGGGTGGCAGTGGAGCGGTGGTTGTGGTGCGGATGCAGCCCCTTATTTTCGTGTCTTTAATCCAATTATCCAAGGGGAGAAGTTTGACCCTGATGGAAAATATGTGAAGCGCTACGTGCCGGAACTAGAAAAAATTCCGACTAAGTATATTCATACACCATGGGAAGCACCTGAGGGCATTTTGAAGCATGCAAATGTTGAGATCGGTGAAGACTATCCCGCGCCAATCATAGATCACAAAGAAGGTCGTGAGCGTGCATTGGCGGCACTGGATCAATTCAAAGGGTGAGCATGCCAAATTATATCCAATTCGCAAGGTGTAGTGTCGGTGCGGCGTGCGACGCGGTCTTTCTTTCCTCGCTTATGTTGATGCAATGAAAACTCTAAGAAACCTAATTTTAGTGCTTGGGGACCAGCTCAATCGAGACTCCTCAGCTTTTGAGGAGTTTGACGCCTCGACAGACCGAGTCTGGATGGCGGAAGTGGAAGAGGAGTCCACGCATGTTTGGTCTCACAAGCAGCGCATTGTTTTATTTCTTTCCGCGATGCGGCATTTTCGTGATTCGCTCAAAGAAGATAGCATCCGTGTTGAGTATCATCAGCTAGAGGCCGACGGAGAGTCGGGGTCCTTGCAAAGTCAACTGACTGTCGATTTACAGAAAATGACGCCTTCGAAAGTGGTGTTGGTTCATCCTGGCGATTGGCGTGTCTTGCAGCAAATTAGGGCCGCTTGTGACAAGGTCTCGATTGAGCTCGAAGTGCGAGACGATCACCATTTTTATACGACACCTGAAGAGTTTAAGCAGCATGCGGATGGCCGCAAGGCGCTACGGATGGAGTTCTTTTATCGTGAGTTGCGTAAGCGTTTCGATGTGCTGATGGAAGATGGCAAGCCTGTCGGTGGCGATTGGAATTATGATAAAGAGAACCGAGGGAGTTTCTCTAAATCGGGCCCCAAGAGTCCGAACCAAGGTCCCGCTTTTGAACCTGATGAGACGACCTGTGATGTGATAAGCTTGGTCGAATCTCGTTTTGCTCAGCATCCTGGTTCACTTGAAAACTTTGCATGGCCAGTAACCCCTGAACAAGCAAGCAATGCGCTCGACACGTTTGTTGAGCAGCGATTGCCGAGCTTTGGCCAGTATCAAGATGCGATGTGGAGGCGTGAGCCTTGGTTGTATCACTCGTTACTGAGCACTTCGTTGAATCTGAAATTGTTGAATCCTCGGCAGGTTGTGGAAGCCGCTGAACTCGCATATGCAGAGGGCCGTGCGCCCCTTGCTGCGGTTGAGGGCTTTATCCGACAAATCCTCGGCTGGCGTGAATATGTGCGTGGCATCTATTGGATGGAGATGCCTAACTACGCGGAGCTGAACGCTATGGGTGCTTCGGAGCCTTTACCTGAGTTTTATTGGAATGGTGAAACCGATCTGGAATGTTTAAAGCAAGCCATCGGTCAAACCTTGGAACATGGGTATGCGCATCATATTCAACGTCTCATGGTGACTGGGCTCTACACTTTACTTTTGGGCGTGGATCCAAAGCAAGTGCATGAGTGGTATCTAGCCGTTTATGTGGATGCTGTGGAGTGGGTCGAACTGCCAAATACCTTAGGGATGTCGCAGTATGCAGACGGCGGTCTGATGGCTTCAAAGCCTTATGTGGCGACAGGCAGTTATATTAACAAAATGAGTAACTATTGTAAGTCGTGCCCGAAAAATCCAAAGGAAAAGACTGGAGAGAACGCCTGCCCGTTTACGACTTTGTATTGGGATTATTTACTACGTCACCAAGAAGAGCTTGGTAAGAACAATCGTATGTCGCTGCAGCTGCGAAACCTGAATCGATTGAGTTCAGAAGATCGAAGTTCAATTATAGCAGCTGCTAATCAAGTTCGCAAAAAGCCTGCGGTCTGTTTTAGTGGAAAGGAATTATTATGAGTGAGTTGAAGACGATATTGGTTACTGGAGCGTCGGGTTTGGTTGGGCGTCCTTTATGTGCTGCTTTGGAAGCTCAGGGCTATGCGGTTAGGCGTTTGTCGCGTGGTGAAGACGCAGAGTTTCAATGGGACGTTGAGGCGGGGCATTTAGACGCGGCTGCGGTCCGAGGGGTAACGGCAATCATACACCTTGCGGGTGAAACGGTCGCTCAGCGATGGAGCGATGAAGCAAAGACGCGAATTCTTAGTAGCCGTGTGGACAGCACTCAAATGCTGGCTGACGCAATTTTGCAAACAGAAGAGCGGCCGATTTTTATATCTGCTTCAGGCATCAGCTATTACGGCGTTGAATCTGAGGAATTGGTCACTGAGAGCTCTGAAACTGGAGATGGTTTTCTCGCAGAGGTGACTCGACAGTGGGAAGGCGCTTCACAAACTTTAATGAATAGCGGTTGTCGAGTCGTATGGATGCGCACGGGTATTGTGTTGAGCCGGCAGGGTGGGGCACTTGCGAAGATGCTCACTCCATTCAAAATGGGAGTCGGAGGTCGCATCGGGGGTGGACGGCAAAAAATGAGTTGGGTTAGTTTGCCAGACTTAGTGAATATGTATTTATTCGCGCTTGAGACCCCTTCAATTTTCGGCGCTCTAAACGCGGTTGCACCTCAACCCGTTTCTAACCTTGAATTTACCAAGACCCTTGGCTTCGTAATCGGTAGGCCAACTATTTTCCCACTGCCAAGTATCGTAGTCAAAACACTCTTTGGTGAGATGGGGAACGAAACGGTTCTCAGTGATCTTGGAGTTATGCCAAAGCAGTTGGAGGCTGTTGGGTATGAATGGGTGCAGCCCGAATTAGAAGGCGCCTTGCGTGAGACTATTTATGGAGACAATTGAAAATTTAGTCATAGGCGCAGGCATCTCTGGGCTACTTTGCGCATCTGAACTGTCGCGTGCGGGGCGCGAAGTTGTTGTTTTAGATAAGGGGCGAGGTCTCGGTGGGCGCATGGCAACTCGTCGCATGGCTGGGGCGCGAATTGATCACGGAGCCCAGTTCTTCACAGTTCGTGACGCGCGCTTTCAAAAGTATGTGGATGAGTGGTTGGATGCTGGAATCATACGTGAGTGGTTTTCCCATAGTGCTGAAGATTCGAGCTCTGAAGGGCATCCGCGCTACTGCGGTGTGACTGGCATGACTGACGTGGCAAAATATTTAGCCGCTGACTTGAAGGTTCACCGTTCAGAGCGTGTGGTTGCACTCGCGCGTGACATCGATCTGTGGGTGGCCAAAACCGATAGTGGAAAAGTGTTTACAGCAAAACATCTTGTGATGACTGCTCCGTTGCCTCAATCGCTGTTGCTGCTGGATTCTACTGGTTTGGATTACGCTGCGGATCAGTTGTCTGAATTGCGCTCAGTGACTTATGAAAAAGGTCTGGCTGCGCTGGTATTACTGGATGGACCGAGTGGGCTGGATGAACCTGGAGGTTTGAAAGTGGATGAGGGCCCACTTACTTGGATTGCGGATAATTCAATGAAGGGCATTTCGCCAGATGTATCCGCGTTAACACTACACGCGAATGCTGAATTTGCGGAAACGCATTGGGATTCACCTGATGGCGTGCGTGGTCAATTGATGATCGATGCTGCGCGCAACTATATAAGATCTAATGTGTTGGAGTTTTCATGCCATCGCTGGGGGTTCACTTTGCCAGTAAATCCACTACAGCAGTCGTTTTTTTCAAATCACCACTTGAAGCTAATGTTAGCAGGTGATGCTTTTGGCGGGCCTCGAATTGAAGGTTCGGCACTCTCTGGTTTGGCTGCCGCGGCTAGGCTTCTTTAGATTCAGTGTGAGTTAGAGGCTTTTGTTTGACTCTTTATGGATGTGGGTCAGGCAAGAGTCCCCTGCCTGCGATGCTTCAAGGCTTGAGTTTTCTTCATTCTCTTTCTCTCTTTGCAATCTCCAGATTGCGGCGCAGAGGCTGCCAATCACGGAATGGGTGACTGCCGAGATCGCACAAGGGATTGCGGTCAGTGGATTCGCGAAATGTGAGCGAGCCAGCACTGTTGCCAGTCCTGAATTTTGCATGCCTACCTCGATGGAGACTGTTCGGCAGACCGTAGCTTGGTAGCCAAACAGTCGTGCAAAGGCGTAACCTGAGCTGAAGCCCATGCAGTGTAAGAGCACAACTGCGCCGAGTAGGGATAAGCCTGATTCTTTAACTGTTTCTGAGTTGGCTCCAATGATACTCGCACAGATTAAGGTGATGACGATGATAGCGATCAGCGGCCCAATCGGGAGAACATATTTGACGGCTTTTGGAAAAAGGTGATGCAATGTCACACCTAGCACCAGCGGGAGGAGCACAATCTTCACCATGCTAGCAAAGAGTGCCCAGCCGTTAACGGGCACATAGTGTCCTGCGAGCCAGCTGGTGAGTAAGGGAGTAAGGAAAATGGCTGCTGCAGTAGAGCACATTGTCATGAGCACCGACAGGGCAACATTGGCCCGTGCAAGATAGGCGACCACATTGGAGGCGGTGCCGCCAGGGCAGCATGCGACCAGGATGAGTCCGACTTTGTAGGCGTCGGGTAAGTTGAAGAGACTCGCCAGTATCCAAGCGCTGCCTGGCATGAGCATGAATTGCGCAGTGAGCCCCATCGCAATGGATTTCGGCATCGTGATCGCCTTTTTGAAATCGTCGATGCTGAGTGTAATCCCCATGCCGAGCATGATGACCCCGAGCCCCCAAATGATAAAGGGTTTATCGAACCATGTAAATACCTCAGGCCTGACCAATGCGCCCGCGCAGCAAAGCAGCACCCAGAGCGGAAAGAGATTCGTAAAGAGGCTGAGGAGTTTCATGTGTTTAGGTCCTAAGTTCGATGCAACAAGAACGATTGTTTGTAGCACGCGCTACTCGCGAAGCATCGCTCGCGTTTATCTGATCACTGTCGTTCGTATGTCTTTGTAAGCGTTCTTTTGGGAAGCACGTGCTACAATTTATGCGAATAGTAGCGGTCGTCAGTCGCTCAAGTTTTATCTGGTGCAGTGACGAGCACACGTGTTTGGAGTCCCATGAGGTATTCCGAAAACTCTTCGCCCTCTGGGGTGTTACGAAGCACGCGTTGCACCATCCCCATTTTTGCGTCAAGGTTGTCGACCATGGAGACGAAGACCGCCTCGGGTGTGGCGGCCATCGCTGCGGCGCCCCATTCTTTTTCGCCCTGATGGCTGAGGATAATATGTTCGAGGCGCTCGGTTAGGTCGGCATTGAGCTTGGATTGCAGCGCGGCCTTGCGGGCGGTGCGGAAGCCGAGCACGACGTGGCCTTGCAGCGTGCCGATGCGACTTACTTTGGCCGCAAAGTCGCCCTCGTATTCTTCAAGCTTACCGATGTCGTGTAGAATGATGCCAGCTATCGCGAGGTCAGGGTCGACTTGTGGGTAGAGCGGAAGTAGCGCACGGCAGGCACGCACCATGTGTGTGGTGTGCTCAAGTAGTCCATGGCGGTAGGCGTGGTGCATACTGATTGCGGCGGTTCCAGTGCGGAATTGTGGGCCCCATTCATCCATGACTCGTTGCACGGTTTCTTTGAGCTGTGGATGCTCGATGGCTGCAATGGCTTCTTCAATGTGCGCCCAAAGTGCTTCTTCGGATTCGGGTGGAACCTCGACGAGTTGACTGAGCACGCCTTCTGCATCGGCTTCTTCTGAGGAGATTTCTTCGCCCGCTTGAAGTTTGGGTGAGAAGCGATCGTTGTAGTATTCCGTCTTACCTGAGATGCGCACAATTGCGCCTTCATTCACCTCTGTGAGGGCGTTGTAGGGGGGAGTGTTGTCGAAGCAGTTGGCCGTAAAGCTTCCGCTGCTGTCGCCCAGCTCGACGCTTAGAAAGGGGTTGCCGTTGCGGGCGGTTTTGACCGTCTTGCGACGTAAGATGAAAATACCTCGGAAGGGGGCTGCGAGCGCAGCGTCAATTTGCTTGAGTTCTTGGATGGTTTTGTAGTCGGACATGGCAGTTCAAATTAAGCCGACTTGCTGCGTAGAGGGGAAGGGTATTTTGTAGGTTAGGCACTTTTGCCTGTTCATGCCGATTGTAGTCTGAAAAAACGTCGAACATTGATTATCTAACGTCCAATGGTGGAATTAGCTTCACTTTAATTCGATCTCTAGGGTTCGAGGTTCCCAGCCTATCACTCTTTGCCGATCCAGCCTTTGCGCCAGAAGTAAAATGCGAGGCCGCTCGTCATCGTTAGGCAGATGCCCCAGAATACAAAGTAGGAATACTGCCATTGTAGTTCTGGGATGTATTCGAAGTTCATTCCATAGACGCCAGCCACAAATGTTATCGGGATGAAGAAACTCGCCATGATCGTCAGCACTTTCATGATTTCGTTCATCTTGTTACCGACTGAAGATTGATAGAGGTCGTTTAGGCCAGAGGCGGTATCACGATAGCTTTCGACGAGGTCAATAACTTGCATGGTATGATCTTGCACGTCGCGGTAGAATGTTTTGAGCGAATCATCAATCAAGTCAGACTCATCTCGATAGAGTCCATCAATGAGCTCTCTCAAGGGCCAAAGAATACGTCTTTGGACTGAGAGGTCGCGCTTCATCGCGAAAAGCTTTTGTTGGCACGCGGTGGTTGGTCGCATGGTGATCTCTTCTTCGAGTTCTTCCATTGCGGCTCCGTAGCCTTCTAATAGTGGGAAGAGGTGGTCGACAATACAGTCGATAAGTGCGTAGAAGAGGTAGTCTGCTTTGAGGGTTCGAAAACGACCTTTGATGTTTTCAATTCTGCGACGCACGGGATCGAAGACATCACCGAGTTCTTCTTGAAAAGAAATGAGTGTGTCTTTCATCAGTATGAAGGATACCTGCTCGTTTTTTAGTTGATTCTGCAGTAACTGTATTTGCCGTGCGATGATAAGCATGTGGTGGTCGAAAACCTCTAGCTTTGGACGCTGGTAAGTGTTTAGAATATCTTCTGCCGCGAGCGTGTGGACTCCAAAGTGTTTGCAGACACGGTCCACCACTTTCGGGTTGAGTCCGTCGATGTTGATCCAGCGGACGGTCTGGTTCGGCTTACGTGCGGCTTCGAGTGCGTCATCTATGGTATCGTGTGTTGTCGTTTCGCAGAGGTCTGGGCCGTAATCAAGCGTGGTAATGACCGTGGTTGTAGTCGCGTCGGCTTTTTCTAAGTAGTGCTCAATGCCTGGAGCGGTTCCGGGTGCCGGCTTTTTTGAGAGGTTGCCAGCCGTGGCGATGGGGGAAAAGACACCTTTGCCAATATCAATAATTGTAGAGGTGAAAAAGCTCGCGGTTTTGGAGATAGCATCACCTGCGGCGTTGGCGACATCTTTGGCAGAATCAAGAGGTTGTTTCACGCTGGGCATGTTCACACAAACTGACCAAAGTGCAAATGGTAAAGTTTCTTTAAAACGCTGTGGAATAATCACGATTCTTAATTTATCACAAGCTCATGCCTACTAGTGTAAGTGACCTGCCTGATTTTAACGTGACCTTGTCCGAGCGTGGGCTACAGCTTACACGAGTCGCACCTCGCGTGTTGCAAATCAATACCGGTAAACTGTGTAATTTAACCTGCGTGCATTGTCACGTGAATGCAGGTCCCCGTCGTAAGGAGATTATGACTCGCGATACGGTGGATCGTATTTTGGCTTGGCTGCGGACGACTGATATTGAAGTGGTGGATCTTACGGGAGGCACTCCGGAGATGATTCCAGACTTTCGTTTTTTGGTGGAGAGTATTCGTCAGATGGAGCGTGAGGTGATCGTGCGTTGTAATCTTACGATCTTAAACGAGCCCGGCTATGAATGGGTGGCACATTTTCATGCGCAACAAGGGGTGCATATTGTCGCGTCGATGCCATGTTATTGCCCGGAAAATGTGAACGCGCAACGTGGTGAGGGTGTGTTTGACTCAAGCATTGAAGCACTGCAATCGCTCAATGCTCTTGGCTATGGTGTCGATGCCGCGCTGAAACTGGATTTAGTTTACAATCCTAATGGTGCAAAGTTACCATCAGAGCAAAGCGAGCTTGAATCCGACTATAAACGAGAATTGAAGGCGCACTTTGACATCGTGTTCAATCAATTGTTTGCGATCACCAATATGCCAATTGCACGATTTACATCCTATCTTAAAAGGCAGGGTAATTACGCGGAATATATGCAGTTGTTGCTAGAGAGTTTCAATCCTGCTTCAGTGGATGGCTTGATGTGCCGCGATACCATAAGCGTGGGCTGGGAGGGCGATTTATTTGATTGCGACTTCAATCAACAAATGGGTATGCAGCACGGCCCCAAAGAGTCGCCCGAGCGCTTGTGGGAGCTTAATTTAGAAGATTGGATGCAGCGCTCGATCCAAGTCGCTTCCCATTGTTATGGGTGCACTGCAGGGCAGGGGTCAAGTTGTGGTGGGGCGACTGTTTAGTCTGAATCGTGGGCTTACTCTTAATCCTAATCTAGCAGGGCGTTCAGGTGTGCCTATTGCGACTGGCAATCAGCATGAAGGATTCAGAGTAGGCTTCAGGCCAACGGTGCGACGTCGGGAGAAATTGCTATGATCTTCGTGGCGGGCAGAGCTTGATGCGTCTGCCAAATAGGAAGCAGCGGCTGACATCGGTCGCGTCGAGTCACGCCTCTATACTACGCATGGATCAAATTCTCTCGGAATAAGTCTCCGACTTTGACATCGTATAGCCATGATTCAACGAACACGCACACTGTTTACTCTGATTGCTGGCTTTTCTATCGCGGCTTTTATTCCTGCCGCTCTGGCGCTGCCACCGGAGGTGTCGACTCCCGAGCTGGTTGCTGAGGCCACTCAGGAAGCACACAACTTGAAAGCATGGTGGGGGAAGGAAGTGGTCTCCGCGGATGTGGAAGTGGTCTTTGGTGGTCAAAAAAAGGTCGATGGCACATTTATATTTGAAGCGCATGGCCCGCTCGCGCGCTACGATCGTGAGGATGGAGTGAGTGTTATATACGACGGTAAAACCGCATGGGTTACGCCGGCTAGCGCGGAAGCTCCAATGGGCCGTTTTCATGTATTAACTTGGCCATGGTTCATCATGGCACCCTTTAAAATGAAGGGTGAGGGCATTCAGCTGAGTGGCTTGCAGGGCGCTCAAGTGGACGGCGAGCATTACCTGAGTCTGCTACAGACCTTTGGCTCAGATATGGGGGATACGCCGGATGATTGGTATCGATTTTATATCAACAATAAGACAATGCGGATCGATGCGATGTCTTATATTGTCACTTATGGGAAAGACTTAGAAACCGCGAATAAGCAGCCCTCGATCATTAAGTATTTGGATTACACGGATGTTGGAGGTCCAGTAATCGCATCTTCTTATGAATTCTGGTATTGGGATCCCGATACGGATTCTTATGTTGGTGATGCGCCTAAGGGCACAGGTTCGGTTCGGAATATTCGCTATCGCTCACATGCAGAGATCGATTTTTCTGTGCCCTCGAATGCTCGTGAGTTACCTCTTAACTAACATGAAACATTTTACATTAATTATTGGCTTATTTTTGTTCGTGGCAGTCGCTACTGCGGGCAAGGTGTCGAACGAGTTTTATGATGAGTATGCAGAACTGTTGCAGAAGTATGTCAAAGCGAATGGAGTCGCTTACGCCGACTGGGCTGCGAAGGATGCCGATGTGGTCGCTCTCGATTCACTACTGGCCGAGTGGGCTGAGATCGATGTAGCGGCACTTTGCCAGCCGAGTCAGAAAGCATTTTACATCAACTTATACAATGCCGCGATGCTGCAAGCGGTGTTGGATCACTACCCACTCAAGTCGGTCAAGGATATTGGCTTGATCCCATTTAGCATCTTCAAGAAAGACTTTATAGAACAGGGCGGACGTGAGCTGAGCTTGGATGATGTTGAGAAGGGGATATTGCTCAAAGAGCACGGGGACCCTCGTATTCACTTTGCGGTCAATTGTGCCAGTGAGAGTTGTCCACCATTGCGAGCGGAGCCTTTTATTGCAGCGATGTTGGAAGTGCAACTTGATGAGCAGACGCATTTGTTTGCGAACAGTGAACGCGCGGCACGAAAGGTGGGTAAACGCTACGCATACTCTGAATTGTTCAATTGGTATGACAGCGATTTTCAAGGCAAGCATCCTGCTGAGTATCTCAATCGATACCGTGTTGAGTCATTGCCTACTGACGAGAAGTTCGATTGGATTTCCTACGACTGGTCCTTAAATTCGGCACAATAGCATTATGATCCACTTTGTGAAACGATACTACCATTGGCTGCATGGCAAATGGCCTGCAGGAACTGTTGAAAAGCTACCCGTCGTTGGCGAAGCAGGTCTGACAAATGTCAATGGAGTTCGAGTCGTGGGGGATCTCTCGGGTGTGCCGCTTTTGAAGTTTTCGTCTGAAACAGGAACTGCAGCTGTGCGAGCGATTATGGCTGAAGGTAATTTCCCCAGCGAGCGCGGCTCCAAAGACGAGGGCGTTTACGATGTGGTTATCATCGGAGCAGGAGTCTCCGGCATTTCAGCGGCGATGGAAGCCAAGAAGGCGGGCCTGAGTTATTTGCTGCTTGAGGCGAGTCAAATTTTCTCGACGGTCGCTAATTTTCCTAAAGGTAAGCCGATCTTTACCTACCCTACTGAGATGACCCCCTCGGGTGGCATTCAATATGGTGAGCAGTCGGGTGTGAAGGAATCGCTTCTGCAAGACATGCGCGAGCAGGTTCAAGCTGCGGGGATAGAGATCACTGAGGGGCGAATTGAGTCCATTCAAAAGTTGGGCAAATTTTTTGAGTTGAAAAATGCCGCTTCCAAGGAGGAGCAAACATGGAAGGCGCTTCGAGTCATTGTTGGTATCGGGCGATCTGGTAATTTTCGCAAATTAGGCGTGCCTGGTGAAGATATGGATAAGGTGATGAACCGCCTGCATGATCCGAAAGACTTTTGTGGTAAGCATGTCGCCGTCGTGGGTGGAGGTGACAGCGCCGCTGAGGCAGCCATCGCGCTTGCTGCTTGTGGTGCGCATGTCACATTAAGTTACCGTAAGCCAGAGCTCAACCGGCCTAAGCCCGAAAATGTCGAGAAGGTGATGCAACTCGCAGCCGATCCTTGCGCAGAAGTGGCAGTAAACCATCCAAGTTCCGAGCGGGTGACGACTGCGGTCAGTTCTGAGAGCCGAGAGGGAGAGCCTGGTTGCCTTAATTTGGAATTGGGCACACAGCCTTCACGGATTACCGAGAATTCATTGTTTATAGAAGCCCAGGACGGTAAGGAAAAAGAAATTCCGAATGATGCCGTTTTTGCAATGATTGGCCGAGAAGCGCCACTGGACTTTTTTAGACGCTCTGGGGTGAAGATTCTGGGAGATCGTGGCGCAAAGTGGTGGATCACGATTCTTGCTTCGCTAACGTTTTGTATCTGGCTCTATCACTGGAAAAAATATCTGATTCCTGGATGGAATCCCGGTGAGCTATGGAACTGGATCGCGACTTGGACAGATGGGCTGAAGGCGGCTGCGAATGATGAGAGTAGTTTTTTCTACACTTTAAAGGGTGCCGCGAGCGGACGTTCCTTTTACTACAGTTTAGCCTATTGTTTGTGTGTCACCATTTTCGGGATACGGCGAATGCGAAGGCGGCGCACGCCTTACGTGAAGTTGCAGACGACTACTCTGGCTTTGATTCAATGGATACCGCTCTTTATTCTGCCAGAATTGTTACTTCCATATCTGGGCCGTAATGGCGTCTTCGATGCTGGCCTCGGTGCCTTCATCGCTGAGCATTTTTTCCCAGGGGGGAGTTATTGGCGTGCATATGGCTTTATTTTAGCCTGGCCGCTGGCGGTCTTTAATTGGTTCACCGATGCGCCGATTTGGGGTTGGTTGATCCTTGGGGCGATTCAAACCTTTGTGATCATTCCATGGATGGTGCGTCGCTGGGGCAAGGGAGCGTATTGTGGCTGGGTGTGCTCTTGTGGTGCGCTTGCGGAAACGATGGGGGATGCCCATCGTCATAAAATGCCGCATGGCCCAAAGGTGAACCTGCTGAATATGATCGGGCAGGTGTTCCTCTGGTTCGCGGCGATCATTATGATTTTCCGTGTGCTGGGTTGGGTTCTTCCAGAGCCGGAGGGCGGTAAGAATTTCTTTTCGGGCATCTACTATTTCTTAGCTTACGGCTGGCCGCTCAAAGAAAATGGCCTGCCGGTTCTAAGTTATAACTATCTCGTTGATCTGATCTTTGCAGGTATTCTTGGAGTGGCGTTTTACTTTCATTTTTCGGGCCGTGTGTGGTGTCGGTTTGCATGCCCGCTGGCAGCATTGATGCACCTGTATGCGCGTTTTACAAAGTTTCGTATCTTCGCCGAAAAAAAGAAGTGTATTTCCTGTAATGTGTGCACCTCTGTCTGCCATCAAGGAATTGATATTATGAATTTCGCGAACAAGGGCTTGCCGATGGAAGATCCCGAGTGTGTGCGTTGTTCGGCTTGTGTGCAGTCGTGTCCTACCGGAGTATTGAGCTTCGGTCGGTTCGATGATAAGGGTGGCATTATTTATGATACGCTCGTAGCATCGAGTGTTCGTATGCAGGAAACTCATGAGCAATCGCCAGTAGATCAATTACTGGCTGGTAAATTATAAAATTAGATAGATGCAGCATTGTTTATTAGCATGCAGTGTGCGAGCTTGCTTGCGCCCTCAGAGGCTTGGTCTTAATCCTACTCTTAAATCGAGCCGTTGGAAGGTGAAGACTGATGGAAACAGGGAAGATTATGATTCAGAGTCAGATTATGATTAAGAAAAAATACATGGGGGTCTCGGTAGGCGTTTTGC
The DNA here is from genome assembly GCA_018607135.1 of Opitutales bacterium. Lineage (GTDB taxonomy): Bacteria > Verrucomicrobiota > Verrucomicrobiia > Opitutales > Coraliomargaritaceae > JBPOFY01. Next base: position 85,559 of record JABBCA010000070.1, read on the forward strand.
TGGTCCAGGACGCCTGCGCAAACGCAGACGCCACAGCTGAAATCGTATTACTTTAACCATGGATATTTTAAGCACGGTCATCTTACTCGCCTATACAAGCTGCAGTCTCTTGCTGTTACTCTATGGCTTGAATACCTATGTCATTATTCATTTGTTCCTGCGTAAGCGCAGCGCGAATGCAGTCAGCGATGCTGCGACTGAACAGTCGTATGAGGATCGTTTCGATAGCTTGGATTGCTTGCCTGTGGTGACGACGCAGATTCCGTTGTTTAATGAAATCAATGTTGCTGAACGCGTGATTCGGGCAGTCGCTGCAATCGATTACCCGCAGGCAAAGCATGAGATACAAATACTAGATGATTCAGATGATGAAACTTGCGCGTTGGTCGATCAAGTTGCCGCTGAGCTTTGTGAGCAAGGGCATTGGGTCGAGGTCTTTCGTCGTGAGAATCGAATTGGCTACAAAGCGGGCGCCTTAGAGGCGGGGATGGCTGTTTGTAAGGGTGAATTTATAGCGATTTTCGATAGCGATTTTATACCTCCAAATGACTTTTTACGTCGTAGCTTGCCGCACCTGTGGAATGATGATCGCTGTGCCTTGGTCCAGGCGCGTTGGGATCACATCAATCAAAATGATTCCTGGCTCACGAAGGCTCAGGCGATGGGCATTGATGGGCATTTTGTAGTCGAGCAAACCGCTCGAAATCGGAATGGGTTGTTTATGAATTTCTGTGGCACAGCTGGTGTTTGGCGTCGTGCCGCCATTGAAGATGCAGGCAATTGGGAGCATGACACCATTACTGAAGACCTTGATCTGTCTTATCGCGCACAGCTTAAGGGGTGGCGTTTTCATTACTTGCCGAGCCTCTTAGTGCCGGCGGAATTGCCCACGACTTACAGTGCCTTCAAAAGTCAGCAATATCGCTGGGCAAAGGGCTCAATGCAGACGGCACGCAAGATGTTGCCCCGCGTGTGGAAGTCGAAATGCTCAGTATTTGAAAAAATTCAAGCAACGGTTCATTTAACACATTACAGTTTGCACCTACAAATGGCATTTTTGTCGCTGTTAGTGTTGCCACTTATTCTAAGTCATCGTGAGGGGATCGCCCTCTATCAATCGGCATTGTTTTTAACGCTGTTGGTGCCTGCTGCCCTAGGGCCGAGTTTGGGTTATGTGGTGTGCCAATATTACGGGCATCCAGAAGATTGGAAAGAGCGTGTGCTGCGCTTGCCGTATCTACTTGTGGTCGGTTTTGGTATTTGCCTCTCAAATGGTAAGGCTGTGTTGGAGGGTTTGTTTGGAAACGATAGCACTTTTGTGCGCACTCCAAAAGCAGGAGGGCAGAGCGTGAAGCACTATAAAGTGAAGCGTCATTGGTTGCCGCAAATTGAGGTTCTATTGGCAGTATACTGTGCGCTTACGATTGCCGTATTGTTTTCCGTTAAACAGTATGGGTTGATTCCCTTTGTCGTGATTTATGCGCTAGGATTCGGAGTGGTTGGAAGTAAAAGTTTACGTGAGGCGCGGGTGTAGTGGTATTTCCTTTTGGTTTATTTGTGTCAAATCGTAGCACGTGCTTCCCGCAGGGAGCGCGTTTGGCCGAGCAGAATGACCGATCAGGTTGTCTGACGCGCTCGATGCTGCGCATAGAAGCACGTGCTACACATCAAATACGTGCTGGACGCTAGTCGCGACTATGAATGCACGTATTAAAGCCTGGCTCGCGCTTTTATTTGCCGCCTGTGGATGCGCGTTCACTTACAGCTTAGTGGCGCCTGTCTTTAATGCAGCAACTGCTTGGCGTATTGTCCTGTTTGCGGCTCTGGGTGTTTTTGCTATTGGACTGGTTCTTTTAACGCCTCGTTTCAAAGGTGCGCGTTTCGCTGTAGGTGGAATTTGGATACCTGCTATGTTGTTGCGGCTAGCTTTATTGCCAACTGGGCCTTCGGACGACTTAAATCGCTACCTGTGGGAAGGGCGGTTAGTTGCAGATGGTGTCAGCCCATATGCACAGACTGCGGATGCTGAATCGCTGGTGGAGTATCGCGATGTGTATTGGGAAGCCATGAATCACAAAGATAAGCCGACGGCGTATCCACCTTTGGCCGAGTTGTTATTCGCAGGGCTTGCCACAGTCGCCTATCATCCCCTCGCATTTAAATTGGTTTTTGTGTTGGCTGACTGCTTGGTGATTGCGGGGATTCTTTCCATCTTACGTATGCGAGGTTTGTCGGAGGCGTATGCTGGGCTTTATGCATTCAACCCAGTGGTCTTACTTTCTTTTGCAGGAGAAGGGCACTTCGATGTTCTGATGATTGCTTCGCTGGTATGGGCGGTGTGGGCGTATGATCAGAAGCGTTACTATTTGGCGGTTGTCTTCGCCTCGCTTGCGACGGGTATCAAGTGGGTCACCTTGCCACTGATTCCTTTTTTCGCTGGTGGTGGCTTTCGGTGGCTTCGGAATGAGATGGTCGCCAAGCTAAGCGCCTACATGTTACTTTCCGTGTTGGTTTTATTGCTGCCAGCTGTATTCTTTTGGGATTCGCTGAGTGCGCTGGTGCAGGGGCTGTTTGCATTTGGTGGAACGCGTAGCTTCAACGGACCCGTTTACGATGTATTGTTGCACGGGCTAGAGCTGTCCAGAGGGGCCTGTTCCCTCGTCGTTTTGGCGCTGTTTGCGAGTGTCGTTTTTTGGCGCTGGCATCAGCGCACTCAATCTCCAGTGGATTCGCACATTCGTTGGATATTGGGAGCGTTGATCGTCCTTTCACCTACAGTGCATTTTTGGTATATCGCATGGATTCTGCCGTTTGTTTGTTTGCGGCCTAGCCTCCCTTGGCTGGTCTTATCTGTAAGCAGCTCGGTTTATTTCTTTGTTTGGAAGAATCCAGATTGGGGCTTGAGTGTGGGGCAGCGTTGGCTGTTTTGGGCGCCTTTTTTCCTATCATTGATTTACGAGTTGTGGAGCACGCGCGGGCGGGTGTTGTTTCCCGCTCGAAGGCAGATAATCGATGCGCCTACGCTTTCAGTGGTGATCCCGACTTTGAATGTTGCGGATCAGTTGCCCACTGCTTTGGCGAGTGTCGCAGGGCAGTCGCTTCAAGCCAATGAAGTGATTTGCGTGGATGCGGGTTCGACTGACGGCACTCTCGTAGTGATTGAAGCGAGCAAGCTGGAGGTGAAGTGTCTTGTATCTCCTCCGGGCAGGGGGCAGCAGATTGCTGCGGGAGTTGAGGCGGCCACTTCTGATTGGGTTTGTGTGTTGCATGCGGATGCACGCCTTGAGGCAAGTTCACTTGAATGCTTGAGGCGAGCGATTGCTGCAGACCCTACAATTATTGGGGGATGCTTTGGGCAACGTTTTGCAGATAACCAAGCTGAGCTACTACCAATCGAACTGCTCAATGACGGGCGTGCACTGTTTACGCGGACCGCTTTTGGTGATCAGACGCAGTTTTTTCATCGCGAGACTGCGGTGACGCGTAACTTGATGCCAAAGCAACCACTGATGGAGGATGTTGAGTCCAGCTGGCGAGTGCGGGAAGCAGGAGGCTTTGCCTTTTTAGGTCAGCCGTGTGCGGTGAGTCATCGGGGCTGGAAGGCAAGTGCTTGGCTGCAGCGCTTTCGCTTGGTGATGCGCCTCGTGTCCCGGTATCGCCTCGCCCGGCTTCGATCTCGCCCGTTTGCCGAAGCCCTCAGTCATGAGTTGTATGATGAATACTATAAAAGCGGGAAATAAAGTTCTGCTTTGATGCTTCTATTGATATCGTCACTGTGAATTTTACTTTATCATATTTTCATATTTGAAATGCAGCCTCTGGTTTGCCCGCTAGATCATTTATGAGTTCAGGAGAGGGCGCTGCCCACCAATTGGATTACACGCCTCGTTTTTTATATTAGCCACTAGTCACCAGTCATTACTTATTAAGCACATGAATACTCGATCTTCTGTTGAGAAACGTTACGCCGATGCGGCCAAGCAATCTGAAGCTGCGCTCTGCTGCCCTGTCGATTACGATCCGCAGTATCTCAAGGTTATCCCAGAGGAAGTGATCGAGAAGGACTACGGCTGTGGCGATCCATCGAAGTGGTTGAAGGAAGGGGAGACGGTCTTAGACTTGGGTTCTGGGACAGGTAAGATTTGCTTCATCGCGTCTCAAGTAGTCGGCGCTTCTGGTAAGGTGATAGGTGTGGACATGACCGATGATATGCTGGAGGTGGCAACGCGGAATGCTCCAATTGTTGCCGAGCGTGTGGGCTTTGAGAACGTTGAGTTTCGTAAAGGGCGGATTCAAGATTTGGCGCTTGATTTGGATTTGCTTGGCGAGGCATTGCGTAAACAGCCGGTTGCTGACGCGAATGATTTCTTAAAGTTGGATGAAATAGCTGAGGAGCTGCGCATTAAGCAGCCGCTGGTTGCGGACGATTCAATCGATGTGGTGGTTTCGAATTGTGTGCTGAACTTGGTCGAGCCAGAGCAAAAGCCGAAACTGTTTCAAGAGATCTTCAGGGTGTTAAAGCGTGGTGGTCGTGCGGTGATCTCTGATATCGTAAGTGATGAAGCGGTGCCTGAATCGATGCGTGCAGATTCACATTTGTGGAGTGGTTGCATTTCCGGGGCATTGAGCGAAGAGGCTTTTTTGCAAGCGTTTGAAACTGCTGGATTTTATGGTATCGAACTGGTGAAATTTGAGACAGAGCCTTGGCAGACGGTTGAAGGGATCGAGTTTCGTTCGGTGACAGTGCAGGCTTTCAAAGGTAAGCAAGGTCAGTGTTTTGAAAGAAATCAGGCAGTTGTCTATAAGGGGCCCTACAAGTCAGTTCTGGACGATGATGGGCATCGCTACGACCGTGGCGTGCGCACCGCAGTGTGTGACAAAACCTTTCAGCTCTTGCAATCGGGGCCCTATGCGGGGCAGTTTGCCGCGCTTGAGCCATTGGAGGAAGTTGCCATAGGAGCTGCCGTGCCCTACAACTGTGCCAAGAATTCAAGGCGTCACCCCAAGGAGACCAAGGGGCAGGATTACGATGCGACCACTGAGGCCAGAAACTGTATTGACGGGGTGGAGTGTTGTTGAGTGCTTGAT
>JABBCA010000019.1 GCA_018607135.1 Opitutales bacterium
GTGATTAGCTGGTCTTAGATTCATGGTTGGTGTAATCTGTAGACAATATATGAAATGGTTACTGATGGTTATTGGTCTGTTTGCTGTAGTTGGTTCAGTGTCGATTTGGGCGTTGATGCAAAAAAATGTGATCTACATTTATGATGACTATATTGAACCTAGTGAAATTACTATTGGACAAGGTGAGCAGGTAACTTTTGTCTCCAGAGCATCACGAGAAATTTGGCCTGCTTCAGATGCTCATCCTACTCATGGTGTTTATTCAGAATTTGATCCCAAAGGAGGCATCTTGCCGGGAGAAACTTGGGAATTTGTTTTCGATCAACCTGGTATTTGGGATTTTCATGATCACCTAAAAGCTGAATTAACTGGGAAGATTACGGTTCTCGGGGAGTTTGGTTCAGCTGCTCGAGCTTGCGTAGATTTACGTTCTGGTACATCACGAGCTAGTTGTTGGGAGACAGATTTCGCAAAGCTAATTGACGAGGATGGAATAGATACCGCTTTAGATAAATTTGTCGAGTTTTATGAATCAGAACCTAATTTCAATAGTTATTGCCACGACATCATGCATTATGTAGGGCGGGCCTCATACGAAGTATATAAGCTTGATAAGAAGACTATTACACGACCAGAGACTTCATATTGCGGGTATGGTTTTTATCATGGCTTTGTGGAGTCCGCTTTTGAACAGGAAAGTAGCGCTGGTCTTGATGTTGCCAAAAACTACTGTTCAGACTTGGCCCAAAACCCAAACTTTGGTTCCCGGCATATTGTGGGTCCGACAGTTTCTGCCTGTAAACATGGAATTGGACATGCTATTTTTGATTCATTAGATGCTGAGTTGTGGGGAGACTACAAGCTGATGACTGATGCTGGTATAGCTACTTGTGAAAACCTCTATAGTGATGATGAACATTCCAGCGTAAGGTGTGCAACTGGTATTTACAACTCACTGACTACTGCCTTAAATAATAATTATTATTATATTGATTATCCTTCGGCTGAAGAAGTTGTGTCATTTTGTACGGAACAAGGAGATATGTACCGTCCCTGGTGTTGGGTAGACATGGTTCCTAACTACACTAAGCACTATTTTTATACTCTGGAGGAACGTTTAGACTTTGCGTATAAACATATTGAATCAAAAGGAGGTCGGGAATTGACGGTTGTAAGCATTGTGGATGACGATTTTCGTTCTGTAGAAGATCCCGATATTAATTATTACGTAAGTCTATGTAGCTCAATTGAGGATGGGGATTTAAAATTTGCCTGTTTGCAAGGGATTCTTGGTGGCGTAACCTATAGTTCCTATACCAAGAATTTAGCCTCCCGTTTAGAAGAAGTATGTGAAGTAATTGAATTCGATGCTGATTTTAAGCAGGTTTGTGAGAGTCAGTCTTTTTGGAGATTAACTAGTGTTACACCGATAGATGATCTGTTTGATGTTTGTGAAGAAAACGATCTGTTTGGTACTATTTGCCGACAATATGATACTTGGATAGAACGGGAAAATAACCGCCAAAATCGTTGACATTAATGGCTAATTCACGTACTATAGCCGCGTTCCAAGACCTCGCTACTATCGAAGCCTGGCAGCCAAGATAGTAACAACCGGGAATAGTTATAACGAGCCGTTAACTCAATATAACAGCGATATTTCCATACATACACATGGATCTTAGGGTCCCTGGGTATTTTTACTAGTTGTGTAGATATATGTCACGATCACTATACAAAGGTCCATACGTGGACGCCAAGTTGCTCAAGAAAATCGACGGCAAGAAGCCAGCCGATGCGGGTGTTATTAAAACTTGGTCTCGAGACTCTATGATTTCTCCGGAAATGGTAGGTTTTACCTTTGGTGTCCATAACGGACGGGATTTTATCGAAGTAACTCCATCTGAAGAGATGGTAGGTCATCGATTGGGTGAATTTTCACCAACCAAGAAATTCCATCGCCACGGAGGTAAGATGCAGAAAGAACTCGATCAGAAGAAGAAAGAGGCAGAAATCACAGCAGCTAAAGCTGCTAAAGCTTCTGCTTAATTGTAAACGAATAGTATGAAAGCAGTCCTTAAAAACTATCGCCAGTCACCACGAAAAGTTCGTTTAATCGCGGATTTGGTGCGAGGCAAGAAAGTAAACGAAGCCCTAGCTTCTCTACAGTTTGTAGATAAACGAGCATCAGGTCCGTTTGCTAAGGTGATCAAATCAGCTGCTGCTAATGCATCACAGGCCGGCAAAAATGTCGAGCACCTGAGCATTACTAAAGTAACAGTTGATAAAGGTACTACGTACAAGCGGTTTATGCCGCGAGCGCGTGGATCAGCCTCACCTATTAATCGTCGTAACAGCCACATTACGGTTGAACTTGGATAATAATTATGACTCACGTTGCACATCCATACATCCAACGTCTAGGCATCAATCGTGATTGGCGCAGTCGTTGGTTTGCAGCTGACCCTAAACGTTTCCGCGAGTACTTACGTACAGACGCAGCGGTACGGAAACTTCTAGAACAGAAGTTGAAGGGGATGTCTGTAGACGCTCTAGAAATTGAGCGAGATGAAAAGGTTTTCCGGATCATCATTAAAACTTCACGACCTGGTATTGTTATCGGTCGTAGTGGAGAAGGGGCTACTCGTCTTAAGAAAGACGTAGATATGCTACTTCGCACTCTAAAATTGGAAGAAAAGCCAGATATCAAAATTGATATCGAAGAAGTACGTTCACCAGAAACTAGCGCTAGTATCGTTGGTCAGATGGCAGCTGAAGGACTTGAGAAGCGAATGCCGTTTCGACGAGTACTAAAGCAAACTGCTGAGAAAGTCATGGCAAACCGTGATGTTCAAGGTGTTCGTATCACTATGTCAGGTCGTCTAGGCGGTACTGATATGGCCCGAAAAGAAGAAGTCAAAAAAGGTCGAATCCCTCTACAAACCCTTCGCGCTGACATCGACTTCGCACGAATTAGAGCCACACTACCTTACGGTGTAATTGGTATTAAAGTGTGGATCTATCGAGGAGATGTTTTTGCTGATCGACGTGCTAACTCTAACGGAGAGAAAGCACCTGCCAATCGACAGCGACGCAGCCGTAACTAAGCTCTAACATGTTATTCCCTAAAAAAGTAAAGCATCGTAAGTGGCAAATTGGCCGCAAAAGCGAAGAAAAACTTAATCGCCCTGATACTCGTGGAGTAACTGTCGCTTTTGGTTCTTATGGACTAAAAGCTACAACCCCTTCACGTGTGAAGAGTAATCAGATTGAGGCCGCACGTCGTGTTATTTCACGAACGTTAGGTAAAACAGGTAAGATTTGGATTCGTGTTTTCCCAGACAAACCAATGACTAAAAAAC
>JABBCA010000028.1 GCA_018607135.1 Opitutales bacterium
AGCATTAATTTGAACACTCATGTTTCTATTTATAGCGTATTTTTGTGAAATAAATTTAGAAGCGAATTACTTCTTCTCTTCAGTAGACTCTGCAGCTGGAGCAGCAGGTGCCTCTTGAGCAGGAGCTGCTGCTTCAGCAGGCTTTTCGTCTTCACCGTAACCAGCAGGAAGTGTCACTTCGACGTCTTCTTGTTGCTCGAATACTTGCTCGCGAACGATTGGGCCAGCGCTCTTTTGAACCTTCTTAGCTTCACGCTGAGATAGACCGTTTTGTGCTGCTTCAAGAATCGTCTCGACGATGATACGGATAGACTTCACCGCGTCGTCATTACCAGGAATGGGGAAGTCGAGAACTGTCGGGTCAGAGTTAGTATCCACAAGACCGATCACAGGAATGCCGAGGCGATTGGCTTCAGCCACTGCGATTTCTTCATTCTTGGTGTCGACTACGAAAACTGCTGCTGGCAACTCGTTCACTTCGAGCATACCTTCGAAGTTGCGATTCATACGGCTCATTTGACGACGGATCGCAGCTTCTTCCTTACCGGGAAGCTTATCGAGTTCGCCATCTTGATCCATTTTCAAGAACTTGCGGTATTTCGCGAGTGAGCTCTTGATAGTTGTAAAGTTAGTGAGACCACCACCCATCCAGCGGTTTACGCAGAATGGCATTTGGCAAGAAGTCGCAGCTTCGCGAACGATTTCTTGTGCTTGCTTCTTTGTGCCGATGAAAAGCACGTCCTTACCGGAAGCGATGACTTCTTCAATCTTAGCGTAAGCCTTTTCAAGGAGCGCATGAGTCTGCTCCAAGTCGATGATTGAAATACCGTTGCGGTTATCGAATACGTATGGCTTGGACTTTGGATTCCAGCGGCGGAGCTGGTGACCGAAGTGAACGCCTGCATCGAGAAGATCTTTTGGTGTAGTATTCATATATTTTCAAAGCCCAAAACTTCGCAGCTCGGGGAGAAACTTTCGTTTCTTTTTGGTTCTTTATTGTGTGTAGTTTACTGAGCGAAACGCCACAGTGTGCAGCGCCTCATTTCTATCCTTACGAATAGGAAAGCGGAGAGGGATACCAGCCGGAGGTGCCAAGGCAAGCGAAAACCTAGATTTTGTGCGGTTTCACAGCAGATTTCACTAAGCAGCAGATTTTAAGGAAGGTTTCACTAAATGGGAGCGCCGGGCTCCGTCCCGACACTCCATCAGAATTGTCATTGCCAAGATGCTTGGCAATGAGCTCAGCGCTCCCCTTAAGTGGACGACTTCGCAATAAAAAGGCCGATGCATTCGCACCGGCCTTTCGTCTACTAACCAACCCTAATGAAAACTTAGCTGACTTGAATTTTACGCGGCTTTACTTCGTCCGCTTTAGGCAGGGTCAACTCGAGGATACCGTCCGCGACTTTCGCACTGACTTTTGCTTCATCGATCGCAACATTTAGGCGAAGACTCAGGCGATAATCACCAGTCGGTAGCTCGCGGCGTAGTGGGCGCCAGCCATCGGGCAGTTGCGAGCTGCGGGTGCCGACAATAGTCAACGTTTCGTCCTCTATCGATAGGTCCACGCCCTCGCGGTTGACGCCTGGCAGTGTCACCCGGACGCTGAATGCATCGTCATTTTCGGCTACATCATAGCGCGGGCGACGCCAATTACGCGCTTTGGCTACTCCCTCGGTGGAGTGCTCTTGTTTGTTTACAGTTTCTAGTTCTGTGCTGTTCATAATAAATAGTCCTTTCTCTGTGTTGAATTATATTATTTAACTTTGATTTGTCGTGGCTTACGGGCTTCCTCTTTTGGCATAGTGACCGTGAGAATGCCGTCTTCGTGTCGTGCGTTGACCTTCTCAAGCGCAACCCCGTCCGGAATAGAGAGCGATCGCTGAAAAGCGCACTGCTGAGCCCCATCGGCTTGCGAGCTGCTCATTGTCAGCACCGCGTTTTCGAGCTCGAGATCGATATCTGCCTTTTTCACGCCTGGAAGCTCCAGTCGCGCATAGTAGTTGTGCTCGTCCTCGTAGAGATCAGCCGCAGTCTGACTTGCTGCCGGAGCTGCACCAAAGAAGTCTTCAAAGAGAGCCCCAAAGCGTGCCTGTGCCGAAGACCCTAAAAAGGAATCCAGAGCTGAGTTACCGAGGGATTGTGGATATTCGTAGCGTATGAGTTTCATAGTATGTTTCCTTTCTGTTTAGATTTTGTTCACTTTCTAGTAATGCAAAGTGAATGCCAACCCAGTAGGATCGCATTAATTCCTAATAATCAATGACTTAAACGAAAGCGTCAAAGCCCAAAAAGAGACATATCGTCACACCAATAATCTAAACACAGACCTCACCGTGGAAATGCGTCACACTGACACACCAATACAGTAAACACAGGGGCACGACTCGACGCGCCCGCCGTGCGAATAGCTCAATAATCACGAGCGCATCTAGCGGCACCGCTAACAATGCAGACTCAAATGCAACGATACAGACCAGGTGCGCCTAGCCCAGCAGCTTACCGATGTAATCCCTCGAGGCTTTTACTTCATCCACCGTCAATCTGGGGCTGAGCTCCAAAACTAAGGTATGCTCTGGGCGAACAAACTCAGAGATCATCTTAAAATCAATCACGCCAGAGCCCGGAACTTGGTGGTCACGTCCCACTTCAGAAACATCGTGCAGATGAAACCCCACTAAACGATCCGCCATCGACTCCAAGTGCTCACGATGATCGATCAAACCAAACTGATGCTTGATCTCCGCGTGCCCGGTATCATGCCAGTAACCGACATGCTCAGGCTCGGGCAAAGCCTTTAAAAACTCCGAATACTCCTTATCAATCGGCATCTCCTCAAGGCCTTCTCGGTTTTCTAAGCAGAGCGTCAAACCACGCTCTTTTGCAAATGGAAGAATATAGGCATAGCTACGGTTGATCCGCTTCATCGCATCCCTAGAGGCCTTTCGGATACGCTGCATCGCCCGATCACGGCGCTTCTCAAAATCTTTATTACCTCTGAAGTCACAGGCCTTGAGCTCCGAATCGTCGAGCCACTTTTCTAATTTAACTTCGGGTCCTTCAAAGAAATACCACGTGCTACCCGAATGCATGACGACGTTGGCCGCGCCCACTTGCACCGCAAAGTCCAGCGTTTGCTCAGTGTAGCGTTTCCACAAATCAATCTCCCGCTGATCGCGAGCGGAGGGCTGAAATAAATTGGGAGCGGCCGACTGCGTCACATTCGGCAATGGGCAAAAGTTATGCACCGATGAGACCTCAATTAAGTTTTCCTCAACCGCCTTCAATATCCCAGGGACCAAGGAGATCCGGATCCCATGACTGAGTTCCATACGCTTAAAGCCTAGATCCACCATCTCTTGAACCATTTCATAGCCATCCGAATGGCGCGATGAGCACCAGCAGCTAGACAGTGAAAGACGGTCAAAAATATCAGACATTAGACGATAGGTATAAAAAATCCCGGCACGCAGATTGCGGAGCCGGGATTTATAGCGCAAGCACCCAAAAGGGACTCGCGTGTAAAAATTACATATTCGAGTAACGAACGCGGAGCATGTTATTAAAATCAAGCTCCTTCTTCTTACGGCGCTTCTCTTGTGCTGGCTTCACAAAATAACGCTTCGCGCGCACTTGATGGATGACACCCTCACGGTCGAGGCGCTTCTTAAGACGGCGGAGCGCACGTTCCATGGGCTCACCTTTACGGACTTTTACTTCGATAGACATAGAAAATAGAAATTCAGATTATTGGAAAAGAGGCAGAAACATGGAGCCGAAACGACAGTCGTCAACCCTATTTTCTGTATTGTTCAAGAGATGAAGAAGATACTAAACCGCTTCAGGATCAAAAATGCGAAGACTGACCGGCTTACCCAGCACCACCGGCTCTTTTGCCAACGCCGCCTTCGCCGCAGCAATCGAGAGTTCGTTACTCTTATGAGTCGTCACCATGATCAGTGCAGAACCATCGTCTAACTCTTTCTGATTTACAGTTGCGAAACTGATATGGTGCTCGGCAAGAATATTAGAGATCTTAGCTAAGACGCCCTCTTGATCCTTCACATGTATGCGCAAGTAGTAGCGCCCCTGGAGATCGCTGGCATCTGCCAGCTCAAGGCCTGCTGCGAGACGGTTGTAAACCGCCTCATCTTCTTCAGAAATAAATGGAGCAGGTGCACCTTGCAGCATGAAGACCGCATCGGCAATATCGCTGATCACCGAGCTCGAAGTCGCATCCTGACCCGCACCGCGACCAATCAGGACCGTCGTGCCCACCACATCACCAGTCACACTGACGCCGTTGTAAACTTCATCGACCCCCGCAATCACTTCCTTTTTTGAGATCAATGCTGGATGTAGGCGGACCGATAGCTTTTCCGCCTCGAAATCACGTGCAATCACCGCAAGCAGCTTCACTTTGTAACCCAACTGCCCCGCAATCGTAATGTCCTCACCAGATACGTCACGAATACCTTCACAAATGATCTCGTTAAGCTTCACCCACTTGCCGTGAGCGAGGTATGCCAGGATGACCGCTTTGTGCGCTGCATCAATACCATCCAGGTCAAGCGCCTCGTCTGCTTCCACATAACCGAGCTTACGCGCATCACCGAGCGTTTCGTCAAAGCTCAGCCCCTCACGCTCCATGCGTGTGAGGATGTAATTTGAAGTGCCGTTCAAAATACCGAATATCAACTTAAAGCGATTAGCGACCAGTGCTTCACGGATCGTTTTGATAATCGGAATACCACCCGCAACCGAGGCTTCGTAGAAGTAATGACCACCCGTGCGGCGTGCGATTGCGAAGAGTTCCTCGCCATGCTCACAAATCAAAGCCTTATTCGCAGTGACCACGATCTTACCAAGCTCTAAAGCGCGTCGGGTGTGCTCCAACGCCTCACCAGTGCCACCCATAAGCTCGCAAACGATATCAATGTCTGGATTCTCAATGACACGAGCAGGATCATCGGAGTAGCGCTCTGCAGGCACCTCGACATCACGCTCACGTGAAAGGTTCTTAACCACCACTTCGGTGATATCGAGCTGCGCGCCCAAGCGCAATTCAAGCGCTTGGCGATTGTTCTCGATGTTTTTCCAAACCCCTTGGCCGACGACGCCGAATCCAAGAAGTCCGATACGAATGGTGCGTTTTTCAGACATGCTTTAAATAAAAATGAAGCCGCCACCACATATAAGATGCCAAAAACTTCAAGAGTAGACTTCGGCTAATCCGCGACACGCTCGATGCGCTTACAGTCAGTAATTCCAAATTCAATGGATTGTAGCACGTGCCTCTCAAAGAGGGCGCGTTATGGGGTTCGGAAGGGCTCAACACGGCCTTTGCTGAGCAAAGAACCGCGTTCTACACCAGAACATATCTCAATCATCAGACTTACTCGCGTAAATTTACCCATACAAAATGTGTATAAGGATATGCTTAGCAAGGAGGAGAGCTTAAAGTAAAGTGGCGATCCAAGGTCCGCCTCGAAGCCTATTTTTTAAAGCTATTCTCCATACCCGCAAACATACGAGTGATGTTCGATCGGTGACGCACCACAATCAACGCACCCAAGACTAAGCCCAGAATAAACCTCGGATCGGAAGTATCAAATAAGAGAAAGCCAGCAATTGGAAGTGTGGCCCCAAATAAAATCGATGCCAATGCAACGATCTTGGTCGAGTAGAAGCAAATCACCCAAACCAATAATCCAATCAACAACACCAACGGCATAATCGCAACAAGACCGCCAATGGTGCTGGCGACACCTTTGCCGCCGCGAAATTTCAAAAAGATCGAAAAACTGTGACCTATAATCGCAGCGATCAAGCCCAGCACAGCGAGCTTCAATCCTAAGTCACCCTCAAAGACCAAACGCGGCCAACCTGCAGCGACTAAGCCCTTCAAAGCATCGAGCGCGAAAACCGTATTGCCGCACTTCGAGCCGAGCACGCGCTTCACATTCGTCGCGCCCGGATTCCCGCTACCTTCTTTGAAGATATCGACGCCCTTACTCTTCGCAATGAGCACCGCAAAACTAATGGCTCCTATAAAGTAACCGACGACCGAAACGAGAATGATGTTTGTAGCTGACACGTAGACACAAAAAAGGAGGCAGGGCTAAAAGTCAGTGCCTAACTTCTAGCGCCTACCTCCTAAATTCTTTTTAAAGTTTGATCACTCGATACTTCTCGATCGCTGGATTTTCAGTAATCTTCTTCGCACACGCTTCAGAAGGAGCACTATCGAGTTCGAATACAGAAACAGCAAACCCTTCACCTTGGTCGCGGCTGAGCGACATGTTGGCGATGTTTACCTTATCCTCACCGAGTGTCACACCGATAAAACCGACGATACCTGGCACATCCTTGTTCTTAAGAACGAGGAGTGTGGCATCGGTATTCACCTCAACACCATGTCCGTCGATAGTAACGATACGTGGGTTTTGGTTTTTACCAACGAGTGTGCCGCCGATTGTGCGTGTTTTGCCCCCCTTACAAGTGACTTGAACTTCTACCAGTTCAGTAAATTCAGCGTGTGCAGAGCTCTTTACTTGCTCGGTCTCGATGCCAAGACGCGCCACCTTCTTCGGTGCATTCACGTCGTTCACATTCTCAGAGATCTCGCGTAGGTAGCCGCGCTGGATCGCATAAGTGAGTGGCAATGTATCGAGCTCTGTAATCTTACCGAAGTAGCGGATTGTGATCTTTTCAACACCCTCTGGAGCGAGCTGCTGAGAGAATGTGCCAAGCTTTTCACCAAGCGTCATGTAAGGAGCGAGTTGCTCGAGAACCTTCGGATCAAGCGATGGCATGTTGAGTGCATTACGCACCATTTCACCCTTGAGGGCTTCGATCATTTGCTTCGCGACGTCGATACCGACGTTTTCTTGAGCTTCTTGAGTCGATGCACCGAGGTGCGGCGTGAGCACCAATGTGTCGATGCTACGTAGTGGACTGTCAGCTGGAGGTGGCTCGTCTTCGTAAACGTCGAGACCTGCGGCAGCGACCTTGCCTGAGTTGAGTGCTTCAATGAGCGCCGTTTCGTCGATGATACCACCACGTGCGCAATTGAAAACGCGAACGCCGTCCTTCATGCGACCAAATGCATCTGCGTCGAGCATGTGCTTGGTGTCCTTTGTCAACGGCATGTGCACGGTGATGTAGTCCGCATTTTCGATCACTTCATCGAGAGTCGATTGCTTCACCCCCAGTGTCTTTGCGCGGGACTCAGTCAAATAAGGGTCATAGCCGAGCACATCCATGTTGAACGCTTGTGCGCGCTTCGCGACTTCAGCGCCGATGCGGCCCATACCAAGAATACCGAGTGTCTTACCATTCAACTCAGAACCCGTGTAAAGTTTACGATCCCAGCGGCCTGCAGTCATGCTCGCAGAGGCTTGCACGATTGGACGTGTGCCAGCCAGCATGTGAGTGAACGTAAGCTCAGCAGTCGCCAAAGTGTTACCAGTCGGCGTATTCATAACGATCACACCGCGGTCGGTGCAGGCTTCGATATCGATGTTGTCCACACCCACACCCGCACGGCCGACGACCTTCAAGTTGGGTGCAGCCGCAACGACGTCTGCGGTCACGCTAGTGTCGGAGCGCAACGCGATGGCATCGACGTCCTTGACGAGCTCAAGGATCTGCTCTGGAGAGGAACCATAAGCTTCAATAACTTCAAAACCATCTTCGGCTTTGAACAATTCGACACCAATGGGAGAAATGCGGTCTGCGACTAGTATTTTCATAGGAAAGCGGCGGAGTTAATTTCCTTATAGCAGAATTGCAATGAAAACCGTGAGTTCGTTTAAATTCGCTCACATCGTGAGGTGTGCTTGCGCGTCATCCAAGGTTGCGGCAACGAAACAACAAACCAGGAGCGTCCACAAGCGGAGCCTGTCTCGAAATTCAATAAATGGGAGCGTCTGGCTCCGTCCTGTTCTTTACCCATGTCTAATTTCTGATGAAACGCTACTTGCTATAGTAGTGTGCGAGCTTGCTCGCGCTACGGAAGGCAAGTTACACGGTCTAGCACTGCTCTTTAAATACCACACGTAGGCCCGCGCAAGCGCGGACATCACAAATAGAGGATGCGGAAACACTTTAAAAATTCATGGGTAAAGAGCAGGCTCCGTTCGGACACTGAATCAACGATACCGCGAACTCTGACGCAATGTCGGGACGGAGCCCAACGCTCCCCCAAAAAACTACACCGTCTTCGAGTAGCGCCCTTCGGTTGCTGGCTCCAAGTAAGCGTCGAAGCACATGGCTAAATTACGCACAAACAGGCGCCCGCGTTCGGTCACGGCAAAGCCGCGATCCGTCCAAACAATCAATCCGTCAGCGGCAGGCTCATGCAATTGCTCGATGGCTGCGGCAAAGTGCTCGCGGAAATCAATCTCCCACTTCTCGCCCATGGCACCAAAATCCAGAGATAAATCACACATGAGGCGCATGATAATGTCACCGCGCAGCTTATCTTCTTCAGTGAATTCGTAGCCCTTGGTGATCGGCAACTCACCCTTCGCCAAACGCGCGCGATAAGTTTCAAGGTCTTTCACGTTCTGGCGAAAACCAACCGCCCCTTGCGAGATACTCGAAATACCAAAGCCACAAATCTCCACACCTGCTCGCGTGCTGTAACCTTGAAAATTACGCTGTAGCGTCTGCTCGCGCTGCGCGTGAACTAACTCGTCGGTTGGCAACGCAAAGTGATCCATGCCAATATAGACATAACCCTCAGCAGTGAGACGTTCAATGCACAGACGCAGGAGTTCCATCTTAGTTTCTGCACTGGGTAACCCATGACGCTCCAACAGTTTCTGCGCAGGCTTCATCCATGGCACGTGCGCGTAGTTGAAAATTGCGAAGCGATCCGGTTTCAACGTAAGCACTTGCTCCAATGTTTCAGAGAAACTCTCAGGCGATTGCTTCGGCAGGCCGTAGATCAAATCTAAATTGACCGATTCAAAACCGTTTTCGCGCAATGTCTGCATGGCTTCGATGTTCATGGACTGCGGCTGAATGCGGTGAATCGCTTTTTGCACCTCTTCATTACAATCCTGCACACCAAACG
The DNA here is from genome assembly GCA_018607135.1 of Opitutales bacterium. GTDB lineage: Bacteria > Verrucomicrobiota > Verrucomicrobiia > Opitutales > Coraliomargaritaceae > JBPOFY01. Next base: position 9,083 of record JABBCA010000028.1, read on the forward strand.
ACGCACGCGTGATACCCATTCGAGCAAAGGCCTGAACATGCTCTTTGGTCAATCGACGCGGATCCAATTCCACCGATTTTTCGGCATCGTCCAAAAACGTAAAATGACGATCAATCAGAGCTGCCAAGCGGTCAATCTGCTCGGGGCGAAAGAAATTTGGCGTGCCTCCACCAAAGTGTAATTGCGCAGCTTTGCGCCCTGCGGGCACATGCCGGGCAAAGAGCTCGAGCTCCTGCTCCAACAAATCCAAATACTCATGACCACGATCATGATCGAGGGTCGTAATGGTATGACAGCCACAGAACCAGCAAAGCGTTTCGCAAAACGGCAGGTGGAAATACAACGAAAGCGGCGCATCACCCTCCTCAACCGAGCCCAGCAAAGGCGCTGGGTTCGCATAATCACGAAAATGATTCGCAGGTGGGTAACTCGTGTAGCGAGGCCCAGGGCGATTGTATTTTTCAATCAGTTCGAGATCTTCAGCGGTGATTTGCATGGACGAGCGAAGATAAGAGAAATTGCGCGTAGAGCAAAAGCATTCTTTTTAATAATCAGCCCTCACTTGCTCCTACCCCAAAAGCCCACTAACTTCAAAATATGAAACGACAATTCTTTGGCTTACTCATTGGTCTCTGCGTAGCCAATGCCGCAGATGAAAAGACCTTGCGCGACTTCTGGTTCAGCGGTGCAGAGATCAATCGCTATGAGCTATCACAGTCTCGCTACGGCGAGCAACACCCCGGCCATGCGGAGTTTATCTTCGTCACCGAGCCGTTTCTAATCAACGAACAGGTAAAGCATGAATTCGGCAACGGCAATTCCACCGACGTGCTCAAGCTCAATGCCCTACGCACTTTCAATACGGGGCTCTACAGCTACCGCACGATGACGAGCACCTTCCTCCCCATCGAGCTCGACCGCTACCCACACGCACTCAAGACGAACACCTCCGTGCAAGACTGGTGCGGGCAAGCCTTCCAACAAATCAACCGAACAAAGACAGGCTGGGACGTCGAACTGCGCTCCTACTTTCAAAGTCAAGCCGACCAAAATTTCACACTCCAAGAAGCATGGCTCGAAGACGAGCTCTGGCTCCTCGTGCGACTGGAACCGACAAAACTACCCATTGGTAAATTTGAATGTGTGCCTGGAGCACTTTACACACGCTTCGCACACATCGCCATCGAAGCCACAGCAGCAGTCGGCTCAGTCACCGAGAAAAACCAAGAGCGCATCTACAGCATTTATTATACAAGCCTAGAGCGAACACTCACAATCCACTTTAAGAGCAAGTTCCCTCACATCATCACAAAGTGGACCGAAACCGACGCTCAAGGCACCACCACCGCAGTGCTCAAAGATCGCATCATGAACAGCGACTATTGGTCCCAGAATAAACCAGAGGATGCAAACCAACGAAAGCAACTCGGACTCGAACCGGTCGCAGATTAATCTAGGATTGGCACTCATGCCTGACCCCACATCTGCTTAGGCAGACACAAAAAAGGGCAACCAGCAGGCCGCCCTTTTGAAAAAAATTAGTAGCCTCGAAACTTACTCGGCAATCGCTGATTTGCGATACTGAGTGTAACCATTCTTCATCGCACCGTATGGGTCGATCGAATTGCCTTTGAGCTGCTTGTAGCGCTCGATCATAGATGGGCTGTTGGCAATAATTTCAGAGCCCGCAAGCGCGAGCTTCCACTCCCAGTTCCAGCTCTCGTTTGCTGCGAATGGCTCCTTAAGAGGGTTCACCGCGCGGTCACCGACAAAACCAAGTAGGTCGCGGAGGTTTGACGGCCCGAGCAGCGGAAGCACCAAATATGGCCCTTCACTCACGCCCCAAGCACCCAGCGCTTGACCCACATCTTCAGAAGCAATCGGCTCAAAACCTTCGACTGAATCCGCAGGTGTAAAGATACCCACGATGCCAACGGTCGTGTTGATTGCGAAACGACCGGTTTCGACCCATGCACCATCAAAACGACCTTGCAGTAAATTACCCGCGAGGCGGACAGGATACTTTAAATTGTTAAAGAAGTTACTCGCGCCTTCCTCAACTGGATCTGGAGTGATCGCAGCATAACCATCAGCAACCGGCTCGAAGAGGTTCAGGTAAACGAAATCGTTCAGATCAAAAGTCACACGGTTGATCGCCTCCAGTGGATCATCCACAGAGATACCCGCAGCAATATCGTCACCATAAAGGTCGGCTTCGTCATTCGCAATTACTGGAACTGCGCTGAAACTAAAGACACCTGCTAGCAATGCGTAAAATGGGAGATTAGAGTTCAATATTTTCATCAAGGTCATCTTTCTGTAGAAGTTCTTCAAGTTTTGTAATCAATTCCGCTCCGTTCCCATCGCGGAAGTGATCATCAAATTGTTGGCGGTAATTCGATACCACACTCACACCTTCTGGCACAATATCGAAAAGTTGCCAGCCTGTTTCCATTAGACCCATACGATACAGCACATAGATCGTCTTACCATCAAACTCGACCTTTGACGGCACTTCCAAACGTTTACTGGAAACTGAAATCGCTTTATCAAACGTAATCTCGGGGCGCGCTTTACCTTCCATCCCCTTCACATAGGCTTTCACAACGAGTTGTTGAACGAGATCCAACACACGAGCCTGCTCGTCCTCATTCATCAATTTCCAATTACGACCAATCGCACGACGAATCAAAACGGTCGTATCATAATTAGACTCAATCAACTCACGCACTTTTGCCTGCTTGTGCTCATGCGATGTTTCCACGCAGCAATCACCGTAAACAATCTCCAACGCAGAGAACACGGTTTGTTGAAGTTTCACTTCTGGCTTAGGCGCAGCACTCAACACACTGGATAAGCCAATGATTGATACGATAAAAACTGTAAAAAGACGTTTCATTTACTAGTCATCTGAAAGCTATTCTTCCTTTTCGTCAATACCTCCGAGCGCAAAGCGACTAATCAATCCCTCAATATCGAGCGCCGCTTCGGTGTCCACAATCATGTCACTGGGCTCTAATGGAAAGCCAGAGCCACCAGGAGATAGGTTAATATAACGGTCTCCGATCAAGCCAGCAGTCTTCACCGATGCAATGGTATCATCATCAAGTTCCAACCAATTGGGTAGTTCTAAGGTCACGATGGAAAAGAAGTTTTCATTCAAAACGATGTCCTTCACTGTGCCGACTCGCACTCCAGCAATCTCGATTCGACTGCCTGGATTCACACCACTCGTGCTACTAAAACGCGCCTCCAATTCGTAGCTATCACTGCCAAAAAAACGTGCACTGCCGACTTGTATCGCCAAGTAGAGCACCGCTGCTAAACCAGCTAATACAAAACAGCCGACTAAAAATTCTATCTTTCGATTATTCATAGGTATTCTCCTCTCTCACTAAACTTTCGACTTTCGCCCATAATTTGCCTTGTTTAAAAAACCAGCCAATGCCGACTCAGCATCCGCATTCAACTCAGAGGATGGTCCAAAAAACTTAATGATGCCTTCATCCAACCAAGCCACTTTGTCGCTAATCTCAAACACCTCGGGAATGTCATGGCTGACCAACAAAGCTGTAAAGTCGAAGCGCGCTCGGTAATCAGCAATCATCTCAAACACACCAAACTTGCGCTCAGGATCTAGACCCGTTGTCGGCTCATCAAACAGCACGACTTGTGGTTTAGTGATCAAGGCACGAGCCAAGGCGACGCGCTTCTTCATCCCCCCCGAGAGCTCACCCGGATAACGAGCCGCCGAATCCGTCAACTCAAGATGTGCCAACATCGCATCTACCTGAGCTTTGATTTCAGCACGATTTAGGCTCGTCGCCTCCAGTAAAGGCAGCGCCACATTCTCCGCAGCAGTCATCGAATCAAACAAGGCATTGTTCTGAAACATGTAGCTGAAGGTCACCCCCGCATCCCCTCCACGGCGAGTCTGTGCGATTGCTTTACCATCCAACTCAATCACACCAGCATCGGGAGCCAGTAGATTCGCGATACATTTCAACAACACCGATTTACCGATACCACTCTTACCGATGATAGTCGTCACCGACGCACGCGCTACATCCAGATCGATACCATCCAAGACACGGTTCTCTCCGAAGTGCTTCTTCAAACCACGGATTTTTAAAAATACGTCGTCCATTACAGTAGAAATGAAGTGATTAAATAATCGGCAGCCAGCACGCCCACACTGGACCATACCACCGCTCTTGTGGCGGATTCACTCACACCACGGACACCAGGGAACGATGCCTTGCGGTGCGTATTAAATCCACGATACGCGCAAATAGAAATCGTCAGCAGACCAAAGACCAGCGCCTTGATAAACCCACCACGAACATCGCCAAAAGTAACACTTTCATAGACACGGTTCCAATACACGCCCGCATCCACATTGAGAAGAACCGAGCCAGTCAGATAACCACCAAAGATCCCGATCAAATCAAAAATAGCAGTCAAAATCGGAAAACACAGCACCGCTGCCACCAAGCGAGGCCCGACCAAATATCCCTTCGGGTCGATGCTCATGGTTTGCAAGGCATCGATTTGCTCGTCGTTTCGCTGAATTCCTAACTCCGACGACATCGCAGAACCCGCTTGCCCCACCACCATCAAAGCAGTGAGCACAGGACCCAACTCACGTATCAAAGAGAGCGCCACTGCAGTGCCCAACGCCGACTCCGCGCCAAATTTCACCAATGTATAATACAGCTGCAAGCCCATCACCAAACCAGTAAACAAGCCCACCGTCAGCACAATCGGCAGACAACGCACACCAATTTCATGGATCGCCAAGATCAGCTTAGCCAAGCGATGCCGCTGCCCCACAAAGCCACGCAAAGCCCCCAAGCCAAAGAGACTCATCTCCCCAAGCTCAAAAACCACGGTCAAAGCCGAGCGTCCAAGTGTGCGTATCATGTTACAATGTGTGTCGAATTAAACGGTTATATCCCAGAGCAACCTTAATGTAGGCTTACGCACTGAATGGAAGTCGAAAATGCACACCACACCCCCGAACTCCGCCGCATAAAACACTTTGCGATCGCGGCATCGCCACCTCTCCCCCCATCCTCTCACCTCTATCCCCTTACCTCCCTAACCCAAATTTCCCCAATTCCTGTCTTGACCGACCCGCTAGGATCACGCCATTTTACGCGCTTCAATCGATGCGGGTATAGTTTAGAGGTAAAACATCTGCCTTCCACGCAGAGGTCGTCGGTTCGATTCCGTCTACCCGCACCATTGATCAACACTGGCAGTCACAGTGTTTAAGGGGCTTAAGAGAGACCCCACGAAAAAGAAGCTGTTCGGTTGATTTCAGAAACTCGCTTAGAATATGCCTGACGACGACCCCACCGATGAACTAGACGAGATCCTCGATCTCTGTCGCGAGCAACATTTGCCGAATGATGCAGAAACTTGGGCAACAAAGGCTCTTGTTACAGCAGAGGAAATCCTAGAAACCATCGAGGAGATGGAAGGCAACGGACACGACCGGACAGCCGACCAGGAAATCGCTTTGGAAAATATCTATACGTCAGCCTGTAATTGGTTAAGAAAAGAGCCGTAGAAACACACTTTATTTATGATTTGGAACGAACCTGCGGACGCTGAAGCGTCTAACTCTCAACTGGAAGCTAAACTCTGGGACTCCGCGAATCGCCTTTGGGCGGATGCAGCACTCAAACCTGCGGAATACTCACCTGTCGTCTTGGGACTGATTTTCCTGCGCTTTGCGGATGTGCGCTTTGCGGCGGTCGAGGCAGAAATCAAACCAAAGCCGGGCTCGCGGCGTAAGGTCGGACCGACCGATTACCATGCGGCGGGAGTGGTCTACCTTCCGGAAACAGCTCGCTTCGACGCGCTGCTGAATCTCCCCGAAGGCGCTGCAGTCGGCGAGACGGTCAACGACGCCATGCGGGCGATTGAGAAGGAGAATACCGACCTCGCGGACGTGCTCCCAAAGAGCTACCACATACTAGAGAACACCACCCTCACCCAGCTGCTCAAGGACATGAAGTCCATACCCATGGATCAAGGCGGTGATACCTTTGGACTGATCTACGAATACTTCCTGGGTAAGTTTGCCATGTCGGAAGGTCAAAAAGGCGGCGAATTCTATACGCCGACCTCATTGGTCAAATTGATCGTCGATATCCTAGAGCCTTACCATGGTCGCATCTTGGACCCGGCTTGTGGCTCAGGTGGTATGTTTGTGCAATCCGCCCGCTTCGTGGAAAACCACCACAAGAACCCGACCGCCGAGATCTCGGTCTATGGTCAAGAACGTGTCACCGAGACGGGGCGTTTAGCACGGCTCAACCTAGCCGTCCATGGACTCACTGGAGAGATCAAGCAAGGGAACACCTTCTATGAGGATCTCCACGATTGCCCCGGTCGCTTCGACTTCGTGCTAGCCAATCCACCGTTCAACGTGAGCAAGGTGGATAAAGAGCGACTGGTCGACGATCCGCGCTATCCCTTCGGACTCCCGAAGACGGACAATGCCAACTACCTCTGGATTCAGCAATTTCATGCCGCACTCAATGACAAAGGCCGCGCCGGATTTGTCATGGCCAACTCGGCGTCCGACGCCCGGAGTTCTGAGCAAGACATTCGACAGAAAATTATCGAATCTGGTGCCGTCGATGTGATGGTGGCCATTGGCCCCAACTTCTTCTATACGGTTACCTTACCCTGCGCCCTCTGGTTCTTTGATAAGAGCAAGGTCGGCACTGAACGTGAAGACCAAGTCCTTTTCATTAATGCCCAGTATATTTTTAGGCAGATTGACCGGTCCCACCGTGATTTTACACCCGCTCAATCAGAATTCATCGCCAATATCGTCCGCCTCTACCGGGGCACTGAAGCTGAACTGCAGCACGGCTCAGAAGCGAAGCTGAAGGAGGTCTTTGGTGAGTCGCTAGCTTATTCCGATACTGCCGGTCTTTGCAAAGTCGCCACTCGTGCCGAGATCGAAGCTCAGGGTTGGTCACTTAACCCAGGGCGCTATGTCGGCGCTGCCAAAGGCGAAGATCTCAGCGACGAAGATTTCAAAGAACAGTTTGAAGCCCTGAACGAAGAGCTCGTCGTGCTGAATGCCGAAGCGAGTGAACTGGAAGATCGCATATCTCAAAGCGCAGCGGAGATTTTGGAAAACACATGATTACGCAATTTCGGCAGATAGAACTAGGTGAACTTGCAATCTTCAAAACGGGAAAACTGGATTCGAATGCGGCAGTAGAAAATGGTAAGTATCCATTCTTCACCTGTTCACGAGAGACATTTCAAACAAATACTTACAGTTTTGATGACGAAGTTGTTCTACTCGCAGGTAACAATGCTGCTGGTATCTTTCCTCTAAAGTATTTCAAAGGGAAGTTTGATGCATATCAGAGGACTTACGTCATACGCACAATAGATGAGACTAAGCTTCAGACACGATTTCTGTATTTTGCACTGCGCCCACTACTGAACCACCTACGTGATATATCAACTGGGGCTGCAACTAAATTTCTCACTATTGGGTTATTAAAAAGTCTAAAAATCCCGCTCCCCGACCTCCCCACTCAAAAGAAGATCGCAGGCATCCTCTCGGCTTACGACGACCTGATCGAAAACAACCTGCGGCGGATTGCGATTCTGGAGGAGATGGCGCAATCCCTCTATCGTGAATGGTTCGTCCACTTCCGCTTCCCGGGACATGAGAAAGCCAAATTCATCGACTCCGAACTCGGCAAGATCCCCGAAGGCTGGGAGGTAAAAAAATTAAGTGAAATTGCTAATTTAACGATGGGCCTATCCCCCAAAGGAAATACCTACAACGACCAAGGTCTTGGCACGGCACTAGTAAACGGTCCCGTCGAGTTTGGAGATAGATTCACTAAAGCAATCAAGTGGACGACTGCGCCAACTAAGCTCTGTAAGAATAATGACCTAATCGTGTGTGTCCGTGGCTCGACAACCGGCAAGCATGTTAAGAGTAATGGGGTATATTGCCTTGGGCGTGGTGTCTGCTCGCTGTCATCTATGTATCAGTCATTCATTGATTATCTTTTTAAAGATCAGTTACGAACCCTGCTAGCGATGACCAATGGCTCAACTTTCCCTAGTTGGACAGGGCCACTCCTGAAGTCCCACCCCGTTTTATCACCTCCAGAATCTCTAATCAAAGATTACGATAGATTCGGGAAGAAACTGAATTTACAGATTCAAACACTCGCATGTAAAAATGACAACCTCCGCAAAACCCGCGACCTACTTCTTCCAAAATTGTTGAGTTCCGAATAAATGACTAACCCCACTGAAGTCATAAAGTCGATTCAAGTGGATCATGATGCTACGCTAAAAAAGCTAGAGGGATTGATTCAGAATATTGATGCTCGTTACGCATTTTTGGCTTTATACTCCTCGAAGCTATTTAAAACCAGCCGCCACTGGACTGAACAAGAAGATGGAATGACGCCTGCATTGTTTGAATTGGCAGCGTTCTATCTGTTTCCGCATTTTGGTAAAAATGAAGGCAGTCGACACGACGGAGAGATTCAGCAACTCATTGACACCCTCGAAGAGCTCAATCGAACACGTGCGTTTCTTTGTGGGTTTACCGCAATGTCTGACTCATCCGATTTTTCTGAGATCACAAGCCAGATAAGAACACAGACTGAGACAGTCCGAGGATCAGGCTACCCTTATCAAACCCGCAAACTTATTGAAGGCATCCACGGACGGTTTGAATCTTGGTTTGTTAGGCAATGTGGAATTGGGCCAATACGTTGCCTAGAAATACTTGAAGTCTACCAAAAGGTTTTAAATTTGAAGTTCAGGGAGCATCATACGCAATTTCATAAAATTCGCGCCCGAGGCACTGAGTATTTGCAGGCACAGGGGCTCAGCCCAGAGGATGTTCAAGCTGGGCGCTGTAATACGGAGAAGTGGGAAGGAATCAATCAGGAGATAATGGATTTCATGCATCGACTCCCCGAGATCTTACCACTGTCTTTTCAAGATACTCTGTCCGAAATGAGCAGTTTGACACAAGTTGAGTGGGATGGATTTCGAAACCTGATCGGCTTAACCCAAGAGTCTATAAACGCATTCGATGAAGTGAATGCAGTCAGGAAATCCCCGACCTTCTTTACAGCATCAGACCGCTTCATCTTTTTCGACTTATCCTCGGTTTACGATGCGTTGCTTAACGCATTTGATACTTTAGCTAGAAAGGATCAAAAGTTCAAAGATTCACGCTATGTAAAGCATACTGCGGAATGGATGGAAAATGAGACGGCTTCACACCTGCAAAGAGTGTTTCCAAAATCCACGGTTTATAAGAATCTGAAATATCCAGATCCAGACAACCCAGGCGGTGAAACCGAGCTAGATGTCGCAGTTCATTGGGGACCTTTTCTATTACTCGGAGAAGTCAAAGGGACTCAGTTCCGGGATCGCTCACGCCTCGGGGCAGCGTCTCAATTACGAACAGACTTGGAACGAAGCATAGGAGCTGCATTCTCGCAGGCCAGTCGAGCGCAGACCTTCATCGAGTCAGCCGAATCGGTTGAGTTTACGGAGAAAGACACCGGGAGGGTTTTAGTGATTCGCAAGGAGCAATTACGGCGTATTTTCCCACTTTCGATAACTTTACACCATTTCGGGGGCATCGCGACTCAGTTAGCACAGCTCAAGAAAATCGGATTATTCAAAGGCTCGTCTTACCCTTGGTCTGTCTCTCTATCCGATTTAGAGCTGATAACTTCATTCGTGGAAGAACCTGATATTTTCCTTCACTACATCCAGCGCAGAATCGAGCTTCAAAAAAGCGAGAAGAACATACATGGCGATGAAATTGATACCTTCGGCATATACCTAGATAATCGGCTTAATCCCGACGAATTATGGAATATGAAAACAGATCATGGTGAAGATTTATCCATGATTGCTTTGACTGGTGGCTCCGCTCGCTTTGACGAATGGCATCAGGCCAAAGAAAAAGGAAATCTGGAGGCTGCTTCAATCATTGGCCTGAATCTCCCAGATGAGTTCATGAACATTATTCAAGAACTTCGAAATCGTTCAGAGGATAGCTCTCGATGGATAGCATTTGCCTTACTTGGCCTTTCTAATGACGGGATTGCACAGTTCATCGGGGACCTTAGCCATTTAAGGGATGAGGCTCAGGCTGACCGCCGAGTCAGACGTGTGACGTTCAAAGATGGCAACCTTACAGTGTCGATCCTAGTTACAAGGGGTGCAACGCCAAATGAACTTCAGAAGCAAACTGTATTTAGAGCCTCACTTGAGAAGTATCGCCATCGGACAAATGCCTCTGTTGCAATCGGCATCGATGCGGGTAATTCAAATAGACCTTTCGACTATGCCATGTGGGAGGAAGGCGAATGGGAGCATGAAGAGACGATGGAGAAGGTCTTGGATTCTGATAATCGAAGTTTCATTCCAAAGTCTAAACTTCCCGGTAGAAATGAACCATGTATCTGTGGCAGCGGGCGTAAGTTCAAAAAATGCTGCTTAGATCGAATTAATACAATTAAACCCACACGTAAATAACGGTGTTGTCCATTGACGCATCCTTATTAGCATCCAGTATTTATAATCCCCCAAAGACATGCCTACACAGAAGAAAATCACCTTCAATTTCTGGCGAATTGAAATGCCGGCTAGCGAACCTCGAACTTTTGAAAGCTTAATCAAACAAGCTAGCGAAATTGATGATCTAGAGAACCGGATTCGAGACTTATCAAACTACCCGGTTAGGATGGAGAAATCCGAAGAATCCAACAATGTATGGATTGGAGAAATGCTTAAGCTGCGCATGGATGAGCTTCCGGTAAAAGCCGGGCGTTCGACACCAATCGAAGATTTGGGCTTAGAAGCCGACGAAGGGGTCGCGGAACCCAATGGCTTTCTTTATGACCCCAAAACTAAAGTGCTGATTACACACGGCGAGCACTACGGAGTATCTGCAGGTAAAATCGCTGAATACTTTGGTGAAATTGGGCTTGTCCGAGGCGAGATCAAATTTGAACCAGTGCCCACAGAAGAAGGTTGGACTAAGTTTGCTTCAATGAAGAAACTGAAAGCGCTAACATTGAAAATCGGCAGTTCCATTAACCCAGCTCTACTCCCCAGAGAAGGCCGTGGTGTCAGACGATTTGTCGAGCAGATGTCGAACTACAATGGCTTGCAAATGGAAATTACGATTAGTGTCGGTAGATCGCAAAGGCACACTCTCGATAAGGATACCATACAGTTGGATATAGCAGACTTGCTTGCTTGCCACGACGCAACCGAAGGAGCAGTTGAAAAGCTAGAAGGCACAGGGGTTGACGATAGCGGTCTAACAAAACCCTTCGATTTCCTAGTCGGGCGCATGCGTCATACCGCCCTCGTAAAGCTTGGATCCGCTCGTAGGCTAACTTACGATAATCGCCGAACACACTTGAGTGATGCTTTCCGAAAGAATATCGAAGAGATCGATAGACTTTACCCCACAAAAAAATAGGATGTCCACAACCTACGAGAAAATTGAAGGCTTCATAGAGACTTGGTGCACATGGATCTGCGCCGTGTCCTTTGCACTAGTCTACTACGTGCTCTTTTCCGACCACGTATCTATCGATAAATTCAACGAGATGAACAAGCTGGTCATTAGCGTTGCCGCCATCGGCGTTGGGTTCATTGGAACGGCCAAAGCGATCCTTGTCAGTATTTCTGAAAGTCGAGTGATGAAGAAAATAAAGTCGCACAAGGAGAAAGGTAAACAATCTCTCTATCATGTGGTGCTGGATTATTTATTTTCAGGGATATGGTCATGCTTGACCCTCGTTTTACTAAGCACTCTTTACATTTTAATTCCTTTGGACAGTAGCAGTCTGAATGCTGTTAACCTCATAACTCTTTGGTTTGCTTTCGCGGGTTTTTCCACTGCTGCCTGCGTTAGAGTCATAGTCATCCTAGGGACTGTCCTGAAATTCCTCGATAAAGACTAGGCATGTTTAAGCCATACGACATAGCCCCTGGCAGTGTTAATATCCTCATCGGGCCTAATGGATCCGGGAAGAGCACATTGCTTCGTCAATGGTGCGAGAAGCTTAAAGTTTCCTCACAAACGGTATTAGCTATGTCGCCTTCGATCTATGATCGATTCGTTGGCATGCGAGGATGGAATTTTAAATATTACGGCGCAAGGCAAGGCAGATCGGCAGCTTCAAAGGTCATTAGAGATGCACTCCTTAAAGCTTACAATGATGACCCTAAGTTTTTAAAAGCAGTCACGAAGTCGCTTAAATATGTCAATTTTGACGGAAAGATAGGAATTCGAATCAAAATAAAAAGTCTAAGGCCTGAAGATATCGGCGTTCCCCCACCTGAGATGAAGGAAAGGCGGAGAGCTAAATATACAGATGAAATGTATTATGCTTTGTCGAATTGGGATAAGCTATCCAGTCATTACGAACACGCTATCGTTCCATTTGAACTAGATCGCTTTTCTGTTGGTGAGTTGAGACAGCTTTCGCAAGTTTCCATTCTTGAGAATGAAGAACAACTAAAAAGCCTCAAGCTAATCTCTAAGGTTGAATATTTCTTTTTCCGCCACGGCAAACCAATCCCGTTAATGGAGGCTTGCTCTGGTGAGTTATCCTTCATCGCAGGGCTAACTTTTCTTGCGGTAAACATTACAGAGGGTGCGGTTATTGCAATCGATGAACCTGAAAACAGTTTACATCCGAATTGGCAGAAGGACTACGTAGAGAAGCTACTAGACTTATTGCATAACTATCAGCCGAAAATTGTTATAGCGACACACTCGCCGATTATCATCTCAGGTGCGCAATTGGAGAGCGCAAAGGGCGACTTCTCGGCGCCAATACATGTTTATCAAATCGACAACAAAATCGCAGAGCCTTTCGCTCATGAAAAACTAAGCCTCGAAGAAATGTATGATGAACTTTTTGGAATAATAACTCCCAAAAATCACCACTTATCGCAGAGTGCCGTGGAACTTCTTAACGAAATGAATGCTGGGAAGCGCAGCTACGAGTCAGTGGTCGATGAATTACTTAGTATGAAGACGAAGTGTTATGACGAGGTTCAAAAAGGTGCGATCATGAAGATGATGAAACTAGCTGAAAAACTCCAGTCAGAGGACACTCAGGAATCATAACAATGCTTAGATTTACTGAATCAGAGAAGCTCCTGGTTAAGGAGTTTAGCGTGAAGAAAGGCTGGGACTCTAATACCACCGCTTAACTTTTACTGGCAATAAGGGCAGTTTTCAGGCGTTTGCT
>JABBCA010000092.1 GCA_018607135.1 Opitutales bacterium
ATGCATAATCTGGGTTTAAACTGCTGCGACTTTTGCCCCTTTTTCAAGGGAATGGTTTCGTAAACATAGGTGGGCATTTCCTAAAAATGTTGAAAATCGTAAACAATGAAACGCTGAAAATGTCAGAACCAAAACAGGGCTCGCAGTTATCAGATTCCTGACTCTCTACCCTTGCACCCATGGGCTGAGGGTATTTTCATCCACTCTTTGCAATCCACCGTGAAATCCGAAAATCCAGTCACCACTAACACCCCTCAACACGTCGCCATCATCATGGACGGCAATGGTCGTTGGGCGAATGAGCGCAACCTGCCCCGTATCGAAGGTCATCGCCGCGGTGCCGAAGCCGTCAAACGCACACTCGCTGCTGCTCAAAAACACGGAGTCAAAAACATTACACTTTACGCATTCAGTGTGGAAAACTGGAACCGCCCGAAGGACGAAGTCGAAGCACTCATGGGCCTGCTCAACCGCTTCTTGAAGGATCAACTGCCCGAGCTCATAAAGCGTAAGATTCGCCTACGGGTGATTGGCCGCTTCAAAGAGTTGCCACAATCGACTCAAGACGCACTTCGAAAAGCCGAAGCCGCCACTGCGGAGTTTACTGAATATACACTCGGCCTTGCGCTCAACTATGGCTCACGCACCGAGGTCGTGGACGCCATTAAAGGTGTGGTCAAAGCCGCCGCCGCTGGTGAGGTCGACATGAGCAATTTCCTCTACGACGATCTGCGCCCCTTTCTATACACGGGCGACATGCCCGACCCAGACTTAGTGATTCGCACCTCTGGAGAATTGCGCTTGAGCAACTTCCTCATGTTGCAATGTGCTTACGCTGAGATACACATTACCAAAACACGCTGGCCCGATTTCAAAGAGGCTGACTTTGCAGCAGCACTGGACGACTTTGCCAACCGCGAGCGTCGCTACGGAAAAACCAGTCAACAATTACAAAAAGCCTAGCCCGCCCCACGACACCCCAATCACTATAACCAACCTTTTATGAAGCAACGAATCATCAGCTTTGCAGTCCTCTGGACTGTGCTCGGCGTCTCACTCGCACTCTTCGGTGTGCATGCAGGGGTCATCCTCGTCACTGCACTCGCGTTTTTAACACAGCTCGAACTCTACCAGCTCTTCGAGAAGATGGGACTCAAGCCAATGAAGGAGCTCGGCCTCGCCTGCGGGGTCGTCATCACCTTTGGCTCCTATTACCTCGGTGGTCTCGATGCAGGCTATGATTTATTCCTACTCTGCTTCCTGTTCCTTACGCTCACCATCATCCGACTCGACCTGCAAGCAGGACGCCTCAGCAGCTTCATGCCGACTTTGTTCGGTCTGCTTTACGTGCCGTTCCTTATGCACTTCTTGATCAAGATCGTGAAAATGGCAGAGCTCCATGCAGGCTTCAACGATTCAGGCATCGCCACAGGACTCTTCCTTACCGTTTGGATTGTAGCGGTCGCGAAGTGCGCCGATGTCGGCGGCCTTTTAGTCGGGATGAAGATCGGTAAAACACCCCTTTCTGTCATCAGCCCAAAGAAAACTTACGAAGGCGCTGCTGGCGGCATCGTGTTCTCTATTCTGATTGGTCTCATTTTACTTGGCATCTTCCACAACTACGCACCCGACGGTTTCCATTGGTGGTTATCCGCCTTGATCGCGATTCCCATTTCAATTGCGTCGATAGCATCCGACCTCGTCGAGTCCGCGTTCAAGCGTCAAGCAGACGTCAAAGACTCGGGTAACATCATCCCAGGCATCGGCGGCATTTTCGACCTCACCGACAGTCTCATCCTCACTGCACCACTCGGGTATTTGTTATTCAAATACACACTCTTCTAAATGGAATCCTCACCGAAAAAGAAGCTCATTCTACTCGGTGCCACTGGATCGATCGGCGGTAGCACGCTTCGTGTGCTACGCGAACACTCCGACCGCATAGAGCTTGTCGGCGTCGCCGCGAATTCGAATCATGCTGAGCTCGCGACCATCTGCCACGAGTTCAAGGTGCCCAATGCGGTGCTCTCAGATCAGTCCGCCTACCAAGCTGCCGAACAAGCACACTCGTTCCCTAGCGAAACACAGCTCAGCTGTGGCGAGACTGCTCTACTCGAGCTCTGCACATTACCCGAAGCCGACATCGTGCTCATCGCAGTCGTCGGCGCATGCGGACTCAAGCCAGCGCTGACAGCGATCGAAGCCGGCAAAGATATCGCCCTCGCCAATAAAGAACTCCTCGTGCTCGGCGGTGCCTTTGTCATCGAAGCCGCTAAACGCAACCATGTGCGCCTGCTTCCCACTGACAGCGAGCACAATGCCATCTTCCAATGCATCGAGGGCCACCCACGCGAGCATCTCGACAAACTCATCTTAACTGCATCCGGCGGACAATTCCGCGACCGCGCCGCAGACACGCTCGCCGACGTCACTCCCGAGGAAGCGACCCAACACCCAAACTGGTCGATGGGCCCCAAGATCACCGTCGATTCGGCGACCATGGCCAACAAAGGCCTCGAGCTGATCGAAGCCCACTGGCTGTTCGGCTTGGAACCGGACCGCCTCGAAGTGGTCATTCATCCGCAAAGTATCGTGCATTCCTTTGCGCAATACATCGACGGCTCGATTCTCGCACAACTCTGCCCACCTTCCATGACTTTCGCCATCCAGCATTGCCTGCTCTACCCCGACCGCGCGTCGGGCACAGAGAAGACGCTCGATTTCAGCGAAGCCATGCAGCTCGACTTCAAAGCCCCCGATCTCGACCGCTATCCTTGCCTGCTCCTCGCCTACGAAGCCATGCGCACCGGCGGCAGCTCCCCAGCAATCTACAACGCTGCCAACGAAATTGCCGTCGAGCGCTTCTTAGCAAAAGACATCGGCTACCTTGAAATTCCCAAGGTCATCGCACATACTTTACAAGAAACAGATGCAAGCGCAGTCGACAACCTCGATGCACTTCTAGCTGTCGATGCAACTGCCCGACAAATCGCAAGAAACTACGGAAACGATGGGAACGATGGGGACGTCCAACATCGAACGCCCAACATCGAATCTTGAATTTCCACACAGCCACTTTTCCAATTTCACGTATTAGTCAAAATTGAACGTTCCCATCCTCTGCCCATTTCAGCCATTTAGCTTCTAAGCATTTCAGCCTTTCAGCATTTCAGCATTTCAGCCTTTCAGCATTTCAGCATTTCAGCATTTCAGCATTTCAGCCTTTCAGCCTTTCAGCCTTTCCCACTCATGCTTCAAAACATTTTCTACATCGCCATCGCGCTCTTTGCCCTAGGCTTC
>JABBCA010000036.1 GCA_018607135.1 Opitutales bacterium
GGATTTTTAGTGACATGATATTTTTAGGGACAGGCTAAAATAAAAATCGCTGACCGGAGTATCTAATTCGGCTGATTGCTCGCTTCATGCTGCCCGACTCTTCAATTTTTTAAGCTGAACTGAGGGCAGTTATCGTGAATCTTTATATTAGGGGTTTCGCTCCGCTCGGATGTGCGGTTGACCTCATATATTGTCCCCTTGTATGCGCTGATGATTATTCGCCACTTTCTATTCCGCGTCCGACGACGCGATGGGTTACTTTTTGGATGAGAATGTAAGGGCTGTCGCCACCGACCTGATCGTGCTCGGACTGTCGCAGCGCATAGTAAGCACGCCAGCAGTTATCAATGACCGTTTCTCCGTAGCCCGCAGGCGCATCGGCATTGTCCTGAAACATGGTCACTTCGATTTCTGGTCCAAGGTGCCGGAGTGCGGCAGCCTGCACGTGAGCTGTATTCGCTTGGCCACTACTGTCGAATTTCGCTATCATGATAAATATCCTTTTTTTATAATTAACCTCGTTCCACTTCGATGAGTTGAGCCAGCATCTCCGCGGTCGTCCATGCCGAATAGTTCTCCTCGGGGCGTGCCGCTCCTCCAAAGGGCTGAATGAACGGATCGCTCCCAAACCCTTTATAATTCTTAAAGGTCTCCTCAGCAGTGTCCGACTCATTTTCGATCACAGATTCAAGAGTGATATTCTTAGCAACTGCTAACGCATCTTCGTAGTTTTGGAATGTGCCAGCGCATTCGCGATAGCTCTCATCCATGTAGTGGAAGTTGTCGTCGACCATCACACGGTAGCCTTGGGTGATTTCTATTTTCTCATTCATTGTTGTCCTTTCGTTGTGGGGTTGAGGTGAATTTGGAGTCGTCGAGCTTTGCTTCGCCGTCCCAGGAGTAAGCAACCAGTTGGCCGCCTTTGCCTGCCCCATAGTCGAGGCAGGCTAGATTGTCCAAGATCGGCCCAGGTTTATTTTTCATGATGGCGTAGTGGCCGAAGAATGTGATCGGTGCGTCTTGAGTGAATGGCGTGGTAACTGGTAATTCAGCCGGAAGAAGATCTGGCATGGCTGTGTTGCTATTATGAAACACGATATCGTCGCATTTCTTGCCCTCTAGTGACTTCCACCATTTGACCCGAAACTCCGTCCGTTTTTTACCGTCGTCAGTCTCATGCCAGAATCCCTCCGGAAGGATTGCTTCGGGGCCATTGATGATTGCGCTAATCCGTTCGTAGGGAACCGTCTTCTTGATGCTGTGGGTGCGGAGGGTTTCGCCTTCGAGCTTGCCGATTTCCTTGAGCTGGCTTTTGACTTCGCTGTTCCATGAGGCGTGGACCGCACGGATCGGACCTAGGTCGAGCCAGAGCGGTAATCCTGCGAACCAGTCCATCCAGTCTCTCCATTCATCGGGAAAGGGTTCCGCGATTTGGCTGAGCGTCGCCTGGTGCTGCTTAACATTCTCTTTCTTGTTTTTGCGCAAATGGCCTCCATTGCCATCGCTGGTATGGAAGCGCAGCGCATTGACCTCGTGGTTGCCGAGGATGCCATGTGCCTCGCCCGCATCGATCATGCCGCGAACGATTTGCAGGCTGCGGCGGATTTTCGGACCGCGGTCAATGTAGTCCCCGAGGAACACGACCTTGCGCCCTTGAGGGTGACGGTAGTGGCCGTTGTTTTCGTTGTAGCCTAGTTCGTCGAGCAGGATTTCGAGCTCGTCGGCGTGGCCGTGGATGTCACCGATGATGTCATAGGCGGGCTTTTGTTTTGTATTTATTTTCATAATCTTTGGTTTCCTTTCATATATAAGATAACATAATTAGAATAACTGTGCACTTGCTATAATTGTAGATTACATTACTTTATAGTTACTAATGAGTTTACTATCTGAAAATGGTTTATCCTTGGATCGGCTCGCTGGCTTTTTGGAAGTCGCCGAAGCGGGCAGTATTGCAAAGGTCGCAAAAGGTGTGGACTCACGGCAGGCACTCCTCTCGCGGCAGATCAAAGAGCTTGAAACCTTCTTTGCGGTGAAGCTGACACGCCGAGCAGGACGCGGGATCGAATTGACCGATGCTGGGCGTGACTTAGCCCGTAGGACGCGTGAAGCCTTTCGCCTATGGGAAGACTACAAGGAGGGCTACGCGGGCCACAAACGTCGGCTCAGTGTCGGCGCGGGTGGCAGTGTGTTGGAGTGGTTGCTCATTCCTGCACTGTCAGACTTGAAGCAAGAAAGCTTTGAGCTGAGTGTAGTCGGCGGACGCACGGATCAGCTCGCGCAGCAGCTTGAAGACGGCGAACTGGACTTCGCGATCCTGCGCGACAATGCCCTGACGCCGCGCTTAACTGGCGATGTGATTGGCAGCTATGGCTATCGACTCTGGGCTCCCCGCAAGCTGATACCCAAGGGCGTGACGCGTTCACCGCAGTTACTTTCGGTCCTGCCGATGGCACTGACCGCCGGCGGCACCTTTCGTAAAAAGCTCAACGACGAACTAACCGCACGCGGCATCGAGCTGAATGTCGGCGTTGAAACAACTTCCTTCTCTCAGGCGCTTGAAGCAGTCCGGACAAAGTCCTTCGCCGCGATCCTACCCGAATTCGCCAACACCCATTTGAGCGAGCAACAATTTACCGCCTTCGATCTGCCTGAGCTTAAATCAGCGCGTCGATCACTGGTGCTGGCCCGTCGCAAGCAGCGTGAGGATTTGGTCGGAATTTCGGAAACCCTCGGGCGGGCGTTGAGGGATAATCCGTAGCCCTCACCTTGAGGGATTATTATACCGTTGGGATTGCAGAAGGGATCAAACGTTTAAAATAAACATCTAACCACTTTTCCGTTCAGTGTTTTAAAATAGTAAATGCTCGCCGGGCACAAAAAAAGATCGACCCTGCGGGACGATCAATACGTTCAGGAGAGTGCTTGGGTTCAGTTGCGTCAGGCTGCACATCATTGGACCACCGTGGTGACTCTCCTAGATGGAGACCCGGTTGGCGTTATCCCGCTAGGCGGGACACTTCAAGATGCGTTTAATGACGCTAGAGTTATAAAGAACGATAGAAGAAGAATAGGACACCTACTGAAAAAAGGGAAGCCGTTTTTGTGTCATAGTCGGCTAAGGCGGTAACAGATGAATCATACCCCAGCTGGATCGTGCTGACCGACTCTTCAATGTTTCATGCTGTGTGTAGGATCTTTATAATGTGCGTTTGCCCCTTTTTTTCCTGGTAATTG
>JABBCA010000040.1 GCA_018607135.1 Opitutales bacterium
GGAGGGGGCTGGTCGGGAGGAGGGTGCACGCGCTCCAGTTGTTGTCCTCTGCCGCGCGCCACTCCCCCCAGTGCGTGGAGGAGAAGAGGCGCGGGCGCTCGAGCCACCGGATCACCCCCGCAGCCCCTCGGACGGGGACACCCCCATGTCCACCACCTACTACCGAGGACCCGACGGGGCGGATGCCAGCTTCCGCCTGGCGTGCGCCCCCGTTACCCACGAGTCCTCGCGCGTGAACGCGCTGACGGGCCCGGCCATGGTGTGTCTCAAGACGCTCGTCCTGGTCTACTCCAAGCTGCAGGCCTATACATCCCCGCTGCGCGACCCCGCCCGGCTGATGAACGCCTACTATGCCGCCTACCGCGGGTACTACGGGAGACAGCCGCCGGACCACGCATCGGACGCCGCCTACTCGGTCCCCCTGAACGAGACGATATTCATCCTTAATATGGTGGCGTCTCCACACCAGAAGCTCCCGAAGGGCATCTTCCCCGTGGTAACCTTTGCTCGAGACGGCCAGTCCTTCACCCCCGGGCCGCCGGACACATCTGCCACCAGGAATAAGATGCTGCGCGAGGCCGTCTCGGCGATGGCCTCTACCAGCCTGGGCGCGGACAAGGCGAAGCCCTTACTGGGCGGTACCTGCTGCGACATCAACAGCCCGCAATTCACAGACCTCTGCCATGAGGACTGCGCGCGTGCCGCCTACATCGGCATGCGGAAACTCAAGGCGCACACCCGCTGGATGGCGGGCCTGCCATGTAGCTGGCCCTCCCAGCTGGCGACGGGGCTGGTGCGTGAGCGTTTCACGCAGCAGCCAGTGTTCGCCACGGAGGAGGGAGAGAGCCTCGACGCCCACATCGTGACCCAGGTGTCGGAGGGGATAAGACGCGCCATCACCGCGCGCGAGGAGGATCTGTGGTGGGGCGCGGGCATCGCGCACGTGATGACGGAGATGAACGACTCCTACGTGGCCTACCCGGTGCCCGTCGGTAACCTAGGGTACGGCTTTGTGAAGAGCGGCGTTCGCGCGGTGCTGGCGGTATCGAAGGGTGCCAAGCGGTGCGTTGGCATCGAGATGGCCGGAGACGGTAGCGTCGTGCACATGGCGCGATGCGATCCCCGCAAGAGCACCCGGGTGAATGTGGTGGAGGAGTCTTTTGACCCCGGAATGGTCTCACTGGCCTTGCTCATGGAGAAGCTATCGACGCCTGGAGGCATCGTATGGGTCATGTACGATGTGTACCGGGAAGATACTCTATGAATGCTGCGCATCAATGAAAACGGCGGAAGTACGGTATAGTTTACTCGACCTCAGAGGCGGGCTTCCACTGAATACTCGCGAAGATGAAGGGGGGGGGGTAACGTTCCAGAATTTCGCAGTGGGAGGCGTGGTCAGAAAGGTACTTCTTGACTGCCACTTCAAATTCGTCCAGGCCGTAGGTGTTGGTTTCGAGTGGAATCTCGAACGTGGTGGCGCCGACCACAACACTTCGAGTGGAGCATGTAGTGTTGTGAGGAGGGGAGAAAGAGAGTGCCATAGCCGCGGAAAAGTACGGTAGTCGATACGTTGTTTACTCGTCGTACTTGAACACGGCAGCGGGGGCGCGAGGATACGGCTTCCACTTGAGATTCTCATACTTGGTAGGCAGAGACCCAAGGAAATCCCCGTCGGTGGTGTTGTCAGAGATGTACTGAGTGGTCGCCTCAGAAAACATATCAATGCCGTAGGTGTTGATTCCGAATGGCATGCGGTAGGCGGAAACGTATTGGCGGTGCGCCTCCTTCACCGCCTCCATGGTCAACTGCATGTTCGCCCTGGTATCGCACGGGTACGGCTTCCAATCGATCGTCTCGTACCGGGGAGGGGAGGTATCCTCTACCTTCATAGCACACCAGATATTCTCCTTGAGATAGTCTTCGGCCGCAGTACACAACTCTTGTACGCGATACACACCGCGTTCGAATGGTATGCAGTAGACACGGTCACGGTTGGCGTGCGCCTTCTTCACAGACTCCATGACAGCGATAATGTTATCAGCATGTGCGGTAGAGCACATGATAGCGAACGCGAGCAGAAAGTACGACAGTGGAGCGTGGTGACCGAGACCCCAACACAATAACTCTCTACCACCGCAGTTTTCGGGGACGTCCCCCCCCCACTCGATAACCTCCGGTAAACTCCGGGTTCGTGACGCAAGAGCCCACGAGTGACCAAATGGGATCACGATACGTCGAGTAGAACACATAGTAGTAGTTTACATTCACTCGGGCCTAGCCGCGTCGCGCCTGCATAGGCGCACGAACGGGCGACTTTCGTCCGGGCTGGACTCTACGTACTTGATCAGGTCGGTGATGAACTGGGAGAACTGGCGCGTCGGCCGTGCGTAGTCCTCCTCCTCGCCCTCCTCGTCCAACTCGGGGTGGAGGAGTGATACGACGCGCACGTTCTCGGTGATAGTAGCGACGTAGTCGGTAGCCGTCTTGTCGTTGGAAGGCGCGTACGACCTTATCTCCGCGCAAAGCTGGTCTACGTAGGACCGAAGCCCCGTGTGTCCTGCGCGCCCGTAGATCATGACTGCGACGGCCCAGATGTAGCCGGAAATCCTCTCGAGCGCGCCCGAGTCGGAGGCGTCGGGGTCCGCCTGCTGCTCGGAGGGGAGGCGCATCAGCGCGGTGACCATGCGGGCGGTCCGCTGGGTGTCCTCCTTGAAGAAGTACACGAACTGCTGCGTGCGAACTCCCAGGCCGGGCACGGACTCGAGGCTGCTCAGTTCATCGAGGCAGAAGTTCACTCGCCTCGGGTAGCAGTCCTCGTCGAATTCTCTTAACACCTCGAATATGACGTCTAGGAGGTTGGCGAAGAAGCTGAGGCGCGTCGCGTACGTGGTCTTCCGCTCGAGCGTCGCCTTGACTTGGTAGTCGCTACCAAACGTGGAGATGACGTCGTACACGCGGCAGGCGTACACGGCCACGGGCGCGCCGGAGACGAGCGCTAGCAGGCATTGGAGCGGGCCGGAGTAGGGCTCGTGCGTTATGTATTCCACGCAGGGGACGAGGGAGGTGACCGGCCCGTCGGCGGTGTTTACCGGGCGTCGCATGGTGGAGGCGGAGACGCGGAGCTGGCCGTACGCTGGCTCTTCGCGCCATTCACCCAGCTCGTACTCGGCTACGACCACCTCGCGGCAGAAGGCGCGTATCTCCTTCGTCGTCCAGGTGTTTGTCATGGAGG
>JABBCA010000088.1:0-7107 GCA_018607135.1 Opitutales bacterium
TCTTTGAGCTATAATTCAAGCGGTAAGTTAGGCGAATCCAATCGGCAGCAAAATCAGCGTCAAGTTGGTGGTCTAACCCCGAACCAAGCCAGATTCCACCGCCGAGGCCATCTCCATCGACTGCAAAAACCTCGCCCTGGCTACCTGAGGCTACAAATCCAGTTGCTGTAGGACGAGTTGGATCAAACACAGTCGTGAGTTCGCTCGAGTCGACAAACTCAGGCCGCAAATAATAATCAACCCATGAAATTGAGGAACCTGAAGATACAAACGAAATGGAAAGCGGGTCAGTTCCAATAAAATTGAGCGCTTGAGAGCTACTCGCCCCAGGAGTGACGATCGATGCATTCAACCCATTACCAATACCCCACACGGAATCTGAGCTCAACGGACCAACAGTGTAACCCTCACCTGCTTCAAAATCAGTTTCGAAAGGCAGTCCAGTAGCCTGCTGCGCCTGAAGACCAGAAAAACAAAACAATAGCAGGAATCCGGACAGCACTCTAGCGTCTCCGAAAAGTTTAAAAAGAGAGAGTAAATGAGCAAGGCTGATCACAAAGATTTCTTTAATCATGATTACCTAATAACTAATTAATAATTAATAATTATAAAATCAATATTAAATAACACACATATGGTAATTATTTTTTTGAGTGCAAATTCAACTGCAACCAATATGCTCTCTGCTTAATCATATGTCGCCACCAAAACAATCTGAGCAAACATAAAAGACTAACACTCGGCCACAGATAATCCCAATTTCATCTCAACAACGCCCGAGAAAAATTGAGAAGTCAGCCAAGGAAAATGCACAGACCCTTACCTAGTGTTTAAATCGACGTTGTGCCAGCGTTTGACTTTTCGGGCGAACTCTAGGCTCTGGTTTTACGACAGTCTGATTTCGAGCACGACCATGATTGAGCCCAGGGCGAAAGCTCATGACAATTTGAAAGGGCTCTGGTAATTCAGACGTTGCTCGAAACTCACGAACCTTTCCTTTGTAAGCATAGTTCACAATCGTCTCCCCAGAATGCAGCATCATCCGCTTCTGTTCGGTTTCGTGCACCACTTCTCGATTGAAGCTAAAGCTGCCATACGTTCGGTCTCCCACTATCGGGTGACCGTGCCGACCGCACTGAACACGAAGCTGATGGGTGCGCCCCGTAATCGGCATCAACTTCAAGAGGCATACCGGAAAACCGCCGACAGGTGTCTTGACCACTTGATAGCGTGTTTTCGCAGAAACCATTTGAGCTTTCTTAATGATTCGAGCTCCGTTGCGAAGGTCCTTCTTCAACATGTCATGCCACGCACCTGTCGGCTTCGACGGCGCGCGTTTCACCAGTGCGTAGTAAGTCTTATGAACTTTATGGGTCGCGAAGCACTGCTTGATGATGGCAGTCACTTCAGGCTGAATGCCGAGTAGAATGATACCAGAAGTTGCCGAATCGAGGCGATTGATCAACCAAGCCCGACGCTCCTCTCCGTTCTCATCCTCCCAGACAAAGACCTCCTCATCGTAATTGTAGGTCGCCTGCAATAGAGACCGCATGCGGTCTTTACTTGAGTTCGGATGCGACAAGACGCCAACTGGCTTATCCAACGCAACCAGGCCGTCTTCATTCGAAGCGGCAACGGTTACGCCTTCGGCAAGCGGCAACTGATCAACATTGAGGGGGTTCGACATAGGGTTTTATTTTAGCAGATTTTGAGAAAGAACAAACCTTTACTCGTCAAAACATTCACGCGTCAACGGTAATGAAACGATACGTTTAAAGTGCGCTCAGTGCCAAAAACTCGAACCATTTCTTTCGTCCACGGGCGATATGGGGAGCGTTTAATAATCGCACTTTCACAGATAATGGTGGCGATCTGACTTGCAGTGCTGTGAATCACCTCCACGTCTCGCACGACCCCATCTGCTTGTATGGTAAATCGGACTTGCACGCTGGCAGCCGTATCGATCGGCTGATAAAATTCAATCTCTTGATACCAACCCGCTTGCAAGGCGGCGTAGAACTGCTGCTGGTATTCCCCGAACTCACTGAAAGTCGCATCAATGGCAAGCGCACCGCGCAAGCGCGTGGTGCCGCGCGACTGCATCAGCGGGCCTCGAATAAGCTCGGGGTCTAAACGTGGACGCGCTCGCGGCATCGGGCGAGCTTCGGGCTGACCACCATTGCCATTTCCTTGCTGAACCTCTGGGACAGGATTCTGCTGTGGCTGATACAGCTGAACGGGTGCGTCTGGCGTTGGATTTTCAGCGAACTCCAAGGATTCACCAGGCTCCACTAAGCGACTGCCGGGTCCCGCTTCGGTGAGCGCTTCTTGTTGCAGAAAGGCAGGTGTGGGCAGCGGCTGAGCTGGGGCAACGGGTGTGGGGCTTTGAGCTCCCAAGGTTCCGCCCTCAGTGCCCTCACCTTGCCCTTGTTGGGCTTCGGGTGAATACACGCCTGGTGGCAATGGTGGTGCCACTTCGACCGCACCTTGTAAAATCTTCTGCGAATCCGTTTCACCATCCACCTCTGGAGCTTCGAGCGGACGATCGCTCACATTCTCACTGGCAGCTTGTTGGCTTTTAAAGGAATACTGATCCTCGCGGTCAGGCGCATTTTCAGGCGCATTGGGATTGACCTCCACAAACTTCAGTTGTTCTGGGGTCAGCGCCTCTGGTTGCAGCAGTTCAACCTCTAAGGTAGTGTTCTCATTTAAATCAACAGCAGGCGCCCGTAAGAGCTCGTCAGGAAGTGCAACATAGACTCCAAGATGCAGTATCAATGCACACAAGAGCGCACAAATCGTGGTCCAACGTCGTTCTTGACGATAGGAATCAAATGGATGTTTCCATTCACTGACTGTTGCTGGACTGGACAAAATTGAATCTTAGAGAATCAGCTTTCGACCCGAAAGTCGAAGCCACGTTCCGCGAACTTTTCTGCAAGCGCTTGAATCGGTAGCCCCATGACGTTTTCCACAGAGCCTTCGACCGAATCAATAATCAATTCACGCCCTTCCTGGATCCCATAGGCGCCCGCCTTATCCAAGGGGTTCACGAGCTTAAAATACGCATCGATGGTCGCATCACTGAGCGTCTGGAAACGGACGTCACTTTTCTCAACAAACGACTCCGCATAGCCACCCTTCGACCAGCGTAATGCAATCGAAGTGTAAACGGTATGCACGTTTCCGGAAAGACGTCGTAGCATCGCTTTCGCTTCGCTCATGTCCGCAGGTTTACTTAAAACATCGCCATGTAAAGCCACGGTCGTATCCGAGCCTAACACCAGTGCGTCAGGGAAGCTACCGACCATCGCATTCGCTTTCAGCTCGGCATTCTTAAGCACCATTTGCTCAGGGCCCTCTGAACCCGAGTCATCCTCATCTGCATGGGAAGGATGCACCTCAAAGCTTAAGCCCATACGCTGCAGCAGTTCACTTCGGCGTGGCGAAGCCGATGCCAAGATCAATCTATGAGGATGCGCTGCCATGGCTTACTCTAAAACCCGCTCCACGGAGCCAATCGCACGGGCAAATGCCAAACGACTGAGGCCATACAAATAAATCGCGCGTAAATGACTGTTTTCCGCATCAGCAAGTCGCTGCTGCGCATCAATTAACTCACGGTTATCCGCCAAACCTTCACGGTAGCGCTCAGAAGCTTGTTCCACTTCATCACGGCCCAAACGTATCTCTTCCCGAGCAATCTCAATCTGCGCATAACGCGAATCCATATCAATCATCGCAAAACGAAATTCACGTTGAATACGATTCATCAGATCACGCATCGCATACTCACGTTGACGCTCTGCAGCAGCCGCTTCGCGACGTTCCGCAGCAATACGCCCACCTTCATAAATCGGCACATTCACTCGTAAGCCTACGATCCACCCTTCTTGCTCATTTCCATCAAACGCTTCATCGGTATCATAGCCCCACTCACCGAAGAGCTCCACATTGGGCAAGCGTTGCCATGCCGCCGCACGACGCGCCAATCGAGCTTGATCCAGTTGCAACTGCTGACTTTCAAGTTCGGGC
Source organism: Opitutales bacterium (assembly GCA_018607135.1). Taxonomy (GTDB): domain Bacteria; phylum Verrucomicrobiota; class Verrucomicrobiia; order Opitutales; family Coraliomargaritaceae; genus JBPOFY01. The sequence continues at coordinate 4,036 of JABBCA010000088.1, forward strand.
CGTAGTTCCACAAGATCCTCCATCAAGGCATATTTCTTCAAGGAGGGCGGCGCATTGATGCCTTCAATAATTGTGCGATCCAGCGAGAGCTGCCGGTCCAAGTCGATATCGAGTAAGGCCTTCAGCTGCAAAATAGAGTCCTGCACCAATGCTTCTGCTTCCATTAATGCCCGCTTCTCAGTGGCAAGGCGCACTTCCGCGCGAGTCACATCGATCTTCACCGCGGCCCCCGCATCAAATTGTTCGCTCGCTAGCTTTAAGAGCTCAGCCTCACGCTCTAAATTACTTTGGGTGATTTCCACCCGCCGTAAATCACGCAACTGGGTAAAATAAAGCTGAACCGCCTGTTCCAAAATATCTTGCACCGCCACATGGTAGTCATTTTCAGCGACCGCTTCGGCAAGCTTTGCGAGGCGATAATTCGAATACTTTGTCGTATCAAATACAGTTTGAGTGCCCACCACTCGCGAGCTAAATGAATTAAATGGTGGACCATCAAAGCCCCCACCCGAAAAACCACTGCCAAATTGTTGACGCGTTTGCTGAGCACGAATCGAAAGTTGCGGAAGCAACGCTGCGCGCTGTTGAAAACTATCTTCAAGCGCACGCTGCACCGTCTCCTTTTCCAGCAACACACGCGGACTTTTGGCCTTAATGTGCTCGATCATAGCATCTACACTCAGAAACAAAGGCTCTTGGCTCAGCTGCGCTTCGGCACCACTCTCCGCATAGAGCGAAGCCACAGTGCCCGCTGTAATTGAAAGGAAAATACTGAAAGTCTTGAGTTCTTTAAACATCGGAAAATAGTGGTGGTGCGCTGTGCACTTTTAAACCGCAGTGACTATCTCTGGCATCGAACACTTTGCAAGTCGCCACATCAAACAATTGTTTTAAATTTACCACATGAAGATCGGTCTCGCTCAAATAAATACCACTGTCGGAGACCTCGCCGGCAATCAACAGCTCATCCTCGATGCCTATCAGCAACTCGTAGCTGATGGCGCTGAATTGATCCTCTTTCCCGAGCTTGCAGTGTGCGGCTACCCACCACGTGACCTCCTCTTTAAGAGTCGCTTCGTCAGCGATATTCAGTCCACACTCGAATCCATCGCTGCAGAAATAGGCGAGACACCCGCAGTGATCGGCACCGTGGTCGCCCGCAGCCAAGACAAATCAGGCCGGCCCTTCTACAATTCCGCCGCATGGTGCGAAGCAGGCGAAATCAAAGCTGTCGCCAACAAGTGCCTCCTCCCCAGCTACGACGTCTTTGATGAGGACCGCTATTTCCAGCCCGCACTCGCGCCCCTAATCTACGAATGGAAAGGCCAACGCATCGGCATCACCATCTGTGAAGACATCTGGACAGCGCCCTCGGTGCCAACCAATCGCCGCTACAACGTCGATCCACTGACCACACTCGCCGAAAAAGGCATCGACCTCCTGCTCAACCTCTCCGCCAGCCCATGGCATGACGGCAAGAACGAAGCGCGCGAACCACTGCTACAATACGCAGCCGACCGCTGCAACTGCCCTGCGGTTTACTGCAACGCCGTCGGTGGCAACGACGAACTCATCTTCGACGGTGGCAGCTTAGTCGCCCACCCACAGCGAGGACTGATCGCAGGCCTTGCAGCCTTTCGCGCAGAAAGCCGTGTCGTCGACATCGAAGATCCCGCAACCGTGGTCGTCTCCAAGCACTTCAATCCCAAAGGCAACGCCGCCACCCAAGACGCCCTCGTGCTCGGCCTGCGCGACTACGCACACAAGAGCGGTTTCAAGAAAGCACTCATAGGCCTCAGTGGCGGCATCGACTCCGCAGTCGTCGCCGCACTCGCAACCGAAGCCTTCGGCCCTGAAAATGTGATTGGCATCGCACTGCCCTCCTCAATTTCGAGCCAACACAGCCGTGACGACGCCGCAGCACTTGCGAAAAACCTCGGCATCGAATACCACGAAGTCGCGATTGCCGACACCGTCAGCGCAGCCGAAACCGCCCTCGGCCCACTCTTCAAGGGACTCACCGTCGACGTGACCGAAGAAAACATCCAAGCGCGCGCCCGCGGCGTGCTCCTCATGGCGATGTCCAACAAGTTTGGCGCGCTCCTGCTCACCACCGGGAACAAAAGCGAAATCTCTGTTGGCTACTGCACACTTTACGGCGACATGTGTGGCGGTCTGGCAGTCATTTCCGACCTGCCAAAAATGAAGGTCTATGCCCTCGCCCGCCACATGAACCTAGAGCACGAAATCATTCCGGTCAACACCATCGAAAAACCACCTTCCGCTGAACTACGTCCCGACCAAAAAGACGAAGACTCCCTACCACCCTATCCAGTGCTCGACGGCATTCTACGACTCTATGTCGAAGAAGGCCTCTCCTCCGCAGAAATCACCGACAAAGGCTACGACGTGGAAGTCGTGCGTGACATCATCCGCAAGGTAGACCTCAACGAATACAAGCGCAAGCAAGCCGCCCCTGGACTAAAGACCACCCCCCTGGCCTTCGGCGTTGGCCGCCGCATCCCTATCGTGCAAAAATACATTAGTTAGAACGAGGTGATTATTAAGAATAAGGAAAGCAAGAAGGTAGGAAGCTGAATATGGAGTTAGAAAAACTTACAGAGCGTGTGATTGGTTGCGCGATACAAGTTCATCGGCAATTAGGTCCAGGGTTCATTGAATCCATATACGAGAAAGCCTTGATCATAGAATTGCAGAACTGTAACTTTGAAGTCCAATCACAAGAGGAATGCCATGTTTACTATGATGGTATTCAAGTCGGCACACATCGTTATGACTTACTCATCGAAGGTCAGCTATTACTTGAGCTCAAAGCAATTTCCAGCCTACACGACATCGATTTCGCACGAACTCGAAGCTATCTTAAAGCTTTAGACTTAAACCATGCTTTACTACTCAATTTCGCGACAATGCCGCTCACAATCAAACGAGTAATCTACGACAATAACTTTAAATAATGTTTGAATAAGGAAAGCAGGAAAGCACGAAGCTAATGTCCTCAAATAATTCGAAGATACCTCCTCAGCACCGTCATTTCCTAACCTGCCCTTA
>JABBCA010000088.1:7207-21638 GCA_018607135.1 Opitutales bacterium
ACAGAGCACCAGCCTTTTCCTGCCTTCCTGCTTTCCTTATTCATACATAATCAGAGCAACAGAGAATCAGCCCTTCCCACATTTCCTTACAATGCATTCTTCCGAACAACTCTTCGAACGCGCCAAGCAACTGATCCCTGGTGGCGTCAATTCTCCCGTCCGTGCCTTTCGCTCTGTCGGCGGCGCACCGTTCTTTACCCGCCGCGCTAATGGCGCGCACCTTTACACTGCTGACGGGGACGATCTTATCGACTTTGTTTGCACGTGGGGTCCCGCCATCCACGGCCACAACGATCCAGACATCCGCGCCGCAATTGGCGAAGCCCTCAATAACGGCACCAGCTTTGGCACACCCAACGCTTACGAAGTCGAAATGGCTGAGCTCATCACCGAGTTCGTGCCTTCTATCAAAAAGGTCCGCATGTGCAATAGCGGCACCGAAGCGACCATGTCCGCCATCCGCCTCGCACGCGGTTACACTCAGCGCGATAAGATCATTAAATTCGCTGGCTGTTTTCATGGCCATGTCGACTCACTCCTTGTCAAAGCAGGCTCCGGCGCACTCACACTTGGCAACCCAGACAGCGCAGGCATCCCTGCCAGCTTCGCGGCCGAAACCATCGTGGTCGATTACAACAACGCCGATGAAGTGCGTGCCGCCTTTGAGCAACACCCCGACCAGATTGCAGCCATCATCGTCGAGCCTTACCCGGCCAACTGCGGACTCATTCTTCCCGACGAAGGCTTCCTCGAACTCCTACGCGAGCTCTGCACCGCCAATGGCACCGTGCTCATTTTCGATGAAGTCATGACTGGCTTCCGGCTCGCAAAGGGCGGTGTGCAAGAGCGCGTCGGCATCACCCCCGACCTCACAGCACTGGGTAAAATTATAGGCGGCGGGCTCCCGGTCGGAGCCTTCGGCGGCAAAGCCGAGATCATGGACCAACTCGCCCCGCTTGGCCCCGTATATCAAGCGGGCACCCTCAGTGGTAATCCACTCGCAATGGCGGCAGGCATCGCCGCTCTAAAGAAACTGAAGTCTGAAGACCCTTACCCGCTCTTTGAGCAACTCGGCAGCACAATTCGAGAAGCCCTCCTAGACGCCGCTCAAGCCAAAGGTCTACCACTACAAGTGCCACAAGTCGGCTCCATGTTTGCACTCTTCTTTGCCGAAAAACGCGTGCGCAACTACGGCGACGCCACCTCCAGTGCAACGCACCATTTCAACACACTGTTCCATCATGCATTGAAGAATGGAGTTTACCTACCGCCGTCCGCTTACGAGACCTGCTTCATCTGCACCGCGCACAATGGCAGAGACATCGAACGCGCCGCTGAAGTGCTCGCAGAAGGCATTCTAGCAATCTAAACAAAACGTCCACAATGTATCAAGGTATTCAAGGACTACTCTCAAAACTTGGCTACCTCTGCTTAATACTAGGTATCGTTTCCTACCTACTAAAAGATAAGCTGCCTGATTATAAAGACATAAACAAACGCTTGATCGCAGAACCGATACAGCGTAACGGCATCCAACCACATTTCAAAATTGACTACAGAAAACGCAGCTATGAAGTGCGCCCACGCGCCTATTATGAAATCAATGCTTTAATAGTCTCACAAAATAACCCGACTGGATTTTCAGACATTTATCACGACTCCAGCTCGATCGACACGAAAGACTTTTGTGTTATCTGGGGTCAGAATCTCCGCAGTAATGAATTCCGACAGGTCAATTACTGGAGCGGCCCATGGATGTGTTACTGCCAGTGGGATCATGGCACACGTTTCTGGTTCAATCAGCTCTCCAACAATCACTTGATCACCAATGATCAGGAGATACGTGATAAGATCGCGCAGACTGGGATCGGCGACCAAATTCACATTAAAGGTCTGCTCGTCGACTATCGCGAACTAGGCGTCGAGAATAGCGGCTGGAGAAATACCAGTCTGATCCGGACCGATGATGGCAATGGCGCTTGTGAAGTCGTGTTTGTCAAAGAGCTGACGATTCTAAAGAGCTCCAACCGTATTTGGCGACAAGGCTTCTCATTCGCCATCAAAGGCCTGATCGTCATCTTACTCTGCAAAGGATTACTCTTCTTCGTCTTCGCCACAAAACAGTAATACCAACGATGGACGCCAATGAGGGAAGTCCAGACACGTGGGTCAAACATGTCTGTCGATCGCTCCTAGATCAGCCATAAATAGAATCTGAACAGAATAATTCAAGGGCGCCGACCTCCCTACCTAGGCCCAAGAACCAGCCTCAAACCTTTTCAACTAGAGCAAACATGCTTACCTCATAAACTCCAAGGAGCGCGCATTGGCACCTCCATCAGCTTAGAAGCTTCTGTATCGCCAATGATTTGCTCAGTCTGCGGATCCCAGTTCAGTTTTCGGCCACCTAGCTGCATTGAAATGTCATGCAGCACGCAAAGGGTGTTCGTCCGATGGCCAACTTCGACAGGACAGACTCCGTCTCGTCCTTCGCGAGCAGCGATGAGAAAATCGCGCTCATGAGACTTACTTTCATAAAGTGAAATTTCACTCGCTGCAGGCTCTCGGCGCAGTAATTCCGGATCACTGCACTGCATCCCGCCTCGGGTGCAATACGCCTGACCGTCTTCCATGATAAAGGTGACTCCCGCCTTCCCATTCTTTGAACGAACGATCACGCCATTCTCATAAAGAGCCTCCCCTTCATAACCAACATGGACATTAAATAGGCCACGATCTGGAAATTCGCCTTTAGAACGAAGTTCAACAGGGCCTCCATCAACGTCGGTTCCAATACCCCACTGCGCAATATCATACATGTGGGAGCCCCAACCAGTGATCATACCTAAGCAAAAGTCCCTGCGCTGCAACCAGCCAGGACGGGCACCATAACGACGATTCGGTTTAATTTCTTGTGAATGAACACCCAATTCCGTGTAAGGAGTTTCTGGTGCGCAACCAAGCCATAGGTCGTAATTCAGATTCTCTGGCACAGGCATCTCTATATAATCCAAGCGGCCTTGGTCAGTTGGAATTTCAACAACGACCTCCTTCAACTCGCCTAGCCAGTTATTGCGAACGACGTTGCAGGCACGGCGAAAATATACACTTGAGCGCTGCTGCGAACCAACTTGAAGAGTCACTCCATTGCGGCGTGTCGCTTCAACCAATGCCTTACCTTCTGGAATAGAGTAAGTGAGTGGCTTTTGCATATAAATGTGCTTACCCGCATTGGCGGCGGCGATACCTTGAAGCGCATGCCAGCGATCAGGTGTCGCGATCACGACCGCATCGATACTATCGTCCTGAAGCATCTCACGGTAATCCTCATAAGTTTTGATATCCACTTGGGACTCTCCGCGTTCTTGATAAAATTCCTGCGCAATCATTTGTCCATTGGCCGAACGTCTGGAATCTGGGTCACAAACCGCGACAATACGCGCATTGATTTCGTCTCGGGCACCGTTTCCAAGAATCCCCATCATGTTGCCACAACCCATTCTGCCAGAGCCGATGAGTCCGACTTGCATGGTTTCGTTCTTCGACGCACCAGCCCACACCTTGGAGGGCAAAATCAGTGTAGCCGCACCCGCTGCGAGGGATCGTTGTAAAAAGTCTTTTCTGTTCATCTCATCCACTAATAGAGCTGTGTCAGATCAATCTTGAGCTTGAATTGGGGTATCGTCGCAATCTAAGTCGCCGAGCGTATATTGGATACCGTTGAGGATGAATTGGAGAAGCCTGGGGTCTTCAAAACTCTGAGCGTTGTGAGATGGACTACAGTAAAACACTCGCCCTTGGCCATGTGGCTTAATCCAAGAGATGAAACGTCTAATTGATTGGCCCTTAGGTTCGAACACCTTTGCTTGCTCTGCTTTACTAAAATCTGGCAACTCCATCTCAAGCAAGGGGTGAAAATTAAATTGGAGGTAAGCACCATTTAGGCAATAGGGCTCATCGTGGTGCGTGAAATCCTGCCCTTCAAAAGCTGTAGCAATCGGATGCGTAGGATCCAATACTTTGGCCCTCACTGTTGTTTGCTTAGGATGATACTCAAAGGATCCCCCCATGAGTTCGCTAAACTCTTCGGAATTATTGAAAATAACAATCCCTCCGTGAATACTCGCTAGCCCATGCCCTTGCGCCACGTAGTCGATTAAGTTCTGCTCCAGAGCGACTGCCTTCTCCATATCACCAATGTGATCATAGAATAAATGACGCTCGGGCTTCTTAGAACAATTATTGATCAAAACGATTGAATCGTAGTTCGCGATAACCTCCTTTTCGAAGTGAGCAATATCATCACTGACCACCGCTGTGTAGGCACCACTTTTTTCGCCAAGAATACGCACCACTTCTGCCGTATGAGGCGTCGCCCAATGCTGAAAGCCAGTCATCAAAGTGAATATGAGAACGTGCCGCGCTTCCTTCGGCGAGACAAACGACTGCTCCGGTGCGATCTTCTCAATGCCTTCTACCCACGCGGGTGTGAGCTCAAAAGGCTTTATACCATTAGAAGACACCATTGCCGGAATCGCTAGAGCGATCAAAAAGTAGAGTGCTATAATTCTCATGATAATTGCTATTCAGATGAACAGGTAGGAATGGCCCTGTGGATATACGTGAATACTCCAGAGTTCAGGATACAACAGCACTCTCTCCCATATCCAGCAAATAAACAGAGAACTCGAGTGAGTCGGGCAGCTCAAAAGGGTTGAACCCGCGATAAAAGGCTCTAGCGCCTATGCGTGATTCATCATTCAGCCGCGGTTCCTCATTTGCTAGGCCAACGGAGCAACCACTTGCTATAAAGCTCGCAATCAGCGCAACTAATGGCACTTAGTTAAATTCCTTTTTTAAGAATTCATCTGCAATTTGGTTTTGCATAATTCTAATTAACTGAACTTATTCGAGTCACGCATCAGATTAGGTGCGCTTATTAATAAATTAGGAAATTAGAAATGAAACCTTATCGCACTACACAACTACTCAAAGTAGCGCTCTTATGGCTTACCGCCGCAACTGCATTGAATGCCAGAGATGACATTATGATGTGGAATTGGCTGAGTTTGAACCTATGGCAAAACGACACCCATAAGGTGCACGCCTACTTCGACAACCGAATCGTTGACGACGTTACAGAGGAAAATCTCTGGCTCGCCAGCCTGCGCTACAAATTCAAAGCGCACAAAAACCTGCAGCTTGGCTTCGGCTATACTTACATCGACGTCCGTAATATCACGACCGATTCTTGGAGAGACCAGCAACGTCTCGAATTTGAAGTGAATCCATCCTTCAAACTCGACGACAACTGGAAGCTTAGCTTCCGTAATCGCATGGAAGTTCGCTATTATGAAGACCGCGACGACTCGAGTTCACGTTTCCGCCACCGCACGCAGCTCAGCCGTCCAATCGATTTGGGTCCCTTAAGCAGCTACTATGCAAACGTAGAACTCTTCTACCTGCTCGACCTAGAAAAGGTAAACGAAGTTCGCACCGTGCCAGTAGGCACTGGCATCCGACTCGGAGAAAATACCAAGCTGAATCTGTTTTACATGATTCAATCCAAGCGCACAGGCAGCACATCCACTTGGAACCACGCACACGCACTTGGCACCAATCTCATCTACACTTTCTAACCTACCAATTAACGAACAATGAATTTTATAAATAAAAAGACGATTTCGGTCGCTCTGGGCATTGCGGGCCTACTACTCCCGCAATTCATCGGCTTCGAAGGCCTCGAACCTGCGGGTCAACTCGCACTCGGTATTTTCCTCATGGCGGGTATCTTTTGGATCTGCGAACCCATTCCAATTTTTGCTACCTCGCTACTCATCATCTTACTGCAAGTGTTCTTACTCAGCGAGAAGGGACTCTTTGCAGGATCGTTGCTGGAATCAGGTTATACGCCACAGTCCTACAAGGATTTCTACGGGACCATGGCTAGCCCGATTATCATCCTCTTCTTGGGTGGGTTCTCACTGGCAGCCTCAGCAGTAAAGTTCGGCCTCGACCGCACCTTGACGCGCTTCTTGCTCAAACCATTCGGCAGCAAGCCACAATTCGTCTGCCTCGGTTTGATGGTCAGCACCGCAGTGCTCTCTGCATTCATGAGTAACACCGCAACGACTGCGATGATGATCACCGTGGTGCTACCCATCATTGCACAACTTAAAGAAGGCGACCCATTCAAAAAAGTCGTTGCTCTCTCGATCCCCATCGGAGCCAATATCGGCGGTATTGCCACCCCCATTGGCACCCCTCCCAATGCAATCGCACTCGCGGCGCTTCGCGGACAGGGCATCGACATCGCTTTCTCTACTTGGATGATGCTCGCAGTGCCGCTTGTAGTGATCATGCTGATACTCGCATGGCGCATCCTGCTCTTCCTCTTTCCACCCGCCACAGACGAGTTCAAGATACAGCTCGATGCCAAGATCAACACCTCACCCGCTGCGATTATTTCTTACATCGTATTCGGACTCACAGTCATCCTCTGGGTTACTGAGAAACTTCACGGCATCTCTTCATCTGTCATCGCATTCTTACCGATTGCTGCACTGCCCGCACTCAGCGTGCTCGATAAAAAAGACATCCGCGGCTTTTCATGGGAAGTGCTTTGGCTCGTTGCAGGTGGCATCTCTCTCGGACTCTCCTTGCAACACACAGGCCTTGCTAGCTGGATCATCGATCAAGTGAACTGGAGCAGCCTCGGCTCACTCGGATTGCTCATCGTTTTTGGACTCGTTGCCTACGGTGTCGCCAACTTGATCTCCAACACGGTTTCTGCCACGATCTTGGTGCCGCTCGCAGTTGGGCTCGGCGTCTCTGGTGCAGCAGGTGCTGATTTCAACATGGGTATCTCCATCGTCACCATCGGTGTCGTCGTCAGCCTCTCGATGATTCTACCCATCTCCACACCGCCCAATGCCATCGCAATGAGCACCAGCGTAATCGAAAGTAAAGACATGGCCAAAGCAGGTATCGTAGTCGGCGTCTTCGGATTCTTGATCACCCTCGGATTCTCGCTCCTCTACTGGCCGCTCTTCATTAAATAACCCATAAGGAACTAACATTATGAAAAAAATTTACATACTCTGCGTCGATGATGAGCCCGAAGTGCTTCTAGCCGTCGAACAAAATATTGCCGACCTCGAAGACACCTTCCCGATCCTAACCGCTGAATCCACCGCAGAGGCACGGACACTCGCTAAGCAAATCACCAGCGAGGGCAACCAACTCGGTCTCGTGCTTTGCGACCACGTCATGCCCGGCGAAAACGGTGTCGATTTTCTCATCGAGCTCGACAAAGAAGACGCCTTCAACAACACCCGTAAGGTGCTCGTAACTGGTCAAGCTGGCCTTGATGCCACAGTAAAAGCCGTCAACGAAGGCCGACTCAATCACTACATCGCCAAGCCATGGAAGGCAGAAGATCTAGTGGCCATCGCCAAGGATCAGTTGACTCAATTCGTAATACGTAGCAAAATGAATCCGCTACCGTATATGATGTGCTTGGACGCTGAAAAGCTCGCTGAATACATTCGCACCGATGGTAGTGTTACCGACCGATAAGATTCACCCTCCTCACCGTAAAGCATCTCCTGATACTTTAGTATGTGCTAGTTTACGCGAGCCAGTCTGATGATTGAGACATGTTCTGATGTAGAAGAGACGGTTCTTTGCCTAGCAAAGGCCGTGTTGAACCCTCCGCCACGCCATAAAGCGCCCTCTTCGAGGGGCACGCCCTACAACATCAGTCATTCAATTTAACGACATTTTAACTCATGAACGAAGACCACAACAGCGAGCTTGAGGCTGCTAAAATCAGCAACTTGATGACCCGCTTCAAAGGCCTCCACCCCGATACGGTCAGCTTTGAACCCGGCGATTCGATTCTAATCGAGGGCAACGCCAACAGCTATGTTTACGTGATCGTGAGCGGCAGGGTCGATATGCTCAAGCTGAGTAAAGAGACGTCCCAACACATGCAAATCGATTCCTTCGGTGCAGGCGACCTCATCGGACTCACCTCGTTTTGGACCAAGCAACCCAGCTTCCTCCAGTCCAAGGCACGCACCGTAGTCACCTGCCTACGGTTCAACGCAACCGACTTTGAAAAATTGGTGAATGCCGATGCCGTCCTACGCGAAGCCATTCACCAACTCTTCATTTCCAATCTCTCAGCCCGCTATCGCCGAATGATTTCGCTCAACGTCGAAGTCGCCGAACTCAGTGAGCGACTTGAGCACGAGCATCAGCAGCTCAAACAGGCGATGTCCGAGTTGCAACAGACGCGCAATCGCCTGATTCACCAAGAAAAGCTCGCCACCCTCGGTCAGCTCATCGCAGGCATCGCACACGAAATCAACAACCCCTGCGCCGCACTCACCCATAGCGTCGAATGCCTCAGTAAATCCGTGCCCAGCCTACTCGAGCTCGACAGCACCCAAGAAAATTTCGAGCTTGAAGCGCAACTCCTGCAAGCTGGCATCGATTGCCCCTACTGGAGCGCCGAAGAAACTCGCAACCGCATGGATCAAATCGCCAAGGCCAACCCCGACCTTAAACGCTCCCTAGTGCGCCGCCTCTCACAACTCAACAAAGAGACCTTCGCTCAAATCGAATCCAAAGTTGGACTCAAAAACCCCAACCGCATCAATCAACTCCTCGACTGTTTCGAGATCGGCACCGCACTACGCAGCACGCGCATCGCCTCATCACGTATTCAAGCCCTCGTCGTCAGCCTTAAAAACTACGGCAAGCAAGACCAAGAAGAATGGCAGCTTCTCGACCTAAGAGATGGCCTACGCGACACTCTCACGATACTGAACAACCGACTCAGACAATACACTCTCGACCTCAAACTCGACCCCATCGAGCCGACCTATTGCATTGGCGGAGAGCTCAACCAAGTCTGGACCAACCTACTCGTCAACGCCTGCCAAGCCACTCCCAAGGGAGGCACGGTCGCCATCACCAGTCATCAAGACGGCACACACATCATTTTCACGATCACTGACTCAGGCCCAGGCATCAGCCCCGAGCTCTTCGATAAAATTTTCGAAGCCAACTTCACCACTAAGAAAACTAAATCCGATTTCGGTCTAGGTCTAGGCTTAGCCATCTCTAAAGAGATCATTGAAAAACACGGAGGTAGCATCCTCGCCAGCAACGCCCCCGAAGGCGGCGCACGATTTACAGTCCGTATCCCCGTCGAAAAGCCGTAAGCCAAAAGTGGCAGAAACCCCCAACGATAAAGTCCAAAAAGAACACACTCATCATACCCACAGTTAGACACAATCATTTAGCGCCACCATACTTAAAGCCTCTTCAAAAAGTGTAAAAATAACTCAGACGTATTGTGCAGTGACTGACACAGCCGGCCGGCCACCTAGACGTCCCGCTTATTCTCGGCGCACATATCCACCACGTCCGCACACTCGCGATTTTCTTGAACGTCGTGGACACGGATAAAATCGACGCCCGCTTGAATGCCTAGAGCAGTGGTGGCTAGGGTGCCATTCAACCTTGCTTTGGGATCTTTCAAATCCAGCAACTTGGCGATCATCGACTTGCGCGATGCACCCAGCAAGACCGGATAGCCGAGTTCTACGAGCTCAGGCAAGCGGCGCATAATTTCCCAATTTTCTTCGTAGGTTTTTCCAAATCCAAGGCCTGGATCTAGCATGATGGCATCGTCGCGAACGCCTGCTTCTTTCACAAGCTGTATTGAACCTTGCAGAAAGACTTTGATCGCATCCATTACATCACCAAAGCCTGCCTCCTCGGCAGGTCTGTTGTGCATTAGAATACACGAAGCACCACAGTGCCCCATCACTGTTGCCATTTCTGAATCGTGACGAGCACCCCAGACATCGTTGATGATGTCGGCTCCTGCCTGAACTGCGGCAGCGGCTACTTCCGCTTTCGACGTATCGATCGAAATCAAAGCATCGGTATGGGGCCGTATGTGCTCGATGAATGGAACCACACGTGCCATTTCCTCGGAAGCAGGGACGGGTATATGGCCAGGGCGGGTCGACTCACCACCGATGTCGATGATATCTGCGCCTTCTTTCACCATTTGATGAAATCGCAGCGCGGCTTGGTCGAGCTTAGAATAGTCGCCGCCGTCTGAAAACGAATCCGGCGTCAGATTGAGAATCCCTACGAGATAGGTTTTTGGGCCGAGCGTTAAACTACGGCGAGGTGTATAATAATTGGAGTGCAACATAGTCATGCACCTAAATGGATGTGAACCGTTGGGCCTAATCTCCCCAAAACTTCCACCACTTGCGGCTATTCTCGGCGCGCTTGGCTTGCCCTTGCTCCGAGCCACTGCCTTCCTCTTTGCGAATGGCATTTGTTTTGTCCTTCATGTTGGACTTTTCCTTTAAAGTTTCTTCAGCGTCTTCCTTAGCTTCTTTCTCGGCTTTTTCTTTTTCTTGCTTTGCCTTCTCTTTTTTCTCTTTTACTTTTTCCTTCTTTGCTTCGAGTTCGTCGTCCGCGTCATCGTCCGCACGCTTTACTTTGTCTGGGGCCTTATCGTTCATCTGTTCCTTTTTGTTGATCGAAGGCATGTCAGCTTTACCTACGCCATCGGGCTTTGCTTGCGCAACGGATTGAATGAAAAAAGCTGCAAACACAGCAAGTAGGAGACACTTGATAGTTTTCATGTAGGAAAGTCTGCGCATTCGCCGATTCATGGCAATGGGAATTTGAACCCAGATTATGCATTAGGATGAGAAGTGTGCTCCGCAACTGAAGCGCAAAGGAGTCCCGCTCAACGGGATGACTGCTGGGCTGACAGGCAGCGATGTGCGCTGGTCGTCTAAGCGTTTCACGGACACCCGTCAGGTGGGCACATTTCGAATGCGATGCATTAGAAATGTGCCTGATTGACCAGTAATTACAGAAGCTAAAATCTTGTTCGGGAAACGCCTTTGCATCGTTTGGGTTGAACGCTGATGATTTTTAGCAACGGCCCCACAAGCTGGACCCAACTCCACTTAGCGAACTAACCGAGTATCACCACCGCGATCGAAAAATAAATAATTAACCCAAGCACGTCCATCAACGATGTGATGAGCGGCGTGCTTGCAGCGGCTGGATCGACTTTGATACGACTCAAAACAAAGGGAAGCAGCGCACCAAACGCATTCGCCACAAACACGATCGAGATCATGCTCAGACCTACGATCACCGCAATCTTCGCATCGCCTCCGTAAAGATGACCAACTCCACCAGCGATAATAGCCATTGCAATGCCGAGTAAGACCCCCACTAGAATTTCCTTGCTAACCGACTGCATCCAATCGCCGAGCTCGACATCGCCTGTAGCGATCGCACGCACCATCAAGGTGGCTGACTGAGCACCGCAGTTTCCCCCACTGGCAATCACCAATGGCATGAAGAGCGCGAGCGTGATAAATTCCATCACATAGTCCTCATAGCTCGAAATGACTCCTGCGGAGATCAAATTGACAAAGATCAGAATGAGCAGCCAACCGATTCGCTTGCGAAACAATTGCACAGGACTCGCAGCGCTATACTTGGTTTCGAGCGGCGCCATACCCGCACCTTTTTGAATGTCTTCGGTAGCTTCTTCTTCGGCGACATCCATAATGTCGTCAACTGTTACGATCCCTACGAGCACTCCCTCAGAGTCGACCACTGGCAAGGCGCTCACATCATAACGCTGAATTTTTTCCACAGCGACTTCTCGATCTTCAAAGGCAGAGATACTGATGAAATTGTAATTCAATAAATCGCGAATCAACACCTGAGGCGACGACATGATGATAGTGCGCATACGCACGACGTCAATCAACAGGCCATTCCCATCAGTCACATAGAGTATATTAAAAATCTCAGAATCGCGCCCGTATTTACGAATATGAGCAATTGCCTGCTCGACGCTCCATTCCGCACGCAACCTGATATAATCAGGCGTCATTAATCGTCCGACACTCTCTTCCGGGTAGCCCAGTAATTGACGCGATTCCGCCAAATCCTCAGGGCTGAGGAGCTGCATCAAGCGCCGTGTAACCGTAGCTGGGAGCTCTTCAAGCATTTCGGTGCGGTCGTCAGGGCTCAAATCCGCAAGTAAGGTCCGCGTATCGGCATCGGTTAAGGCCTCAAGCAAACTATCTTGTTCTTCAGGCTCAAGATAGGCGAACATGTCTGCCGCACGCTGGCGTGGCAGTGCGCGATAAGCGAGTATCTGGTGCGGCTTGTCGAGCTGGACCAACAAATCCGCGATTTCCGGATAGGCCCAGTTCTTAAAACGCTCAGCTACGGCCTTGAGTTGATGGTTATCAATCAACTCTTGGATTTCGATTTCCGCGTCTGTATTTTCCTCGACCATGCGCACTCCGTAATAGGAGGCGGCTTCTCAGAGTAAAGGAGCGAAATGCTCGTGCACTTACTTTTTTACTGCGCGCTCACAGCCGTAGGTCTCTAGCATTTCATCCACTAAGCTAGGCAAGTGCGTCAAGTTCGCTCCCGATCCAGCGGCTGCACCTGCACAATTCACATAGCCGATTTGATCCTTGAGTTCCATCGTCATACCGTGCGCATCCAACCATTGACCCATACAACGCAAAGCCTCTACCCAATCTCTAAGGGTGTAAGAACTGTCGTCGACTGTGTCTAAAAATGCATCACACGATGAAGCATCCATATTGAGAAAATGCGCTTCTACAAAGGCTAGGTTTGCAGGCGAATCCGCAAAATACTTCATAAACGTTTCAGCTCCAATTCTGTGTATTAACTTGACCATGTTAGGAAGGTGATAACTGCAATTTACAAAATTTCAAGTAAGTGTTTTTTTGACGCGTAAATGTCACTTTCCTTTGCTTGAGTCTTGCTCAATGATGAATCTGCCCTTGGGTATTAACTACCGATGCGCCCGATCCGAACAGCAGCTAGAGCCCTGATTATTCACGAGAAAAAATTACTCGTGATTAAAATGCGCGATCACACAGGAATTTTCTATCTCCTCCCAGGTGGTGGACAAAACCACGGCGAGACCCTCCGCGAAGGCCTTCGCCGCGAATGCTTAGAGGAAATTGGCACCCAAGTCGAAGTCGGCGAACTGCTCTACGTTCGTGAATATATCGGGCGCAACCACGAGTTTCGGAATGCGCACCGTTCATTTCACCAAGTGGAAAACGTCTTTCGCTGCACGCTTCCAAATCCAGACGGAATTGGCCCAGGCACAGAGCACGACAAGAAGCAGGTCGGCGTGTCCTGGATTCCCCTGTCTGAAATACAAGAGACTCGCTTCCTGCCGGGCGTGATCAAACAATATTTCACCGAAGATGGCTTTGAGCCCAAAAGCAACTATCTTGGAGATGTGAACTAAAAAGGAATCTGAATTTAGGAACCAGAAGCCATTCATCTTCGTCATTCTAAGTTCTAACTTCCTAATTTTGAGCGAAACGAATGTCCGTCTATAGCCGTATTTTTAATAAACAGTATCAGAACCTGATGTATCCAGGCGAGCGCTTGCGCTTTGATTGGGTCAGTCCACTGTGTATTTTACTACTCTGCGCAACCGGCATCTTATTTATCTATTCGGCACAAATCTCCTATGGCGGAGGCCACTGGAAACGGCAGCTCTTTTGGGCCGGTATCGGACTGAGCGCCTACTTCACGATCTCCGCAATCAACTACAAGCGCTTCCTTGAAAATGCCCATTTCATTTACATTGCTGGCATTATTGGCCTACTTCTAGCCACCAAATTCAGTCCCATCAGCTATGAAGATATGGGTGCCCGGCGCTGGGTTGATCTAGGTTTTACGCGGGTCCAACCTACAGAAGGGGCTAAAATTGGCACCTTAATCATGGCGGCAAGTATCCTTGCCCGCTCTAAAATTGGCTCAGTCCGAGATTCACTGGTCACCTTGGCTCATGTAGGAGTGGTATTTTTAATACCTATGTTGTTGATTTTCCTGCAACCAGACTTAGGTTCCTCGCTTGTCTTTCCACCTATGATTTTTGCTCTACTATACGTTTCCCGCTTGTCGGCGAAATTTTTCATGAGCGCATTCGCACTCTTTGCCGTCGCCGTTACTGTCGTCGGTATCGACATTTATGGCTACAGCCAGCACTTGGAAAAGCTGCGCATGGCCGAAACTTCAGGGGCTCCAGCGATTGAAGAATATCAATCACTGCTGCCCATTCACAATTATCAACGTAACCGGATCTTAACCTTCGTCGCTCCCGACGTAGTCGATCCGGCTGGCACTGGCGCAAGCTGGAATGCCAATCAAGCTAAAATATCGGCCGCTACAGGCGGAGTCACTGGCAAGGGTCTCTTTAAAGGCACCCAAGCTCAGCTCGGCTACCTCCCGCAAGCGGTCGCTCACAACGACTTTATTTTCTCCGTTATCGCGGAGGAAACAGGCTTTCTTGGAAGCG
>JABBCA010000068.1 GCA_018607135.1 Opitutales bacterium
TGGTAGTAAACCACTTAATGGACTTGATATGGGATAAACCAAAGCATTAATTATACTACGTGTTATTGTGCGTTTTAATGCACTCTAACGCCCGGATAAACGCCCGCGTTAGTGGCGTTTTATCTACCGTTATCAATTTTTAAAATATACTTGAATTATGGAATTATACGACTATCAAAACCAAATTATTCAAGAGATCGCGGAGTCTTATCGACAAGGTAAAAAACGGCCTCTCGTTGTCCTTCCCACGGGAGGAGGAAAAACCGTTATTTTTTGCGAGTTGATCTCTCGCTCCGTTGCAAAGATGGGAGGGTTTGTTTCCGTCCTCGTCCATCGTCAAGAGCTCGCGGAGCAAACGGTCAAGACCCTCTCAAAAATGGGAGTCTCCTCGGCTATGGTAACCGCAAAAGGAACGGAGGAACTCTCGGAGAGCGGGGAGTTTATCGTCTCGCACAAACAAGTAAAAAGAGGATTCTCGGCCTTTGTGGTAATGGTTGAGACGTTGCACTCCCGGAGAGCTCGGGAGACTTACAAGGCATTAATCGAGAGCCCTAATTTTATAATAGTTGACGAGTTCCATTTTACAAACTTTGTAAAAGTCTTAAACGAAATAAACGAAAATACTCCGGTTTTTGGATTTACGGCAACTCCTTTATATTCTAATAAGAAACATAAAATCTCAAAATATCACGACCGACTAATTATCGGAGCAACCCCGGGAGAGTTGATCGCGCGAGGGAGACTTGTCGCTCCTGTTTACTACATTCATAAAATTGATGAGATCAACCTCAAAAAACGAGGCGGAGAGTTTACGGACGAGTCAATCGTTAAAACGTATACGGAGGAGAGTATCCTCGAGAGCGTTCTCGCTAATTACAACGAGCACCAAAGAGGAGAAAAAACGCTCCTGTTTACGTCCTCCATCGCTTACGCGGAGGTTGTTCGGAATTACCTTCTCGAGAATGGAATCAACGCGCGCTCCATCGATTCAAAGAGCGCAACGAAAGAGGAGAGAGTCGAGGTTTTTAAATGGCTTAGGGAGGAGGAGGACGCGTTTCTCGTAAATGTAGGAATAGCAACAACCGGAACGGATATTCCCGACCTCAAGAGTATAATTCTCCTCCGAGCGACTACGAGTTTAACTCTCTACATTCAAATGACGGGACGAGGAGCGAGAACCTCTCCGGGAAAAGATCATTTCAAAGTTTTTGATTATGGCAACAACCGGGAGAGGCTCGGATTTTGGGAAGAGGCGCGAGATTGGGACGCGCTAATCAAAGCCGCGGAGAAACCAAAACGAAAGAGGAAAGCGGACGACCTCGGCCTTGAGGTTATCACTATTCCCGGCCTCAAAGACGAGAGCGGGAAAGAGACCGGAGTCGTCATCCTTCAACCGGACGGGAGCCTCCCTCCGGATTATCAATATTTATACACCAAGCCCGTGGGAGAGATGGATTTCGGGGAGCTGCAACTCTTTCGAAAAGTCAAAAACTATAAACCCGGATGGATTTATCGTCAGATATGGGATAAGCACGGAGAGCGAGGTCTCTCGGAATACGCTCAACTAAAAAATTACTCCTCCGGTTGGGCTTGGCAAATCTCACAAAGATTTTTAGGTCGCTAATTTTAAAAGTATTAGATTTGATAATAAATAAATCATTGAATTATGGAAAATACCGAACGAATTAGGCAATTAATGACCGATTTAAACCTCTCGGTTGCGGATCTCGCGCTCATGTGTGATAAGGCCGAGGTTACAATTTACAACGCAATAAGCGGGAGGAGCGAGTTTCCCGGTTATTTGTATCTCGCTCTCGAATGTCACGAACGCGCGAAAGCGTATCTCTCCGGGGTCGTTGAGGAGAGTCGTAAAAATAAGGAGATCCGAAAGCTAAGGGACGCGGAGAAATATCGAAAGCATATTTGCGGAGTCTAAATTTTCTTATCTTACCTTAAAAACCCTGAAAAAATGCTTAGTAACTTCCTACAAGACGCGCAAATCCCCGACCCCAAAAACCAAATAAACGAAACACATAAAACATTTGACACAACCCCGGACGGAGATCTCGTTATCACTTACCAAACCCTCGAGGGAGGTCTCCTCCGTTGGCAAAAGGAACGAGGACAAACCTCCGCGATTGGAGCCTCTGAGACGGTCGCTCGGACTTATACTCGAAAGAGGTTATTAAATCCAAACGGAGGCGCGAAATATCTCTCCGAGAAGGGACAACCCGCGAGGCTATTCGTTAACGGTTTACATTCTTTCGATTGTTGGGACTCGGAGCTCCTCGTTATTACGGAGGGAGAGAAAAAAGCCTTTGTCGCTTGTTCGAATGGAGTCGCAACGATTGGAGCCGCGGGAATACATCACTCGGTAAACGCGCAAAAAGACGCGTCCGGAGATAAAGATCCCGTTTTTATTCAAGACCTCCCGGAGATATTCTCCAAAATGCCAAACCTCGCGCGAGTAATACTTTTATTCGATGGCGATTGTCGGGAAGGAAGCCAAACCCGGAGAGCCTCTTTCGCCTCCGCGGTCTCCAACTTTGCGAGAGCCTCCTCCGGTTACGACTACGAGTTTACATTTTCGCATATTAAAGAAGAACTCCCCAAAGGGATTGACGACCTCCTCATCGACCGCGCGGAGGAATGGGATAAGATAGCCAACGATTTACACGACCAAAACCTCAAATCTCCTTACTTCTCTTTTATACGATTAGAGGGGATTAAGCCAAAAACGATAAATAATTATTTTAGCGGAGCACTCTCCGAGGACGAGCGAAACCCGGATTTGTGGCTCCATACCGAGCGCGCTTATTTTGGAGGACAACTCGAGGAAGCGGAGCTCCTTAATAAACTATTTTCCGCGCGTTGGAAATTTAACGCGACCCTCGTCCGATGGATGCGATACGAGTCCGGGAAATGGCAACATGATGACAAGAGCGAGAAATCCCTCGCGGTTGAGGTTGGGACGAAACTCAAAACGATTTACCGAAAGTTTAAAGCTCTCCTAATAAACGACAACGACCCCAAAGAGGCCGCGAAAAAGGAGAAAGCGTTTAACGCGCGAATGATAAAAATAAGCGGTTCCGGGTATTTGGTCGGGTTGTGTAAGCTAATGGAGTCGAACGCGGTAAATGAGAACGAAATGGATCTTTGCCCGTATCTGTTAAACTGCAAAAACGGAGAGCTCGATCTCCGCACCGGGAAACTAACTCCGCACAACCCGGAGAGCAACCTTTCGAAACAATGTCTCGCGACATACGACCCAAGCTCCCAAGCTCCGCAAGAGTTCCTTTCTTTTATCTCCTACATTTTAGAAGATAACCCGGAAATGATAACGTTTTTTCAAACTTGGGCAGGGATTTGCCTCTCCGGGTTGTCAGATTGGCAAGCGTTTATCTATGCTTACGGAGGAGGGAGCAACGGAAAGAGCACAATCGCGAAAGTCCTCTCCGCGCTCCTCGGGGATTACTCATCGATGTTAGACATTGAAGTAATAATGGGAACGGGAAAGAGCTCGGACGATTACAAAATCGCAATGACGAAAGGCTCTCGGCTCGTTGTAGGCTCCGAAATCTCGAAAGGGTACGGAATGAATGAGGCGAGGATTAAATCGATTACGGGAGGAGATACCATTGTCGCGCGGCCAATATTTGGAAAGCCTATCGAGTTTGAACCGACCGCAAAATACTTTTTTTATGGGAATCATAAACTAACCGTCCGCGGCCAAGACGATGGGATATGGCGGAGAATCTACATGACCGAATTTCTCCGACCAATACAAAACAAAAGAGCAATGTCGGACGTTCTCGAGGACTTCGCCAAAGAGTATTCAGGTATTTTAAATTGGTGCTTGGCAGGGTTTCAAAATTTCTACAACAACGGAAAGAAACTCGAAAAGCCGACAACAATCGCAAGAGCAACGGAGCAATATAAAAGGGAGAATGACATTTTGCTCGAATTTATAGAGGAGGAAATCTCCGAGACTCCGAACAAAAACATTTTTATTTATTTGGACGATATGTTTCGAAAATACGCCTCGTTTTGTGAGGGACGAAAGGAGGACAAGGGATTTAAATCCGCGCGAATGTTTAAGCAAGCTCTCGCGGAGAGAGGGTTTAAATTTGAGATCGTGGGAGCAAAGAGAAAAAACGGAGTCCTCGGGTTTACTTTTACCGATACGCTCCCGGAGCCGGTCGAGCACCGAGAGAGCCTCCATTCCGAGGAGGTCGGGGAACGCGCTCAAGACTTTAAACCATCGGGAGAAATGCCATTTTAAACCCTTTTTATGTGTTGTATACGATTAAAGGCTCTCGGGAATCTCGGGAGCTTTTTTTTTGCACATAAAAAAGCCGGGGAAACTATCTCCGGCCTTTCTCGTCTTGAATTATGAATCAGAACAAACTTATGTTTTAGAATCCTCCTTATGTTTTAGGATCCTCCTTATATTTTAGAATTCTCCTTATATTTTTATAACCTTTGCAGTAGCAACGATATAGCCGTCCGCGACCGGGTTTTTATCATTCCATTGGACGAGGATTTTCTCCCCTTCTTTCGTAAGGTAACGATTCCGGAAAGGACGATCTAATTTCCCGGACTTATTATCCCTTACTTTTTTAAACGCTTCGACCGTTCTCTCTTTGTCCTCCTCGGCAACAAAGGAAAATAAAAACTTTCTATGTAGTTCGGAGGGATCAAAACCGAATACGTTTTCCCATTCCTCATTCCAAAAAATAAGCCTACCCTCAAAATCAATAACGACAAAAAGCTCGGGCAAATCTCTAAATATTTGAATCGCGACCCGTTGGAGCTTCATATCGTCAAAAGCTTTGTCGAGCTCCGAGTAAGCTTTCCGGATAGCTTCGTTATTTTCAATTTTTTGATTCATTGCTCTTAATTACATACTCCTGAATAGTAGCTTTTATTTCAGTTTTAAACCCCTCAAAACTTTTTTGGTTTGCGGAGATTAATAAATCCGCGACCGCCTCGAGTTTTTTCGAGTGATCGATTAAAACCATCGTAAATTCTTTGATTAACTCCGCGCTCCTTTCATTCCGAGAGCTTAAATCTTTTGTAAGGTCAATGAGGAGAATGTCTTTCTCCTTCAATGCTTTTTGATTACTCGCTATTTGATTAATTAAGTAAAAGAAGGCCGCTCCAATGACAACGACAAGGACTCCGAGAGCCCAATTCAAAAGAGGGTCGTCCGTTGTGGGAGGTTCAATTTGTAGTAAAAACATAGATTAGTTTTAGTAAGGTTTGTTAAACGACCTCGGGAGCGTTCGTTTCCGCGTCCCGGCTCCGGAGAACTTTCCGGAAAAGATAACTCGGTCTTGACATTTACGACAAGAGCTCTCTTTATACTCTGCAAAATCGGAAATATTTCTCTCTAAATAGGAGAGCATTTCGGCCTTGTATCCGCTCGCGTCCTCCTCCGCGTTCTTAACGTGTTGGATTACGAGAGACCCGTCCGCGGTTTGAGAGTTGCTCTCCTGAAATACCCGGAGACCCGCGTCCGTGTCGGTCACTTGAGAGTATTTAAGGTAATTTGCGAACGCCTCCCAAGCGAGAAATTTCTTAACGATGTTATACAACCCAAGATACGAGGCCGGATAAATACCATCGTCAACCGCAACGACCAATAAATCGAAAGTATCCTCGCATAATAAGCCGAGGAGCTTGTCCTCCGCCTTTGTTATTCCGATGTTAATCTTTTGAGTTTTCTCCTCCCCGTCTCCAAAAAAAGGACAATATGTCGAAACGTCTGTTATTGTAATTAAGCTCATAATTTATCTTTTTAGATTTGTTCTTGCCAAGTTAGCGAGCCCCAAATATCAAGGTTTGTAGTTATTGGCTTCACTGCTAACCATATTTCATCTCTCGTTCCGTCTATGTTTGTACCGAGTCGGAGCTCGGAGGGAATATCGAAAGCGGTCGCCCGGTCTCCTCTTCCATGAAGTATACCAATACGAGTTCCAAAATCCGACAAAGTCAACCCAACCCCGGACGCGCTTTCGATTACGCTTTCAACCTCCGGAGTAAAAGTCGGAGTCCCGGATAAAATAGGATTAAAACAAACATACAAAACGAAGTCGTCATTTGTCTCCGCAAGGACGGAGATTCTTTTTATGTCAATTTGCGAAAAGTCTTTTCCGGATTGGAGCCGGATTCCGACCATTGGATAGACTGTTGAGATTGAATTGGCTTGTATATCCTCAACATCCACGGAGCGAACTTTACCCAATTGATTTTGAGCTCCCTCCGAACTTACACTCCCACAAATTTGGGTAAGGTTCCCGGATGTTAAGGTGTTTGTACTTCGAACCTCCCAACGAATTGGTTTTGAACCGTTCAAAATATAGACTCCGGTTCCGTTGTTGGCGTTTAAAAATTCATGTGCTATGTAAGTAATTCCACCCACATTAAAACCGACTCGCACCCGGCCAACTCCGAGCCACTCCTCATCGATTACTAAAATATTCCTTTGGCTAAAATCGATAGTTACTCCCGAGGCTCCGGAACCGTCAAAGGTATCGACATTCCAATCGTTTTGACCGATAACCGTCTCCGTTCCGTTCTTTGCTTGTACGATAGAATAATCCGCTCCGTCCGAGAGTAAGAAAATACCGTCTCGATTAGCGGTAAATGGCGCAACCGTTGAGCTCGTAAAATACCCGACTCTTTTCTCAATATTAAATTGAAGGTCGAAAGAGTCGAAGGTTAATAATATTAGTTGAGAGTTTCCCTTTTGATAAACCGCTCTTTGCTTTGATTGCCTGACTACATAACCGAGATTGTCCGCGACCATTCGGATAGTAGAATCGACAACGGTCGAAGTATTGGAAACGCCTCCTCCAATTTCCTCATTCATAAATAGAGGCTGTTTCCCGTCAATTGCGGAGATTTCGAGTTTCTTTTGTTCTTGCGCGGTTCGTAATCTCCCAAAAGCGGAGAGACTCGGGTTGTCAGTGTAGGCCACGTTTTGAGAGGCCGGAAAGTTATTAACGTCTACGGCTCCGTCTATGGTTTGAGAGGCCGGAAAGTTATTAACGGCTACGTTTTGAGGGTCGGGAAAATTATCAATTGAAACCGTCCCGGAAATTACCGAGGAAGTCGATAAATACGAGGCGATTGTCGTTGCCAACTCTTGACCATTCGCGGAGCTTGGGTCGGTTACAATATCAGAAAAAGCCTCGACAATCCCTTTATTATACCGGATCGTAACTTTATTCTCAAAAAAACCGATCGAGGCGACCTCCTGTTTTTTAATGTATCGGATCCCGCTATTCTCAACAATGTTAAGAGTCGCGTCTCCGTTTATAATACTAATTACTCCCATTAACTACGGTCTTTTTTCTTTAAAAATGGCATATCAATATTTTTGACAACCGACTCCGATATTTTCTCCGCGCTCCTCCCGATTACATAACCCCCAAGACCGATTTTTATAATTCCCATCAATTCCAACTCCAACTCAACCGGGATTACATGATCGGAGATTCCCGTCCAACGAACGACCAACAAGGCGGCAAAGGTTAACATGAGAATCGGTCTCCAACTCCTTTGCAGCCAGTTTCCGGAGAGCTCCGTTTTAAGTACGTCCGCTTGAGCCTCTGTAATTCGATTTAAGCTCGAAAGAACTATCTCGGTTAGTTGTGCCTTTGCGGAGCTTTTCTCTCCGTCCGTAGTCGTTAAACCATCCACTATCGAGGAGATTTGCGTCCCGGCTTGGCCTCCAATCGCTCCGACTATCTTTGCAAAAATTGGATTCATAGCTCTTTGATTGGGGTCGGAGTTGTGTTTCGGTTATAACCAAGGCCGGAGTTAAAGATATTCTCCTCCTCTTTCGTTGGTGTTATGTTTGCAACCCCGAGCCAAGCTTTAAGGGTTTTTTGATCAAAACCGTAACTCTCCTCGAGAATTATCTTTGCCTGTTGATACGTAATGTCTCCGCTTTCAAACCGCTTGATTATTTGGAATATATCAAACCATTGACCCGGAGGAATATTCTCGATTGTTTCCTTTGCGAATTTATTTACGATTGGAGCTCCGGGGATAACCGCCTCGACCTCCATTAAATCAAAACTTGTATTTTCTTTGATCCATCCTCTCCGCTCCTCCGATGTTAGCTCCGCCCAGATTAGCGGGTCGATCGTTTTTTCCTCCGGGAAAGGTCGGAAATTCTCAATCCCGCAACCCTCCGCGATTAAAAAAGAGTTGTGCCAGTACGGGAGGATCTTTTTAAACGCCTCCGAGATTATGCTTTGATTGTATCTCACGATGGAATACATCAAATAAGAGGCCGACATAATATCGTCCTTTGAGATACTCCCCGAGCTTTCAATCCCTGCCATTATTGGAGGGACTCCCATCGTTGCGACAACGGTCTTTTCCACCTTCTCGGCAACGTCCTTCAGTTTATCATAATTGAAGTTGGTCGGGAAAGCTTGTATCTCGGGAAACTCCTCGGAAATACGAGCCCAAAGGACGAGGATTGCGTCTCCGTCTATCCCTTGGAATTTCTCATCGAGATAACTTTCGAACTCGGTTCCTACACTTGTAAATGATTTACCCTCCGCGGCTCTTTCCGCATGCTTTTCGATTGGTTGATCGGGATCTCCGACCATTTTAATAATGTTATTTTGGAGGAACCCTTGACCGAGGTCTCTCCCGAGTAACCTCGTAAGGAGGAAATCGTTTTCCATCGCTTGGAATCCTCCTCCATCGTTTAAATTATCTCCGCTCCAATCGGGACGAGGATAAAATCGAGCAAATTCGCTATTATTTGCAATCCAAAGGATTTGACCGCGATAAGGCTCCCCGGCTTCGTCCGCTTGTTTTATCTGCTTTGAGATTTCGGTCGGGTCGGGGTTAAAATCGTAATAGATTTCGTTGTACTTCTTTTGATATTCGGACGTCCCAAAATATGGATTATAAATAAACTCGTTAACGTCTCCGTTTTCGTCCGGGACTCCAAGACGAA
Source organism: Opitutales bacterium (assembly GCA_018607135.1). Classification (GTDB taxonomy): domain Bacteria; phylum Verrucomicrobiota; class Verrucomicrobiia; order Opitutales; family Coraliomargaritaceae; genus JBPOFY01. The sequence goes on from JABBCA010000068.1 coordinate 8,987, forward strand.
CCGACTCAAAAGGGATTGAATAGAGCTTTGAAATCCTCGGGTTGAGGTTGTCGTCCAACTCCCACTTTATACACCAAGAGAAACCGCCCAATTTCCACAAAGGAGAGCAACTCTCGCGGAGTATATTATCGAATGTTTGCTCCGGGTTTGCCATTTCCGCGGATAGCTTCTCGCTTTGAAATCCGTCTCCATAGGTATATTCGATGAGCTTTCGGAAACATCTTATCCCAGCCGGGGAGCGTTGGATCGTTCCAATTAATCGGAGCGGCTCTCCGTCATCGTCTCCCCAAAAAAGAGATTCGTCCTTTCGGTTAACGAGTGACTCCGGAGCGACTTGTTTCCGTAGGTTCTTAATCCCGCTTTTTGGGTTTTTAATTATACTAACCTTCATATCCGAGTTTCTTTTTTAACGATTTACGGAGAGTTTCAACCGAGCAAATACATTTCTCCGGGTAAGGGATACCGAACTCCCTTTCATACCACTTTTTAAGGATCGCAAAATCCCCGAGGGTAATGTCGTTTTTTGGTTTTGTAAGTAGTTCCTCGTTTTCCATAATTCAATTTAATTAAAAAACCCGACTCCCATTGCGGAGAGCCGGGTCAACCCTTTAAAATTACCTTACTTAAAGATAGTTTATATTTCGTAACTCTCCAAGAGTGCGAGAGTTGTCGCGTAATCTGTGTCTAAAATACGGAGAGGGAGTTTCTTTTCTCCTCCCTGCATATTTAATGTATTTGCAACATCCGAGTTTCGAGTTTGACCAGTGTTAAACCCTCCGTCCGATTGTTGTTGCATACCGTTATCCGCTCCAAAAAGGAAAAACTCTTTGTTATTAGTCTCGAGAATGATCGCTCCCTCTCCGCTTGCCCAGTCCTCGATTACTTCGTCATCGGTTGGATTCTCGGGTAAGGTCTTGACTAAAACATCGTGTTGATAGAAGAGGTTTCCTCCTTCTAATCGTTGGGGAACCGCTCCGCCCGAGTGCGAGTTTTGAACTCCCTCGAGAGTAACAAGCCCCGCGTATTCTACAAACGCGAGCGCGCTCAGATAACCGCTCCCGTCCGTGGTATAACTAAAACCTCTTTGAGCCGAAACTCTCCAAACCTTAGTTTTTACTCCTCCGACTTGTCGCTTTGCATCACAACTTAAATCTATACTTCCTGTAATTGCACATTCTGCCATTTTATTACGGTTTTAAAGTTTTAAATAAAAAAATTATGCTAAAACTCCGTAAGAAATCGCGGTCAAATCGCCATGAGTATAGTTATAACCCATTTTGTAAGTCCCTTCGAAATAAACCTTGCGGTCAATGTCCCAATAGAATTGCCTCATGTTGCCGAGATCGCTCGCTTTCTGTACTCCGACTACGTGGTTTTCTTTTTGCGTGTAAATTACGCCAGTGTCAAAAACAGCGTTGAAAGGGTTAGCAGTATCCGCGAGATCCGCGTCCCATGAGTATATTGGTAAAACCTCAATACCACGGAATAAGAAATTACCGTCTTGGTTTTGCTGCAATCCTAATCTACCCTCTTTCAGTTCCGTACTTTCCCAAGTAGTAAGAAGGTTCTCGTAAAAGTTGCCCGTTACCGCAAAGATTTTTTCGTCTTTCGGGATTTGCTTGAGGATTACATTAGCACCGTTATAAAGGTTTTGCAAGTAATCAAGAGCGCGAGTTCCCGCGGTTTGGTTTAATACCGTGATCGCGTCAACCTTATCTACTTCGTAAGTCGCCTCTCCGTCAATCAATCTACGCCATAAACCATCGCATTGATTATAGTCTGTGTCCGCGTCATTCGCATCTCCAAAGCTAAAGATTCTGAAATTATCGCGTCTCAACGAGTCAACGATTAACTTTTGAATCATATTCTCGATAAAAGATCCGAGGGTCGCCTTATCGATTCCGCTCGGTAACTCTTCGACAAGCCATTTCTCCGAGAACGTGTCGAAACATTGCTCAACGCGGAAAAATAAGTCGCATACCTCAAGAGTCCTATTCGGGTTGTCTACGGTTCCCGCGGTTGTGATAGTCCCGCAACCCGGGTCGGCCTTAACGATCTTTGCGAGAGGAGTCGCTAATTGGAGTTGTCTCTTGTAGTTTATCCCGGTTTGAACGCTAAAGAGCTTCAAGAAATCGGGAGTCATTACCGAAGGCTTGTAAAAAATCTCTGAAGAGATTTGCCCCGGGTAAGTATAGTTTAAATTATCTAACGTGAATACATTCGCCATTTTTTCAAAAATTTACGGTTGGTTTTTAGTTTTTTGAGAAGTGAGCCAAAACAGATTCTGCCTCGCTCATTTCGCTTTCTTTCTTTTCCGCGCTTGGTTTCGCTTGCGCTTTCTTTTGCTTAAAATAGGAAAGAACTTCGTCCTCGGTTGTTTTCTCCGAGCTCGCTTTCGCGTCTCCCTTTCCTTTGCCCGGCTTGGCCTCCATAATTGGAGCAAACTTCGCTTTTATTGCCTCGATTGTTTCTTTCGCGGTTGCCACTTCCTCCGCTAATTTTGCGGACGCTTGAGCGACTTCCTCTTTTTCCTCGGTTGCCGCTTTCGAATTTGCCGCGCTTGTCTCGAGTTCCTTTTTCATTGCCTCAATCTCGGCTTTCAATTTCTCGTTTTCTTCCTCCATAGCTGATTTTCCCTCCGGAGCTTCTTCGCTTCCTTCGGCTTCTTTTACGGATTCGATAACTCCCTCCGCGTTGGCCGTAATCTCCCGACCGTCTCTCAGTTGGTGTACACCTTGAGGAATTGGAGTTGTCATTTCAGGATCGAGAAAGGCTTTCTTTCCTTCGATTTCTCCGTCCTCGCTATCTACATAAACCGAGAGGTCTCCGCCTTCGGTGACTACTTCAATTTCTTGCATCGCTTTTCGCTTTTCGGGCTTAAACGCGCTTTGAAGTTTCTCGAATTGACCTATAAGCCAACTCTTGTCGTTTTCGCTGATTTCCGTCATCTTAGTTTTATTTGAATTATTTATTTTTGCGACCGCCTTAAACTCATTAGCCGGTTCGGTAATAAATCCCATCGTCAACGCTTGAGCCGGGTCGATGAATGTCGTTTTTTTCATTTGCTCGACAATTTGAATCGGAGAAACCTCCAATCGAGACGAGTAAAAAACCGCGAGATCCTTCTCGGCCTGCTTAATCCATTCGGAATATTGGCGTATTTCGTCCGCCTCACCTTGCACCGAGCCCCAAGGGTTGTGAATCATTATCTCCGCGGTCGGCCACATCTTGCGAGAGCTCCCCGCGAGCGCGATTACGGTCGCGATTGAGTAACAAGCTCCTTCGATTATGGTCGAGACCTTCGCGTTTAACCCTTTTAAAAAATTATGGATTGCGTATCCTTCGGAAACGTCTCCTCCTATCGAATTGATATGAACAACAACCTCGGAGACCCCGTCCTTTATTTGCGCGGCAACGGTCGAGAGGGTGACCTCCGTTCCTATCTCTCCGTAAATGTTAACTCGTTGTTTCATTATACAATTATACGCGTTATATTAGCCTTATTTGTATTTGTTTTTCAATACTGTTAAATATGATAATCCATCAATTATACTTCAATAAGGAGAGCCGCGCGAATTGTTTCCGGGAGCAACTCGTAAAAAAGATAAAAGTCGGAGAGACCGTTTATTTTGAAAACAAGGAGATTGTTAAGGGTTGCCCGTACTCCCCGGATGAGATTAACTTTTTCGGAGTTTGGAGCCACAAAGCACAAACCAAAATAAGAGCCGCGGGAAATCGTAATTTCTCCCTCACTACTTTATACAAAAAGGTTTGCAACGACTATCCGACCGATGTTATCGGATTCCATCACGGTATAAAGAATATGTTAATTTTCACCGGGGAGCGGAGGGAGATCCTCGATCGTTGTTTCTCCCATATTTGCCGGGAGCTCAAACTCAAAGTCGCACCTCGGGGAGCGATCCGTTTCGCGGTTATGCAAAACCATTTTCTCGCGCGGCCTCACGTGTTTAACCGATACGTTAACGAGGCTCTCCGTCCCGCGATGGACTTAATCGAGTCGAACGCTATTCCGGAGATTTGGCAGGGTTGCGAATATACCCAAGCCGCGCCCGGGGTGAAATATACTTTTATCCCGTTTGTGCTCGAAAAGCTTTTCTCCGCTTGGCTGCAAAATAACCCCGCTATTAAATGTACTTACTTTAAAAATTTATAATTATGGCTTATAAAGATCCTGAGAAAAAGAAACAAAAAATGAGGGAGTACCGTCAAAATAATAAAGATAAGATACTTGAAAAAACCCGCGAATACCGTCAAAATAATAAAGAGAAGATAGCTGAATACTATCAAAATAATAAAGAGAAGATACTTGAAAAAACCCGCGAATACCGTCAAAATAATAAAGAGAAGGTAGCTGAAATACGGAGGAAATACACTGAAAACAATAAAGAGAAGATAGCTGAATACTATCAAAATAATAAAGATAAGATACTTGAAAAAACCCGCGAATACCGTCAAAATAATAAAGAGAAGGTACTTAAATACAAGCGCGAATACGGTAACAGCCCAAAAGGAAAGTCGCTTTCAGTAAACAAATACGCAAAAGTAAGAGGAGCCGAGGGGAACATCTCGGTAAAACATATTAAGAGCTTAATGAAGCTCAATAAATGCAACGCTCCAAACTGCCAACATACCGACAACTTGGAGTATGATCATAAAATTCCAATAAGTAAAGGAGGGTTAAACATAGATAGCAACCTTTGGACTCTTTGCCCTAATCATCACCGAGAGAAGTCAAAATATGACCACTCACTAAATCAAAGCCTCAAACCCGATTGGCTAGATATTGACTACAAAATCCAAGAGGTCGAGAAGCCTAAAACCGCGCAACTCTCCCTATTTTAGAAACTATTTAAACAATCTTATAGCCCGATAAACAGTATCTCGCGAGACCTTAAAATGAATCTGACAATCGAAAACCGCGTCCTCTTTGCGTTTAAAGCTTTTCTTTATTGTCTCAAAATGTTGCCATATCTCAAACTTAATTAAGAAGGAGAGAGGGATTAATCCATCCCGGACGAGTCTCCTCTCTTGCTCCGCGCTTAGTCCGTATCTTTCGATTAGTGCTCCCATATTATAGCCCCGCGATTGACTGTTTAACCTCGACACGTTTTGCGGCTTTTTGGTAATCCTTAACGACCAAGACCGGAGGCGGCATTGATCGGAGCGCGCTCGATAACATTTGCGTTTGCTCCCTCGCGGAGTCTCCCTCGCGGTTGCCCGATATTGTCGAGAGGTTACTCCCGGCCGTTCTTGTTGCGCCTCTTGCGCCTATTGGATCGACCCTCACGCGCTCTTGGCCTCCGGGATTATCTCCAACGAGGAGGAGAGTCGCTCCATTCGTTACAAAATCCCCACCACCGGCCGCGGCCGCAATCGTGGCAATGTTAACCGCTCCCGTTGCTCCTATTAATCCCGCTTGTATTACGTTGGTAGGATAAGGGAGGAGAGGCTCGGCTAATGCTTTTTGTATACCCGTTGCCGTTGAGATAACGGTCTCAACTATTTTCACCGCTTTGTACTCATTGGAGCCTTGTTCCAAAAGACCCGACACAACCCCGAGGGCTTGTTGAGTAATGGAAACCTCCGCGGCCGCTGTTAATTCTGCTATCTTTTTTTGCTTCTCTTTCTCCGTCTCGAGGACTTTCGTCTCCTCTCTTGCAATGGCGTTTAATTTTGCGGCTAATTGTTCATTTATCTCCGCGATTAAATCGGCTTTGAGTTGCTCCTCCTCGACTTCCTTCTCGATTTTCGCGATACGTTGCTCGGCTTCAAACTCCTCCCTCTCGATTGCGGCCTCGTTCTCCTCCTCCCGGGTTGTTGCCTCGAGCTCCTTAGTTTTTAATTTCTCGCTCCGGAGTTGCTCCTCAAATTCGAGCCTCTTTTTTGCGCGGTCGTCTCTTTCTTTTTGGCTCGCTTTCTCCTCCGCCTCAACCTCCCGGTTTAACTTGTTGAGTTCCCGTTGGGTTGTCCGTTGCTGATTAAGTCGAGCCGCGTCCGAGCGTAAAACGTCCGCTTTCGCTTTCGCCTCCGCGTCAAGGTTCTCTTTATTAGATCGGGAGAAAGTATTCTCGAGGGTTATCGCATCGCTCCGGAGTTGTAAAACCTCTTGCTCTTGTTGGAGTAGTTGGTCTTGTAATGCTTGCGCCTCGATAATTGCCTCCCTTCTTTCAGCCGCGGAAAATTGATCCTCTTGTCTTGACTTGAGTCGGAGCTCCGCGATCTCACTCTCCAACCTTGCGCGCTCAACGAGGAGAGTCCTTTCGAGCTTGTCCGCTTTCGCTCTCTTATCCGCAACCGAAGCCGCGAGACCGGCCTCCTTTACTTGCTCTTCGCTGAATCGTTTAACCGCCTCCGTTGCCTTATCGAATCCCTCCGCGGCCTTATCCGTGAAATCCTCAATCCCGAGGGTAACTTTCAAAACCGCGTCCGTTGCTACCTTTGCCGCTCCGGAGAAATCTCCGTCAAATAGTTTGGAGATTGCCTCTCCAATAGCGGGAAAGAGCTCAAGCATCCCCTCAAAGCGATTGATTATATTTTCTTTGATTAGCTTCGCGAAGGAGTCTATCGTCTTTTGAGGCTCCTCAAAGGCTCCGATTATAAGCTCTCCAAGATCCGCGAGTAAGTCCGTAAGGTTCCCAATGACCGCACCAATGACCGCGGAGATTTTAGCAAATTTATTTTGCCCCTCCTCGGAGCTTTCGAACGCTGTTTTTACTGCAAGTATAGCAACGGCCAACGCGGAGAGAATAAGTCCGAGCGGAGTCGCTATAAACGCGAGAGCCGCTTTCGTTGCCGACCCTAATCCATTTACAAACCCGGAGACCGGGACTCCCAACGCATCAAACCCGGACGCGTAGTTTCCGACATTCCTCCGAAAGTCTCCTCCGCCTTGTTCAACCTCGGAAATCCCTTCGTTGAGTCCCTTAATTTCTTTGTTTAAATCCTTAACCGCTTTTTGCCCCTCCTTTGTATCGAGAGAAATCTTATTCCGTTGGTCTACTAATCTCTTGAGGTTCTCGCGTAAATCGACAAGGCTCCCTTTCTGCTTTTTTATCCCGGTGACGACCTCGTTTGTTGTTTGCTTTTGAGCTTTCTTTACTTGGTCGAGTTTCTTGACGTTCTCCGCGTATTGCCTTTGTTGATCCGCGGACAACTTTTCCCCGGCCTTGAGAGTCTTATTATATTCGGATTGTTGTTTCTTTATGTCTTGGAGTTGCTTTTCGAGCTCCGTTAAGTTTTTTCCGGCAGCGTCATAATCAACCTCAACTCTTAATATTTCCTCTCTTTCGGTTGCCATTGTTCCCGGTTTTATTGTTAAATTAGAGTCTCATGTTTTTAACTGTGTTAGGTTACTAGGGATTTTTAAAGGCCGCCTCTTTTCGGGGAGGTCTTTTTTTATAACTTCAATAGTGTAACCTCATAGCTTAAATCCTCCGCGTTAAAATCCTCAATCTTACTTACGTAAAAGTAACCGATTATGTAGCGAGCTTCAATCCGGACTATATTTTCTTGGTTAAATTTCTCAATATCCGAGGAGCTTAAACGGATGTAAACCTCGAAACTCGATTTGTTATTTATGATTTGAGATATGTCTCGGTAAAACTCCGGAACCAATAACGCATACGAGAGAGGAGAAAACTCCGGGATATTGTAATCCGTGACCGCGGTCGTTGTTGTTCCATCGGTTATATCGAGAGAGATCCGAGCTCCCTCCGGAGACGATGACAAGACGCGCGGATCGGTTGCGGAAATATCTCCGTCCTCATCTATAATATCGAGGAATGGCAGGGAGACCGCGGTCGAGTAAGACCCGAGGAAAGCGGTCGCGAAGGCCGTCCCGTTAAACGGAGCGGAATAGTAATCCTGAGACCCGGGGAGCGTATCGTCCGAAACGAGGAAACTCCCGCGTCCGTCCGGTTGATTGTCCGCGCTCCCGTACTTAAAAATATTTGTTTGAGCGTAGTCCTTTATAAAATCGACAAAATTCTCTTTTCGATCTTTGGAGAGATCAATTTTCGGAGTCCAATCGAGCGCGTTGTTTAACCCGGAGTAAAGTTGATTCGAGAGGTTAAAATTTAACGTCTTTGTTTTATCGTTGTAATCTAGCAGGCAACCAAAAGAGGCAACAACCCACCGGACAAAATCCTTTTGAGAGATTTCCGGGAGCGTATTCGCGATGACCATCTTTGTGTTATCGCAAGTAAACACAATCTCCGAAGTCGTTTCCGTTCCGAGGTTCCCGTTTTGATATTCGAAAACGATCTCCGCTCCCTCGGGGATCTCGACCCCGCTCTCCGACCCTGTAAAATTACCGTTTGCAACCGTTGAGACAATTACGTTTGAGGAGATAAGGACTCCGCTCGTTGAGTCTTGAACCGTCCTCCGAATATCGAGAGAGCTCGTCAATCCAACGACCGTAATATCATAACTATAATCGACTTTAATCGACCCGTACGCGGAGCGATTGAGAAACCTCCCTCCGGACGTATTGAAATAGGAAATATTACCCTCCGTTACGGTGCTTTGTAAAAGTATCCCGTTAATGTATCCCGCGATATTAACGAGAGCTTGGTCGGCTTTTGTGGCTGTTAACCGGGTTAATGTTTGCGAGGGTTGAGAGTCGTCCGCTCCCGTCCAAGGAAGGAGAGCTTTATTAAATTCTAATGTATTGAAGAGATTCCCGGAGACCTTAATCCCCGCGTCTTTGAATATTTGGCGCAAGATAGCCGGAGCAAATAAGGCCGGACGGAGGTCTTGGTTATTAATATCGACCTCGTTATTTGCCGCTTGGGTTAAGTTGCCGTAATTAATAAGCGGGTAACAATAATTAACCGTACTCGTCAACCCTGCCAAAATATTAGTGAGATTATAATTATGATCGAATTGTAAAAAGTCCAACTCGCGGAGCTCCTTATTATCGATGAAGCTCAACCAATCGGAGTTCCCTCCAAAATACGCGGCCTTAATAACCTTTGCCTCGTAATTTCTCTCGACAATTTGGAGAAATCCGGACGAGATAACTCGGTTTTTTAGGTATAGCTTTGAGTCTATCCTCCCGGAACCGGAGAGGAGCCTCTTGTTTTTAGTTGTGGCCGGGATATTAAAATCATTTGAATTTACTCCTTGTCGAGTATTGAGCTCCGAGAAATCATTCCCCGCAATATCGAACGCGATTCCAACCTCTTGAGGGATCTCTAAAAACTCCCCGGCTATTTCTATTCCGAATAAACTCATTGGTCTTGGATTGCGATTTCGTCCGTTGCTCTGATATTAAACGCCATTTCCGCGAAGAAATCTCCGTCTCTCCGGATCGTGATATTACCCTTATCGACTAAGATCGTATATTTTGAGTCATCCTCCCGGATCTCTTGCACTTGGATTGAGTGCTTAATCTTTGCGAGTGCGGTCGCTTGCCCCTCCGTCAATTGCCCGGAGCGGATCTCCTTCTCTTCAAACCCTCGGATCGATGCGAAGAAACTCCCGGTCTCCTCGTTTATAAAATCAGTATCCCAATTCTCGAAACGGTTTTTGGTCGAGATAATGTCGTCCGTCAGATCGATTTTATAATCCTTCTCTCCGGTAAATTTCCAATACTCCCAAGCTCCAAGGGAGGTCAACCAAGTAATAAAAAACTCAAAGTTGGAACAACTAACATCATACTCAACCTCTTGAGTCGCGGAGTAATCGGTCGCTCCTACCTTAACCGTTAAATCGATAAATCGCGTGCTTGAGTTGTAATCTATCCCCGGCATAATTTACCCGTTTTGATATTGTTGTAAAATCTCGTTAACCCTCGAAATCATCTCCAACTCGGTTTCAAAATATTCTACCGTATCGCAAATTGTAAAAAATGGTATTGGTAGATAACCGTAACTGTGAGCGGTTAACTCATCGCTTACAATAGTGTACTCAAAAAACCATTGCAAATCTCTGTGGCTTTCGTAATACTCCGCTCCGAGTAGCTCGTTTACTCTGTCGGCTAGTTCTCGCTCAAGGTCAAAAAATTCATAGAACTCTGCCCCACCCTGAACGCTAGTATTTGCGGGCAAAAATTGGTAAGAAAAGTTACCTGTTAACTCTCCTTGTTCATCTAGCGAATAAATGAACATCCATTTATCCGTTGTGAAAATATACTCTTTCATATCTATAATTTTTTATACTCCTGAATCCCCGACAAAAGTCCATGAATCATTTGTTATTAAGCTTGCCCTAGCTGTACCACCCGCTCCGGCTGCGGTATAAGTTAAACCAGTTACGCCTAATGTAACCCCGCTTTTAACGGTTAAAGCATCCCAAGAAATCAAGGTTGCATCATAGTTGGCTGTACTTAAATTTGTATTAGATAAAAAAAGTGTTCCTACTGTCATTATGCTAACGTCCCAACTCCCAAAAGATTGATTCAATAATAAACATGAAAAAAAAGTAGTATCAAAATTGCTACAATTTGAAACATCCCAATTATCAAGCGATTGATTAAAAATAGAACATTCTCGGAATGAAGCCCTTAATGTTAATACAGACGAAGTATCCCAACTATTTATGTTTCCATCATTAAACAGTGAGCAAGCATAAAAAATATCTTGAAATGTAGTAACATTAGACATATCCCAGTTTGCAATATTCCCTATTGTTGTTAAGCTACTGCAATTTCTGAAAAGTGATTTTGCGTTATTACCTGAAAAGGTTAATACCCCCTCAACTGCCGCTAAACTTAAATTACTACACCCGTAAAACCCGCCTTCCGTTGTTATATCTAAACTACCCCAGTTTGAGATTGAAAGAATCTTTTCTTTATCGCCTGTATTATTAAACTGCCAGCCTTGGATAGTTCCAAATATTTTAATAACGTATGGCGCACCTGTCATCGAATAGGTATGGGTCACCTCTGCCTGATTGTAGCTGGTGATTATGTCCTGTGTTTCATCCCCCCAGTCTACTATGAAATTGTAAGTCCCTGAGGCAATCAAAGGCAGAGCCACCTGACCCGATGGAGTGGAGCCGGTAGATGTATTAAGTGGTGCCCATGTGCTGGTGAATCGTTGAGTATTGTATGCCACGTCACCAGTGAGCAGAATGGATAAATCCACAGTGGCGAAATCTACATTTGGAGTTTCAAAATTGAAGTTTTGAATAAAGCCAGTAAAGGATATTTCTGGGTAACCAGCCACATCCCTTTTTAATATAAAATCAACCTCCACTCTATTCTCAAAATCATCAGCCAGCTCCAAAAAGTTAGCACTGGCAAAGAAATCAACATAAAGTGAGATGTCAACTGAGCCACTTTTGCGGGTAGCCTCAAAGGATTTATTTGCGCTCCTGCTGGCCTTTTCTAAAAACTCAATACTTCTGGAAAAAGAGGAATCTATCTGCCTCCCAATCTTTACTCCGTTCCTATAAAGGAAATAATCATTGCCTAAAAACTTTGCCATCTTATGATTGTATTATTTCATGGATAGTCCCAGAAAATAAATTCTGGTAAACATCAATTTTGCCTTTTAAAACCTTAAACAATTTATCCCCTTCACCATAGTCAAATAAAAACGGTTTTGGTGGCTGAGTATATAAATCAGCATCCGCTTTTAAATCACAGCTCACTCTGGAGATGGGTGCCCCCAGATAAACAGAAAGCCACGTAATTATCTGCTCACTATATTGGCGCAAACTATCATCCACAGCATCAAAGCCAGCAGCTGGCACCACATTATTCAAAGCCCTGTAAGCTCTGTCAATTGGGTCAGACTCCAATATGGTATCAAGAAAAAACTCGTAGCTCAGAGTAAATCTATCAATATCAGAACTGATTACTTTTGTTCTACTGGCATCAGTGGTGCTGGGACTTAATACCAGTTGATTCGTCATCTCTTCAAT
>JABBCA010000100.1 GCA_018607135.1 Opitutales bacterium
CTGCTTTGGGAGCAGAGGGTCGCAGGTTCGAATCCTGTCGCCCCGACCAAAATTATTTGCCGCGAACTTCCCAAAGGTTCGCGGCTTTTTTATGTCCTGATTAGAACTGCTGCTAAAGTCTTTTATGATAAAGACTTTGCGAATCGTGAGGGGTTCAAATTTAGGATCTGTTGTGCTTGCCAACGACTTATGAAATTACGAAAAAAGCGCCTTGAAGACGTAATTAACCATTTTTCTAGCCGCATTGGCGGGTTGGATGAACCGCAAACAGCATGATGTGATCATGTATCTGCATGCGGAGAACGAAATTCTCAAAGAACAGCTGGCGAAGAAAGGCGTGAAACTGAAGTTGAGCAATATTCAAAGGCGTAAATTGGCGAAGCGTGGCAAAAAGCTTGGTCGTAAGGGGTTGCTGGAATACGCGAGCATAGTCACTCCAGACACGATCCTTTACTGGCATCGTAAGTTCGTCGCGCTCAAATACACCGCGAAGCGGAAGATCAACACAGAGCGCCAAGAGGAGATGGCGCTGATCAAAGAGCTGTGTGTGAAGTTCGCTGAAGAGAATCTGACATGGGGTTACGAGCGCATTCAAGGCGCATTAGCGAATTTGGGCTATACGATTTCAGAGAGCACGGTTGGTAACATTATTAGAGCGGCAGGTGTTGAGCCTTCGCCGGAACGTATGAAGGAGAGTAACTGGAAGCAATTCGTTCGCTCGCATATGGATGCGATTTGCGTGGCAGATTTTCTAACAACAGAGGTTTGGACAATGAGCGGGCTGGTTCGCTATCATACACTGTTTGTGATGAATCTTGCCAAACGTCAGGTTCAGATAGCGCAAATCAGCTGCCAGATGAATGGAGAAGTGATGGCGCAAGTTGCTCGTAACCTCACAGATTCTGAAGATGGATTTCTTCAAGGCATGGAATACTTCGTGTGCGACCATGATCCGCTCTTTACGAAACACTTCGAAGCTATTCGGGGCAGTTCAGATGTGAAGCTCCTTCGAACCAGAGTCGCAACACCACAGCAGAACGGTTTCGCTGAACGGTTTGTGAAGAGCATCAAAGAAGAGTGCCTGAATAAGCTGATCTTCTTTGGCGAAAACTCACTGAAAAAAGCCGTGAATGAGTATGTTGATCACTATCACCGTGAACGTCCACGAAGTGCCGCCTTGGCGACCAATCACCAAGGTTTGGACAATTTGATTCCATTCCCATACGCCCCTAGAAATGAGGGCAAGAGCGGTTCAGTTGTAAAATTTGAACGGCTCGGAGGGCTGTTAAATTACTATCATCGAGAAACTGGAAAGGAGGAGCCGCGAATCGCGTAAGAAAAACGGTTTGTTAGCCATCCCGGCAGGTTACCTGCGGTGATGGAATAGCGAAAGTAGAATTCTAATTCGAATTCTATGCGTTTTCGTAAATTAAATTAGTGAATATATAATATGTTGATCCTGCGTGGATTATGAGAAAAGTTCTAATTTCGTAATAGCATCCCCGCTGGCCCGATGGGGACTTGATGTCATTTTTAGAAAATAGAAACTGGTTCGTAATAGTATCCCCGTAGGCCGACCACGGATGAGTTTTTAGCCACTACGGGTATGACAACAAGGTCTAGTGCCTCCGAAACGTTAAAGTTTGTCGGCGTCGCGCATCTCCATGAGCCATTCGCCAGGTGTTCGAATGTCGATACCGTAAAACTGAGTGCCCAATCGCTCATGAAAATCAGCACGATCTAGAGTGAGTAGCACAGATGGTTTGACCGAGAGCGCACTAATCAGCACCGGGCGATCTTTCGCTTTGTCAAAGACGATAATATCAGCAGAGGTCAGCGCATCGACACGCCAATCCATACGTCGGTCAAGGTGTCGATTGAAAAAATCTTCTGCTGCCTCTCCCATCTTATGCAAATTGCGCCGTGTTTCTTCACGGCAATAGTGTGCACTGATTAGTTGCCAACCCTGAGCCTTCGCTTCTTCGATGATGAACCGACTCGCACCCTTCGCAGAGGCGCAGGCAGACAGCAGAACGCTGGTATCTAGGAATAGATCCACTACTTGCGTTTCGCTGATTTTTTGAAGGCAGTCATAGCTGCTTCGTCATCTTTAATCCAGGCCTGAAGCGTAGTCTTTGGGATGTCGCGCACAGGCACCGCAGCAGCAGGTTCGAGATAGAGTTTTCCATCGCGTTCCTCAACCAAGAGCATCGGGTTTTCTAACTGATCGATACCAAGTCGTTTCCGGATTTCCGGAGGAATCGTAAAAGTGCCACGTTTACTAATTGGAATAGCTATAGCCATGCTGCAATACTGCATTGCAGCGATGGGATTGTCAAGTAGTCCTGATTCTTTCAACGGGTAGGATTCAACTTTAGCATCTGATCTCCTTGTCAACGACTTCTGGATTTAAGGAAGATTGTAGCTGGTTGAAATTCATAGTCCTACACGTTATGTGAGGATTGTCGCTATGCTCGGATCTAATTTCGTAACGCCATCCTCGTCGCTGGCAGTGGGGACGTTTTTCCGTTTTAGAAAATTAGAAACGGTTCGTAATACCATCCCCGTAGGCCGACCAAAATTAAGCCTCCTCCCCAAGGAGGCTTTTGTGTGTCTGGGTTTAGCGACAGGGTTCGAACCTGCGAGCAAGTAGGTTTGACGTAGTATTTTCAGGAACAGAGTTCCGCTTGGAAAATACGTAGAAGGCGAAGCAATCCTGTCGCCCCGACCAAAATTTAAACCTTCTTCTCTTGGAGGCTTATTTGTGTCTGTAGTGGCTAAAAACTCATCCGAAGCTAATGAAGTGAACAATCGCAAAGTGAGTCATGCGTTAAAGTGGATTCGGAAGTTGGAAACGTAGTTTCTATCATCCGAAAGAGTTATACCATCTCTAAAAAAGATTGATCTTAATTTAGCATTGAGTAGATTTTCTGAATGAGACGTCGACGACTAGGCGAACCAGCGGATCGCCAAAAAGTAAAAGCTCTGCTGAAAAAGAATAATCCCGGGTGGAAACAGACTCGTTTAACAGCGTTGAAGATGGGGTTTAACAGTGAGAACACCAATGAGTTCATAGCTGAGAGCGTTGGCGTAAGTGAACCAAGCGTGAAGCGTTGGTTTGCCGCTTTCCGCCGAGGGGGTATCGAAGCAGTGCTTGAGCGTGGATCGAGCACTGGTCGTCCCAGCGAGTTGAGCGAAGAGATTGAATCCTATTTGATGAAGGGCTTGAAGAATGCTCGCTGGAACACCGCCTGCCAGGCCCGCGACGAACTTGAAAAGCACTTCGAGCAACGCTTCAAATACAATACGGTCTGGGTATGGCTAAAAAAATGCGCGGGGGTGCTTCGAGTTCCCCGCCCCGTGCATGAGAAAAGGGACTCAGCCAAGGCAGAGGCGTTCAAACGTAACTTCTTTGGTATCCTTAAAAAGCTACCGGTGACTGGAAAGAAGCCAGTGAAGATCTGGTTTGCAGACGAAAGTCGCTATGGCCTGCTCCCAAACCACCGCCGCGTCTGGACACTCAAAGGACTGCGTCCGCACAAGCTTTGGCAGAGTAAATATGATTGGAGTGATTGCTACGTAGCCATTGATCCGATTGAAGGCAAAACTGTGTTTCTTCAGACCCCGAGCGTGAACATGGAATGGACACAAGCTTTCTTGGAGCAAATCAAAATCCAGTATCCCGATCATGAACACATTGTCGTTTGGGATGGCGCTGGTTTCCACCCGAAAGACTCCTCGCATGAAATGATTCCAGAAGGTGTTCACATCGTAACATTGCCGCCTTACAGTCCGGAGTTGAACCCAATCGAAAAACTATGGGATCTGATACAGGATCAAACAGCAAACAAGCTTTGGCCTACCATCGAACGACTCGATCAAGTTGTGGGATCACACTTGAAAGAATGGTGGGAAGAACCGCTCAAAGTCATCAGCTTGTTTGGAAACGCATGGATACGCGCTTCAGCAAACGCTTCCTAAGGTCAACATAGGATCAAACATTTTTAGATATGGTTTTACATACTGACTAATAACTACCATACACGCAATTCTTAAGAAGCAATGTTTACTCAAGGATTTTAAGGGGATTTAAAAAGGGACAGGCTAATAATAGTTGACGAAACGAGGATCTGAGGCATACACCTGTTCAACGATTAGGACGCGACAGTTAAAAGTCGGGGGTAGGGATGCGGTGTATCACTGTATGACTCGAACTGTGAATGTTGAGCGCTCATTAGGTGATCTGGCCACAATCCAGCTGGCTCCATAAACTCAGAGCACGTCAGTCTTGAAAGGCAAGAGGCTGCGAGTTGTAGAGATAAAAAATGCCCCCTCGGTTCGAGGAGGCATTTGAGTAAACGAATGGCCTTTAGAAGCTACATCCAACTCGGAACAGAAGCGAGTGGCTGGAATAACCACCATCCATGATCGCCGCTTGATAGTTGATGGAAGCAGTTAAGTGTTCACTAATGTTTAGATTCAGACCTGAGCCGATGATAACGGCGGTTGCGTCATAATTACTGGTTTCTGCATCAATGGTAAACTGTGGCCCTAGGCTGGCTCCTAAGTCGTTAACTCCTGAGATGAGGACATCTTGCTGATCTTCGAGTAGCTCTTTTCTTAAACCCAACAATAAATGAGGAGTCAATTGGCCATATTTGGTTGCGAACGATTTCGATCCGGAGATGCCAAGCTCAAGCAATAGACTTTCAAAGTCTTGCGCTTCGACGCTGGTGTTCGTTCTATCTGAACCTCTCTCAGAATACTCATCGATCTTTCCATGCGACCAATCGACGGAAATATATGGGATAAATTTCATATCCTTATGCTGAAATGGAGTTCTGAATGAAAGGCTTGCGCCATAAAACTCGCTGTCTGTTTCAGCCCTTGCCTGATCACCCAATCCTGAGTCTCGCTCAAGCTCATTTTCGTATCGGGCATAGGAAATATAGCCGTCTACAATGATTTTTTCGATGCGAGTAGTGTCTAGTAGAGGCGACTCGAAGCTATGAGTGAAGTATGGTGAGAAGGCATAACCCTTACTTTCGGTTGTTGCAGCATTCTCGTCAAAATCGAGTTCACTGTAGACGTAATGTGCTGACATTCCAGCCACGAAGTCTTTGTTTACCAAATACTCGACACCAACAGATCCAGAATAAGATTCACCATCGAAGCCTGATAAATCATCTCGCAGCTCGGCGTCGATACTGCTCACCCCTCCATCTACGTAGTAACGGAAGCCATCTGAGTTAAAGCCGCTAGGGCGCGATTCTTTGGTTGTCTCGCTAGGCTCTTGTTCGGCGACTGCCATTTCGTGATGTAGGTAAAGCAAACGTGAGTCGACGCTTCTATTGGAAAATTGATATAGGTATTGCTGGGCGCGGCGTTGGGCAAGTGCGTAGGGGACGGAGCCACCAAAAAACGCATCCAATGCTTCTTGATCAATTAAGCTGAAAAAGACCAAAGCATCGCTGCCGGTAGCCACCAAAACCAACTCGCCATTTTGAAGTGCAAGGCCCTCGCCTCCGCTAAATCCGGCGTTTGCCGAGCCAGGAAAAGAACTTAGCTCATTGAAAGTGCGGTCATATTCGCGGATGCTATCCGTGCCACTATCATAGATGAAGAATGTGTCACGTGCCGAAGCATAGACAATTCCGTCGGGCGACGATCCATTTATCGAAAATGCCTGTGTAAAGGATCCATTGGATTGATATTCCAGCACTTCGTTATTTCCGCTTCCGTCGACAACATAAAAGCTGTCATTGGCTGAAACGTAAGCAATTCCTTCTGGAAAGGTTGAACTTACAGCAAATGAGCTTTGCTCGACTCCTGCAGAATTGTAAATTTGGACTGTGTCCGAAGAGGTATTCGTCACTGCGAACTGGTTGCCAAAAAGAGTGATGCCAATAGGGTTGCCAGTGAGGGGTATTGAAGCGCCCGATATAGAACCATCGCTGTTATAAATCGAAAACGAACTTGGCGAAATATCTGTCACTGCAAACTGGCCACTACCGATGGACACAATGCCAACAGGAGTGCCAGCGCCAGACAATTGGACTGAGCGAAGGAAATCGCCCTCTGCTGCCTGAATAAAGGGAGATGCCGCACAAATTACTAACGCTGAGAGGAGAAGAGGTTTTAGTTTTGTTACCATACATGGATGTGAGCTTTCTACTAATTTTTAGTCAATAGTTAACGAGGAATTCAACCCTTTCCATTATTTAGGCTGATCGTGAGCCTTCCGTTGTCCTCCTTTAGCCTTCAAGTGCTTCCAGGTTTTGTTGTCTCGAATCTGTTTTCTTGCTAACAGAAGTTCCTTACTCAACATCGGGTGCTATGCATATTAAGTCTGAAGATAAAGATGCGCCTAGCATCTACTGGGACTATATTCAGTTAGATCTTCTGCTGGGCATACAAAATACGAAAACGTCCATTTCTGATGAGAAAGTCTTTCTTACTTATCATCAGATAGTAGAGCTGTATTATTCTTTGGTGCTTCATGAGCTCAATCGCTTAATCCGTCCTGAAGTGGAGGTCGATGTTGCTTTTTTTGCCGAACGTTTGCTAAGGATGAATCGCTATTTATGTCACATTATCAATGCGTTCGAGGTATTGACCTATGGCTTGGACACAGAGGAGTTTCTTCGTTTTAGAAGGCTTTTGGGGAACGCATCCGGTTTTCAAAGCGTGCAGCATCGAAAGATTGAAATCGCTGCGACCGATCTAGCGGTTCTATCAGGTAACGACTCAGCGCAGACCATGGGTGTTTCGGATGATCTTTTGATGCGTGCGTATCAATCACTGTATTGGCGCTGCATCTCTGAATTTGCTTCGGATGATTCTGCTAAGAGAATGTTGAATGCTTTTGAGGCACGTTATCGTGACGAGCTTATCGCTTATGCGCGAATGGCTCAGCCGCAAAATTTGTGGCAACGATTCATGCAAGACTTTAAGGATAACGCTGAGATCCGTGAACTATTGAAGCGCTTTGATCGGCTCTTCAACCTCGATTGGAAGGAGGCGCATTTAGGTGCTGCGATCCATCACATGTCTGGAATGCATCGAGTGGAACGGGCAACCGGCGGCAGCAACTGGCGGCAATATTTGGTGAAGGGGAAGCGGGTGCATCCAGTCTTTTATCCTGAACTATGGGAGGCTTCTGAACTCAAAGCATTTGAGGAGCGCTGCATGGCGCTCGTTACGAACTCAAATTAACTGCTAGGTTTGATTCACGGGCTTGCTATTTTACAGATCTTGTCGACTCGCCAGCCAGCAAATGGCACCGATCAATTGTCTTTGTGAGTATGCGGTTCGGTTCAGAGAGTGTCTACCTGTGTCGTCTTGATAGAAGCTATCAATATGCTGTTTGACCGAATCAATGTCGAATAGGTCACTGGATGCATCTAAGCGACGAAGTGCTCTAAGTTTGGCTTCTTTCCAGTATAAACCTCCAGCGTCTTTAATGGGCTTTTTGTGTTTTATAAGCGTATCCAAAAATTGTAGGCTGCTGCGTTCAAGCTTTTGCAGTCGTCTGTAATGCTTGTTTTTCTTCGTTAGAATGAGCGGACGGGGCCTAGAACTAACAGAGGCAAAGGGTATCCTTGCTAGTTCCGCTTGTTCAGAAACAAATGTTTCGGTCTGTAACGTTCTTTCCCGCATCAGCAGTCCATCGATAGTTCGAAGCGTTTCCACTAGGGGCAGGTCAATTCCTGGCATGACTGGCCAGAAGTAAAATGCGTTCTTCCAGGCAAGTCGCCCGTGGTGGGCGCGCGTGTGATAGTGAATAATGGTATGCCAGTAGGATTCGCTAGAGTCTTTCGGGAAGGCATTCCACTCTGCGCGAACTTCGAGCATGGCTGTATCTAGGGCATCTGCTAATGAAGCGTTTCTGAATAAGGTAGGTAGTGCTTCTGGTAGAGCGCCATAGTGGTAGATACACTGTTCTTCAGCGTGCTCAAAACTGCCAATCTGTGTGTCTTCTACGGTCTCACGAGATGGAGCATACATCACATCCAGACATAGACCAGTTAAGCATCGAGTGCCGCGGAGCGGCTCAACGTGCCCCCAAGAATGGGTCAAGCCATTGAATCCACCGCCGAGGGAAAGTAGATTTAGCTCATCGTCAATGAGGTCGTCGGGGGGCTCCAGATAATCGCCGGAGCATTCCCACGATAAGCCAAGCTGTTTGGCCGCTTTTCGTGCGTGAATACTTTCGTAAGAGGCGCGACTGCCGAGTGTGACGCATTTTGGATACTGGTTGTATTTGACGGCACTGCTCAACACTTGGCGTGAATCTAGACCACCAGAGAGTAAGCAAGTCCCGACGGGACGCTGAGTGTGGCGCTCCACAGCCTTGTTCAAAGCTTTGGCAGAAAGTTGAACGGCCTCTTGTAGATCATCGACACTTTTGGTTACGTCCTGCCCAGGCCACGGGTGCTGCATTTTTTCAAGCTGGTTCGTCTTCGGTAGGTAACGGATCGACTCCGTAATGTTTAAGCGCTTACCCGATGTTTCTATCGTTCGATGACTGCAGCAGCCACTTTCTAGGAGGTAGCGGCAGAAGCCAACAGGATCGATTGATGCGTCGTATTCAGGATGTGCGTGTAGGGAATTGATCGATGTCGCAATACTTAGAGAGCTTCGGCCTTGGAAGTAGTAAATTGGAAATAAGCCAAAAGGATCGCTCCCGCAGTGGATGGATTCGTCATCTAAGACGACCACCCAAGCAAAGAATCCGCTGTAGCGCGAGAGTCGAGCAGCAGACTCTTCGGGGTGTTCGGAAATAGACTCAAAGAGTGCTGAAGCACTTAGATACTCGTCGGTATTTTCTGCGATCGCTTCGCCGATGAGGAAGGCATATCCATTGTCATTAGATCGATGTATCTCGAGAGGAGTATGGGCGCCGCAATGCCATCGTAGCTTACTCTGTCGGCTTTCTACTTCGCCACGTATTCCGTCAAAGCCCGCGGGCACGATACATTCGGCCCCTGCTGGTATGAGTTGCTCTGCGTTGGAGGTCTCCTGATCGGAGAAGAAAATGAAACTAGGCATCGTATATATAATTAGTTTGCGGTTAGCCCACTGGATGGTGGACAGAATTATGTTCGAATCGAGTGCTTTCCTTGCCGAATTGAATAAACCTTCCCTCTACAGATCTTCGAAAGAAAAGAGGCAGGCATCATAGGAAGGGCTATCGGGCCGAAACTTTAACTTGTTTCAATTGCTTAAATTGACGCCAGATAGGGTAAGGTGTGTCTTGTTGGTAGATTGGTCTTTTTAATTGCGTCGAAATACGGTTCACTCAACAGGATGAGTATTGAGCGAATAGAAACTAAGCAACGGATGAGCCGAATCGTCATTCACAATGACACGGTGTATTTATGTGGGCAGGTCTGTAAAGATGCTACAGCAGGCATTGCCGAACAGACGGAGACCATGTTGGAAAAAGTGGATGCGCTTCTGCTTCAAGCGGGCTCTGGCCGTGAGCACATGCTCTCGGCTACTGTTTATGTGCGCGATATGAAAGATTTTGCAGCGATGAATGAAGTTTGGGATGCTTGGGTGCCAGAAGGTCATGCGCCTGCACGCGCTTGCGTTGAAGCGCGAATGGCACGACCCGAGCTATTGGTTGAAATTTCAGTGGTCGCCGCCTTAAAGCCTTAGAGCGGCTGCTTTGCGCTAGACAACGATTAGATGTGTGCGAATTTTGGGCGAATGAAGTCTTGTCTCCTTGTTTACTGTATTTCCCTTTTTCTGAGTCTCTTAGTAGTCGAGGCCGAAGAAGTAAGGCTTGTCGATACTCTGGGGCGGGAGCTTTTGGGCACAGCCGAGGACTTCGACGGGCAGGTGGTCAAATTTCGCCGGGGTAGTGATGGGCGCCTCTTTACGATTTCGCTCCATGACTTGAGCGCGGAAAGTAAGGAGATGCTCGCTGAGCGCTTCGCTAGTCGAAGTGAGTTAGAGCCGAACAGTTCCTCACTTAAAGCGGGCACTATCCTTACTCTCGATTTTCCAGAGCTTGGAAAGATGGCAAAAAATCAGCCAACTCAATGCGAGATTCATATACCAGCAAGTTATTCCGAGGGTAAGGTTTTTCCGCTGTTGGTGTGGTTTAATGGAGGTAAGGGTTCACATAGGGTGGGGAGTGCTAGGGGCTTGGTAGACTTTGACCAATTCGTGGTGGCGGCGATACCGTATCCAGATGGTCGTCTTCCTCGGTTAGCCGTAGAAGATGGTAAAGTGGATGAGTTTTGGGAGTATCAACAACCGATACTTGAAGCCATTCAGAAGACGGTGCCTAATCTAAGCGAAGCGGTGCGAATCGCAGGTGGCTTCAGTAGTGGTGGGCATTTAGTCGGCTCGGCGCTCGATCAAAACTGGAAAGGGTTTACTGATTTTTTCACGGCCTTTGTTTTGCACGAGGGAGGCACGAGTCCTCAGATGGAATACCGAGGTTTACGCTCCAAGCACAAAGTGCTGGTTACTTATGGCAAACAATCCACGTCGCTTGAGTGGCAACTCTACTTCAACGAAAAAATGAAAGCGGCGCATCGCCGAGCTGAATTTATTAGTATTGAAAACTGTGGGCATGCTCTGAATCAGAATGCTAGGTCAGCGATTCGTGGGTGGATTGACGCAGAGCTACTGCCTGACTTGGAGCGCTGAGCTTGTCATTCGTAAGCGAATGATTTAATGCGTAGTGTCGTCATGTATTTCTCAACTGAAGCATATCTTTTCTGCCTGTGAAGCGAATTCTTAGAACACTTTACTTTGCCTTATTATGCTTGCCTGGGGCTCTTTCAGCAGGTGAGACGAGGGAATGGACGTCTACGGTCGGCACTACGGTAGAGGCACGTTTGGTTGAAGAGACAGCTGGGGGCGAGGTGACTTTGGAATTGGCTAATGGGTCTCGTATTGATCTTCGGATGGATCAATTGAGTCAGAAAGATCGGGAATACATTGCACGGGTTTCTCAGGAGGCTGCGATGTCGCTGAAGATTTTATTTATTGGGAACAGTTACACGGGGCAGGTGCGGAGGATGGTATCCGCTTTGGTGAAAGCTTCGCCGTATGCAAATTCGAAGGTCCAATTTATTAGCCCAGGAGGGAAGACTTTGGCGTTTCATCTTTCACAGGAGAAAACGATGGATTTGATTCGTGAGGGAGACTGGGACTTTGTCGTCCTACAAGATCAGAGCCAGACGCCAGCAGTCTTTCCTGATACGTTCATGGATGCTGCGAAGGGTATCGATGCGATCATCGACGAATCTGGAGCGCAGACCGTCTTTTACGAAACATGGGGGCGCCGAGACGGGGACAAGCGAAACCCAGAGCGATTCCCTGATTACGACTCTATGCAGAAGGCACTATCAAATTCTTATAAGAAAGCGGCAAGGAAATGCGACGCAAGGCTTGCGCCAGTCGGAACTGCTTGGGCGATTGTGCGTGATCGCTATCCATCCTTAGGCCGCGAATTGTATGCTAAAGATGGTAGCCATCCAGCAGATGCTGGGGCTTTTCTCGCCGCGTGCGTGTTCTACGCTACTTTTTTGGGTGGCGATCCTTCGGAAGTTGATTTCGATGGGGGTTTGTCTGCTGAGAATGTTGAGGCGATCTACCAAGCGGTGGCCAAGGCGGTTTCGAACTAGGCTGTTCAGATTCGGAATGACTGCTGCCTAAGGGCTAAAGGCACAGACTGAAAAAACGTAAATAGGCTCATCGGCTGATAACGATCGTAAGTGATGAAGGCAGGCAAGATGCGAATCGATTTGATGTATCATGCCTGTAGCGGGCATTTACTTTGTCAGCAGTTGAACAATCGCTTGGGCAGCTTGTTCGGCGGAAGCTGGATTTTGACCAGTGACCAGTTGGCCATCAACGACGACATTTGTTTCGAAGTTTGGAGCAGCCACAAAGTCTGCACCCAACTCGCTGAGTTGAGTTTGTAGTAAAAAAGGCATCGTGTCCGTTAGCTGGACAGCACTTTCCTCTTGATTTGTAAATGCAGCGACGCGCTTACCTTTGACCAAAGGCTGGCCGTCAATGTGCGCTCCTAGTAAGGCCGCAGGGCCATGGCAAACCGCGCCTACGATACCACCTTGTTTGTAAATCTTGACAATCTTATCCGAGACGGAAGCTGCTTCAGGGAAATCCCACATCGTGCCGTGCCCTCCAGCAAAGAAAATCGCAGCGTAATCAGAGGCCTCGATTAGAGACAGATTAAAGGTGGAAACGACACCCTCGACTGCCTTGAGAGTATGCCAAAACTCCTTGTTGATCGGATCCTCGAGATCAAAGCTTTTGGGGTCCATCGGCGCGTAGCCTCCTCGGGGGCTTGCGAAATCGACCTCAAAGCCAGCTTGAGTAAAGACATGCCAAGGGTGAGCTACTTCCGATAAATAGTAACCTGTCGGCTGGCCAGTCTCGCCAAGTTCCGCGTGATTGGTGACTACGATTAGAATGCGTTCGCCCGCATGTAAATAAACTGCAGAAAGTATAGCGCTTAAGAAGAGTAATGTTTTCATAGAACACCTTATGATTCTACTGAGAACTATTCAAATCACCATGCCACTTTTTAATGGTTCATCGTCATTTAGCAGGGCAAGCATTGATGAATGCTGGCTAACTTGGATGTTGCATACCCCCGCTATAGATTAGGCATGTGTAAGACCCCTCCGTCTTAGCAACCGACTTCGCTCCTAGAGTTACGACGGTCATGAGCTAAGACACCTACCCTTTGCAGGCATATCCTTATACACATTTTGTATGTGTAAATTCACGCGATTAAGTCTGATGATCGAGATGTGTTCTGCTGTAGAACGCGGTTCTTTGCACAGCAAAGGCCGTGTTGATTCATTCCGCACGCCATAACGCGCCCTCTTCGAGAGGCACGTCCTACAAACATCACTCATAAGCGACTCTAGAATCCTGAGCTTTCCTGAGAGTGCTCACGCCCTCCAACTTATGTATGAGGATATGCTTGATGAGGAGGAATGGCTCGCAACATGTCCTCCGTAGCCTTGGCGAAGGTGGAAGCGAGACGGGATGGTGTATTTAAGTTTAAATTGGTTCAGAGACTCTTGAGAGAGCCTCAATCTAAGCACCACTTCCCCACTAATCGACGATGCACCTTTTTAAACAGGCATATTGAAAGAGCGATGCAAATAAAAGCGGCTGCAGCTTGGATGCAAAGAGACCGATCCTCAGCAGAGTCATGGCACGCAGGGGACTAATTTGTAATGCGTGATCAGTCGTTTGCTAAACGACCTTGCGAAAGAAAGACTTTTAGCGCGGCCATCATGCTTGTTTTGACTGCTTGATACTCAGGGTTGGATGCTTTGCTCTCCGTTTCGAGAGGGTCGAGTTCATAATCATAGAGCTCAATGGTCTCGACTAAGCCTTCGTCAAAGGTCGCACCTTCAGATACAGAGCGATCCATCCAAGCAACCATTCGAAATCTAGGACTGCGCATTGAGTATCCCATCAATGTTTTTTTGCCCCAATCGGGATACTGACTCATTGAAAAAAGTTTCACATGTGCATTCGTGTTTTCCAATACAGGAACAAGGCTCGCACCTTGTAGTTGCGCGGGCACTTCAAGACCCGCGAGTTCGCAAAGGGTGGGAAAAATGTCGATCGACTCAACCATCGCGTCGGTATGTCCAGTGTGATTTATTTCGGGCGCAACTATGATTAAAGGTGAACGTGTAGCCTGCTCGAAGTTGGTGTGTTTACACCAGATGTTATGGTCGCCAAGATGCCAGCCGTGATCGCCCCAGAGGACGATGATCGTATTTTTGGCGAGCCCAGTTTGGTCCAGCTTCTCCATGATACGCCCAATTTGTGCGTCGATATAAGCAACACTTGCGTGATAGCCATGAATCAATTCACGTTGCTTTTCTAAGTCCTTGGGCAGTGCCTGCAGATCAATGTCGGAGTATCCGCCCATTTCATAACCTGGCTGATAGGCATAGGCCGGAGACCCTTTGGCTCTTTCTTGAAAGGAAGCGAGCTCGAAAGAATTTCGATCAAATAGATCCCAATATTTTTTAGGAGCGACAAAAGGTAAGTGCGGCTTGCGGTAGCCAAGAGTTAGGAAAAAGGGCTTTTTGCTTTTCGATAATGTTTCAAGTATTTCCACTCCCCAAGTAGTCATGGCTCCATCGGAGTAGGCATCGTCAGGCACGTTCAGGCACTCGGTCGCTGGTTTCGCATTGCGCGCCGCCATGAATTTCTGATGTTGACCATAGCCCTTGATTCCGGAGTCAAGCAGCGCTTTGTAGGCCTCATGGATCGCTTCACCTTGATATTGCTGGTAAAGCGCCGGGCTTTTATTATACGCGTAGGGTAGGTCATCTGGGCGCACAAAGGGGATCGACCACGAGAGCGGGTCATCATTTGTAAAGCCGTGCATGACCTTGCCAGAGCCGGCTGTTTGATAGCCAGCATCCTTGAAATACTGCTGCATGGTAAACGCGTCGGGGTTCGACTCTCTCGCCGTTGCCACCAGATCCCACACTCGTGTGCTGTCAGGCCGGAGTCCGGTAAACATACTCGCGCGCGATGCAGAGCAGACGGCCTGCTGCACGTAATGATGGTTAAAAAGAACTCCTTTTTCGGACAAGCGATCTATATTGGGCGTAACTGCCACCGTGGACCCGTAGCATCCAAGCTCTGGTTTCAAATCATCCACTGATAAGAATAAAACATTAGGTTTTTCAGCCGTGAGTCCGCTTATAAATAAACAAGCGAGCGACAATAGATAGAATAGTGACTTCATAGTCTAGGAGGAGGGCGAGCGTAGAGTTTTTTGCCGAGTTGAAGTGAAGAAAAGCTACCGACAACTGCTTAATTCGGTATTGCAACTGCTTCATGTCAATCTGCTTATGTGTGTGAACGAAGTATTTTTGTTTAATTGATCAAGTAAGTGCGCACTGTCATGGGATTGGATTTTACTCTCAGTCCTTTGTTTGGATATGGATGATTGAATGGCGATTCAGTTGGCAAAAAAAACTGGAGACAGATGAAGGTGCGTTTAGTATCTAAAAAAGGTTAAGAATGACGTAAATGGGGAATGCTCAAGTGTCAGTGGTTCAAGGCGCAGGCGTGGTGGGATTTAAAAAATACTCAAGCAGCAGAGGAAATGATGGATTGGCTGGCTGGTGGCGCATGGATTAGGTTTTTGTAACGCGGTTCAGTAAATCTGGTAGTTGCTATTTTTTGAGTGATCTGCTGTATAGCTCATCGTGAGTGCAAATTCATCGAATGAAATTAAGCAGCCGATTGAAAAGCCATCGTCGAGCCGTATTGAATCCTTTGTAAGTGACGACGAGTTGGGCTTCATTTTTCCACCGCTGGGTTTACGTGGCATCGTATGGTTCCTCCTTCTATTCGCAGTCATATGGAATGTGAGTATTCTGGCTGCGTTGTTTCAGGCTCTCAGGTTGAGTGATATGGAAGGAGTCTTTTTCTTAATTCCATTCATTGGGGTCGGGTTGGTTACTATCGTGGTATTCGTATACGTAACGAAAACAGAAGTGGCACTCTTAGTGAGCCGTGAGACTGTTACACTTTCGCGGACCATTTTCGGAAAGTCCTTTACTCAGGTTCGAAACTACCAAGCGCTCAGAGGGATTGAGCGTGTAATTTGTTACCGTAAGAATCAAAAGCCAGTTTATGGTATCGGCTTAGAATTCTTAGGCAGCCGTGACTTTAAATTTGGTTCAAATCTCAAAGAGAATGAGAAGCGCTGGATACTCTCAACGCTTCAGCTTTTCCACTCGAAGACTTAGAAAATAAGCTCGGTGTTAAAGGACTGAGAAGGTGAGGAAAGATTGGAGATTGAAAGAAATAGAAAACCACAGTTAACTTACTATTTAAACGCTCCCAAAGATCACATTTGTCACGGGTTACTCTGCGCTGGGTCTTGTCGCTTTGCTTGGAACGGCTACACATCATAGCCTTGTAGCCGAAGCGTTAACGAGTTGGTTATTTTGAGACCGTCTCCCTGCGAAGCGCGGCCTTAGTCAAGTTCATGTGTGACTAGATTCTACGCGGCGTCTTGCAAGTAAGCGCTCTGCGTTCAGTCGCGCGCAGTACGGATATAACTCTTCAATCTACACGCTTAAAATAGTGTCATTAGGGTAGCCCCTCTAAACTAGAGTCGCCCATGAGAGAGTTCTGACCGACGGACAAGCTAATGCTCCGCTACTGTTTTGAATAGCTTGATTTTACCATCAGCAGCGAGCGTTGAAAAGTCTTCCCTTTCGATCCAATAGCGTGAGGTGAGGATCGAGTATTCGTGGTCTTTGTGCGCGTGAAGTTGCCAAAGTATGCTTTCGGACTCAGGGAAGGCCAGCTGACCAGCAAGTTGCTCTTCATACAATCGGGTGATGATTTGCCCTTCGGTAAAACACAGTGCGAAGGCTTGCAGTATGAGCTCTTTACTCGGCAACGCCTGAGTTATGCCATCTACCTTCAGCTGAAATCGGATACGAGTGGCTGTTGCCTCGGGAAATTGATTTTTAAAGGCACGGTTGAGTAATTCGTTGATATTGAAAAGGCAGTAATGCAGTGAGATATCCGGATGTTCTTCAGGCAGGCAATCTTCCAGCATTTCGTGTGACATTTGCTCTATTTGTCCAGCTCGTAGCGTATCCGAGAGCTTGTAGTTTAAAATGATTTTAGCGGCTTCGTCCGGTTCCATGTCAGTTAGAGCCATGAAGAGCATCTCCTCTGCCTCGGGAAAGGACATTTGCGCGAAGTCGTCAATATCACAGCGCTCTAAGATGGCATGGTAGTCTCGCAGGGTCCAAAAGTCGGGGATTGAATCGAGGGTTTCAAAGCTTTGGATTTTTAAATGAACATTCATATGACACTGCGTAGTGGATGTTTTTTGTATTTTAGCAATCACTATGAATGCCTTTCTAATCTGGGTTCAATTAAATGTGCGGGGCAACTAGCAAAGAGACTATACTATGCAGCCGAAGCGTTAACGCTTTGAAGTGCACTAAGCTAGGCAGTAGTGCATCTCTAATCTCACGATTTCGCTACATTTACTTTGTGGAAATCATTGCATCCTGCATGGTTTAGGTTCTGAAACTTCTCGGTAATGGTTGTGCACTGACTTTGATTTCAAAACCTCGATCTCTTGAAATTGATACAGAGGCCGTCGCAGCGCATAACGATTGGAAAGTGCTGCTTGTGAAATGCGCACTCTGAGTGCGAGAAATGAGCGCTGATAATTTGGTTTACGCATCACAGATTGGCTTGCCGGACATCAGTTATGCAAAAACAAGCTACCGACTTCCGCCGTAATTTTTAAGTGACCGTAAAGTTCGAATCCCCACGCATGTTCGCTTCATTCAGTTAGCGGAAGGGGCTTTACTCGAATATTCCGATAGTAAATTAGACTTTTAGGGTCATGTGCTTGGAGCGCGAAAGTCCCTGAGTCCAGTCGAGTAGTTGGGCGGTTTTCTAATGGGATGAAATTCTCTGGTTCAGTGTAGGAGTTCACTTCAGTGCCATC
The DNA here is from genome assembly GCA_018607135.1 of Opitutales bacterium. Classification (GTDB taxonomy): domain Bacteria; phylum Verrucomicrobiota; class Verrucomicrobiia; order Opitutales; family Coraliomargaritaceae; genus JBPOFY01. Next base: position 17,528 of record JABBCA010000100.1, read on the forward strand.
AATGCAGATGCTGACCGACTTTCCTTCGACTCGAATTGTGTATTCGAACCACGTATCGTCTGGATGCGGAGGGACATCTAATACATCTTTTAAAGCGTAGATACTGCCTGTCTTTCGGGCATCTTTGTGGGAGCTGTTGACCTGTGCCTCTAAACCATATTGGGGCCAACCTTTTTCTTGAAAGCGTGTGTGAAAGAAGATGCCAGAATTAGAGTTTTGGGTCGTCTTCACCTCGGCGCGTAATTCAAAATTGGTAAACGTAGCTGGCGTTTGATCCAGGCCTAACCAGAATAAGTGAGCGCGACCGCCTTCAACCATGAGTGCACCGTTTGCAGTAATGGAAAAGACGTTGGCGGTCTCTTCATTTGATTCCCAGCCATCTAAGCTCCGACCATCGAAAAGTATCTGCCAACCCTGATTTTTACCGCTGTAAAGGCTCGTGGCCACGGTGAGGGCCAGCGTTGTGAGTGTGATAGCTAGTTTCATCGTATGGTTTCTAGGGGAGGAACTCTTGACGGTATTCGTATTCGCTTTTGAGCATGTGATTCATCGAATCATTGCCCAGAAAGCGCTGCGTTGAGCTGTCAAACTCAAGTGCTTCTGTGGAAGTTAGAGAGACCGCTCCAAGCAGCGCAGTTGCCGTAAAATCAGCTGCATAATCAACAATATTGGCACCAGGCTGAACGCTGTTTCGTATACCTTCGGCCCACTCGTTGAAATGGTCGCCGTTCACGCGTGGCAAGGTTGCAGGAGGAAGCGCATCCTCGGCGATCAATTGTTTGTGGTAATCGGTCGGGAAAATACGCGGGTTTTGTGAATACATGTCGACTGAGATGGTTCCTTTTGTGCCGACAATGAAAGTGCCGTTGTCTAAAGGTTGTTTCGCCTGTTTGGATGGTGTGGCCTCTCTGCCACGGTAGTAGTGCTCGGGGACGAAGGGTATCTTAGAGGGCATACGGCCACCGTCTAGCCAGCGGACAGTAATTTCTCTGCCCCCCGTGCGAGGCATAAACTTCATTTCAATTGTGGATTCTTTTGGGAATGCGATCTCAGTCATGCCAGAAGATTGAGCCTTTAGAGAATGAGGAAACTTTAGGTCGAGTCCAGTATAGGATGCATCCATTGAATGGCAGGCAATGTCGCCAATCGCGCCACAACCGTAATCTCGGTAGCCCCGCCACTTAAAGGGTGCGATATTCGGTGCGTAGGGTCTTGGAGGTGCTACGCCTTGCCATAAATTCCAATTGAGTCCATGCGGGACGGCTGCATCCGACGGAAATGCAGTCATGCCTTGTGGCCAAGTGGGACGGTTCGTCCAATGAACCACTCGATCAACTTCACCGATGAGTCCCGCCATAATCCATTCTTTTAAACGGCGGAGTCCCTCGCTTGCGTGGCCCTGATTGCCCATCTGTGTAATCACCCCCGCTTTCTTCGCAACTTGTTTCAGATGCATGGCTTCTGCGAATGTGCGAACGAGCGGTTTTTCCACCAGGATGTGCTTCCCGTTTGCAATCGCCCATAAAGCAATCGGGTAGTGCATATGGTCAGGAGTCGCAATCGAAACGGCATCAATGCGCGAGCCCATCTGATCAAACATTACTCGGAAGTCGTCAAATCTTGGGATATTGGGATGTGCATTGATCGTTTTTGCTGACCGCTGGTAATCGACATCACAAAAAGCGACCAACTGTTCGTTTCGGAGGCATTTTACGTGCTCCCTGCCACGCCCGCCGATACCGATAATGGCAACTCTGATTTTATCACACTTGAGGCTTTCGGCTGTTAGAATCGATGGAGCGTAGAGCGTGGATGCGGCAATGGTAGCGCTTTTTTGTAGAAAGCTTCGTCTGGTTTGCGGCATCACTTGTGATAGGATTCTCGATAAAAAAAGTCAATTTGAAGGAAATTTGTGATAAGCTTCGGCATGGCAACACTATCGAATTGGAACCGCACTAGCCATAAATTGCGACTGCCTCGAAATTATCAGTCCTGCTGCAAAACTGACTACAAAAAAAATAGGTTGTTTGATGTGAAAAGGGCTTTTTCAAAGGTTTGAGTCCCGTTTGTGTTAATAATTAACCACTTAATCTTCCAACCAGAGAAAGATCACCAAGTATTGCTTGACTCATCTTTATGTTAATAATTAATATACAATTATTGCAGGCAATTATAATCTTCACCCCCATATACTAATGTGCAAATACCTACCCAAATCCCCTTCCAAGCTCGGTGCTATTTCATTGCTCGCATTTTGTTTCATTGGAAGTGCTACACATGGACAAACGACTACATTCGGCTCAGACAATGATGGGCTAGGTGGATTTACGCAATCTTCAACTGTTACAGGTGAGAGCTGGACGACCCTTGCAGGCAGTGTCCAGTATGTGAATGATGGTTCTCTTACTGGCGGCGGGACTTTAAACGCTAGTTTCCTTGGTGAGTATATATTAGACCGTGATAATGGCAATGCCTACAACCTTACAGGTTCTCTGACATGGGCTGGCGGTAACCCCGATCAAAATGGTCGTTTTGGAATGTATCTTTTTGGAGACAACGCCACTATTCCTAGTGAGGATGAAGCTGGTTCAATCGGTGTTATCTACAATTCGGATGACGGTGGCACAGGAAATAATTCAAACGCCGACGACGACTTAAACCTATTTATAGGAATTGATCTAACCCCGATAACGTCTGTGCCCCGAACACAAACACTAGTGCCAAACGCTTCCGACCTTGTCGGCATGGTGGTTACATTCTCAACGGTGATTACTTTTTTTGATGATGTTGGAACAGATTCTATTTTAGTTGAATCGACTATGACAGCAGGTGGAGAAGCCACTGTCACCAGCACGACACTGGTTGCATCTTTATATACAGGAGATTATTTCGGTTTCGTATCCCGCGCACGGGATTCAACCAGCCAGCCTTGGACATTAGAATTCGAAGAAATTACGCTCACTCAGACAGCAGTCCCTGAACCTTCTGCATTCGCTCTAATCGCGGGTGGCCTCGGATGCTTGACACTATTACGTCGCCGTCGATCGTAGTTTGTAGCGCTTTATTTACGAACGGAGTCTCAGATGAGGCTCCGTTTTTTTTTGATTCAGTGTCATTAAGTAAATCAGTAGCAAATATGGAAGCTCCACTGACATAGCCTCATATTTTGAAATTAAGAAATGGGCACAATAATACCATTTCTCAAAAGGTTTGCCCCTCCCTCTATCAACTTCAAGTATCGTTTGCTGTAGCGCGTATCCACCCGTTGCCAAACAAGCCGATAACT
>JABBCA010000102.1:0-6641 GCA_018607135.1 Opitutales bacterium
CCGCCAGCGTTCACTCTGAGCCAGGATCAAACTCTCCGAATCAATATTTAGATTCTGGAGTTCATATCCGTAGATTCTATTTTTATGAACTACTTTAAATTATGCGTAAACTACATATAGTAATTTACTCTCAAAACGTTGAATTGACGGTAAAACCGACAATCATATAAAATAAACTTTCAAAGAACGCTCCTTTCAGAGACGAAGCCGCAGACAGTGAAGATCTAAATCTCGCCGTCAAGCGTTAATTTTCATTTTTTATAAAAAACTTAAAAATTAATTTTCGACTTATTAAAAGAACGCTTCGACTACGAGTTGAACTCACAGCCAAAGTGGATCGTGGAAAATGCATTTATGATTACCTCAATCAAGTCTTTTTTTGGAAAAGTTGAAAATAAATTCAAAAACCCCCAATAAGTCTAATAAATCATTGATATAGAACAACTTCTCGACTTAGTCACTTGCGTTCATGTCATCGAGAAGGCCGCAGAAAGTAGCGAAGAGTGCCTATCGATCAAGCACTTTTTACTAAAAAAAGGATATTCTTTTTCTGCCTTACATTAAAGACTGAAAATCAGACACTTACATAGACCAAAAAGTTACCAATTTATCAATCACACGGCATCCATTAGCCATTTGAACACGTAATTAGCCTAATCAATCTAACAAATTCGCCTTTTTAAGAGTCTCTAAAAAGTCTTTCCGCCAATAATAAGACTCCAAAAGAGAATCATCACGCTCACCAATCATAAGCTTTGCTAGAAATAAAGCTTCGACTGAGGCCAAGCCGCCCAGAGGATCCTCAGCAATCTTACTAATACGCGGATAAGCCGTAGGCACAGCAGGCAACGTGCGCCGAACCCCACGCCCAACCAAACACGCTTCGACCTGCGGCAATAAGCGCCAAGTGCTATCCAATAGTAGAATTGGCCGCCCCGCATCTGCCTCAGACATCTCAGGTTCGCCAAGAGCTAATATGGTAAAACCAGTCACATCAAAGGTCCACCCCAAGCGAGCTCGATAGAATGTTAGATCCGCGCGCGCCTCCAAAGGCGTCAAGCTGCACTTACTGCGGCGCTCTTTAGGATGACGAATAATACTTACTTGATTCATGTATTCAGAATTAGGATACAAATTAATTAATGCAAAGACCTAAGGCCTGATCAAAAACAGCCTCAATCTCAGCATAAGGTTCGGTGCCTACTGAGATACGTATCAGCTCAGGGTCGATCCCCACCGAGGCCAAGAATGCCCGGCCTTCGCCACAAGTCACCATTCCGTAGTGCGCTAAATACACAAAAGGACACAGTAAAGTAAATCGGGCACCAAAGCTTGGCCCTTTCATCAATTGCACTGCATCATAAAATACCTCCATTGAGCCATTCAGCTCTATGGTTATTACGGCACCCACACTTGTGCTGCTTTTCGCAACGTCTTCAATATGATCCGCAGACTCGGCACATAAGACCCTCTTCACCGCTGGGTGCTTACACAGAAACTGACTTAAACGCATCGCATTTGCATTCATTTGAGCAACCAGCTCAGGTGCATTCTCCATTTCGTAGACAAGTCGAGCGAGATCCCGTTCATAGGGTTGCTGATGAAACGCCGAGGTGCGCAAGACCAAATCCCCATAATGTGAAGACTCCTTATTTAGAGCCAAAGCACCAATCATCACATCCCCTTCATTCGCCGCATATTTAGTCAAACTCCCCACCAACAAGTCAGCGTGCGGCAATACATCTACATTATATATAGAGGCTATAGTGGGATCCACCACCATCACTCCACCCTGAGCTCGCACGACTTTGGCCACCTTACGCAACTCACAGACTTGTATCAGCGGATTCGTCGGACATTCAACAACCACAGCAGCAAGCTCTTCTCCGTAAGAGCGAATCTTTTCAATAATCTGATCGAGATCAAAGACATTGTAACAAACCTCTAGACGCTCTCCATCATTCAGGAACTCCTGCAAGATAACCCCAGAATCCAAGTAAAGCCACCCCAACTGCAACCAGCGCTTACGACCACGTCCCGCCTGAAACTCTTGAACCGCACGAAAACCCGCATAAAAGGCATTCATCCCTGACGCACAGACCAAGACATCCTCCGTCCGGCAACCAATCTGCTCAGCAAGCAGGCGCTCGGCCTCTGGCAACGCAGCACCCGCATACGAGTCTTCAGCAAATTGACGTTCCAACTTCCCGTATCCAAGTAGTAGATCTTCTGCCTGACGCGACGAAAGACCACAGCCCGTATGCTGCACAAACTTCCCAACTCGTTTCACCAAATCAGCGTCACTAGACTCGCAGCAGACAAAATAAACCGCCTCCTCAACCTGATACGCCTCCAAATTTTCCGCAAACGACGATACCAAGTCATTCGCAGCTCGTCTGCTCGGGATCAAGACACCTGCACGCCCGACCAAACCATCGCGCTCTATGTAGAAATCAATCAACTGCTTTATATATGCATGCACTACAAAACGTGGATAGCCTGACGCCATCGCATCCACGACTCTGGGGTCGTGCTGCTCGTAGCCATGGACATCCGCCATCGTCGGCAAACTACTAATGACCGCATGGGGACTATCTGGAAATGGAGTTCCTAAAGGGAAATGTCTTAAAGAATTCATGTATATATGGGGCAACAGAAAGAATTTCTTTCAATTTTGCGAGCAATCAAGCAGCCCCTTTCTTTACAGAGGGCACAAAAGCTGCAAAGTAACTGTCAAAGCCCCCATACCGATTGTATGCAGATTTCTCGAAGACAATTTACACAGTCAGCCCTGTTAGCGACCGCCAGCAGCACTTTATTGACCCCAAACCTATTCGGCCAACACGCGGATCGCGTATATATAGTGCGAAATGGCGATACTTTGGGTCATATTGCCCTAAAACATGGCCTTCCTACCGGCGCCTTACGTGAAGCGAATCAACTTTCTGGAGATTTGATACGCGTTGGGCAAAAGCTGAACATCCCCAACACGTCTAACAGTAACTCGGTAAACACGCCAACCAATTACAGCTCTGTGTATATAGTGGCTCGTGGCGACACACTGGGAGCAATCGCAATTGCAAACGGCATCAGCGTGGGCGAGCTCAAACGCGCAAACCAACTTAATAGCGATGTAATACGCATCGGGCAAAAACTAAAAGTGCCCCAAGCCAACTACAGCGCCTCATCGACCGACTTGCTCAGCGTAGCAAGGGCTGAAACTGCACGAATCATCGTGCGCACAGATAACTGGAAGCGAATTGTCGTGCATCACAGCGCGATCAAATACGGTAATGCAGAGATTTACGGACGAGCGCACGAAAAACGCGGAATGAAGAACGGCTTGGCCTACCACTTCGTGATTGGCAATGGTATCGATTCTGGTGACGGCGAAATAGAAGTCGGTCCGCGCTGGAAAAAACAGCTTCTAGGTGGCCATGTTAAGAGTTACCAACTCAACCTAACCGCCATCGGCATCTGTTTAGTCGGAAATTTTCAAGTAAACCACCCAACGAAAAAGCAACTCAGTGCATTTACCCAATTAATGGACTGGTTGCGAAGCGACATTGTCCCAGGAGCAAAGAATTTCGCTGGACACCGTGACCTGCGCGGCGAACAAACGATCTGCCCCGGCAAAAATTTCCCTCTGGCGGCGATGCACGCACGCTACGATTAACGATAAATCGATTCCCCTAAACTTATTTTAAATTCGATGCGAATGGGAATTCTTTCAAGACTCATGCATCTAGTCACTATGAGAAGACCCATCACTGCCCATATATTAATCACACTCTCTATCCTGATGAGCGCGTGCTCAGTGCAAGATAGCATCGAAGATAGAGAGGCTCCAGCCACAGTCAAAGTTCCAGTCGAAATGAAGACTGCGGTCATAGGCGCAGGCTGCTTTTGGTGTGTGGAATCATTCTACGAACACCTTGATGGCGTCTCAAATGCAGTGAGTGGCTATGCAGGCGGCAAAGAAAGCAATCCCACCTACTACGAAGTTGCCCGCGGCCAAACCACGCACGCGGAAGTGGTGCAGGTCATTTACGACCCGCAAGTCATAAGCTACCGCGAACTGATCGATTTCTTCTGGTCGACACATGATGCCACCCGCAGCGACGGCGTCGCGCCCGACTTTGGTCCACAATACCGAAGCATACTCCTCTACCAAAACGACACTGAAAAGGAAGTGATCGAAGCGAGTCGCTTAAAATATGAGACTGAGACGGGTAAACAGATAGCCACCGACATCAAAACGCTCGACATTTTCTACCCAGCCGAAAACTACCACCAAGATTACGCGAAGAAGAATCCGAACGACCGCTACATCCAAGGTATTTTAAATCCAAAACTTAAAAAACTAGGATTTAAATAGATCGATTGTAGATCTACTCGAAGTATCAGCGATTACTTTAAGGGTAACACTACCAACGCAATAGCTCCAGGTCTATCCGTGCGGTTCTGAAGCGTTAGCTGCCCCTGATGCAAGTCCACAGCCTCCTTGGCAAAACAAAGTCCCAAACCAGAGCTTTTTCGATTCGAGTCAGGGCGAGGCAAGGAATAAAAGCGATCAAACACCTGCCCCAAAGCAAAGTCTGGCACCCCTCCCCCTTCATCTGTAATGCTTAGATAAACTCTATCGCTTTCAGTAGTAAGCGATAGTTTCACCGCTCCGCCATGGGGAGAAAAATCAATGGCATTCTGCACCAAATTATTCAATGCAGTCTCCAGTAAAAACTCCTCCCCAACCACAGTGACATCATCGCCAGCGACTTGAAACCGAACTCCTTTTGCGAGAAGATTTGACTCATGCTGGTTCACCACACGCCGAACTAAATCCCCGAGCGAAACACTCGTCGGCGATCCAAGCTGAGTTCTATTTTCCAGAGATGCCAAAGCCAACAATTGGTCGACTAGATTCTGCAAACGTAACGACTCCGACTTAATATTTCCAAGAAATTGCAGACGTTTTTCGTCAGGTAAATCCTCATGCAACAACTCCGAGGCACCACGAATCCCTGCAATCGGCGACTTCATCTCATGCGTGAGCGACTGCACATAAGTCTCGACATACTTCCGATTCTCCAGCGCTTCACGCATTGCCTCAGTCGTCTCTCCAAGAATACGTAGATGATAGCCAGGCATCACAGGCGCGGGCGGACGCTCTCCTCGAGAAACTGCGGCGGCATATTCAGTCAACGTCCTCAAAGGCTGCGTCACCCACTTCGAAAGCAACCAACCCAACATTAAGACCAAAGCCAACGCCCCCACACTCAAACGGATCAGCTTACGCTTCGTCTCAATGATAAACAGTAGCATACTTCTTTGCGGCTTATACACTGTCAACACGCCCACAATTTCTCCACCAGTGACAATAGGCGCCCCCACATACATGATCGACGAAGTCGGATCTTCTTGATCCAGACGCGAAGAACGCGCCCCATATTGCCCCTGCAGAGTCAGGTATACATCCAGATATATACTAAAGTTTTCGCCTACGGTTGCCGCATCCCCAGAATCATAAACCACATTCCCCTGCACATCGGTGATATAAAAATCCATCAGGACCTTTTCTTTCATCAAATTATAGATCTTCGCATTCAGAGGTTTCGCCTTCACAGCTTCCATTCCCGATCGCCAAGCCTCAGGCGCAAACAGCTCCGCTTCAGGTTGGTTCGAGAGTAAAGCTGCTAAAATTTCGGCAACATCGACCATTGGCTCCTCTGTCGCCTCCAAATACTGACGCTCAACGCGATCTAATATCGGGTTCAACAACACTGCGAAACCTGCCAATGCCATGAGCGCCAAACTCAATAAAATCCGCGCAGTTAAGCTCACCAAATTTCCCTCATCGAATACCCAATACCACGATGGGTCACAATCGGCTCCAAATCAGAGCGCACCGTTTTTAATTTAGCACGCACACTTTTGATATGCGTATCCACGGTTCGCTCCATCGATGCATCAGGCTCCTCCCATGCAATATCCATAAGTTGCGCACGAGTATACACACGCCCGGGCTTCGCGATCAACGCAGCCAACAAACGAAACTCATAACGCGAGAGCTCCAGCGTCTTTTCAAAGTAAGCAATCACCCAACGCTCCTCATCCACTGCAAAAGGAGCAGATCCAGCGACTGCAGCTGCAGCTCCAACCGAAGCGACACTCATTTGCGAGCGACGAATATTTGCCCGCACGCGAGCCGACAATTCTCGCGGACTAAATGGCTTCGTCACGTAATCATCCGCGCCTAATTCCAACCCAACCACACGATCCACCTCCGATGCACGCGCAGTCAAAAAGATCACAGGCACCTGACTACACATACGCAACTCACGACAGACGTCGAAGCCGTTAATATCCGGCAAGCCCACATCGAGCACAATCAATTGATACTCCCGAGATCTAGCCTTCTCTAGCGCCACATGCCCAGCGCCAGCCCAATCCACAGCAAATCCTTCCGACTCCAAGGCATAGACAACGCTATCACGAATCGAAGGTTCATCTTCGACGACTAAGACACGCGAATTACTTCCGGTAGGACTTTTCATAAAGAGTTATGAATTAACCATAGAAAATACAAAAGGCACAGAACAGAATTTGGGAACATCGAACATTCAACGCCGAACGTCCAAAAA
>JABBCA010000102.1:6741-84118 GCA_018607135.1 Opitutales bacterium
AAGGCACAGAACAGAATTTGGGAACATCGAACATTCAACGCCGAACGTCCAAAAAAGAAATAGGACTCTACCGATTCGATGTTCAAAGTTGGACGTTCGATGTTCACCAGCTCCTCTCTGCACTAATTGTTCTATCAACAATCATTCTGTCGAATCGATCACTCCCTCAGGCATCGGCGGAGGCGTATATTTAGCAGGTTTGCTGGAGCCAAACACCTGCGACCAATTCATTTTGGCCGTCGCAGCCATCAGCACACCAAGAGTTGCGACTGCACCGACAGCTATGGTCAGCCCACTCAGACCATCGAAGAAGAAGCTGTAACTAAACAACACCATATAAATAAACTGTGCAGTCAAAGCGATGCGCGCAAGCTGACGCCCGCCAACAGCATTCAAATACCCTCCCACCAGAGCCAGTGAAACCGCGGCCGAAAGAACAAAGCACAAATGGATCGGCATGATATCCACAGTGTAAGCAAACAAGAGCTGAAACGCGAAACACCCAGCAGCCAAAAAGAAATAATTCATTGGGTGCAGATTCATCCCTTTGACCGCACCAAAAATCAACAACACCGCAAAGAAGAACAACAACGACACGGGCGCAAAGAAGCTGATACGACTCGCCACAGGACCAGGGTTCAAAACCTTCGGCATATCCATACCTATTGACTGCGCGCCGATCACATCGGGATAGTCCCAAACCAATGCCCAGCCTCCATCGTCTATCTCGCTTCGTCCCGTAGGAGACCCCGTTCCCGCAGGGAAATCAATCGATTCAAAGTCAGTCGACATCTGTAATTTGAAATTTTGCACACGCTCCGCATCCCCCAAACTATAGTCCCATCGATTGAGCCCACGCGCATGATAACGCACCGTCAGCGGCACGGAACTCTTTGCAGGAATCACCACCGCTTGGGTGATCGATCCCTCACGTAAGACGGGTTCATCCACACCAGAACCTTTTAACTCAAATATAAATTCATTATAACTCGCATGCGAGGACGGTAAACTAAACGACACAAATACGGTCTGCTCAATAGGCGTCACATTCGGTATTTCATAGCGTGCCTCGAATTGAGCTTGATACGTGCGATACCAAAACAACCCTTTCCGCTTCGGTTCATACTGAAGGCTCACCCCGACATCACTTTGATTCGGATATACCACGCTACGCCCGGTCGCACTCGCAGGAGACTCATACCACGCCACCGGATGCGACTGCTTCAGCTCGGGCCCCCAAGTATCGACCACAGCATGCGTCATCATCCCAGATCGATCCATAGAGCGATGCGTCAACGCACCCCCTAGAATAAACCACGCAACTGCAGTGCAAATGAAGATAAAACCAATCGCGAGAATGGAACGGAAAGTAAGTTTATGAGAATGCATGGTTTAAAAAAGAGTTAGAATTTAGGACGTAGAAGTTCGTTTAGGTCGTGTTTGTGGGTCTCAAATGGCATGAGAATCATTGATTAAGATCCTTTCGCGTGTAATAGAGCCGGACATGGGGGGATTCATCGTCGCAGATTTGCTTACTCAAACGCACCAGCCCTCCGCTTTCACCACTGCCATCGATGCCAACATTCCCTTCAATCGCAGTGGCTTGATACACTTTAGGCAATTGAACCAGCCACTTCACTTCATTGATAAAGAGAGGCGTTCGAGGAAGTTCTAGCATGGCAGCACCCTCTACCGGTTCCATCGCGGCCCCCTTGGCAGTAAACACATAATGGATACGAGTCTTCCCTTGAATATTTTGCGGCAATACCACCGATAAGACTCCTTCCGCCGAGAGCAATGGCTCAACCGACCGTCCTTCTACATCGCAAGTGAGCAACTTGCTCGAGCCAGGCAGAGTGAATTCGTAGCGCGTTGAAGCCACATGATCCACGGCCACCTCGGCGCGATGCAACACACCACCCTCGACCACCAAGTCCGTGTAATACGTTGCCTGCGAAATGGTCGCGTCTGCGGTCTTCAATCGCGGCAGGGCCTTAGCCACAATCTGCAAACCCTCACGATTCGTATCTAAATATCGATACAACTCGCGCGCGCCAGAAGTTGTAGCCACCCAAGATGGAGGTCGATTCGCTTCAAGCCACGCAGCGCCCTTCGGCACAATCGAAAACCCATCAAAGGGCATCACATAATAAGTAGAATTCCAGCCCACAACCGAATCGACCAACACACGCGGCACCTCTAGAGCGGATTCCACGTCTAACATGGGTATGGCATAGACTACAACAAGTTCTCGATGCAACGCCGCGTCATCTTTCCACTCTGCAATCACCTTCAGCCCCGACTCAGACATTTCAATACGATAGGGCTGCGCTAAATCAGCACTTTCCAACGACCGCAAATCAACCGCTGGAGGCATTTGCAATACCGCTTGCGTCGTCCGCCCGTTATCCGTCGCCGACAGTCGAATTCGACTCTCCAGTAACAATTGCCCCAGCTCGGAGCGAACCAGTGAAACCGAGTCCCCCCGCCAACGAGTCGGAAGCAAAGCTTGAGGCTGGTAGTGCTGCACGACCACCCTTCCACCCGAAGATGGTAAACCAATCGACTCATCATAACGACCCGATAGCTCCGAACCATTAACCAATAAAGAACCAGGTTCATAAGGATGCTGCACAGTCAACACACTCCTTGTAGCGGGAATCGCCTCGAAATCGACCAGCGTGCGCACCCCCTCTTGCGTCCCCAGCACATTCATATTCGCGTGAATACGCAGTGACAATGACGTATCGGGCTCAAACAGCGCACACAAATACCCGCCCTTCGTCAGCAATTTAGCATTCTCAGGTTCAACATGTAGAACCACAAAATCGTCACTCAACAAAGGGATCGTTTGCCATTCTTCCGACAAGTTCGTCACTGAAAATTCAGCCATCAATTGCGGCCTACCCGCAGGCAAACAATCCAACAAATACTTCGCCGAATCCACGATCACATTTATAGGAGGCTTCGCAGGCTCCTCAGCCAGACTGCGCTCCACTTCACTGACACGCTCCAACAAACTCGCCAATTCCGCATACGGCATCGTCACCGACGCCTTTTCCAGTTCAGAGTCCGCCCAAAGTGCGCCCGCCAAAGCTCCACAAATTATGTAGGTAAGTATTTTCTTCATCGAGAACCATAGTAAAGCCTCTCTTTGAAAACAGTATGAACTCAGTGTGAAATCGAGCAGAAAACCAACAAATAACTAATCTTAAATAGGTTAATTATTTATTTGCTAATGTCGATAACTTTGGGATACTCAGCGCTACTATATGTTACGTCACTTATTAATTTGTTCATACTGCCTAAGCACAGCGTTCTCAGCACAGCTACATGCTACTGGCGGAGATGAGTTGATTGCTCGATTAACGCCCAATGGCAGTATCACGGACTCCGCCAATCTGCTCTCAACAACTAAAGAGCAGCAATTACGAGGAGTCCTCGACAAGCTCAATCAAGACACAGGCGCGGCGTTAGTGGTCGTCACCCTTCCTTCAATGGAAGGCGGCCAGATCGATGACTTCACCAACCGTCTCTTCGAGAAATGGGGCGTGGGTGAAGCCGATCAAGACAATGGTGTCATGCTATTGGTTGCCGTTAAAGAACGGAAGATGCGAATCGAAGTCGGCTACGGCTTGGAAGCGGTGATTCCAGATGGTTTAGCTGGGCAAATCCGTGACGACTATGTGCTCGCTAATTTCAAGAAACAGCAATTCGAACGAGGGGTCGAGTCTGGCGCACTCAAACTAGCTGAACTGATCGCAAATCACTATGGAGCAAAAGTTGCGACGAAAGCCCCACCTGCGAAACGAAATAGGTCTAAACCTAGCGACAACAGCCTCTCTAACATTTTTTTCTTCTTATTCATTGCAGGATATGTCGTGTATCGAGTCATACGGAGTTGCAATGGGAGCGACGACGACCATTGGGGTGGAGGCAGTTACAGTGGCCGCCGCAGACGCTACCGTGGAGGCAGCGGTTGGTATATCGGCGGCCATGGGGGCGGCCGTTCGGGTGGCGGCTTCGGCGGCGGAGGCGGTTTTGGAGGCTTCGGTGGAGGAAGTAGCGGCGGCGGTGGCGCTTCCGGCGGTTGGTAACCATGAACATTTAATCAAAGGAATTTATAATGAGACCAGAAACATTTACAGAATCAGTTCAACAAGCACTGGGCGACAAACTACAAGCAGTCGTGCTCTACGGATCATCCGCAGCAGGCGACTATATTGAAGGTCGCTCCGATTATAATGTGCTCCTACTCGCAAACGATTGGAGCGTGGCAACACTCAATGCAATGCGCAATGTGACGGGAAAATGGCAAGAGGCTGGCAACCCTGCCCCACTTTGCTTCACACCGCAGCGGTTTAAAGATGCAGCAGATGTATTTCCCATGGAGATGCTCGACATCATCGATGCGCATCGTGTCTTACTTGGCGACGACCCCGTGAGCGCGATCACAGTCGACCGCTCACACCTACGCCATCAGGTGGAATTTGAACTACGCTCAAAACTTTTGAAGCTACGTCAAAGCTACTTGCAGATGCGTAAACCCGAAAAGGCCCTACCGCAGCTACTGGTCGATTCGCTCAGCTCGCTTCAAGCCGTCAGCCGAGGTGCGCTTCGCCTCTTCAACGAGTCAGTGCCTTCCGACAAACTTGAGGCGACACGTGCTCTAAGTAAAGAGAGCGGCGTCAAGCTCGACACCTTCGAAATCATTCACCAACTCAAACAAAATCCAGCACTTGCTAAAAAGCACAACTGCACGGAACTCTTTAGCAATTACCTCGAACAAATTGAATCACTCCTCGATCATGTCGATGCGGATACAAACGATTAACCTTTAAGAAACAGATTATGAAGGAAGAAAAAAACGGATGCCTCATGGGCGCACTCATTGGCGGCGGTGCCATACTCTTGATCGCGCTCATCGCTTTCTTTTGGATCAAAGGAATTTACAACAACATCATCTCCCAAGACGAAGCCGTCGATGCCAGTTGGGCACAAGTCGAGAATGTCCTACAGCGGCGTTACGATTTAATCCCAAACCTTGTGAACACCGTAAAGGGCTTTGCGAAACAGGAGCAGGGCGTCCTCACCGAAGTCACAGCACTACGGAGCCAATGGGCCAATGCAGGCAGCGTTGCCGATAAAGCAGAAGCCTCTTCTGGCCTCGAACGTGCTCTCGGTAGACTCATGGTGATCTCTGAGAAATACCCAGACCTGAAATCAAACGTCAACTTCCTTCGCCTTCAAGACGAGCTCGCTGGCACTGAAAACCGAGTCTCCGTAGAGCGTCGCCGCTACAATGTAGCCGTGCAGGCCTACAACACCACCATTCGCACCTTCCCAGCTGTTTTCATCGCCAACAACATGGGCATGGAGAAACGCGACGCCTACTTTGAAGCCGAGACTGAAGCCACCACCGCACCAGTAGTAGACTTCGAATAGCGCACACTGCTTGAAAAACGCAGTGTGCAGTTTATAGCAAACGTCCATAAGGACAGATCAAACCTACTGCACGTTCGCTACACGTCATGCAAACGTTCCAGACGACATGATAGACCTAAGCAATGCTGAGATCGTCCTGATGATCGCCTGTGGGCTACTCATCGCGTCAGCTTGCGTGTATCTCTGGAAAGACCGAAGCGACGAAGACGAGTGGAAAGCATCGTCATTACGCCGACCTGCCGCACCTCCTCAGACTACCAAGGGACCAGCCCCCAAGGCCGACACAACTAAAAACGATGCAACGAATCCTCTCCCAAGTCACTTCCAGAGATTCGTCGAGTATCCAGTATTCCTAGGCTACGGAGGCTTCGCGTTGGGCGCCCTCATTCCCATGCTCTTAATTCTCATCGTATGTGGTGATGCAATCGAAGACACACGCTACGAACTGATCGTGTTCTACGGCATCCTACTCCTGTGGAATATAAGCTTCACCCAGCTATTCAAATTCAGGCTCAAACTACCGATCTTCCCAATACCAATCATCTGGGCGCTGATCCCACTGGCTGGCATCGGCATCTGGGATCTAGCTTTCGGCGTGTATTAAAAACACCGAAAAGCGCTTTACTGAATTTCGAAGAATCACCCCAGTGGCGTCGTTGCTTGCAACGGCCCCCGAGCGAGCAGCACTTCCTCTCGAAAAGGCCTTCGCAAGCGAAGACACCACAAATGAATGAACTACCGCAACTTCTCACCAAAAAAGCGCAACAACAGCGCCTGACAGTTTCGAGCGACCGCGGGATTATAGCGCGGTCCTTCATCGCGAAGAAACGCATGCGCTGCATTGAACTCATGCCATTCGTAATCAGCACCAACCTCCTCAAGGCGTGCGGCAATCTTTTGACGCCCCTCAAGTGGAACATGCGGATCCTGCCGGCCCCACACAAACATGAAGGGTGTCGTCACACCTTCAAAACGAGCGAGCGTATCGTCCTGCTTGTCCGCACCCAGTGTCCCCGAGTGAATATCCGTCGGATAAAACGCACCGACTGCCGAGACGGCAGGTTGAAAACCTGCTCTCACCGCTAGGTGACCACCGAGACACACTCCAAAGCTACCCACCTTACCCGTGCTACGCGGATGCGCCGCAAGATACTCAGAAAGCACCACCGAGTCCTCGTCAAAGGATTCAATCTCCTTGGTAAACTTCAACTCGTTACCACGCTCCGTGCCAGCCGCATCGTAGGCCAAAACCGAGCCAAGTTCCTCAAACTCATGATACACCTCAGGCACCGCGACCAAAAAGCCATTCCCTGCCAGCTCCGAAGCCATCCGACGAATCGGCCCTGTCATCTGATAGATCTCCGAATAGAAAATCACCGAAGGATGCCTCCCCTCGCCCACTGGCACAAATAGATGCGTGCGCATCGGTCCGCGCGCAGTTGGAAGGTCCACAAAAGTATCTGGCTCTATGTTCATACAAGCAGTGCATTCGATCCGAAGCGAATTGTAGAGTCTTAATCCTACGCTTAATCATAATCTTAATCCTCCACGCTCATGGCGAACAGTGAATCTTTCGGGAGCGTCTGGCTCTCGAGAAACACAAATCGAAAGTGTAAATTAATCGGACGTAATGTCAGGACGGAGCCCGACGCCCCCAAGGATACATTTTAACATGATACACTTCCCGACCCTCCAATGTTATAAATCTGCGCCTATCTGCGTAATCAGTGATTCTAAAACACGCCTGATCGGATTAACGTTAATTCACGTAAATTAACGGTTCAAACAGCGTTCGTCGTGCGACCACACGGGAAGATTAGGATTAAGAATAAGATTACGAGTAAGACCGATACATGAGCTTTAACACTTGTCACAAGGAATGAACCCACGAAGCGTATACAGATGTCCGAAGACTTAGAGAATCTTGATTTATTGACCCACGAAGAAGCCCGCGTGCTTGGATGCTTACTAGAAAAAGCAGCAACCACTCCGGACATATACCCGCTTACGCTCAACAGCTTAATCACTGCGTGTAATCAAAAGACCAATCGGCAGCCAGTGGTCGACTACGACGAAGAAACCATCGCTGAAGCGATCGAAGGCTTGCGCGCGAAGCAACTCGCCTTTCGAATCGACGGTGCAGGTTCACGAGTGCCTAAATTTCGACACAATATTGATGAAAAGTTAGGCTTGGTTAAAGCAGGGAAAGCACTGCTCACAGTTCTCCTCTTGCGTGGCCCCCAAACGCTTGGCGAACTCCGTGCACGCACAGAACGCATGCATAGCTTCCTCGACACCGAAGCAGTCGAACAAGAACTCCGTGAATTAATTGAAGAAATCGACCCACCACTTTGGCGCAAACTCCCACAAGCTCCTGGCCAGAAAGAAGCCCGCTATCAACACCTGCTCTGCGGCGAAGTTGACGGCGAAGTCCAACAAGTAGAACTCCCATCAGGATCTGCGATGACCGCAGTTCAAAACCGAAACGCACGTATCGATGCACTCGAAAGCAAAGTCCGCAACTTAGAAACTGAACTTTCAGAATTCAAAGCTGCGTTTGAACAATTCAAGCAACAGTTCGACTAAACCTCGCGATCCTCTGAGCCGATGCACGAAAGCCTGACCGTTCGGCCCTCGACCAAACCACGTCATGTAGTCACTCAACAAGGTGAACTACTGGCGGTGCCAGACGACTGGGACCGACTCCTCCCAGGTGACGCCGCATTGAGTCGACGCATCAAAGCCGACGGACCTGATTGGACCGTAAAAGAGAAGAAAGGCCGAAAGGAATTTTCACGCGGGATCTGGGCGCCAGCCGACCGGATCGCTGCGCTGCAACTAGCTCGTAATCTTGAAAAGCAAGACCCAGCTTATCAAAAACAATTAGATGCGGGTCGTGCGCGACGTGCAAAAGCTGAACTGAGCTATGTGGAAGATTTCACCGAGGCCTTACGGAGCCATTTAAACTTCCATCCACGCTACCACTTACTCGCAAATCGCTTAGCAGGATTGATCTCCGCGCATGCCACCCCAGTAGGCAGTGGCACTGTCGCCCGCACCAAGCGTATCCCGATCGAGCAACGCGCAGAGGCGGCGACCATCGCATGGCTACGTCACCAAACAACCGCCTACGACCACATGCACATTCCGACGGTCAAAGGCGCTCGGCGTGAGACTCGCCGCTTACTGGCCAAAGAATCGAAGCGCTTACTCGACAGCTATCGCAATGGCACTCGGATTGATGTGGAGAATTGCCCGCTGCAAAAAGCGATTCGTTGAACCCATCATTCCGTATTTTAGGTAAATGATTTATTGGCAGAATAATGACTACTCATACGCAATAATCAATTTCCACTCTCCAAAATGATTCTGCCTTTTCCCAAAAGCATCAGCGACCCGCAAGAGAGTGTTGTTATTGAGAAGTCGTGTCCCTCTCATTCAGCAATCGGCGGCTCATTCATCACATACTTAGCCCAGAAACCATCGTTATCGTTGCCGGGAATTTCATCGCTAAGGATCCACCAGTTTTCTACACAGTCTGAATAATCGACACCACCAAAGTGGATGTAAGACCATTCATGGGGATACCCGTCTGGGTAATAAGCGGCGATGATACGATCCGCTTCCGTCCACAATTGCTGGGCCTTCTCATTCGAAGAAGCCTTTGCCTGTGCCAGAAATTTAGTATCTTTGCTCCGATACTCGAGCGTAGTGTAAGGGCCACGGTCGCCCCAATCGGCCCCAACAGCTGCATTGCCATCGTCAATTGCGAAATACGTCGCAGTGTTTTTCACATAAACCAAGTCAGCCTTCGCAGTTTGTTTTTCATTCCACTGACTATGCTGCACCACGATCACATTCGCTTTCACAGTTGCCGCCGGAACTGTTTTTAAAATTTCAAAAATCCAATCAGCAGTGATATTCGACTGTCCCGCTTCTTGAACCCAAACCTTACCCCCGTTTTCTAAGACAGGGATCACTCTTTCAGCGATCCCTGTCACAGAACCGATCCAATCATCATCCGCATCGGTCCAATGATCACCGAATGCCATATCGAAAAGTGTATCCGAATCTAGGAAGGGGCCCTTCTGAATACCATAGGCGCCTGCAACTGCATAATAATTCACTCCCGCATAATCCTTATGAATGAGCATACAACCCAAGGCTGCTTGCGCATGGAGATCGTCTGGATCTGGCTTACTATCAAACTGAGCCACCAAAAGGTCTTTGGATATATTAAAAACGGGTCGAGTATCCGCCCTCGCAAATACACACGAAGCACACAGTAAAACAGTTACGAAATATTTATTCATAGGTCAGTTTATTTAAAGGGTAGGATCCAATGCCTCTCTTCGATGTCACTTGCCAGTGATCACCAAGAGCTGAAGCAAGAATATGCACTGTCCAAGGAACACATAACTACTCATCGAACCAACCATAAAACACCGCCGGAGGCTCTCTTTCGGAATCACTCCATTATCCTTAAAAGAGTAGCCAGAAGACAGGATTCAGTATTCAGAATTGAATGCGAACGATTTACGAAACTTGAAACGTCATAACAATAACGAGTGCCTCGATTCCACAATTACTTCATGGTCAAGGACTGTCTCCTGTCTTCTGAATTGCTTCGCCAGCTACGGCAGGCCTTCGTCTGACTCCTGTATTGAAGATTATGAATAAGATACACTTGAGGCATCCAAGGCTTTGCAAAAGAGTGAAAACCTGTTCAGCTATTTATTAACAAGAACAAATTCACTGATAACACATGATCGGTCTTATTGAAAACTCAGGCGCAGCCCCCCGCAAGGCGGGCTACTTGACTGCGCTCATAGAGTCCATATTCAAGGAAGGCGGTTCCTTGCAGACCTCACTTAAGTTGGACCACCGGCCCGAGCAATGCGCGATGGCAATTGCCACGGCGAGCGCGCTTGAAAGCGACCATCCGCTGCTCTTCGAAGCCGGCACGGGTGTTGGCAAAAGTCTCGCCTACTTGATCCCTGGCATCATCCAGTCCATCGAGACCGAGCGCCCATTTATCATCTCCAGCCATACGATCAGCCTCCAAGAGCAAATTCGAGAGAAGGATTTAAAAATCTGCGAAAAGCTTTTTAATACCGTCCCCGAGCTACACCGCTACGCCAAATTCAAAACCGCGCTCATGGTCGGCAAGGGCAACTACTGTTGTAGCACACGACTCAGTAATGCACTCAAGGACGCTCAATCCAACAAACAGACAGAACTCCTTGCCAACGAAGAAAAAACCGAACTCATCCGCATGGCGAACTGGTCGTCCACCAGCACCAACGGACTCGTGCAGGAGCTCAGCCCACCGCCACTGCCCACCGTCTGGGATGAAATCAATGCCGAAAGCTCTACCTGCTCGCGTAAAAACTGCGACCCCAACACCTGCTTTTATCAACGCGCACGCAAACAACTGCTCTCGGCTAATTGCGTGATAGTGAACCACAGTCTACTCTTCGCACTCATCAATGCAGGCATGCCCCCGGCAGAAGAAGCGAAAGGCATCCTGCTCGCCGATGACTTTGTGGTTCTTGACGAAGCACATCGTATCCCTGCCATTGCGACGGACCACTTCGGCGCGCATATCAGCTCCTACGCCGTGGATCGAGCGCTGAAGCGCGTGTATAACCCACGCACCAACCGCGGAATCCTCCGCAGACACGGCCAAAAATGGGATCACGATGCAGTAGATAATGCCATCGGCGCAACGCATGAATTCTTCAGCTATCTAGGTGACACCTTTCTCACCAAGAAACCGATCCTTCGACTCCACGACCCCGACTTTTGCGACAACATCCTTTCTGGTCCACTCAAGGAGGTCGCAGAACGCCTCGGCGCACTCATCCAAAAGAGCGATGATGAACGCGTCCAAGACGAGCTCCGCGACCACAGGCGTCGCATCATGGGCTATCGCGATGCGATCAATGCTTTCATTGCGTTCGCTGAAGACGACCACGTTCAATGGTTAGAGCGAAGCGGTAAAAAGGGTCAGACTGTCACCCTCCGCAGCGCCCCTCTAGATGTCGCGCCCTACCTGCGCAAACACATCTTCCAGCGCGGCACCGCAGCAGTGCTCACGAGTGCCACCCTTTCTGATGGATCCAACCTCGACACCTTCCAAGAAAAAGCGGGTGCCGAGGTCGCTGAAACACAAGTCGAGTATTCGCCATTCAACTACAAGAAAAACTGCAAGATTTACGTCGCCACCGACGCACCGCTTCCCGAACCCGGACAAGGGCGGCTCGACCTCGACTACCTCGCAAATATGATTTGCTGGTGCAGTCGCCGCGTCGAAGGTGGCACCCTCGTGCTCTTCACTAGCCACTTCGATCTACGCCAAGTGCGCGAGCGCTCAGAAGCTTTTTTCAAGAAGATCAAACGCCCCCTCTTCACGCAAGGCCATGGGTTTGCCCGCACCGAGCTCACTCAGCAATTCGCCGCTGCAGGCAATGGTGTGCTTTTCGGCACGGATAGCTTTTGGACGGGCGTCGATGTCCCCGGGCCTGCACTCTCGCAAGTAATCATTGCGCGACTCCCCTTTGAAAATCCCAACCACCCGGTTATGGAAGCCCGCAGCGAATACATTCAACAACGCGGCGGCAACCCCTTCGCCGAGATGACGGTGCCCGATGCACTGGTTAAATTTCGCCAAGGTATTGGACGCCTCATCCGTCGCCACGAGGATACTGGCAGCATCGTCATACTCGATTCCAGAATCGTAACTAAGCCCTACGGCTCACGCTTCATCGAAGCCCTCCCTATACCCGATTACCAACGCTTCAATCGAGAAAATCGCAATACAGTATTTGATAGTTAGTTATTTCACCATTTAATCACCTCTCACCTCTCACATGAACATCAAAGTCCACGGCATCAGTGATTGCGGTTTACAACGCTCAAGCAACGAAGACGCTCTCTTCATCGACGAAGCACATAGTGCCTTTGCGGTCGCAGATGGACTTGGTGGACTCCCTGGCGGAGCTGAAACAAGTCAGCGAATCGTCGAGTTGCTCACCAAGACGTTTGCGCATGTGGACTCTGAGGAAGAGCGCCCCGACCTCGCGGAACTCATCATAGAAATCAATCGTATTGTTACCAGAGAGGGCTTAGCAGCACACCCGCTTACAGGATCTGGCAGCACGCTCAGCATTGGGCAGATTGTTAAGGACCAGTTCCTAATCGCTCACGTCGGCGATTCAGCAATCTACCATCTAAGGGAAGGCCAACTGGAACAACTGACCATTGATCATACTATGGAGCAGGAGTTCATCAATCAACTCGGTGAAGGTGCACGCGACTCAATGCCGCGAGAATACCCTCACACGCTCACTCGCTGCGTCGGGCAGCAAGAAGAGCTACGCGTCGATCAGACTCGCATCAAACTGAAGACCGGCGACCGTATCCTGCTCTGCACCGATGGACTCAATAAAGTCCTCACCGACCGACAAATCCAATGCCTGCTCGAAGCCGAGAGCACCCCCGAAGCAATCGCTCGGTCACTCGTAGAGAGCGCAAATGCCAATGAAGGACCTGATAACATCACCATCATAGTCATCATCATCGAATAACGTGAAAAAATCTGAAATTTTCTTACCCAAAGTCGAGGCCAAGCCCGACAACATGCTCTTCCGCTTCAGTCTCGCACAAGCCCTCTACGAAGAAGGAAGCACGGAAGCATCCATTGAGCACCTACAACGCTGCGCAGACTCTCGCGACGACTGGATGCTTCCACGTATCCTACTCGGCAAAGCAATGCTCCAACACGGACAAGCAGATGCAGCTAAACCCATACT
Source organism: Opitutales bacterium (assembly GCA_018607135.1). Lineage (GTDB taxonomy): Bacteria > Verrucomicrobiota > Verrucomicrobiia > Opitutales > Coraliomargaritaceae > JBPOFY01. The sequence goes on from JABBCA010000102.1 coordinate 20,001, forward strand.
AGAGTATTCTCTAAAGCTAGCGGTCGAGCAGCACCACGATGATCCCGCAGAGGAACTGCGCGAGATATTAGCGGATCTGTAAATTCTCCAATGAACTCATTGCTCTGCATATCGGACAGAATCATTTTTCGACAGAATAATTCTGAAAACGACGGAGACTCCACAATCACTGGTAATGATTCTGTCGAATAATCATTCTGTCTAAATACTCTCATTTTTACAATGAAACGACTCCCGATATTTCTCCTGATGATCATACTTCCCGTGTTGGTCGTAGTGCGGTCTTTCGAACAAGTCGTTTGGTATATCACAGTCGGCTACATCCTCGTAGTCTCATTGATCACGTTCGGATTCTATTGGCACGACAAACGCCAAGCTCAGAAAAAAGGTCAACGTATCCCAGAGAAAGTGCTCCACCTGTTGGAGCTCATCGGTGGATGGCCTGCCGCTTACCTCGCTCAACAACAATTTCGCCACAAAACGTCCAAACGCAGCTACCGCATCCTCTATTGGTGCATCGTCGCCATCTACCAATACCTCGCACTGGAGTGCCTGTTGAATTGGAAGATTTTGAAATTAATCTTAGGTAAATAGACCAAATTGCCCACAGTCAATAGACTGTGGGCAATCCCCCCTAGTATAGTAAGTGCACACAAACGAACTCAGTGCCCTGACTACAAACAATTGTGCTAATTAAAAAGTATCTGCCACTGAGTATCACGTGCCGCACGAGCAGCTTTCATTGCCCCCAATCCCACGTAGCGCTTATAATCTTCCCCGACTACGCGAACACGCGGATCTGCAAAGCCCTCATCAACCAACCTCTTTTGAAGCTCTGTATCGATCCCCTTGATACGACTACCGCCTCCAGTAATGAGGATATTTTGTAATAAAGTGACTACAGACTCTGATGGTGCGCTAACAATCAATGCCTTCACTGATTCGAAAATTCGATCCAGCAATTCATTGCACGCCGTGCCGACAATATCGGCCACCTCAATCACCTGCGTCTTGCCGCCAACCACTACATTCACATCAATCGGGCGACGACTTCCCCCGACATAGGAATGGTTCTCCTTCAAGTCACGAATTTGCAAGAGCGATAGTTTCATGTCTGGATACACCTGCGCAAGTCCGCGAGCAATGGCGTTATCAATCGTGTCACCTGCATACGGAAAACTCAGTTCATCTTCTTTACGCGGGAAATAGCCTTGCACAAGACACAGATCTGTCGTGCCTGCACCAATATCGACGAACAAAGAGTTTTGCACGGGATCCACATAGTGAGGCTCACTCAAACGTGAATCCTCCCGATAGCCCAACGCTGCCAAGAACGGTTCGGGGATTATCAAAATGCGATCAAATACACCCGTTACTGCACTGCGCAGCACTTCCTTAGATTGCACGCTGGTATTTGCAGGCATACCGATCACTGCACGTATTTCCGCAGAACCAGAGGCATCCACTTTGTTACGCATATGACGCAACAAATCACGCGTGGCTTTCACATCACTGATCACCCCATCCTTGAGTGGCCAGACTAAGTCCAAATGTAATTTATTCTGAAGCGCATCATCCCCAAAAAACACTTCTTTGCTAGTCGGCAAGATACCATTGACTAAACCATCGCGGATATAACCAACCACGGAAGGCATTAATTTACTCACGCTGTAATCGGATGAACTCTCGTGACCTGAAAGTATGAACGATGTATTTGTGCCCAAATCAAGACCTACAAAAATGAGTTCTTTCTTTTTTGAGCTGCCATTCAGCTTCGGCTTGGAGGCGGTATCGGTGGTAGGTTCTTCAGTAATTGGGTCGAGCGTATCTGTTTTCATCATCTGTTTTTGGGTTCTAGTTATTGGTTCAATTGTTCTAAAAAATCTAAGCGCTTTGACGCTCATCACTGAGCATATCATCAATCATTCCAGCGAGATCCAGCGTCGTCCCAGAATTAAGCGCTTCAGGTCGCGACTCCTTGGCTTTAGTAACTTCAGAGCGTTCATGTTGAGGTGTCGGTGCTCCCTTGAGCATTACCGAATGCGGATTACTTTGTTCATTCAGGCGCATCATCACTAAATCTGCAGTCATACGAATCGTCTCCCAACGCTGTCGCTCTTCCATTAGAATCTGTTGCATCTGGTCTATTTCAATATCGCGGCATTCATCCGACTGAACCACCTCATTGAGTCGCAATTCAGCACCCTTGACATCTCCATCTGTGTAACGCTTCCACACCTCACAAAAGCAAGTGCGCAAATCGGCAATAGGGTCATTTAGGTCTAGCATAAAGTTTAACAGAATGAGTGATTCCGACTTCGTAAAAGACCTCAAAATGCAACAAGTCAATTAATTTTTAACTTACCTTTAGTCGTTAGGTTATTTAATTCAGTAATCCTCTAAGGAGTCCACCTTGCATAAATCGAACTCGCACCTAGACTAGGTCAGAACCCCTCCAAAAGAAACTGACCGATAGTCTTACCTAAAGAGAAGATCATCCCTGAATTCGACATCGAGAAACCACGTAGATGCACATTCGACTCCCTAAGTTATTCAAAATCTATACGATAAAAATTGATAGAAAGTGCCTCAAAACGCTCGCACTCATATCACGCAGCTTACAACCTCGTCCACATGCCCACTAAAGTCAGTCTTGACTGGAATTCTCCACTTTTACCAGCAGTCACCAAACGTCTACTTGCAAATGTAGAGTCTGGCATCGTCGACTTGAGCGACACTATGGTCATTGTGCCCACCAAGCAGGCTGGACGTCGCTTGCTTGAAGCCCTTGCACTTGCAGTTTCAAAGCAAGATCGTGGACTCTTTCCGCCTGAAATCATCACACCCGATCAACTGCTTGGGAATGTAATCCAAAGCGACGCACTTGCCAGTGAAGAAAGCAGCACCGCCGCCTGGTTCTCTGCCCTGAGCAGCATCGACTTTGCCCACTTTAGCGCCCTCTTCCCCATAGCACCGACAATTAGCACAGGCTGGAAACTGGGTATGGCGCAGCGCTTAATGCAACTTCGGAGCGAACTAGGTGAAGAAGGTCTCGATTTCGCTACTGCGGCAGAGCGGGCCTGCGAAGGAGGCCATGAGCCTGAACGTTGGCGACAGCTCGCACGCTTAGAAGGCCTAGCCATTGACGAACTGAAGCACCGCGAATTGACGGACCCGAAGCAAGCACGACGTGAGGCTGCAGAGAACTACGTGGCTCCCGCCCACGTCAAAGCCATCATTCTCGCCGCTACCCCCGATCCTCAGCCACTGCCTTTAAAAGCCATCGAAAAAGCTACCTCACAGCTCTCCGTTGAAGTGTGGACCTACGGCCCAAGCGAACACTTTGATGACTGGGGACGTCCACTCACACAAGTCTGGCAAACACGCCCACTTGATTTCGAAGCATGGGATTGCCACTTTCAGACCTTAGCCGACCCCAAAGCCACCGCGACCTCGATCGCTCAGCTCATCCAATCAGCAGAGCCCGAATCCGCCCTACTCGGCATCGCCGACCCCGACTTAAACCCAGTGGTCGCGGATGAATTATTAGCGCAGGACATTGCCTCTTACGATCCAGAGGGTCGAAGCGTTCAAGACGGAGGTGTCGGCCGTTTGACGGAACTCCTCTGCCAGCTTTGCAACGACCAGAGCACGACGACAGTTCGCAGCTTATTACAACACCCAGACATTAACCATTGGCTCAACAGCCAAGACGACCAGTCAGATCGGCTACGCAAACTCGACAAGCTATTCGAGCAACACCTCGCCGCCGACCTCCAATCCTTAATTCATTTTTCGGGCTATGATAATGATTACTACGCGGACCTGCACCTAGCCCTCAAAGCCATCGCGAAACTGGCACGTGAACTCTCAGGCAAAGCTCCGTTCGCCGAATCACTCGCACGTATCCTACGATCCATTTACGCAAATCGAGAAGTCGAAAGCAAAGGCACTGCCGAGATCCCATGGAAAGAACGAGCGGAAGCGATTCAAGGCATTCTGAAAGCTTGCAGCGAAACTGAACAAGCATTCCGCAATCTACCCAGTGACTTTAGCCGCGAAGCTTTCCGCAGCAACTTGAAGCGTGCCAAGGTATATCCAGATCGGCCACGCGACGCACACGACCTACTCGGCTGGCTCGAACTCCTCTGGAACGACGCACCTCACTTAATCTTAGCTGGCCTCAACGAAGGCAAAGTTCCTGAATCCGTGATCGGCGATGCCTTCTTACCCGAAACCCTCCGCGAAGCGCTTGGCTTGCGCACGAATGCAATGCGTTTTGCGCGCGATGCCTATTTACTCGAAGCCCTCTGCCGTCGCCGAGCCAATCAGGCGGGCCGTATCGACCTGCTTATTCCGCAAACAGCAGCCGATACCACACCACTACGACCTTCTCGCCTCTTGTTTCTCGGAGCGCCAGAAACACTCTTACCTCGCACCCGCCAACTGTTCCGTGAGATTGATCCAGCGAATTCGCATACTACGTATAACTTAGCATGGAAATTATCCCCACCTCCTGACCTGCCACTGCCAGAGTCTATTTCTGTCAGCGCGCTTAAAAACTACTTAGAGTGCCCATTCCGTTTCTTCCTGCGGACTCTTTTAAAGATGCGCACCCTAGACGTAAAAAGCCGGGAGCTCACACCAGCAAGGTTCGGCACTCTTTTTCACGACACACTGTCTCACCTCAAAGGCCAAACCATCGACGGACAGACTCAAGAGGCGACACTAGTCAAAGAACTCCACAAGATCGCCGACAACACGATACAGCACCGTTACGGGAAGAGACTATCCTTTGCCCTACGCCTGCAACGCGAGGCACTCATGGCACGCATCCATGCCTTCTGCCAACATCAGATCGAAGATGTAAAATTAAATGGGAGTATCCATATATTAGATACCGAAGCGCCTTTTAAAATCGAGGTGGACGATTTTACGATAAAGGGGACGATCGACCGTATTGACCAACGAGACGATCGAATCGAACTCATTGATTACAAAACTGCTGACACGCCTAAGACGCCGCAAAAAGCCCACCTCGCGACGGTTCCTAAAAAAGGTGCGTTGAAGCACCTTCCTGATGAAGCCTTCTTCGAACACGAAGGCAAAAGCTACTATTGGACTGACCTCCAACTCCCGCTATATCTCCTTTCAAAAAAAGAAAGCGGCAAAGAACGTCCATCCGCAGCATATATCAACTTAGCGAAAACGGTAGATAAGTCAGGCATCGCCCGTTGGGAAGATTTAACCGACAGCCATCTCACCAGTGCTGAAGCGTGCGCAGGCGCCATCATCAAAAAGATCAAAGCAGGCGAGTTCTGGCCACCCAATCCAAACATTAGAGCCGAGTATGACGACTTCGCCCCCCTCTTCCCCGACGGCATCGAAAACTCCGTAGATGTAGATGCGTTTAAAAACTACCAATTCAAATCAGACGTGAATTAGACAGAATCATTTTTCGACAGAATCATTCAACTCTAGCGTATGCCCATTATTAGCACAGTCACAACAACTGCCCTAAACCAAGATTCGTTTCATCAGGTTGATCATGTGATAATGGGGAAAGCTTTCAAAATCCATAATCAGATAGGCCGACTACTCGATGAAAAAGTCTATCAAACATGCTTAGCGAAGGCCTCTCTCGAATCACAAATAGAGTGCCAACGGGAAGTGGAAGTTAAAGCCACACTCTCCACGTTCGCAAAATCCTTCTTCATTGACCTATTGGTTCAGAATGGAGCCATTTATGAAATAAAAACGACAAGCGCACTGAACAATGCCCATGAAGCACAGCTCCTAAATTATTTACTGCTCTTAGGTATACAGCACGGGAAATTAATAAACTTTCGCCCGAGCTCAGTGGAATACCGTTTCGTCTCTACTTCACTCAAGAGTCGAGATCGGCATTTGTTCAACATCGACACCAAGGATTGGCATGCCGAGTCAAAAAAATGCGTAATACTTAAAGACTTAGTATCAGAAATTTTGGACGACTGGGGCTCCCATCTACACGTAGATTTATACCGACAAGCCCTCATTGAACTGATCAGTAACGGTCAACCATCACAACAAGTAGATCTGTTCATCAATTCAGAGAAAGTAGGAGAACACGAAACCTGCCTTCTGAGCCCTGATACCGGACTGCATATTTCATCTATCAAAAAAGGCATTCCATCGTATCGAAACCACCTCACCCGTTTCCTACACTCGACAAATTTAAAGCACTTACAATGGCTCAATTTCAACAACCATGAGATCAAGCTCATGACACTCCATCAAAAATAATTCTGTCGAACAATCATTCTGCCTAAAAACATTTCAATTTGAACTCTCTCGAACATATCGCGATTTCAGCCTCGGCTGGTTCTGGCAAGACCTACCAGTTAACCAACCGTTTTATATATCTACTTCACCTTGCGGAACAGCCAGAGCGCATCGTCGCACTGACTTTTACGCGGACGGCTGCAGGTGAGTTCTTTCAAAAGATCATTGAGAAGCTTTGCACCGCAGCCGAATCCCCTACCAATGCATCTGCCCTCTCGACAGAACTCGGCATCACTGCTGATTCCGCACGCTACCACCACCTCCTGCAACTGCTCATCCGCAGCATGCATCAGCTGAACCTACAAACACTTGATAGCTTCTTCTTTCGTGTCGTCTCGGCGTTCTCCCTTGAGCTCGGGCTCTCTGGAAACCTCAACCTTCTCGATCAAAGCAGTGAGCCGCGCATGCGTAATGAAGTGCGCGACAGTATCGTCCATAGCTCAGGCGAGCTCACTGCAGAGCTCAATGAATTTTGGCATGCATTCAAACAAGCCACTTACGGGCAAGAAAAACGCAGTGTCGAAGGCGTCGTTTCAGAGTTTATCGAGCAGCTTTACGCGCTCTATCTCGATGCGCCACAAGCCGCACTCTGGGGAGATGCAAATACCATCTGGCCCAGCGGTTGCCCTTGGAAAACTTCAGCGAATACAGACTGGGATCAACTGGGATCACATTTGCTCTCGATGCTCCCAGATGATCTGAGCGCCAGCCAACGAAACGATTTCAAAACCCTCGCAGTTAAACTTCAACTGTATCCTACCGAAGAAAAAACCAATGCATTGCTAGACCGTGCCCTAGCTCAAGCCGACGAGATCCTTGCTGGCCAAACCGTTATTCAATGTGGTCGTGGTAAAAACAACCAACTAAATTTAAGTGGTCCAACCTCTTCAGCGTTGGCGGATTGCTTACGTGCCATCGTATGGCATCACTTAAAACGCGCACTTGAAAACACACAAGGCGTTCACCGCATACTCGAAGCCTATCATGAAAACTACGACAGGCTGGTGAGGCGCCCGGGGCGACTCGCATTCGCCGACCTCACGCATTTGCTTTCACCGCAGAATGAAGGCTCGCCGATGGGTCAGGTAGATGATGCCACCCGCCAGTTGATGGACTTCCGCCTGGATGGTCAATTCGACCACTGGTTATTTGACGAGTTTCAAGATACCAGTCGCCCCCAGTGGGATGTCGTTGCCAATCTAATCGATGAGATCGTGCAGGATGCTTCCGGCGAGCGCTCGTTCTTTTATGTCGGTGATACCAAGCAATGCCTTTACCTCTGGAGAAATAGTGATGATCGCCTCTTTCACGATATCCAGCTTCAGTATCCAAACATTCAGAAGCAACCGCTCTCGGTTTCGTGGCGTTCCGCACAACCCGTATTAGATGCCGTCAATGAAGTCTTTTCGGATCAAGCAGCCATCACCGAACACTTTTCGAAGGACGCTTCCGCACGCTGGGCGCGAGCGTGGCAAACACACGCAGCCTCACCAACAACGAAAGACCGCAGCGGCTTCGCTTGCTGGATTGAAGCCACCAAGGAAGAAGACGTCACCCGCAACCAGCAGATACTCCATCTACTCACCGACTTAGATCCGATTAGCAAAGGAATGAGCGTCGGCGTCCTTGCACGTAAAAACTCAGACGCTACCGAAATTGCCGAATATCTACGCGAGCATAGCAAGTTTCCGGTGCACACCGGCTCCGCAATTCAACCCGCGATCGATAATGCGGCTGGCGTCGCACTACTCGCACTGATTCGTCTCGCGGCACATCCCAGCGATCCACATGCGCTGGGCTACTTACGAATGATTGACGTCTCCACTCAGGGCACGCCACTTGCAGACTCTGCCATCGAGCTCCGCGCACGACTCCTGTCAACCAGCAACGAAGCCGCGGTGCGCTGGGCTGCTAAGCGCATCGCTAGCCACCTGCCTGACGACGACCATCGCCACCGCGAACGACTCGAAAGCTTGGTCGCCAAAGCACGCGACTTCGACACTGAGGAACGACGCGACATCGACGGGCTACACGAATTCTTACAAAACAGTCAAAGTGGCGACTGCCCTGTAAACGATGCAATCATCGTCGAGACGATCCACAAATCGAAGGGCTTGGAGTATGATGTCGTGATACTCGTCAACGAAGATAAGACCGTCCGCAGCGAACGTCGCATTAGCCCACTACTCGACGGTCAAGGAAATGCAGAGTGGGTGATGGAACCGATCAAGAAAGAGTTGATGCGCGCCGATCCGACTCTCGAAAAATTCCTAGAGCAAAGCGAAAGCCAGCGCGGCTTCGGTAACCTCTGCACGCTTTACGTCGCCATGACCCGAGCCAAGCGTGCGCTCTACATGATCAGCGATCCCAAAGGTGCGCACCAAGGCTCAACCGTGCGCTACCTCCGAGATATACTAGGCGATACTGCGACGCCAACGGAGCTCTTCCACATTAAAGATTCAAAATTGGACGTTGGACGTTCAATGTTCAAATACCCACTACTTTGGAGCACAGGCGACCCGAACTGGCACGAAACCTTTAAAGCACCTTCAAAGGAAACACTACCCACCACCCACCGCCCACGAGCCACTCCTACTTTCGAACCGGCACACCCACGGCTGCAGCTTGCGCGTCCTTCAGCGGGAAAAAGATTCAAGCAAGACGCTGGTAAAGCTTTCGAACTCGGCGAGCAAGCAACGACCTTCGGCAGCAAGGTGCACGATGCTTTCGAACAAATTGAATGGCTCAGTGAGAACGACAAGAATGTCGGCACCACAGAAGTCACTGACGCCCTCCTCACCTGCTTTGAAAACCCAGAAATTAAAGGACTCTTCACTCAGCCAAAGACACCCACCACAGTCTGGCGAGAGCGTGCTTTTAGCTACGTCGAAGGCGATCAGTTCTACAATGGTATTTTTGATCGAGTCGTGCTCCACCACGAACCCTCAGGAAAAATCGAGCGCGCTGAGATTATCGATTATAAAACAGATCGTATTCATGAATACAATACAATCAAAGATGCCTGCGAGCGCCACCGACCACAATTAGAAGCCTACGGTAAAGCCCTCTCAAAGATTATACACATCGACGCATCGAAAATCTCGCTGAAGCTACTGTTCACTAGTGTAACTCAACTAGTTGAACTGTAGGGCTCGAGCTTGCTCGATGCCGCGATGACACCAAAGTGAATCAACTGATCCTACGGCGGCGCTTTGCTAGCAAAGGCCCTACGTATTTAATCCCTCAGCTCAGCTGGGCAATCACCGAGCACTTTCAATCATTTGAAACAACGACTCCTTCTCGCTTGCCTCGATCTTAGAATCAGTCACCGCCTCATAAGCCGCATCGATATCATTCTTCACCCAATAGCGCACCGACTGAGACAGCGAGTTTTTGCGGAGATCCTCGTTATCGATAGTAGATGCCCAAAGAAAGCCAGCCTCGGGGTCGGTCTTCGATATGGTTCGAGTTAATGTCTCCACCGATTTATCGCGATTCATCCCGCGCTCTAAAGTCGAGATCCACTCCGATGCAGCCATCGGATCATGGCGCACAAAAGTCCGTGTCACACTGCTATAGATATCTGCATTTTGCTGTTCATTCAATGTAGCAGGGATGCGATCCAGCATCTCCACAGCAGCCTGCGGGTCCTGTTGCGCCCATTCTTGAAACCCGCTGCGCAAATAATTGGCTTGCTTGCCCTCTTCAACCGAAGTTTCCAAATAGCTCAAAGCCGCCACCGGATCAGCCTGCATCCAATTTTTGTATACCGATTGTAGCGCCGAGCTACGCGCTTGATCGTCTCCCAGCGATTCAGCCCACTCCAAGGCTCCCGGTTGATCATACTTGGACCAATCAGCCACCACGCGAGAAGCAAGCTCACGCTGCACATCGGAATCGCTGGTCTGAGCCACGATGGTCTTCACTGCGTCCACCCCGTAGCGCGAAATTTGCCAGCCCATATTGCTCAACGCCCGCCGTTTCTCATCCTCATAGGCGAGACTCGACGCAAATTCAATCGCCGCGGCAGGATCTTGCTCCGCCATCTGCTGCGCGAAACTACCAATCGCGTTCATACGAGCGCTTCCAGCAGGTAAGTTCATCACAAATGCCTCCGCGCGTTCGCGATCCACCTGCACCAAAGCCCGCATTACATCACCAACCTTATTATCATACACCTGCCCAGTCGCCACTTCGCCGACCCAATGATACATGGCCTCAATCTGCTCAAAATCCTTCTTCCATGAAAGATTACTAAACGAAATACTCTCTAAAACTTCACGGCGCTCCATAGGGTCTGACTTCGCTTCAATAAATGCCTTCGCAGTATCAAAATCTTGATTCAACAAACGCCGAAAGACCTCCTTCTTTGAATTGTAAACCGTCCCGTCAATCGGAAGCGACTCCAGCCATCCGAGTGCCGCCATCGGATCGTCCTGCATCCAATTATTCAAAGCACCCGACAAAGCCTGCACTTTCTGCGGCCCATCAGGCATCGCTAAAGCGGCACTCCTCGCAGTTTCCAGATCCTCGTTTGCCCACGTCTGGTAAATATTCCGCATCAGCCAATCCGCTCGATGCCCCAACTCTTGCATATTCTTAGCCATTTCCACGGCTGCCCTCGGGTCTTCTACCGCGACCGTCTGAATCACCGCCTGCATCGCACTTTGTTGCGCACGTTGATTGCTCAGCTTCAATGCCGACTGATAGGCAACCTGCGGATTCTCTTTAGCCCAGGCACCGTAAAACGAATTCCGCAAGCCCCACTGCTGGTCCATTGGCTGCTTATCAATATAAACCAGCATCCCTTGCGGGTCCGATTCCGCCCACTTTGTTGCTAACATCGTTTGAGCCATCCAACGCAATGAGCGCGGATACTTCTGCACGCCATCCATCAGCATGGCAAAGTCCCCAGTGTCTGCCGACTTCATACGCGCCAGCAGAGCCTCCATTTGATCCAACTGATCCTTCCCCTCAAGTTCCTTCAGCCACGCATCCGTGTCAGATAAGGACTTCAGCGATCCCGCCCGGACGCTTACAGACGCAGCTGCGCCCTTTTCAACATAGCTGTCTCCCTGCGGGTGAGTGACCTCCACTACCGACAGTCCACCACTCCCTTTTGCCCCATGAGCCGTTGAATCGGCGCTCGGCGAGCCCGCTAAAAACCATCCAAGCAACAAGCCAATCGAAAGAGCACTAAGGGGTAACAACCATTTCATATCAGCACGTTAGAACGGAGCCCCCACAGGGCAAGTGGCTTCGTAAAAATAAAGCTTTAAGCTTAATGACGAAAAAGTATCGACCTACCCCAAAAATCACTTTTGCTAACACACTTTCCAAGCGGGCCCTGTAGCTCCATGTCCGCCATAGCCTAGCAGGCGAAGGCGGAAGTGGTTAGTTCCGAGGAGCGCAGCGACGACATCCATTGCGTAAGCAATGACTTGGGGACCAGTCCCCTGCGATTTAGTTCGACGAGCCACGAAAATACCTTTTCTTACAACTTTTCCAATCGGGCCTGTAGCTCCATGTCCGCCGAAGCCTAGCAGGCGAAGGCGGAAGTGGTTAGTTCCGAGGAGCGCAGCGACGACATCCATTGCGTAAGCAATGACTTGGGGACCAGTCCCCTGCGATTTAGTTCGACGAGCCACGAAAATACCTTTTCTTACAACTTTTCCAATCGGGCCTGTAGCTCAGTGGTTAGAGCAGGGGACTCATAATCCCTTGGTCGTGGGTTCAAGTCCCACCGGGCCCACCACTTTCAATGAGATTTCAGCGATGGCCTCCGTCTACATCCTCCAGGGAACAACTGGACGCTACTACATAGGTTGCACTGAGGATATTGAGAAACGCGTGACACGACATAACTCGGGCATGGTTCATTCGACAAAGCGCATCGGTCTACCTGTAAGCTTAATCGCCTATTGTAACGTTGAAGATATGGCTAAGGCCAGAACTCTAGAAGCAAAACTTAAAAGCTGGAAGAATTCGAAGAAAGCGCTGCAATGCATAAGGAGCTTCAACCCTTAAAGCAGCCCCGACAAAGTCGGGGTTGGTCGTGGGTTCAAGTCCCACCGGGCCCACCATCCTTCGCTTGAGCGCAGCGAACAGCGAAGGATGCCACGCCGAAGCTTTGAGCTCAAAGCGTAGGCGGGCCGATCGGTAAAATATTGCGCTCAAGCTACGGCTTGGCATGCCATCCTACGCTTGCTTTACCGAACTTTTTGAGAGCTTCGGCTTGGCATGCCATCCTTCGCATGCTTTACCGAACTTTTTGAGAGCTACGGCTTGGCATGCCATCCTACGCTTGCTTTACGGAACTTTTTGAGAGCTTCGGCTTGGCATGCCATCCTACGCTTGCTTTCCGAAACTTTTTGAGAGCTACGGCTTGGCATGCCATCCTACGCTTGCTTTACCGAACTTTTTGAGAGCTACGGCTTGGCATGCCATCCTACGCTTGCTTTACGGAACTTTTTGAGAGCTTCGGCTTGGCATGCCATCCTACGCTTGCTATACCGAACTTTTTGAGAGCTACGGCTTGGCATGCTTTACGGAACTTTTTGAGAGCTTCGGCTTGGCATGCCATCCTACGCCCGACTGGGCGGCACCTCGATGTTAAGCCCCACAGCGGGTTCCATTCCTGCCCGGTCTTGGAGTCTGTCGAATGCGTCGAACGCAACAAAGAACACAAAAATGCCTGGAGGCTGCCATGACCAAGCTACACCACAGATTCAACCGTGAGGCCGAACGCAAAAAGGAGGACGAATCCTTGTTCTGGTGGCTCGTCGCACTCTTGCTTTTACAAAGCACCTTTCAACCTGCACCGCAGTTTCCGCGGTGCGGCATCGCGACAGAGGGTTTCAAAACCTGATAAAGCTAATTGGCAATCCGTGCCGATCACCCTGTCGCGAAATCATCCGCTAACAGCTCAGCCTGTTTGAGGATATTTTCCGTCGCGATCTTCTCTAGGTCGGGTGGATAACCGAACCGCTTCAGCGTGGTTTTCACCAAGGCTCGCATTTTGATTCGGACTTTCTCCCGCTTCGTCCAATCGATAGTCGCATTCTTCCGAATGAGATTAACTAGCACGATAGCCAAGTCCTTCAGAGTGTCATTGTCCATGACCTCCATCGCGGAATCATTATCCGCCAGAGCCATGTAGAAGGCATATTCATAATCGGAGAGGCCGACTTCTTTCGCTTCGAGATCGGAGGCTTTGATCTCCTTGCCCATCTCGATGAGTTCTTGAATCACCTCAGCGGCTGTCAGCACATTATTCTGATATTTCCTAATCGCGTTTTCGAGCATCTCAGAAAGCTTTTTGCTCTGCATCGCGTTGCGCTTGGTGCGGCTCTTGATCTCGTCGTTTAGGAGCTTCCTGAGAAGTTCAACGGCGAGGTTCTTCTGTTCCATGCCTCGAACTTCTTCCATGAACTCATCCGAGAGAATGGAAACATCCGGTTTCTGTATTCCGGCGGCATCGAACACATCCACCACCCCCTCGGAAACCACCGCCTTGTCGATCAGTTGGCGCACGGCGGATTCGACCTCAGTCGAGCTTCGACCGCCGTTGCCTCCTCCGCCACCATCGAATTTCACGAGCCGGGCTTTCACCGCTTGGAAGAAGGCCACTTCGTCCTTCGCCTCCATTGCCTCATCACTAGGCACAGCCAGGGCAAAAGCTTTCGAGAGGGTGTTCACCTCTTTACAGAAACGCTCTTTGCCGTCTTCGATCCCAAGGATAAAATCCTGGGCTTCGACAAGCAGCATCATTTTGCGGCGTGTATCCGCCTCAAAATACTCGTCGTAGGAAAATCCATGAAGGATTTGCGCCACGACTTCCAGTTTCTCTCTCATCAAGGCGATAGCCTCTGATTGATCGAACGTCGGCTTTCCTTTTCCTCCGCTCTCCGTGTAGGTCGCGAGTGCTTCCTTCAATGACGTAGCAATACCGAGGTAATCAACAATCAAGCCACCTTCTTTGTCTTTGTAGACGCGGTTCACTCGGGCAATGGCCTGCATCAGATTGTGCCCCTGCATCGGCTTATCCACATAAAGTGTGTGTAGGCTCGGAGCATCAAACCCAGTGAGCCACATATCCCGCACGATCACGATTTCCAGCCCGTCGGAAGGGTCTTTCAATCGCTCAGCCAGATTCTGGCGATCATGCTTATTGGTCGAGTGCCTTGCCCACTCTACGGGGTCGGAACTGGTGCTGGTCATCACCACCTTGATTTTCCCTTTTCTGAGGTCGTCGTCGTGCCAGTCAGGACGAAGTTTCACAATCGCCTCATAAACCTCGACCGCAATACGGCGGCTCATCGCGACGAACATGACTTTCCCCTCGAATGCTTCCTGACGGGTCTCGAAGTGCTCAATAAAATCTTCTGCAATCGCTTCTACGCGCCTTGGATGACCGACGATTGCTTCGAGCTGTGTCCACTTCGCCTTGGCTCTCTGGCTGGCCGCATCTTCCTGTCCCTCGGTTAGCTGATCGAATTCCTCATCGAGATCGGCAATTTTCTCCTCGTCGAGGTTCAGCTTGGCGAGGCGTGATTCGTAGTAAATGCGCACCGTCGCACCGTCCAGAACTGCCTGTTCGATATCGTAGACGTCGATGTAATTGCCAAAAACAGCAGGAGTCGAAGCATCATCGCGCTCAATCGGTGTTCCGGTAAAGCCAATGAAACTGGCTTCAGGCAAGCCGTCTCGCAAATACTTGGCAAAGCCGTATTTGATAACGGCCTGATCGCCTTTCTCCACAGTCTTTGCGGCAAAACCATACTGCGAACGATGGGCTTCGTCGGCCATCACGACGATATTCCTGCGCTCCGAAAGCGTTTCATAAACGGAGGAGCCTTCCTCGGGAGCGAACTTCTGAATCGTGGTGAAAATGATTCCGCCTCCTTCAGTCTTGAGAAGTTCCTTGAGGTGGTCTCGATCTTCCGCTTGCACGGGTGTCTGCCGGAGGAGCTGCTTGCAGCCCGCGAAGGTATCGAAGAGCTGCTGATCGAGATCGTTGCGATCCGTCAACACGACGACAGTCGGATTGTTCAGCGCGAGCACGATCTTTCCGGTGTAAAAAACCATCGAGAGGGATTTCCCGGACCCCTGCGTGTGCCAGACCACACCTGCCTTCTGGTCTCCGGCTGGCTGATCTTTGACCGTGGGCAGATTGCCATAGGCTACGGGATCTTCCATCACCCGATCCGAAACCGCAGTCGCCCGTTTGGTGGATTCCACGGCGCGATTGACGGCGTGGTATTGGTGATAGGCTGCGATTTTTTTGACGGTCTGGATCTGCTTCAGCCCGTTCTCATCTTCGCTTTCTGACTTCTCGAAAACGGTGAACTGTTTGATGAGGTCAAGCAACACATCGGGACGGAGCAGTCCTTTGCAGAGCGTTTCGATCTGTGGAATCACCTTGTCGTCTTCCTTGATCCCATCGACGGTTTTCCAACGCATGAAGCGTGAAAAGCCAGCCGTCAGTGACCCCGCTCGGGCTTCGATCCCATCGGAGGCGATAAGCACGGTATTGTAGTCGAAAAGCCGGGGAATCTCCTGCTTGTAGGTCTGGAGCTGGTCGTAGGCCTTACGAACCGTTGCGTTCTCATCCGAAGGATTCTTTAGCTCGATCACGACGAGCGGCATTCCATTGACCAAAACAAGAACGTCCGGTCGCTTCGTCACAATCGTTCCGCGCTGCGATGCCTGCACCGTAAACTGATTCGTGATCTCCAAGCGATTATTGGAAGGACACTCAAAGTCCACCAAATTCACAATCTCGCCCCGCGCTTCACCGTCCTTCTGGATTTCGACTTTGATCCCTTCAGTTAGGTAGCGATGAAACTCCTCGTTGTTCTCCAAGAGATTCTGGCTGGAAAGTGAAAGCACCATCCGCAAAGCCGTATCGCGTGCTTGTTCCGGAACCTTCGGATTCAGCGCGGCCACCATCTCCCGCAAAGTCTCTTCGACGACGACCTTCTGAGGGTCAAGTCGGTTGAGTTGCTCGGGGGAAACAAAGCGATAGCCTTGGTTCTCCAAGACTTCGAGGCAGAATTCCTCCACCGCTGATTCTGTAATGCGTTGCGACATGTTTAGGTGGCCAGATAGGCTTGCTTGGGATCGGTGGGAGTTCTGGGAAACGCCAGCTGTAGCTTCCTTTCGGCTTTCAGCGGAGCCAAATACTGGCCTCTTAAGGTGGTAATCTCCCGGTTGAGGAGAACGGACAGGGCGCCCGAGGTCACATATTGCCCACGGCAAAGTTCCAGGATCACTTGTATCATCTCCTCGCGGCTCAACTTCTTTTTTGTTCTGGGCGATTGGGCAATCGTTTCGAGTTCTTGCCTGAATGCGGGTGTCAAAGTCGCAATATCATCCACAAACGGGTAACTAAACTGGACGTGCACGATTCTTCCCTTTTCGTCCAAATTCGTAGTGCTCGGCTCCAAATTCGTAGTGTTCGACTCCAAATTCGTAGTGCTCGGCTCCAAATTCGTAGTGCTTTCAAACACATCTTCCGCAGTCGGCAGCATATGTCCGGGAATGTGATAGGTC
Source organism: Opitutales bacterium (assembly GCA_018607135.1). Taxonomy (GTDB): domain Bacteria; phylum Verrucomicrobiota; class Verrucomicrobiia; order Opitutales; family Coraliomargaritaceae; genus JBPOFY01. The sequence goes on from JABBCA010000102.1 coordinate 36,879, forward strand.
TTGGCGCGATACTGACCAGTGGTCTCAAGGATACCCGACTTCTCAAGCCCATTCAGCGTCGCACCGAGGTCTCGGGGGTGTTCCATACAGAATTGTGAGAGCCTCGTATGGGTGACTACCGCCATTTTCGCGGCCCATTCCTGCCAACGTCCGCGTTTCGTGTAGCTAAGGGCAGAAACACGCGTCGGCACAAGCTGAACCATTTCGTTGGAGGTAGCGTTGATTTGGAACATCGTTGTCTAAGTTTTGGAGCGCCAGAAAAAAACGAACGCTAATACAGGTCACCTAAAATAACACGAGTAGCCGAATCTTTGCCCAATTTTTTAACGTCTCCCTCCGATATACTTGGGTAGAGCTTATTCTTTCGAAGAAGCGAATATTGAATCACCTCCCGTTGTGCGCGCTTGTTGAAAATTTCGGCGACAATAGCAGGGTGCGTTTTTATTGATCGGGCAAAATTTTGAACCTCCCAACAGTGCGGTTTCTGGTGCCTTACATAAAAACGAGTCAATTCGTCGCTCGCGACCAACTTGCCATCGGCCCATTGATCCGCTTCCTGCTCACGCTGGTCATCTTTCTGATTTTCGTAATCAGTAATCGACTCTCCTGCTTTATTCAAATGCAGCATTAGATGGCCGATTTCATGAAAGAGAACTCTCCAGAACTGGGCATGATTTCGATATTTTAGACCATGGACGATCACCGCTTTTGCTGGCGTCATCAGTTTAGTGCACCCCCTCAAGGCGGATTGCTTCATAATTGGAACAAAAACTAGAGCGACACCAGCCTTTCGCAGCTCTTCTTTTACCTCCGGTATAATTTTCAAAACGTCGTCGTGTTGAGTGTATTCTCTTAGCCTTTTGACGGCACTATCGAGCTTATCCCGGTCAAAGGGTTCGACAGTAATGCTCGCCGCGGCCTGCTCACCGATCCAGCACCACATGCCCGCGCTAATCGGATTAGTCTGCTGGCTTGTATCCTGATAAGCCGCCATCTTTTCCCATGCGCCTTGAGCAGCTTTTTCAACTCCTTGAAGGTTGGGCGCTTTAAACAGCTGACACAGCTCTGACCTTTTTTCCTTCGGGCTTTGGCTCTTTTTGACCAAGCCCATTTCAACCATTACCCGATAATCAACAAAGGAGAGGATTTTTTTCTCTTCTTCATCCGGCTGTCGATCCTCGATATGCAACTTGGGAGATTCCTCACGATTCCAATTCCTTTTCCGGAGGATTTCGAAGGCCTCCCGGCTCGCAAGGAGAGTGCGCAGATTATTACTCACCGACTTGGAGGGGCGCATATGTCCGCGTAGCCACCGCGAAATGTTCTTTTCTCCGTAACCCGTGATCTCTGCTGCTTCTTTTTGGGTGATGCCGTATTTGTCTAGAAAGGCCTGTATTTCCTTCGGCGTGATCGCCTCAGAGATTTTGTCTAAATAGGCATCAATTGCTTCGCCACCTTCGTCACCGACAACAACGCAATCGCACTGATTGCAGCGATGCAGCGGGACATGCGGGACACTTACAGAACCCAGATCAGGTGCTTCTGTTTCGAAGTCTTCATAAACGAGCTGCATGGTGCCTTTCTCACATTGAAAGCAAGGGAAGTCGTTCGCTTCGTCTTTTTGTTTGTTTTTCATCGGACTACTTTTTCTTTCTAATTCTTTTTAACGGGAGCGGTGGCCCGCCCGCATCATGGGGGTGGATCGCGAGCATAACCTTCGGCGGCTTACCTTTAGGCGACATTGTAATGTGGATTAGGATTTCACCGGCATCATCCCAGCGCATGACGAATTGATGGCGTTGCAGGTCAGCATGACTATTCTTGGGCTTTAAGAAGATTTCGTATGTTTCAAGATCCTTGATGAGTTCCTCGTAAAATGCGGATTGGCGAATTCCCCATTGATTCAGCCACCTTATGGATGGGCTGTTTCCATCAAAGAAGCGTCTCTTTTTGTCGCGGAGGCACTCCAGGATAAGAAGTCTGACTTTTTCGCTACTGGTTGGTCTGTCGGGCTTCTTCATTAATAAGGGGTGCTTTTTATCACTTTTGTCGAATAAATTCTACAAAAAAGTGCTTTTTAACACTTTTTGCAATTTCTCGCGAATTACTCTAGTGGCTTCAACAGTGTCATCCATGTTCGCCTCTAATAGGTGAGGAAGCAGCTGGGTTTCATCAAACCCGTCGAACTCTTTTTGAATAATCAGTAACTCCTCACCAAGCGATTCCGGCATCTTCGCCATCCACTCCTGAAGGTGCCCTCGCTCGGTAAAGCCGAGATCCGAGAACCGCTTGGGCACAAGCTGGACAATTTCGTTGGAAGTGGAGTTGATTTGGAACATGGCTTAACTTTGCTTTTTCTTGTTAAAACGGGCTAAGAGTGACTCTACGAATTGCGTGCTATCCTCATAATCGAATACATCGACCTCTGAGCTCGGTATGATCGGAGTCATCTCGGAAATCGCCTTCTTGTTGATGATTTTGGATGTTCTGAGAGCTGTCTTTAGTTTATCTGACTTGATCCACTCACTGTTCCAGAGATTCAGGCCATAGTTACCGCCATCCTCACCACCTACTAAATCACACAAGGCTTCCGAGTAAGAGATCTCGATCATTGCGGGGCATGAAATACGTTGAAGCCAGATTTGCAGATGTCCGTTATTCGGAAGTATATCCAGACGTTTTTTGATTTTGGTAAAGACCTCGGTCACATCGTCTACATGGCTCAAGAGAACACTCAAAATACCAGCAATTAGTGGGTGGGTGCGCGGGTGAAGAATCGCAATGTCAACCGATATGCCAATCATTGGCATATCGGTTATGTAGAGGCTTTCCCTCCTTATGATAGCGCTTGTGCGCCTTCTCCAGACGATTTAGGAAATCTTTCAAAAGGGTGAGGCTGTAGCCTGATCCAGAATGTTTGGAAATAAACCCGTGAATCAGTAACAACTGTTTTTGCAGATTCTTATCGAACTGTCTGGTTTCTAACCAATCCAGCTTATCCGGTTTAACGGACTCTCTGATCACGGCTCCAGTCAGCGTAGTTTTACTCGGGTGGAGCTTGAACCCGAGAGACTGTAGTAGCTCAGATAAAATCTTAAGTATGCGCTCTCCTTCAGTCGGATGGTTCGTGAAGATTCGATAGTCATCTCGATAGCGAAGGATATGATACTCATGGAGACCCGCCTTCTTTAAAGCCAAACAAAGAATCAAATCGGCGTAACCCAGAACGATCTCTGCTACAAAGTCCATCAGCACCGAACCTTGAGGTATGCCGTTGGTTTGTCCGTAGCTCATATCGCGCAGCAATACATCGACTTTATCTCCCATCAAGTTGGCTTTGCCCTTACTTGCTTTTGCGATCTTCTTTCCGTTGATAGCCCACGCTAAGGAGTGCGTGTAAACAGAGCCATAGCAGTCAGTGATGTCTGTCTTGGCCATATAGGCATAGTCCAATGATAGCTCAATCGACCTCTGCTCGATCTCATGCCACCACGTCAATATTTGTGCTGCCTTATCTGACTTTTTGCCAAGCGAGATAACTGGTAAACTAAGACATTGAATGCGTGGGTTGCTTTGAAAACGACGAAAGCGTCTTCTCAGAGCATTCCAATTTTCCTCTGAAGTCAGAAGGTTAACCAATGCATAATACAAGGCGGGATGGATCAGAGTGAATGGTCGCCATGCATATTTTCCGTCCTTATTGGCTAGCAAGGTATGGTTTACGTCATCGTAATTACTGGCGGAATCTTTACTGACACAGTAACTCTTGAGTTGTTTGCCATTTAGAACCTTAGAGACCTTTGCGAGAACCTCCTCAAAACAGAAGTATGGTGGCAGCTCAAAGTTGCAGTAACTCTCGCGCTTGATGAAGAACTGCTCGGCCTGAGCATAATCCAAATCAAGAAGGCCAAGGGTGTCTCCCTTAGCAACTCCAGCTTCTTGTTTGGATTTTTTCTCGGCCATTAGGGTAGGGTCTAAGCGGTAACGCGAATTTCGCCTTTCATCAGCTTTGGAAGAAGCGTGTCGCGGAGGTCGGTTAGGGTTTGGATTTGTTTAGCGTTAGATTCGACCTTACTGAATAAAGGCGATGCTAATTGATGGAAATCAATCAATCGTTGATCGTCGGGACGTATGAGTTCTACTTCAGAGAAGGATGTTGTATTTATGTTTAAGGTTGCAGAACCTCCGGCTCCTAAATTTTGCAGAAACCCGTTGAGCGTCTTCAGTCTTAAAAAGAGGTATTCCGTTTCATTTTTCTGATTCGGAACAATAGAGTTTATCTGCTGATTGGTTTGTGCCGCAGAACTCGTCAGGGCTACTAATCCAACTGTCGCGATACAGCTTACCATTATTGATCCTTTTGGAATTGTTTTGTTACTCTGTGATTCTGCCCCTTCAGAGCTTAGGTATTCACCGCTTCTCAGAATAAACACATTGCCGTGCATATCAGGTATTTTGATGAAAAGCACTTCATCCCCATAGTTACTTTTAATCGCCTTGCTCGGAGTTTTTCCGCAGACGATCTTTCCGAAATCCTTCAATTTGCCAATCTGCCACCCCTCTGGAATCTCGCCAAGCTCTGACGGTATCATCTTCCCGCCGCTGTCCTTGTAGGGGTTGCCGTTTTCGTCGGGGAAGTTGAAGTCGATGAACCACCGTTTGAAGAGGGTTTGGGCAAGGGCTTCCAAGGTCTCGTTCTGCTCCCGCAACAACTCGATTTTGTCGTCCAAGCTACCGAGAACAGCAGCGATGGCTTTTTGCTCGGGGAGAGGTGGAAATGTCCGCGTAAACCCCTCTAGCATTCCTTTGGTCAAGGCATTCCGTGTAGCTCCTGCACTGGCTAGTCCCAAAAGATCTCCCTTATTGGCCCGTGTAACCAGCATGTATTCAAGGAATCTCGGACTGGCTTCATATTGGTCTGCTCGAACAATAGCAACGTGCTGATTAACTCTGGCTGGAAGAAAACTTGAAGGGACACGACACACTCTTGCCACAGAGTCTCCGGTAATATTTATTAGGACATCCTCTGCCTCAATCTCGACATTAGCGAGTTGCCCCGCTTGCTCATCGTCTATGAAAGCCAATCCACTTGGCTCAAACTTGAGATCGAGAATATTTTGACTACGAATGAGCGAAATGCCTTGTTCTTTGTATGCATCTTTTCCCCCTCTTGGCGTTGCTCCGCTTCCGATTTTAGTTGTCAGTTCCGATAGAGGTCTTGGTGTCCACCCCTCAGGCACCCGCTCACCATCTTCGCCGAGGTAAAACCCCTTTTTGAAGTCGGAAGTTTGAGGAGTGAAGTTTGAATTATTTTCCGTGTCCATGATGTTACTTCGCCTCGGTAGTCCAAACGGGGTGGGCTTTCCAATTTTCGGTGAGTCCCATTTTTTTGAGTGCATTTGGGCACTTGGGGGCGTCGTCTGTAATGAGGGTTTCGATACGCTGGCACCAGTTGTTCGTAAAATTGGACTCCGCGGCGCAATACGTGAGTAGTTTGCGTTGCAGGAGTAGACTGGCGAAAAGGTGACCATTGCTGAGAAGCTGCGGGGCTTGCCATAGTTTACCTTGAGGCAGCTCCGGTTTGATCGACCATTCGCGATCCCAGAGGCGGGCATGATGCGCGCAAAGATTACGCACATAGACGAGATGGTGGAGGGCGGAGATAAAGTCGAGCGGCTGCAGCTTGTAGCGTGATGCTATCCGTTTCACGTCGGCTTTTTGCATGCCTTCGATCATGCGAGAGAGTGTGCCAAAGGACATGATCTCGGTCGCCACCCAAATCGGGAGGTCAGGAAACTCTGAGTAGGTTTTTTCAAAATGCTCAATAAATCGCTCGCTGGAGCGTTTGCTTTCTCCGCGAAGGCTACCCAGCCACTGTTTGTGGTTGAAGGCGGCTTCCTCGTTTTTTTTGCCAGTGTGCTTGACTGCTGTATAGAAATTTTCCGTGTCAGTATGCCCAAAGGCCTGATACTTTTCGCCAAAGGTGTAGGCGGCGCTGGTGCGGATATCCAACTCGATCACCTCCATTGATTCGTAAATCAGGTCGCGCAGGTTGCGGTCGAACTCGTAGGCATGGCGAATCTGCTCAAAGCTCGTGCCCTTTATAAATTGATGACGTGAGGCTTCAAAAGCCAAGCCGTAACCGCTAAAGCGGTAGTAGTTCAAATGGCGAAGAAACGCTTCGGCATCGGTCGTGCATTCGATTTCAAGTCCGGCATCTTTAAGCTTTTGGAGCTGGCCGGTGACAGATAACCAAGTTTTAGCGTAAGGAGCTTTCAAGCAACCACTCCTTTCATTCGGTTCCAGAAACTAGGGCAAAAAAAGACGCGCCCTTTATGTGCATTCTCCCGAAGGACAAGAGGCACGGCGCGTGTGTTACTTTCAAACATGCCAATAGGATCAAAATGTGCAAGTATTTTTGCACGTTGTGTCATAAGCGATAATAACAATCGGGGCATGTTTAAGGCGCTTCGCATTCGATTAAAACTCTAGCTCAATACCCACCTTGGCGAGCTGGGTTTGGATTTCCTGATTCAGCTCGGCTTCTTTTTGAATTTGAGCGGTGAGCTTGCCGGTGAGGTCGGCGATTTTTTCCTCGTAGGGTATGCCGTCGTCTTCCTCATCAGGAATGCCGACGTAGCGACCTGGAGTGAGAATGAAGCTGTGCTTCTCGATGTCAGTGAGGCTGGCGGCTTTGCTGAATCCTTTCTCGTCTTCGTAGTCGCCTGTCTGCTTTCGCCAGTTCAGATAGGCATCGCGAATCTTCACCATGTCCTCCTCCGCAAAGGCGCGGTGGGTGCGGTCTTCCATGTAGCCCATGCTGGAGGCATCGATGAAGAGCGTTTCTTCCTGAGTGCGGCCACGGCGCAAAAACCAGAGGCAGGCGGGAATGCCAGTGTTGTAGAAAAGCTGCTTCGGTAAAGCGACGATGCAATCGACCAGATTGGCTTTGACGAGAGCCTGCCGAATTTCGCCTTCGCCAGACTGATTCGAGGAGAGCGAGCCATTGGCCAAAACGAGTGAGCAAATCCCCGTCGGCGCAGTGTGGTAGAGCATGTGCTGAATCCAACCATAGTTGGCGTTGCCCTTCGGTGGGGTTCCATACTGCCAGCGAGCGTCTCCTTGGAGCAGCTCAACGCCCCATTCGTCCTGATTGAAGGGTGGATTGGCGATGATGAAGTCGGCCTTCAGGTCGCGGTGCTCATCCTTGAGGAAAGAGCCCTCGGCGTTCCATTGGATTCCGCTGCCGTCAATGCCGCGAATGGCTAGGTTCATGCGGGACAGCTTCCAAGTGGTCTGGTTGCTCTCCTGACCGTAGAGCGAAAGGTCATCCAATCCGCCGCCGTGCTCTTCCACGAACTTCTCGGACATGACAAACATACCACCCGAACCACAGGCAGGGTCATAGACCCGCCCCTTGTAAGGCTCGATCATTTCCACCATCAGGCGGACAATCGACTTCGGCGTATAGAACTGTCCGCCCTTCTTGCCCTCGGCATTGGCGAACTCGCCAAGGAAGTATTCATACACCCGGCCAAGCAAATCCTTACTCTGAGCAGCGGCATCGCCAATCGCAGTATCTGCAATCAGATCGATCAGACCGCCGAGCGTGGCTTGATCGAGGTTTTCCTTGGCGTAGATCTTCGGCAGCACGCCTTTGAGCGAAGCGTTCTCCCGCTCGATGGCATCCATCGCAGTATCCAGTGCCTTGCCAACGGTGGGCAGTTTGGAAGAGGCGTGAATCGTTTCCCATCGAGCTTCACTGGGCACCCAGAAGACACCCGCTCCCGCATAGAAGTCGCGGTCTTCGAGGTCGATAAACTCACCCTCACCAAAGTCCGTTTCGCCTGCCTTCAGCTTCTCACGGTATTCCTCAAAAGCATCCGAAATGTATTTCAGGAAGATCAGTCCTAACACGACGTGCTTATATTCAGCGGCGTCGATGTTCTTGCGCAGCTTGTCGGCAGCTTTGAAAAGCTGTTTTTCAAACGGCTCGGAGGCTTTGGCGGTTTTCTTTTTCGCAGGCATAAAATTATTGATTCTTAGGTGACTTCTTTTTCGCGCTCTTTTTGGGAGCCGAATGAAGTTGGGATTCACGGATCTCCAGAAGGCGAAGTCCCTCGCGCACCACCTCACTGGCGGAGCGATAGCGTCCTTGCTCAACCAATTGGTTGACGAATTCTTCGAGCTTATCGGTCAGTGAGACATTCATTCGTTGGCAGGTTAGGGACTCAGTCAAAAATGTCAAAGTTCGTTATTGGGAGATTTTGCCGCTTTGCGGTCATTTCGCAGAAATGTTCACGCAAGCCGGATGAGAGGGGCATCGCCTCCGTTTCATCCTAAATTCGGCAGTCAAAAATGAGAAAAAGGTTAAAGCAATTGTAGATGAATCAGTTACGCTCAAGCGAGCTCTCGCCAAAATGGCGACGATTTTTTTCTCATTTTATGACCGCAATGGGTTGAGAGGTCTTGCCGCCAATCCAGCGTTCCAAGCCACTTGCAGTGGGGACCACAGCTAAGTGTCTTGCGCCTTGTATTGACGGCAAACCTTCCCAACTGCCGATTTTAGGTTCATCCACATGAGCGATTTTACTATTCCAACCTTATTCGGCACGCCGCCACCTGGCCCGGAGTCCATCGAGCGCGATGGTCGCCGCTACGTGCGCGAGTGGCCTGCTTCAAAACTGGAGCCAACGGTTCCCTACATCGAAAAGGACGGCCAGCGATACTTGCTGGACGAGGCTGCTGAGTTGAACCCGAACTATGCAAACGGACTTTTTGAGCAATAGGATTCAGGGCAAAGCCTTAAAAACAACCGCCGGCATGGTTCATTCGACGATGCCTGAAATAGACGCTACGGATCAACGAGCCACTTCGACTTTTAAAAAGCCTGGATTGCTCGTAACTGGAATACTTGCACGCACTCGTGTGTAGGTGGCTGTATCCTCCAAAATTTCTTCGGTTACGCCCGTTGACGACCAGACTACATTTGGACTTAGCGAGTTTGTCTGCAAACATTGGACAGTAATACCAGCATCCTTGCGTCTCTTAAACTCGATGGAAAATTCGCCAGACGCTAGGTCGGGCTCCAAATCGGCCAGATTAATAATTAGCGGCTCGGAGAGCGTGCCAAATTCGTAAAGATTGGCGAGGCCATCCTGGTCTGGGTCTGCTTGGTCTCCAGCGATCGAAGGTGTGTTGGCATCTGCGCCAAACTTATCGAAGCGCCAGTCATCCACAGGCAGGTCTTCGATGACTTGTGACGCAGATGGGCTGGTGTCTACGCCGTAGGCGGTTTGGGGAACTAGATTCAGCGTTATCGTCTCAAGGCCTTCAGCAACTGAGTCGGTGAGTGGCGTGACGTCAAAAGATACTGAAGTAGTGTTTGCAGGCAGATCTACACTTGCGGGGAAGGTGAAGTCTAATCCACCTTGAGCCAAACCGATGCTTTCAATCGTGATAGTAATGGCCCCAGTCGGCCCTACTCGATTGATGGTGAATTGGGCACTGCTCGGCGAGAGCTCAGAAAATGGGGCGCTGGGCCCCTCGAGGCTGAGAATGGGCTTGTCGTTGACGCTGACCGACTCCTCGAAGGCATTACTATTTAGAAAGTAATCAAACTGATCGCTTACCGACGCACGAACCGTGGCCAACTCAGACCCTTCGATCAGCGCATCAGGTAGTCCAGCGATCGTCACTTCGGCGCTCGCAGCGCCCGCAGGGATCGTTATCTGCCCTGAGAGTTGTTGGTAATCAGTGCCGTGTAGTGCGACACCTGCGACACCGTAATTGATTGATAGCGGCAGCGGCGATATAGGATCACGTGTGAAGCGAATCGTGCCGACACTGTTATTGCCCTCCCCTGTGTTGTTATCGGTCAAATCGACGGTAACGGTTGGAATTTCATCATCGTGAATATCGATAAAGATATTGGAAGGATCCCGATCTCGGACGTAGCCAGTGCCGTTATTGAGACGAAACTGCGTCTTTTCGTAGCCTTCCAGTTCTGTATCGTTGATCGCAAGGACCTGTAGAACCGCGGTGCTTGCACCCGCTGGAATCACGATACTCTTTACCCCGGTATCAAAGGCGTAGTCGACACCGTATTCAGCAAGCCCTGGGGCGGCGTCCGTGCCAATATTAACAGTGAGCGCGTTGGTGGTATCACCGTAGCGAATAAAGAGCACCTCTGCACTGCCGCCGTCCTCTGCCATGGCGCGGCTCATAGGTATGGCGCGCACGCGTGGGTCTGCGCTCTCGTTATCTTCGATCAATAGAGTCGCTTTGGTTGTGGTGCTGTTGACGACTGATACATTATCCAGCATACCGAGTGAGAGCACCACGTCTTCAGGGCCTTCCACATTGGAATCATCCACGGCAGTCACGGTCAACGTGAGGCTATCAATGTTGCTTGCCATAAAATAGACGCCGTTCACTGGTGCTGGGCTTAGAGTGTAGTCGGTATTCTCGATCGCATCGCCAGAAGTGGAAACGCGAAAGCTGATATCGCTAGCAAAATTATTGGCTAATTTGACCCGAGAAATGGTGAACTGCCCGACTGCGCCACCCTCTGCTGGTGCCCCGGTCGCCGTCACTTGGAGCGCACGGGCGCGAAAACCGACGTCAACAGCACTTGGGCCGACGACGACTGGATTCGTGAACCCGCGTGTCCCGTAGGTATCAAAATCCTTGCGCGCACGCACCGTATAGCTAGCAGCAGGTAGGCTCCCGATGACGTAATTTCCGTCTTCGTCGGTAAGTGTGGCACGGTAGTCGGAATCATTCAATCCGAGGCCGTTACTCACCGCGACTCCTGCCACACCATTTCCAGCATGATCGATAATTTGGCCTGAAATCGAAAAGTCCGTAGGCGTTCCAACAGTGATAGGAATCGACTTAAAACAAGTGCCGCCTTTCATGTCAGAGACCACCGCGATGACGTTGTAAACACCTGCAGCACTCCAACTTCGACTGCGTGCCGTGAAGGTTGACCAACTGAAGTTTTGATACACTTGATTGTCAAAATACCAATAATAGCAAAGTTCGTCGCCATCCGCATCTGAGATATTTGATAGAGTAAAATCAACGGATTCGCCGACCGCTGGATTCGTGTTTGAAGCAGTCAACATTGCCGTTGGCGGTGAATTCGTGCTGAAGTCCTGCTCGTGGTGCACTTGCACATCGATCCAAGAGTAGTCGGTGCTCCGTGCGACGGGGGTTATGTGCACCCCTTGCTCATGATCCGAGAAGGTCCAACCGATGGGGATGGGCGAATCGCTGGTGTCTTTTTTAGACCAATAGGTGACGTCGATACGGTGTGGTATGCCCTGATTGATCGTCCACCCTGGTCCTTGCGCTTGGAGCAAAAGACCGTTTCGAAATGCGGTATTGTTGTAGTTATTGCGGTATTCGAGCCAATAGCTCCCACGGTTGGGCGTGGGGACTTGAATTGCATAGTGCTTGTCTGGGTCAATCGTGCTATCGTCAATGGCATAGATACGATGCCGTCCACTGACTAAACTTTCGACGTATTCGGAATCCTTGAGCCACCCCAAGCGCTGCTTTTGAAACGCACAGAAGCCTGTATCATTTAAATTGTAATTCTCGGCCATCACACAATACCCGTGCCCATACTCAATGCTGGAGCTTGGACCAATGGAGGCTTTGAGGTCTGTATCCCAACCATTGGAGTGAAAGAGTTTGAGGTTATGCCCTAGCTCATGCACGAGCAGACCCTCGGTGCTAAAACGGACCCAAAGGTCGCCTGGATTATTACCAATATTAGCGAAACCGCCAAACGTCCCGGGCGAACCATTGTAGCGATACACGCGATGCCCGTATTGGCTGGGGTCATACCCCATATCAATTGCGACCTGTCTAGCATCACTGCCGAGTAGTGCGACCCCCTGACTGGCATTGGCATAGTAGGATTGATTTTCGGGAAGCACGATTACGGGCGTGACAGTAGGCAGAATTTGCATGCGCCCCCATGAGGATTCTAACAAGTGTTCATTTACCGTTTGTAGGTTGGAATAGACGCTGGCCTCGGTCTGCACAACGTCGTTGGGCTGATCCGCGAACGTAACCCGCATGTAAAGCAGTGTTCGATAACCAGTCGATTGACCACCAGTCGCAACACCTCCCTCTCGATTCGTCAGTGGCAGTGAGTCTGGCTGCCCCGTAATAGAGGATGCAGGAGCCGCAGCCATGAGTTCGCTCTCAGACGGTGCACCCGAACTCCCTCCATTGAACAGCGATGCTGCAGTCTGAGTTTCCTCTGGATTGATTACGGGTGAATCAAAGCTATCCGTGCCCACATGGCTTACATTTCCAGCTAGTCGATGACTTTCAGCTTCGATTTGCTCCAATGGCATCGCGTTAAAAACTGCAGTTGAATCGATGGCGAAGCCCTCTAGCTGAACAGTTTTGATTGAAGTGACTTGCACCAAGTGGCCAATGGGAAACGCATCGTAAGTCTTATCGCCGATAGTCGCCTTATGAATAATTGATGGAAGGTCTGGGCATGAATGACTCTCCGTGCGGTTATGCCCACAGGTAGACGCCTCCCAATGACATGCTGAAAATACATTCCAGTCGCCTGCCCCTTCAATAGGCTCTTCTAGGAATGTTTGCAAAGTAGTCGGCAACGAGGCCAGCACCGCTGGAGGTAACATTTGCTCCCATGCGAGCTGGGGATCTTTTTTGATTAAATTTTTCAGCGATTCCTGTCTCGCCTGCGCGAGCTCTTGAATACGAAGTGGTGTAATCGCTTTGCCTGACAACTCGTCGAGTGCCCACTGGTTGAACTCACGAACAGCAGATAGGTCGATCTTAGACTCGTCGGCAGTGCGGGCCTGAACCAGTTGCTCGGTCCAAGAATCTAAGGTGGGCGCCTGCACTGGAGCCCTCGCGTCACTCACCAGGGAGGGATCAAGCAGAGCAGTTGATGTCGGCTCGGTATGCAGATAGCCATTGGCTGCGAGCGACTTACTTGGCTGGCGCTCTACACGAAACAATCCGAAAATTGCTGCAAGTATTAAGGCAAGGATTCCAAAATAGGCGGATGTCTTCATGGGGCACTTGAGTCACATTAGATTTCGTTTAAAAGCACGGAGGGCGCATCTAATGACTGGGTAAAACTTTAGAGGTGTTGTCTTTACAACTTAAACGAGATGCTAACTTACCCAGAACGTGATGATATGCAAAAAACATCTACGACTCAGAAAGTAAACGTTCACCAGTCAATCAAGCGGCTCTCTAGCGGTGGATTTCGCGGCACCCAGAACTGCAATCAGATAGGCAAGGTGCTCCGTCTCAGGGTAGACCTGTCGCAGTCAGCTTACCGAACAATACCCCGAGAGTGCTCGATGATAACAGCGGATTCGGGTGCAGGTTTGCCATTGGCTCGGAGCAACTCGTTGTTGCTTAATCTGCCACCATCCAGCCCGCGGATATGAATCAGTGGAAAACGATCCGACTGTAGCTTATTTCGAGTGATATTGATATCTTTGTGAATGGTTTCAGCGCCTATGTTATCGATGAGAATGCTCTCTGCCCCCGAGCCAATCACCGTATTACCCGTGACTTGTAAGTTTGAGCTAGCCCCCGACTCTAGCCATATATATTCGGGTGCAATTTTAATACCTTGAATGTGGCAATTCACTACGCGGTTGTTACGAATCTCACCGTTATTCGCCTTGATGAGGATACCGCGCGAGCGAAGATTCCCAAACTCGCTTTCGACCACAGAAAAGCCGTTTCCCATCCTATTCATAGAGGCAATGACACTTCCAGCACCTATGTCCATGGATTGATCCAGTTCGATTCGATATGCGTCCTGAAGAAACTCCATGACCCGCGGCAAAAGATGCACCGACTTCAGTGCTGCCTCATCTGAGGCGTTCAGTTTACCCACTGGTTGGATAGAGCGCACCCTCGCTTGCGGCATCAAGTGCCCATCCTCGTCGAGTATCTGCAAAGAGTCTCCGACCTCAATATCAAGACCTCGTTTGGCCAACACACGGAGCGAGTGACCATCTGATGCGACGACCATGTGGTAAGATCCACAAATATTCACACCGTCATCCCCCATCCACATCGCGCGGCAATTCTCAATTCTAGGTCCGACCTCAGCAAATTTGCTGTGAAAACCATCCGCGTTGAGGGAATGCAGACGGCCATCGCGACGATCAATCACACACTTCCGATAGACACTTTCAGTGGAATGTTCTTCAAGGAAACCAAAACAAGGCGACGCATAGAGTGTAACGTTTTCCAGCACAGTGCTGTCCGAATCATAGAGATGGACCGCATGCGGATGATAGCGACCTTTTAGTGACTCACTAGAGATCACAACAAAATCGCCGACTTGCTCGCCTCCGTCTTTGGCAGGATTCAAGCCGTATATACGCAGGTGGTTATCGGGTAAAACCTCAATCTGCATACGATAGTAACTGCCAAATCTAAGCTCACGTTCCGCTGTATAAATCGAATGCTTAAAGACGATTGCTGTCTCAGCATGAGGGAAGCCCTCTTGAATTTTTATGATATGAGACTTTCGGTCTTTCGAGATTTCAACAATCTCTCCTTGGGTGTATGGCAGTGGATCGTAATCAATAGTTAGCCCACGAATTTTCAAATTCACACAATTCTCGATAAAAACAGCGCGCGTCGTCTCAGTGCAAACCATCTCAACGCCTGTTGCTTCTATCGTAAAATCTTTAATATTCTCCAAGAGTAAGTGGGTGCCATCTTCGGGTTGCACGAAGTAGCGACCGGGCGGTATCCGAACGCTGGGATCGCCTCGTTCAATGGCAGCACATATCATCTCGGGCAGCTCTCTCGATGGAACCGCTGAGGCTTGCTGCGAGCAAGCTGTGGTCGATAGCAACAGCGCGGAACATCCGATGCACAGCAACAGCCAAGGCAACAAGTGATCCGTCTTTTTTTTAATTAGATTCAGCATTTCTGCGTGCCTCAAGTGCCTCACGGATTTCATAAGCCTTGGCTTCTGTTATGGGATAATAAAATGCTAGAAGAATAGCGCCGGCGAGCGAGATCGCAGGAATTCCGGTAAAACATACACGCATCCAAAATAGAGTATCCTCTGACTGGGGACCCTCGAGAGTCGCGTCGAAGCCTGTTCCCGAAAGCACATATCCCGCCATTAAAAGCGCAACCGCCGCTCCAATCTTAAAGGTCCAACTGTAAACCGCACTGAACATCCCCTCCCGGCGTTCCCCTGTTTTCAGCTCATCAGCATCCACTGCCTCCGGGATCAT
Source organism: Opitutales bacterium (assembly GCA_018607135.1). GTDB lineage: Bacteria > Verrucomicrobiota > Verrucomicrobiia > Opitutales > Coraliomargaritaceae > JBPOFY01. The sequence continues at coordinate 52,160 of JABBCA010000102.1, forward strand.
GGCATTTACAAAAACATAGGCAGCGGCACTACCGATCCCTAATAAAATAGAAGGGATAATCGATAGGTAGGGATTGTCAGGAGTATAGAACGGCCACTTTAAGAGTGTGCCAATTAAAGCGATGGAGAACGCGAAAATCATGGTGCTTCGTTTACCCCAAAAGGTAGACAGCTTTTGCAACAGTGGAACCGCCAAAACGGTTGAAATCGGTATAGTGTAGTTGACGATCGACATCAGCTTTCCTGAAGCATCGCCCTTATCTCCACCATACATGTGATAGATCGTGACGTAATAGCCGAGGGACCCAACCATCATCAGACCCAACAAGCTAACTACGGTAATCAGCGCTAGATTTAAGAAGGGCCAACAAGACAAGGTCTCTTTAACGCTATGCCAGAGTGGTATCTTCTTGGACGATTTAACCTCTCCTTGCACCAAGCTCGGGTGCTCTTTAGCAAAGATTGCTGGAACCATGATCACCACGAATACGAGTGCCCCTACCCACAGGCTATTCCACTTCATGCCCTCAGCCCGGTCTTCGAAACAATCCAAGCTCGTCAGCCAATAGAGACTGGAAATCGCAAAAAAGCCAATTTGCTGCAAAACAGTTCGTATCGCCATGACGCTACCACGCTCGTGATAGTCTGGAGAGATCTCCATCCCCAAAGCAATGTAAGGCACCGAATAGATCGTAAACGCGACGTAGAAGATTAGTGATGAAAGCAGTAGCCAGATAAAGTAAAAATTCTCGCTCTGCCCATTGGGAAACCACCAGACACCAATAAAACTGACCGCACATAACAACGCACCGAGAGCAATCCATGGGCGACGGCGACCAAAACGGGAGCGAGTATTGTCAGTCACATGCCCCATAAAAGGGTCGGTAACTGCGTCCCACAGTCGGCATATTGCAATCACCCAGCCAATCAGAACCGGATCTAGACCCAAGGTATCGTTGAAGATCGGGTTATAAAACTGCATGTAGCCCTGAATCAGAAGCGCATATCCAATCATGCCCGACCCGTAGAGTAACTTCGACGAGAATCCGACACGGTCTTCGGGGCGTGTTTCGTGCGCGTGCTTCAACTTTAGACTCATAGAATTTTGGGTGTGATTTTATAGAAACGATCTACGCAGATCACAGTGTAGACTATCTGATCTTTTAGGATCAAGGCATCGTGCGCTTCAAGAGTTTACGATAGTCTTCTTGTTGACTCGATATCGGCACTTCCATCTCGCTGAGATACTCATGAATCTTGCCACTCAATGCTTCAACTTTTTCGGGGTAGGATGGTGCGGCATCGACCCGCTGAGGGCGGTCTTCTCTGATGTTAAACAGCAGCGTCTGCGCTGGATAGCCATCAGGTAAATTCTGATACAATCCTGGGCTCACCTCGGTGGTAAGCATCAACAGATCGTCTCCCTTCAGGTGCCAAGCATAGAGCGGAACTTGACCTGCATCTTGCTTGTTGTTTTCGCCGTTGGCCTCATAGCAATAGGACCAGCGAGAAGACTGTATACTGGCAATCGAGAGCGAATCACGCGGACCTTCTTTTGTATGGCCAGTCAAATACGGAAGCAGGCTTTTACCATCGATACCTGCAGGGATTTCAGCGCCCGCAGTTTCGAGGACAGTTGGCATGATGTCAGCCAAACTTGCGATCTCGTCGTTAACTCCGACCACCACCTTACCTGGCTGTGAAATGATCAAGGGAACATTCAGGCCCCCCAACCAGCCAGTGCCCTTCCCACCTCGGTTTGGTGCGTTATAGGGCGGAACATTGTATAATGTGCAGCCATTGTCTGCGGAAAAAATAAAGAGCGTGTTATTGACCTCTCCGTGCTTACGCAAAGTGCTCATAATTTTGCCGATACCATCATCGAGAGCCAAAAGATGCCCCGCATACAAGTCAGTGAATCGATTGCCAGTATTGAATTTCTCGATGTAATGCTCGGGCGGGCGACGTATTCCACCATGCAAGGTCTTCGGTGCATAGTATAAAAAGAATGGCTGATCATCCGTAAGTGCGTCATCAATAAAATGCACTGCCTTTTCGTTGAAAAGATCTGTCAAGAATTCGCCTTTGGGACGAGGCGGATACAGCTCATGCCCCTCCCACAGAGTGCGCGAGTTGTAGTCTTGATCGTCGTAACTGTTGTAACCAAAGTAATAATCAAACCCGCGATCGAGTGGATGTTGCCCTGGTTTCGACGAAGTTTTCCACGGCGTTTCTTTGAGCGCTTCAGACAATTGCGGCCACAGCCCATTGTAGTGTTCATGAACTGGGAGCTCTTGGCCTAAATCATTGACCCATGCATCTTCGACATACCTAAAGTCTTGTTGTGCTACGTGCCATTTTCCGACAACCCCTGTGCGGTAACCCACTGCCTTTAAGGGCTCGGCGAGAACCACTCGATCCGCAGGTATACCAAAGTCATCCACATCTTTATTTCTATAGGCACCCCAGCTTTGCTGAAAACTACCCGTCAGTATACCGGCTCGGCTAGGCCCGCAAAGTGCGGCGGTCGCGAAAGCACGATTAAAGATTGCAGCATTGTTCGACAGCTTTGACAGCTCGGGCATGCACTCACTGGCCGCTTTGATGTGCGCCTGCAGGTCGATGGCACCCTGGTGCCCTTGATTTTGCCGATATTTTTCAGCAATCTCGGGCTCTATCTGCTCGGGGGTAAGGTGCTGAGCGTAGGGGGGAATCCAGCCCAAGCCGACATCATCCAATACTATAAAAATAACGTTAGGACGATCAGCACGCAATACGCATACTGATGTGAGAACAATTAGAGCGACAAGGGGGAGAGATTTCATGGGGGAGAGTTATCAGTGCGCTCACTGTTCCTCCGATCAAAGAGGGCTTGAACATCGCAATGATTGTGAATGCTGAGGGTCTGAATCAGTTGTGCAGGTATAAGCGACTTCAAAGCCCAAGTGAATCAGCGAATCCTGAACTTGTAGACTGAGTATCAAAAGAAAATGGATAAAAAAATAGCGCTCGAACACCAATGAACCTAACCCACATTTGGTGCCGAGCGCTATACCCTATAAAAAAACTACGCTTGAGTCTTACGTGCTCTAGAACGTGAAGAAACGAGGCTGAGTGCAAACATGCCAAGGATCACTCCGAATGCACCGACCTCAGGAACAGCCGTGAGGAAACCTTGATCGGTGATTGAGTAAGCGCCACCGTCGATCGCATTCAGTTGGTCTACGGTGAGGCCAGAAGCGTCTGTGCCAAAGCGAATAGTATTTTCTTTAAAGCCGCTGATCGCAACCGTGCCTGTGAGCCAATCGATGGACGCACTGTCAGTGAAAAACAATTCAGTAACCGATGCATCGATGTCTAAAGTGAGACTTGAGCCAGTGCCCAAGTTAAGGAAACCAAGACTCGACTGATTTGCATTCACATCGAGCGTAAAGCCGTTGTTGTTAGCAATGACAACATTGCCCTGCATGCCGCCCGCACCATTAAGAACGAGTGAAGCCCCGTCTCCATTGACCTGAATCTTATGCCCTGTGTTTAAGAAACCACCTGCAATAATCGTGTTGGAGGTAACAGAGCTACCAGCAAAAATCGCGATGTCGCCTTCATAACCAGTATTGTCTGCAGTTGCACCAAAGGTAACGCCTGTGTCACCAGCTCCAATCCGGATACCCGCACTAGATCCATCGTTACCACCAGTGATCGCGCCATTGAAATTAATAAATCCAGTAACGCTGTTAGTTGCGCCGCTTGTATCCGTCTGGATGATAGAATTTACACTCAGAACACTCGTATTGGTAAAAGTAATCGAGTCACCCGAACTGTTACTGAAACCAAAATTAGAAAACCCACCGAGTGTGTTATCAATCGTTACGTTTCCGGAAAACTGCAGATTACTTACTGGATTTACGCCCCCGCGAACATTGCGAATGGCGACTCCAGTATTACCTGCTGTATTTAGATCAATAGTGAGCACTCCACCGTTCGTGCTAGATACCACCTGGTCGCTAGGATTGAAATTATTTTGTATGCGGTTTATTGTAAAATTAGCGTCAACAATAGGCTGACCATTAAGCTGAGCGAACTCGCTGTTGGTATCAGCAATGCTTTCAGTTGTCCAATTGAGCGAATTGCTCCAAAGGTTATCGCCATCATTGTTGTTAAAGACGCGTTGAGTCTGTGCTTGAATTTGTGTAGCGGCAAGTAGTGAAAGAGCTGCTGTGGTAATTAGGGGATATGAATATTTCATAACATTAGGATGGTGTGGGGCAGATGTTCGTCAAGTAAGTCGCACCTGCAGTTTGTTTAACGTTTACTAGTGAGCTTAACACAGTGTTTAAGCGGGATAAAGAGACTCTAAGGGACCGGAAGAAAGGCGTCATATTCTGGATTTATGTCTGCGTCTCGAAAAATCGGGCGATCTTTCCACAACTCATAGGTAGCTCTGAGTTGCGTGAGGTCCTCTGGAGCCAGCCCTTTATCGCCAGAAGCGAGCAACCAATCACCCAGCGCTAGACGATGTGCCTCTAAAACGCACGTATAGCGAGGATCCGCAGCCAGATTCTCAACCTGATGCGGGTCTTTGGACAAATCATAGAGTTCTTCCAATGGACGTTTGCCAAACCAATGCGCAGCTTGGTAATCGGTGAGCTTACCTTCGGAGTGCAAACGCTTCATTTCAGTCACAATCGGCAAGTGATCCCGATACTGAGCTTGTAGCCTACTACGCTCAGGATGGTAATTTCTTATGTATCGAAAGCTCTCGGATCGAGCGGACCGAATAGCATCGATCGTATAATCGCAGCGATCTCGGGCCGAAAAGACATAAGAATGTCCTTTAAACTCGTGCGACAAAAGGTTCTCACCATCCAAATAATTTGGCATCGATGCGTGCCCAAGTGCGAGTGTCGTTGCTGAAATATCGAGCGAAGACACCAAACCATCGAAAACCTTGCCCGACTCAATCCACTCGTGTCCACCCGCGATGATCAATGGAATGTGAACACCGCCTTCATACAAAAATTGCTTATGTCGCAGGGAGGTATTCGAACCGTGGTCGGAGAAAAAGAATATTACAGTTTGGTCTAATTCGCCATCGGCTTCGAGTTCCGCTAGAATGTCTCCGACCTGCGCATCCACACCACGAACCGCATTGTAGTGATTCGTCCACGCTTCACGATAAGTCGCAGTATCTGGAAAATACGGAGGCAGCGGCACCGCGTCAGCTTGGAGCAGCGCCGACTTTGGCGTGTATCGGTTTCCCGCCTTGCCGCCCCAAAGCATGATCTGCCCAAACCACGGCTGTTCGTTGCTTGGGCGGGAGTCCCACACGTCTCGTGTCCAGGCACTCTCGGGCACACGATGCGTGGTGCTATGTGTAGCTTTATTGCCCTGCCAGCCATTCATGCTTGGTTCATAGTCATGCGCGGTGCCTACTGAATAGAGTTCGTGGCGATTGTAATGAAAGTTATAATCATCTTTACCACTATTAAAGGTAAAGTAACCCGCTTCCCGCATTAACTCGGGAATCGTTTGCATGCCCTCAGGAAGATAAATTCGAAGGTTTTCTGGCACAATCACGCCTTCGACAGTGCGACTTGAACGGTGTTGATGTGTGCCCGTGCTGGTTTGCATCACACCAGTGATGATTGCCGATCGACTGGCTGAGCATACCGAGGCGGTCGCATACGCGCGCTCAAATAGGACACCCTGCCCTGCTAAACGGTCTAAATTGGGCGTGCTACTTTGATTTACAGGATCACCGTAGCATCCCATGAATGGTGAAAGATCCTCTACAAAAATCCAGAGGACATTTGGCCTTTCGTAAGCGCTCGTAACACAAAGCCATCCGCCAAGGAAAGCGGGAAGCAACCAGAGCCTTCTTACCGCCTGATATCTATACAAAAACGACTTTGTTGCCTTCATATTCAATGAACCAATTGACTAGAAGCTCGCCAGATTCAAAAAACGAACACGTAAACGTTCATTGCCAGCGCTGCCACCAGACACCACGGCAAAGAGCGGATCTTCATTCACTTGAGTCACCATTGAACTGTGAACCATCCGCCAACCACTTTCATTCGCTGCCGCAACCTTCAAATTAAAAGCAAAACGTTCACCATCCACTTCATACTCGGTGATTTCGGTTTTACCGGGTTTGATTCGAATCAGCGTGTCCTCAGCCCCCGTCCCCAAAACGATCTCGCTGTTACTTAAATTTAAAACTCTTAAATGTCCCGACGGTAACGACTCTTTGTCAGCAGCTAACATGACCGACTGAATGGCCTTCTCCCTAGGAATTACCAATAAAAATATGTTCGAAACTTTTGGTGGTGCTTCGTTGATGGTGGCATATGCACGCATGACTGGGCCTTCGTCAGTTTCCACCTTTTCATAGAAGTGAAATGGCCAGGTTCCCGCAAACGAATGCTTTAAGCCCATGTTCTGATAAGAGAAAGTAATCGGCTTATAGTCTAAACCCTGCTGGTGATAAAGACGCTTTGGAGTGTCCTCGCCCATCCTCCCCAATAAGATCGTCTTAAAGTCAAAGCGAACCAGCTCCGCATCGGCACTACCCGATTGCGCCTTTGCGCTGTAACAAAATAAAGACAGATACGAACAAGTCGTCAGTAAGAGTAAGATCGTTCTCATTATCAAATTTCTATATTTCATCACTAGTTAACCAGCGGAAGGAGACGATCTCGAAACGCCGCCCAAATTGTTCATTCACAAAGGATGCCAACTCAGATACGCGTGCATCTGGCGTGTCGATTGAATCCACGTAGTCTGGTAAACGCTGCAACACAGCTTCACAATAAACCTCTGCTTGAATGCGATCATCTAGAGCATCACGAGCATTACCGTAGGCTCGAATGATAAAGGTATCGGAGCGTGGACGCAGGCTAGGGCCGATGCGGTTCAAAAGTTTACCTTGCGTAAGATAGCCCGCAATTCCCTCTGCATAGGAGCCCAAGCCTGCTGCGCGAAAACCATAGAGCCTTTCATCCGACAAAGGTAATTCATCAATTGCCTCAATCACGTAATCCTCAAAGCCTGAATTCAAGTTGGCTTTCTCGATAGCAGCCTGCAAAGCCCCAAAGATACGCGGATCCTCTGCGAGTTCGCTCAAGTCAGGCAAACTGCTATTCAACTCTGAACCACGGTCTGTAAATACGGCCAATTCGGCGTCGCTCCGAATGGATCGATTCACAAATTCGGAAAGACTCAAAAAGGGACCTCTGCGTTTGACCTCTTGAACCATTGCCTCGGCAAGGCTTCTTATTTCGGTCTGACTCAAGATACGAATCCCTTTCCAAGCATCGGTCTGACTGGACCAATTAGCAGTCGATCCTGCTGTAGTCGGATTAAAAGCGCTTTGAGGCTCTGGTATATCTAAAAAGAGAGCACCATCTGTAACCGACACGTCTCCGGCTTGACGCCCAAAGTATTGAGAAAAGATGGCTTCCCACGCCCTCACGGAAGTCGAATTGATATTAAAGGCACCATCCAACAACAGTGCGGACGCGGCTTTGTCAAAAGAGGTTAAATCTTGAAGCGTTTCAGCGTCCAAATCGCTGCCAGCGAGCACCATTTTTCCATTGTCTAAAGGGAAGGTGGGCTGCTGCTGACTTGGAACTGTTGAAACAAAGAATCGATCCCATAATTGACGGTTCGTGATCCACTGATAGTCGGGGACGAAGTCATTGTCCGTATATGAATTACTCTGTAAATGGTAGTTTGCATGAGCTTCGCCGACGACAAACGACGGCCCAAAATTATTACTGTCCCACTCGCCATTCCCATTAAGTTTAAGTTCATCCGGCTCAGCACTTCTCAGATCAAGATGTCTAAAATCGCCCACCGAGAGAATCTCTTCATCAGCATTCGGCAATCGAAACAAAACCAATCGGTCCGATCCTTCTGGCGTATCGGAGAATCCCAGAAACGAAGCTTGATCAGTGCTCCAAGTTTCAATCTTAAAATTTTCATTCGCTACCTGATATCCAAATTGACTGCCTGGCACGCTTATTTCGCTATTTTCAACAACCGTTAAAAAATAGTATTGTCTATTCACAAAGTTGTAGGCGCCTAGCGACGCATCTTTTTCGCCTGGAACAGTATTACTGCTATTGGCTCGAATATTATGCCGATGTAACAAACTTGCCGTATCACGAAGCTGCGGATAGGTCTCTGAAACTTCTGGATTTATAGTTTTGAGGCCTAGTTCATATCCAATCAGTGACACGTCTAAACCATCCTCGTGAGCCGGTTGATTCGTGCTAGGTAACCCCCTAAAGTTCAGCGAGCTACTACTATCAAAGGAGAACACCTCAACAGGCGATGGGCCATTCTGATCATCTCCAAAAAAATGTGACGATTGCTCAGAGACCGTGTCTTTGCCAGTAAGCAGTCCGCTCGGTTGCTCATCACCGTTGTCATCGTAGAATTTCCAGCGCAAATTACGATACTCCGCGTATTGGGTGCTGCCTCGGTCACGCAAAATAAAGTTGGACCAGATGTCCAGTTCACTATTATTGTCTACGTCTTGTGGGGTGCGTAGGTCTATGAAGACAGACGGCGGGTCGACTCCCAATGAAGCTACATCCATGATGACTTCATCCTCTGCATCCTGATAAAACCCGAAGGTGCCCCACCCTTGTCGCATCGTGACCGCCTGAGAGGCGCTTGGTGAATATTCTTGATTGGATTGCATCGTGAAGATTCTCGATTCACCAGGTGGAATGGTGATCTCATTGCCTCCGGATTCATTCGTTAACTCAAAATCGATGTAACGTTCGCGATCCCCTCCCTGCCATTTCTCATAAAATACAGGGAATTCTCCAACTGCACCCCCAGCGATGGGGAGACCATTCCAATCACCGTCTTGATAGTAGCCTGCTGCATATAAGTAGCGCCAGTCCCCCTCGGTGCGGTTCTGCCGTCTCCATCTGACAACCAATCCTTCGTTGGCAACAATCGTTTTGTTGTAGGGATTCCAAAGAACAATAGACGGCAAATGATATATCCGTGGACGAAAACTATAATTGTCCGTTTGCACGGGATCCTGCGTGGCAGCAACTCGAATCACGGTGTGCAACTGAAAGCGCTCTAAAATTGGGTAGACTCCGATTTGCTCCTGACTCAAATCGGTTGGCGTGATCAGATATTCATCTGCCTGATTACGAGCGCCCAGTTGAGCATATTGACGAAAAACGTCCCAACTTGGCCCACCGCCTCTTACCGTTGGATGATAAGGTCTGTAAATTTCATCATGCGGGAGATACTTATCAATGACGTCGGTCTTAAAAGTCGCTCGATTCATTCGAAGCGCTGAGCTGAGATCCAGTTGTAAGCCTCCACGCAGTGTATCGGAGAGAACGCCTTTGTGAAAAAGTGTGGCTGACTGAGATAGGTGCGCAGACTTAGCCGTTAAATTCGCTTCGTTCAGGTTAAAAACGGTATCCATTTCATTGTAACGGATCCAATCCTTACTGTCAGCTTGTGGTTCCAGCCCAAAGTCATCATAAGCAATTGAGCCATTCGAAAGAGGCAGCAACGGAGGACTTCCTGGTTCAAAATTTGTCGATACGGAATTCAACTTAGCTTTGACGCCCTCGTCGATGACTGCGTATGCATACCCTCCTGCTTCAACGAGGACATACGGTGCTTGCAAGGGGACCAGCTCTGGGCTGTTCAATTCCTCAATCGCCGCAAAGCCAGATGCCAACTTGACAGAATTATCAGTTAAGGCGACCGACGGTTCATAATTTAGCTGACCTTCATTACCGCTCACGAGCCAAGTCTGCAATTCGGCTTTTGCGCGCGGATCGATGCCTTCTGGAAAGCCTGCACTTATATTCTCAGGCTGCTTCCACACACCCGTCCAATGAGGGTGAAGCATTCTCCCTGAGCTGCCTCTTTGTATGTCGAGAATTTCCGCACGTGCGCTGACTCTTTGATCCTGACCAAGCGATTCTTGAAGCTGACCGATTGCAACCTTCATGCCAAGCAGTGCATTCGACTGTGCATTCAACAAACGAACTTGCTTGTCCGAAGTTTGAATTTCTACCTGAGTTAAGGTCGTCAACGATAGAACCAAGATCAATACGAATGCCATCAACGAAAGCGCGATGACGAGTGCAAATCCATTACGTTTCTTATTCATTAGATTAGGGGTAAGGTGGTATCTATAGGTATGGCCCCCTTGATTACACATCGAGACCTCGGTTGTTTCTTAAAAAGTAAGTTGCATGGACTAGTCGATTAGAGAGCCGTCAATGACGACATTGTCCGAGTGTTGGACAATGAAACGCTGCGCATTTCGCTCGCGGTCTGGATAATCTTTGGTCGATTCTATCGTATTATTCTCCCACACCAATCCATCCACACAGTAGACATCGAGTAGCGTAACTTTATCAAAAACACGAAAGGTATTGTTTGCTATTTTGATATTTCGGTTGTATCGACTCAGCTCACGATCTTCTTGTATACCGGCTTTGACATCGATAACCGCCTTGCCCCAAACCCCAAAAAGGCAATTGTCAAAAACGTTATTGCGGATGACGCAATCACTAACTCCTCCCTGCTCATACCAGAAGGCGGCATCACCTTCGAATAGGATGGCTGCCCCAGGTGCATGAAAATAATTGTTTTCGACAACTGTTCGTCCACGGCAATTCAGCAACATGCCGCGCGCACGGTTGTTGCGTATGATGTTATTTGCGATGAGGACCTCTGGATAGTCTCGGATCTCAGCAATAGCGTCACCAATTTTTAGATCCGCAGGAAGCTTTTCAGTCAATGTGACCTCGGAACATTCCTTATTGATGTGATGCACGCTCTTTACAGTGGCCTTACCGTAGGTCAAGAGACTGTTACTGCGAACAAATTCGATCTCAGTGCCTGTCTGCAAATAATCAAAGCCCATTTGCTGATTGTGCATAAAGCGAACGATGATCGAATCGTCGCCAGTCGCTTCAACAATCCTTTGATAGACGCCGTGGATATTTGTCGCGTCATCCTTTTGATTCTCGAAGAGATTATTGGTGAGCTCAATCTTGCCAGTGCAGTTCACAAAGTGAGTAGCGTCCGCTGTTGTGCTGTTCATGCGATTACCAGAGGGAGTCACCTTGCAATCATTGACCACGATATTGCGCGAGTTTTGCCCCAATATACCCATGCCACCGGCGTGATGTATCGTTACTTTATCTATGCGCACATTTTCTGTCTTTGTAAGAACAATACCAGGATGGTCTCGATGGTTCGGCCCGAAAACCATTGTATTTCCGACCGTCCCGCGAAGGTTCGGCACATTGATCCGCACCTTACGGCCTTCTAAGTGAGTCGCAGGGTAGCCACCCCCCTCTCGAAGGAAATAGTGATCTCTGACCATGAAGGCCGTCTCGCGCTTAACGGTGTCGTATTCCAGCATGTGAGCACTTCCGTAAATGCCATTCTTGGAAACGGTGCTCGTTGAAACACGATCTACCTGATTCTCAGTAAAATAAAGCATACCTCCTCGCAGCAAAAACGGGTGCCCTTCGACGATTTCTACATCCATATATTCTTTTTCTACACCAAGAATGATTGCTTCTGAATGAAATGGACGGGAGAAATCGATAGAGAAATTAGTCAGTAGTATGTTTTTAGAGTGCTCTGCAACAAAAGGATTCATCGCTCCGTGAAACATGAATTGCGCCCCACCACCTTCAATCGTCACGTTTTCCATACCGACCATGTCAAAGGCAATACGCTTAAGCCCCTCGTCATTATTGCTAACAAACAAGTAGCGCTCACCCGCATAGGTTGGATAAAAATCGTAAACTCCCGGCTCGAAGACTAAGCGCGACAATTCGTGCTGCTTACAAACTTCAAGCGCTTGCTTGATTGCCAAGGTGTCGTCCGCACCATCGTCGGGACAGGCTCCGTAGTCGGCAACCTTTACGTCGATGACTTCTTGGACTCCAGAATACTTAGCGACTCCCATGTCACGCTCCCAATGCTTCAATTTCGTTTTAAGACTTTTCATAATAGCTGGATATTTTTCAGAGAGATCCAGGCCTTCGGCAGGGTCCTCTTTAATGTTATATAATTCTAATTTCCCACTGCGATGTGCCATGAGTTTCCACTCACGCTCTCGCACCGAAGCATACAGGTCCTCGTATGAACGATAGCCAAAGATGGGCGCACCTCGATCCAATCGTTTTTGGTCACGTAGTGGCTCAACCAGAGAGATCCCATCCAGTTCGATGAATCCCCCCGAATCTCCACCAGCGATCTCAACCAACGTTGGAAACAAATCTAGTGACTGCACCGCGTCTTGAACTTCACCTGCCTGCGTGACGCCAGGCCATTGAATAAACATTGGAACCCGTGCGCCTCCTTCGTAGAGCGCAGTGCCTCCCATCTTGCCCCCTCGAAAGGGTGAATTCTCAAAGTAGCCACCTTGATCTGATAGGAAAATAATGACGGTTTCATCTGTTATTCCTTTATCTTCGAGCGCGTCTCGCACACGGCCGACCGAGTCATCCACAGACTTGACCATCGCCATATAGTGCGCCTCCTTCCCCTGAAAGCCCTTTTCTTCGAAATGGGAAACATAGTCCCGACGACCGATATGCGGCGTATGCACTGAGTAATACCAAAAAGACATCATGAATGGATTGTCTTGATCGTAACCCTTTATAAATGTAACCGCTTCATCAGTAAGTTTATCGGTTAAGTAGGCCTGGTCTTCTTCGTCAAATTCGTCGGAGCTTCTAAAGTAATCTGGATAATAAGAGCTTGGGTTGCCTTGATTCGTTGTTCCAATCTGCCGATCAAAGCCTTGGTCGGTCGGGTGAAAGCCTTCAGGGCCAAGATGCCACTTACCAAGGAACAGATGGTAGTAACCCAGTTCTTTCAGTGCCTCTGCATAGGTCACGTGTTTGAGCGGAAGCCAATTTCGCGAGGGAACGTCCCCTGGATCGTTATCGTAGAGATGAAAAGCGCCGTCTTCGTTCCATGGAATATGGCGTGTCATTTGCAAGCGAGCAGGATGCTTTCCGCTGAGTAAACCGGCACGACTAGGGCTACAGGTGGGCGACGGGATGTAACACTGCACAAAATCGACACTCTCCGCAGCGAGCGCGTCGATGTGTGGCGTCTCAAAATCATTATTTCTAAAGCCCAAATCCGACCAGCCTAGGTCATCGACAAAAAATAGAACGATGTTTGGCGGCGTTGCGTGTATAAGACCACATAACGAGAGAAATATCACTAAGTAATGCCTAAAATGTAGGGGTAACATCACGATAGATAGAATGATTAACGAACTTAAGGTCTAAACAGTGGGCGAGATTTCCTCATTAAGGGATCGCAGATGCGTATGCAGTTCACTATGAAAATCATCGATGATTGCGTCCGTATGTCTGCCATCTCCTTTGAGTATCGGTTCCATCTGGTAAGGATCATTTTCTAAGTCGAACAGTATATGGTTCGACGGTTTGCGTTTTTGAGCAATGTATCGAATCTCGCGACCAGTGAGTAATTCGCCTGCTTTCGGTGTAGTTATATAAGTATAACGCTTCGACCGGAAGCCTCTCCAAGATCCATAGCCGATGTAAGCCATTTCTGGGTCGGAGTTTGCTTTTGCATTCGCAGACAAAGTCGCCGAAAAATCGATACCGTCGACCTCAGATGGCACCGCTTGCCCAGTAAGACCCATTAATGTCGGCATTAAGTCAACACTACTAAACAGTCGGTCATCCGCATACGGATCGACTCCGGGCACACGCATCATTAGGGGCACCCGAATGGATTCCTCAAAAGGCACTCCTTTGGTCATCAAGTTATGAGAGCCCAACATTTCTCCATGATCTGAACTAAAAACGATAATCGTCTTTTCGTAGAGCCCACTGCGCTTGAGGTATTGGATTAAGGTTCCAAAAGAATCATCCAAAGCGGTGCATGCGCCAAAGTATCCCTTGACTGCACCTTCGAATTGATCACCGAAATCGGTCGTTTCGATATTAGGCCTGACTGCAAGTGGATCCATGCCGTCATACATGGCCTCGTAATCTTTGGGTGCGTAGTATCCGTAGCCGTTCTTCTCGTGGCCTTTATTACCAGGCGTGTAACGCTTTTCTGTAGAGAGCGTTTCATGATACGAACCGTTGTGCGGCGGTCCGTAAGATACGACGAGATTGAATGGCCGATCGTCCTTTTGATTCATAAACTCGATGGCCTTGTTCGTAACGTGATTCGGTTGCCAGCCTTCTCCATATCGCTTCACCTTACCGTTTTCCTCAAAATCGAGAACGAAGTGGGCATGATTATGGATTGCAGATGTCCAGTAATCGTAATCGGCTCTTAAAAACTCGGGAGTGATACCATCCCAGACTTTGTGCGCATCGCGTCCGTTTAAGTGCCATTTACCGATGTATCCGTTTCGATATCCATTCTCTTTAAAGTTTCGACTTAGGAGCTGCTCGGCACGAACGTGCTCATCGCCGTTTTTAATCACTCCATGATTTTGCGGATAGCGCCCCGTGAACCAGCACGCACGGTTAGGACTGCATACTGGTGCGGTGGCGATTGCGTTGTCGAACGAGATGGATTGCTTCTGGAACGCATCTAAATGTGGTGTGATTACCGGGTCTTCCCCGCGATATCCAAGCGCTTGAGCACGCCACTGGTCCGTGTGGACAAATATCACATTATAGGGCTGGTTTCGCAATTCACTGGATGACCACGCATGACTGGGGAACACACAACTGCTGGATAGAGCTAGGGCACTTTTTTGGAGGAAATTCCTACGATTCATAGACGCTTAATCTTGCACCGATGCCTGCAACTGTCAACGAGCTCAAAAACACGAAGTGGTTAACGTTGAATCAATCGAGTTTGAATTTAGAGCACCGTGAAGATCCCCACGAGGTTTAGTGCTCATACCACTTTTACATTGGCAAAAATAGCAGCCCTCAGGTCTTAAATAATTGAACGTTAACCAAAGTGATCACTTACGGCCATTGACTCTCAATTGTGATCGTTAAATTTGGTATAACTCGCAAACTTTCAACTCCTAATCACGCAACCATTACTTCACATCTATTTTAACTGACACCCCACTCGCACCACTACAGCGATGACCGCGCCAAGACACCCAAATCCAACTGCGGAAAAACTGTGAAACTGTAGACCGTTTCAAAACCCCCTACTGATAACTTATAGATTAGGAACCATTTCAACTCTCGTAGCGTTTCACAATGTGAAGGTGGCGGGTTGTTTCAGCAAAGCTACGAGTCGCTAACATCAATGCCATGCAAGTCTTAAACAAGGGCACTCCAGTCAACTACAAGGAATCCTGCATTATTCGGATTCAACCAGTAGATGGAGACAACATAAGCAGTCTTCGTGACGCACTTCGATGCATCCCAGATGATCAATCGTGCACACTCATATTGGAACATGGGGATTACCACTTTTACAGCGACCACGCCACTGAGCTCTTTTGCTTCGTCTCTAACAACAGCGAGGGACTCAAACGAATCGCGGTTCCTCTAATCGGAATCCATGATCTAACCATCGATGGCCAAGGATCAAGGCTCATATTTCATGGCCGTGTGTGCCCATTCCTTATCCGAAACTGCACAGGTATCACTCTTAAAAATTTCAGTGTTGATTACGTTAGGCCCTTTGTTTCTCAAGGCACGATTCAAGCAGTAGACACAGAAGCTGTGACTGTGCGTATGGATACCGAGAACCCCTACTACTTCGATGGTGGTCGCATCTGGTTTAGTGGCGATTGCTACCACCAACAAGGTTGCCAAAACGGGAAACTCTTCAAGCGCGATAGTTTTTTACACTGCTTAGAATTTGATACCCACAAACGTGAGACCGCGTATGGGGTGCAGGACCATTACAAAATGCCCGCGAGCGGAGTCTCTGAGATTGAGGAAGGCCTTATACGCCTTGCAACCTCTTACCCGACTCCTCTGCCACAAATCGATAATACTCTCGTCATCTCACACGATCACCGAGATTGTTTCGGTGTCTGCATCGATGAATCGAGCGAAGTTACCATCGAAGGCGTAGATATCTATCATACTGGAGCGATGGCTTTTATTGCTCAGCGTTCAGACACGATCAGCCTACTCTCCTGCACCGTTGCCCCCCATCCCAATAACGGCAGAATGGTCTCCAGCTTCGCAGACGCGAGTCACTTCGTTAATTGCCGAGGGCTTATCCGTATTATTGGGTGTCGCTTTGAAAACATGCTCGATGACCCAGTCAACGTCCATGGGATCTACTCCCCCGTTTGCCGTATCATCGATAAGCACACCATCGAAGTAATGAATGGTCATCATGAGCAGGCTGGAATACCAGTCGCAGACCGAGGTGCGGAAATACGCTTTGTGGATCAGAACAGCTTGCTGCCCATAGCCCACGGTATGGTAAAGCGAGTGGAATCAATCAACCGATTCACTTGGCGAGTGGAATTTGTGAATGCGCTGCCTTCTGTAATTCGAACTGGCGACTGCATCGAGTCTCTTCAGTGGGTTCCAGATGTAGAGATTCGCGACTGTGTGTTTGGGAAAAACCGCGCGCGCGGACCATTAATATCGACTGCGGGCAGCGTGAAAATAGAAGGTAACCATTTTCACCATGCAGGTTCTGCCATCAAAATTTCAGGAGACTGCAACGACTGGTTTGAATCCGGCGCAGTCAAAGACGTCCTCATACGCAATAACATCTTTGACAATTGCGGCTATGGAAAATGGGGCACCGGAATCATCGCAATTGATCCTGAAATACGCCCTTCCCATTTGGGACACAACGCCTACCACCAGAATATCTCTTTAATCGAAAATGAATTCCGCACCTTTCATCAAGAGCTCATCTTTGCTCGGTCCGTCGATGGACTGATCATTCAGGGGAACCGTATTGAGAAGACCCGCGACTACCCAGAGAAAGAAACCACCTTTGAGGGTTTAAAGACGGAGGCTTGCCTGCATGTTCAGTCGGACCTGCCGTCGTGCTAAAGTCAGCAAGTAGGTAGTTAGCAACCTCATGAATATTCTATGGATTTACGTTGAGGACCTGAGCCCTTGGCTTCCTGCCTGGGGTGATTCAACGATTGCCACTCCGAACATTGATCGATTGGTGGCAAGGGGTTCGGCATATATCAATTGTTTTTCAAACTCTCCGGTCTGCTCACCCTCTAGAAGCGGCACGATCACGGGTTGCTATCCCACACGAATTGGCTCGCACCACCACGTATGCTCCCGCCCAGGAGAGCCGAAGCTATCTCTACCTAAAAACATCCGCACTCTACCCGAACTATTTAGAGATGCAGGATACTTCACCTACAATCTAGGCAAAGACGATTACAACTTCGACTATGACCGCAACGAACTCTATCACGGTGATTATGAGACCCCAGGCTTCTATGGCCACCACCACAAGGGAACAGTCCCCTTCGACATCGTAAACAGAGAGTGGACCTACTGGAGACGTCGCAAACCCGGCCAATTCTTTTTTGGGCAAATTGGTCTATGGGGCGGAAAAAACAGCCGGGCGGTGCCCAATCCAATCGATCCTGCCGGCATGCACCTACCCGATTATTATCCCGATATACCTCAGTTTCGCGAGGAATTCGCCAGACACTATGAATGCATTCAAATCGTCGATCAAGAGGTCGGAAAAATTATCCACGCATTGGAAACAGATAAGCTGCTCGACGAAACTTGCGTATTTTTCTTTTCAGATCACGGCATGGGTTCTTTGCGACACAAGCAATTTTGCTACGATGGCGGAACGCACATTCCTTTGATTCTTTCGCTACCAAATGGAGAAAACGTAGGCCAGTCGAACCATCAGCTAATCAGCTCCATAGACATTGCAGCCACAAGTCTCGCACTCGCCGGATTGTCCATACCTAAGTGGATGGACGGCAGGGATTTCTTGAGCCC
This sequence comes from Opitutales bacterium, assembly GCA_018607135.1. Taxonomy (GTDB): domain Bacteria; phylum Verrucomicrobiota; class Verrucomicrobiia; order Opitutales; family Coraliomargaritaceae; genus JBPOFY01. The sequence continues at coordinate 70,107 of JABBCA010000102.1, forward strand.
GGAGTATCCACGCGAGTATGTCGTCTCAGCCCGCGACCGCTGCGACTACACCATCGATCATATTCGCTCAATTAGAACACCCAATTTTCGCTATATTCGAAACTTTCTCACCGATCGACCACTCATGCAGCCCCAGTATCGCGATCAAACAGAGACTTACCTAGCCTACCGAAAGATGTTTCAAGATGGCGAATTAACTGCAATACAAGCAGCATTTGCAGGTGACGAACGACCCGCCGAGGAACTCTATGACCATCAAAATGATTCGGACGAATCACACAATCTAGTAAACGACCCAGCCTACGCAACGATCCTCGATACAATGCGTAGTCACTTAGAAAAGTGGATCGAAGAGACTGGTGATTTAGGCGCGATTCCAGAAAGTTCAGAACAATTAACTGCACTGATTGATCGATGGGGCAAAGAGAGGTGCGTTAACCCAGAGTATCAAACTGTTTAGCCAATCATATCGATCGCAGTCTAATTTCCTTCGAATTCGACTAAGTTCTCGGTCTCAATGGTGACCAGTTTGTGCGACTTTTTAGGCTTTCGAGTGGTGCTTGCGTGAAGCCAATGACCAGTTAACACAGAACGAGTTGGTTTCTCAGGAACACCGAACGATCGCCGATGCAGCAAGCCCACTAAAATTTCAAAAGCAGCAACCGCTTGCCCAGCCATATCTTGGTCGATCCCACTGATCTGATCCGCATGCTGTCCCCACCGATCCAAAGTAGCAAACGCGATGTCTTTAGGAACCTTAAAGCCAGACTCTATGAGTAGTTCATAAGCCTCTACCCCAGGACTAATCACAACATCTAGCGCGTTCTTCGTAACCCAATCAGTAAGTGATTTCGCTTTATAAGTCTCTGGGAAATACACGGGCAATTCTCGCGAGAGGCCACGTATCTCTCTCCATAAAAAATAAGCAGCCGTCCACCGGTGGTGTGTCCTTCGTTGCAAATCGGACTCCATGCAAAAACCGATTCGCTTATAGGAGAGCGCTTCGAGTTGAGCAAGACTCTGGAACATTGCCGTAAAATGATTGTGGCGAACATTAGAGATAAGCGGATACTCTAGAGTGTCTGCAATCTCGACACAGCAAAACTTCTCCCAGTTAATCGGAAGCGTCCGCAAATCCTTTTGAAAATTCAAGGATCTGACCATAGGAATCACCAGGCCTTCAATGCCGCGGTTCCACATAAAATTGTTCACCTTCTCGGGCGTGGTCTTAGGGTCAAATAACCAAAAAACATCGACCTTATAGCCATTTTGATCTGCGTGCTCAGTCAGCGCTTCGTAGCATAAACGCTCCAAGGGCGTCCATCCAGCTTCCCTGCCACTTCGAATAAAACCGATGACTGTATCGCCGCCACTCTTTCTTGAGATCGAAGCCATTAGCTTCGCACGCTCGGGATCTGGACGATACCCCATTTCTTTTGCCAGCAACTTAATCCGATCGCGAGTGACTTGAGGTATCTTCGCCGAGTTGCGGAGCGCCATCGAAATAGTCGCCTTACTGAAACCGCTTTTTCTAGCGAGTTCCCCAATAGTCACACGTCCCGGATTCCTACTCATATAAACAAGACTGATATTTGAAAATTAAGCCCACTTGTATTAGGTTAAATTCCCAAATCACAAACACGAGCCCTGTCCCTAGAAAAAACCGGTAAACGTTAACCTGGCAAGGGCAATATTTCGCTTTAGTAAGTATTACGGCTACATTAATTTAAATCCCTTGTTTTCTACCCTGACATCTTTTCCTCTATCAACGAAGCGATCCATGCACTTAGCACTCGCGGGTGCGCTCTGTTTAACGCTGCGGTTTGCGCCTAATCTACAGGCTGAGGTTACTGATTATTTGGACCCGACACCGTTTGGTGCGCACGACCCCAAACTGGCAGCCCCAGACACACTCGCGACTGGGAATTGGTGGGAGTCCGAGACGAGCAATCCGCGATGGCGAAAGGCGCAAAAATGGATTCAGTCCAGAGAACGCAAAGATGCCCTAGCCTTCGCACTTTACACAGTAAATGACCATACACTCAAACTAACTGCGCAGTGCCTACCACTATTGCCCGATGAGCCAAAAACGATCGAGCTCCAATTTAAGTTCGCGGGCGCTTGGCATGTCGTGGCTTCTGAAGCGGTCCAATACCCAGGCTGGAGTGCACACTTCCGTGTAGGAGATATCGATACAAAAGTAGACATTCCTTATCGACTAAAACTCGGCGAACTTTCCTGTTTCGAAGGCCTGATTCGAAAGAACCCAGTTGATACAGGGGCAATCGCGGTTGCTGTGATGTCTTGTAATTCACCTCAAGACGAACAGGTTTTCACTAGATCCAACTTGGTTCAGAACCTAATGGTGCATGACCCTGACCTCTTATTTTTCGCAGGGGATCAAAATTATACCCATGAAGAAGCTACCTATGGCTGGCTTCAGTTCGGAATGCAGTTTGCCTCCATCATGAAAGATCGACCGACGATTTGCATACCCGATGATCACGACGTAGGGCAATACAATCTATGGGGAGCCAGCGGCAAACACTCCAAATCGGGAAAATCAGGAAGCGACGGAGGTTACTGTTATCCTCCAGAATTCGTAAAGATGGTGGAACGGCAACAAACATGGAGCTTACCAGACGCCTTTGACCCTAGTCCCGTGCAACGTGGGATCACTACCTATTATACAGATTATACTTTAGGGGGTGTCAGCTTCGCCATTCTGGAAGATCGAAAATTCAAATCAGCGCCCCTAGGAAACATTCCTGAAATGGGTCCTCGACCCGACCACATCAATGACCCTAGCTACCAGCGCTCATCCATAGATGTTCCTGGCCTATCTTTACTTGGGCAGCGCCAACTCGATTTCCTAGACCATTGGGTGCGTGATTGGGAGGGAGCGAAGCTTAAAGTCGCCCTCTCTCAAACAGCATTTTGTGGCGCAGTAAATTTACATGGCAGCATGGACAATCGCCTGCTTGCAGACCTGGACTGTAATGGATGGCCGCAATCCGGCCGAAACCGTGCCTTGAAGTTTTTGCAGGCGGTGCAAGCATTCCATCTCTGCGGTGATCAACACCTAGCGACAGTCGTTCAGCATGGCATTGAGCGCTTCCGCGACGGACCTTTCGCCTTCACAAGTCCTGCACTCGTAAATACAATCTACGGCCGTTGGTGGTGGCCTGTGCAAGAACTCGCAGGCGGCGGTGTAGCCGTCAACAGCCAACTCCCATGGGTGGGTGACTACGAAGATGGCTTAGGCAACCGCATCACCATGCACGCATACGCCAACCCTGAAGCGGGCTCCCAAGAGGGGCATGTTAAAGAGCTTGATAAGCTTCACCGAGGCGATGGCTATGGGCTCTGTCGGATTGATACGACGACAGGAGACATCACTTTTGAATGCTGGCCTCGCTTTGCTGATGTCAACAAGGGCGCATCTGCGCAGTATCCAGGATGGCCGATCCAGATCAAGGCGAGCGACAATGATGGTCGTTTACCAGTCGCCTATTTACCTCCGGTCAAATTACCCTCACACAATGCAGTAGTCGAACTTACCAATTTAGACACAGGGGAACTGGTCTACTGCTACCGGGCGAAAGGAGACGTCTTTCGCGCCCCTGTTTACGAAAGTAGCCAAGCTACTTACCAAATCAAAGCGGGCCACGACCGCCCCGAACAGATCCTTCTAAACACCACCTTTGTTTCACAGTAAGTGTAAGCCCATCGCCAACCATTAATGTTTATTGAACTTACAAACACGAATTCAAACCAGCACAGACAATGAGAAGACATACGAACCCTAAAAATAATATTCAACGCTGCCATCTAGGCTTCACCTTAATTGAATTGCTAACTGTAATTGCAATTATCGGGGTGCTTGCGGCCATTCTAATACCCGCAATACAATCTGCACGAGCCAATGCAAACATGACAAAGTCGGTCAACAACCTCCGTCAAATAGGGGCCGGAGGGCTCATGTATGCAAACGACAATAACGGCTTTTACCCCGAAGGCGGCTTTCCAGCAATTCGTTGGCACAATCAAATTTACCCCTACGTCGGCGAGGAGGCTAACATTTTTAGAGACCCCGCAGGCTATGACTTAAATAGTTGGGTCGACTTTTATGATGATCGTGAATTAGCCTTCGATTACGGTTACAATTCACACATCAACCCCTACCCTGGCTCGCCTCTTGGCGAAAATCCAAACAGTGTGGGTCCTAGAAGTATCAATTCGGACGTCGATCAATCAAAAATCCCTTGGATGCACACGATCGTCAGCCAGAACAACTTTGTGTTTTGGTGCTTCGCACTCGATGAGAGCATGACAGGAAAAGACGGTCACCGGCAAGCATTTGACCCTCGTCACTCAGGTCAAGGTAACGTTCTTTGGCTGGACGGTCATGTCTCTTCTCACACCTACGCTGAATATATGGAAATGGCGAACAACGCTGGCGGAGGCCGAAGCTTCTGCACGGGTCGCTAGCGATGGCGGGAAACGAGGGTATTCATTTACGCTCAAATACCAATTCGCTCTTCACGCAGGAGACAGAGTCACGAATAAGTAGAGCAGATCGGCTCGGAACCAGAGGGTCAGTGGTTTGAGTCACAAATCCAACCCTAAGATAAGTGATCTGCAGCTGATCGCCTAGTATTGACCACTCTGTTGTTTTTCGAGCTCCGCAAGCTCTTCTTGGGCTTTTGCAATACGTGCTTGGGCCTCTTGAATGCGACGGGCGCGCGCTTGCGACTCTTCATAAGCCTTCTTCTTAACTGCGAGCTCAGCTTCGACTCGGGCGGCCTCACGTTCTGCTGCAGCAACGTCAGATGAAGTAGCGTTGCGCGCGATCTCATCCCGCACACGCTTTTCTTCAAGTGCCTTAATGTCTTCCTCTAACTTGCTTTGTTCACGAACTTCCTGCTCATATTCGTATTGGCGTTGAGCTTCCGCGGCTTCCAGCTCCTCCTTGCGCTTATCGATTGAATTACCAGCCATACCACCAAGGGCACCGCCAATAACCGCTCCAGCAATCACATTGGTATCGCTACCGTCACCCATTTGAGCACCTGCAATGCCGCCAAGGACCGCACCTGCGAGAATTCCGATATCGCGCCCACGTGTGCCGCTACTACCCGTATTTGAACAAGCACTTAACAGTAGTGCCACACACAGCATTAGTGAAGTTATCGAGAATTTAGTCATAGAAGTAGTCATAATTGATAATTGTTTAAATGCAATCCCGAGCTCGCAAGCTCAGTATTAAAACCCGTTCACACTCAATGGAGCCTTTTCCAATAAGTCATTGGTGTTCATCTCCGCTAAGGCGCTGTCGACTTTCGCATCCACAAATAAGATACTATCCCCGCCAAGCTTTTTAGCGCGGACGGAGCCGTCCCCAGATTCCATTTCATAGCCAAACGCGCTCTCCTCGGCGGCTCCTTTACCCAACTTCTTCCACCCAGAGCCGCCACCTTGCATTGCAATCAGTTGGTTCAATTCATACTCACTCATAGCTTGGCTACGTTTATAGACTTCCGCGACGGATTTTCCATTTACATATACCACGTGTAAATCCCAACCGGTGTTCATTCGTTTAGATTCCAGTTCAGACGTGGTCGGACGACGTCCATCGGCAGTTTTAAAATAAATTCTCACATCAGCAGAGCTCCCGAGCAGTTCCATGTATTGCATGTATGGCATTCCCTTACGTCGTGCTTGCTCAGTCTCATCATTACGATAGATGATACCCCCCGAACCCGTCAAACGACGCTCAATCTCTTCACGACGCTCGCCAATGCGAGCCTCCGACGAAGATGGACTCATTGCACTCACCACTAATCCAGTCAGAATTAAAGGTAACGATCTAAATAGTTGGGGGTATTTCATCATTGTTATACGACAGCGAAATCCGCTGACTGTTCAAGACTAACTACCTAAAACTAGATGAAGAACGAATTTTACAAGCCCTTCGACCTCGAACGCCTCGAGAACGGCCCCACTCCAGAGGGCGACTACCGCAATGCATTTCAGATCGAGCGCGACCGTATTATTTTCTCCTACCCCTTTCGCCGCCTACAATCAAAGACACAGGTCTTCCAGTCAGGCGAATACGACTTCTACCGCACGCGACTCACCCACTCGATCGAAGTGGCAAAAATAGGACGTTCAATCTGTGAATTTCTAAAAACGAGCTCCGCGCACCTAAACGATCGCTTTTACATCGATGCAGACCTAACCGAAGCCGTAGGACTCGCACACGACCTTGGGCACCCGCCATTCGGCCATATTGGGGAGCGCAAACTCAACGACTTGATGGCCGAGTTCGGTGGCTTCGAAGGCAATGCACAAACCCTTCGCATTCTAACCGAGCTCATTTATGAACGCCCCGGCACCACCAAAGGCATCGCCCCGACTCGTGCCTTTCTAGACGGTGTGATGAAATACAAGGCACTTCATTCCGAATGCATTACTACCGACAACAACACCAAAAAGTATCCAAAAAACCACTTCATCTACGACGAACAAGCCCATTGGCGGGAGGTGATCTTTGACGGGCAAACAATCCCCGAAGCGCTCAACACTCCAGATGGACTCAATCATTTTAAAAGTATCGAATGTCAAATAATGGATTGGGCAGATGATACTGCCTACTCGCTTAACGACATTGTCGATGGTATCCACGCACGCTATATTAATGTAGGTAGCCTCACCGAATGGGCGACCAAGCAAACACTGGATGAACAACAAACTCAATGGCTTGAAAAGCTCTGCGATAAAATCCGCAAAAATAGCTACGAGCCCTACTTCGGCAGCCGAATTGGCAAATTTGTCAACGCCTGCACCCTGACCCCTCGCGGTGGATTCCTGAGCGACCGCACCCAACGTCACGCATTCGATCTCACCATCGATCCTGTCGCAAAAGCAGAGTCCAAGCTCTACAAGAAAATCGCCCTTGATTTGATTTTCCGTTCACCGCAACTACAGCAAATCGAATTCAAAGGCGGACACATCCTCGAAAAAGTCTTCCAAACACTGCAAGCCAACAGTGGTGAAGGCTCGGGCTTACAAGTGCTCTCAGCACAAGTGCAAGAGCTACTCAAAACTGAAAGCACTGCTACCGCACGCCAACGCCGTCTATGCGATTATGCGGCAGGCCTCACTGATGCACTAGCAGTCCGCACCTACAAACGCCTCTTCGACCCAGACTTTGGCTCCATTGCGGAATTACTGTAAATTAAGCCCTTTTAATTTGCTAATCCAGCAATGCTACTGAATTAGCTGGCTTAATCCTAAAAGCTAGTAAGGCACTAGATGTAGGGCAATGCTCAAAACATGCCCACTACATGCAGCACCCCATCACCAAACAAACACATATCCCAAGCACACAGCTTTCATCCAGTTGTCATTAAACGCGATGGTAGCTTGGTCGCATTTTCCAAAGGTCGAATCACGCAAGCGATCTACAATGCTTGTCTCGCAGCTCAAATAGATGACCTTAGCTACGCAGAGCGTGTCGCAGAACAAATCAGTGTCAATTTACTGGGTCAGCATCAGGCCTGCATCACCGAAATACAAACTGCTGTAGAGAACGCCCTCATGGAAGGCCCCTACAAACACGTAGCACGCAAGTATATCGAATACCGCCATGAGCGTGATCAGGCTCGCGAAAAAAAGAGCCGACTCAATCGAGAGATCCAAGGCCTCATCGAACAAAGCGATGACGATCTACTCAACGAGAATGCCAACAAGGACGCCAAAGTCATCCCCACCCAACGCGACCTACTCGCCGGCATCATTGCCAAGCACTATGCGAAGCGGTATCTCCTGCCCAAAGAGGTGACGACCGCACACGAACTCGGTCAGATCCATTACCACGACCTCGATTACGCGCCCTTCTTCCCGATGTTCAACTGTATGCTCATCGACTTAGAGGGCATGCTCACGAAAGGTTTCAAAATGGGCAATGCCAGCATCGAACCACCGAAATCCATTGCCACCGCAACCGCCGTTACTGCCCAAATAATCGCTCAAGTCGCCAGCCATATTTATGGCGGCACCACCATCAACCGCATCGATGAAGTGCTCAGCCCATACGTCACGGCAAGTTATCGCAAGCACCTAGCGACTGCAAAACAATGGGACATCAAAGACACTAAAGCCTTCGCCAAAACACAAACAGCCAAGGAATGCCACGACGCCTTTCAATCACTCGAATACGAAGTCAATACCCTCCACACCTCCAACGGTCAGACCCCATTTGTGACCTTCGGTTTAGGGCTCGGCATCAGCTGGGAATCCAGACTCATACAACAGTCTATTCTCAATATCCGAATTCAAGGACTCGGCAAACAACACAAAACTGCCATTTTCCCAAAACTCGTTTTCGCAATCAAAGACGGCCTCAACCGCCAAAAATCCGACCCCAATTATGACCTCAAGCAACTCGCACTCGAGTGCGCATCCAAACGGATGTATCCCGACATCCTCAACTACGATCAAGTCGTCAAAGTCACAGGCTCCTTTAAGACACCCATGGGCTGCCGTAGCTTCCTATCAGCCTACGAAAGCAACGGTGAACCACAACACGAGGGTCGCAATAATCTTGGAGTCGTCAGCCTCAACCTACCACGTATCGCACTCGAAGCTAAAGGCGACGAAAGCCGCTTTTTCTCACTCTTAAAGGAACGGCTCAAACTCGCCAAACAGGCACTCGATACCCGTATCCAAAGGCTGCTAAATGTAAAAGCACGCGTCGCACCGATACTCTACACCGAAGGAGCCTGCGGAATACGCCTACAACCCGATGACACGATTTCAGAACTATTCAAAAACGGCCGTGCTTCGATCAGCCTAGGCTACATCGGGCTCCACGAAACCATCAATGCAATTTACGGGCAAACAGAACACCTCTACGACAGCGAAACACTTCAAGCCAATGCAATGCGTATCATGCAAGTGCTACGCGCCGCCACTGACCAATGGAAAAAAGAAACTGGCTATGGTTTCAGCCTCTATAGCACGCCCAGCGAGAACCTGTGCAACCGCTTTTGCGCAATCGACACTAAAGACTACGGCATCATCCCAGGCGTCACCGATAAAGGCTACTATACCAACAGCTTTCACCTAGATGTTCAAAAGAAAGTAAACCCCTACGATAAAATCGACTTCGAAGCCCACTACCCGCCGATCACCAATGGAGGCTTCATCTGCTACGGCGAGTATCCAAATATGAAATACAATATCGAAGCACTCGAAGATGTATGGGACTACAGTTATTCACGCGTCCCCTACTACGGCACCAATACCCCAATAGATGAGTGCTTCGAATGCAGCTTCACCGGGGAATTCGAGTGCACCTCAAAAGGCTTCACGTGCCCACAATGCGGCAACCACGACTCCCGAAGCATCTCAGTGACCCGCCGAGTCTGTGGCTACCTAGGTAGTCCCGATGCCCGCCCCTTCAACGCAGGCAAACAAGAAGAAGTCAAACGCCGCATCAAACACTTATAAATTCCTAATATTTAATGCTTAATTGCTAATTGTCAGAGTGAACTATCATAAATACATAGACATCGACGTCATCAATGGACGAGGCACGCGCTGCACCCTGTTCGTCGCAGGCTGTGAGCACAAATGCCCAGGCTGCTACAACAAATCCACGTGGCGTGCACACTCGGGGCACCCATTTACAGAGCAAATCGTCGAGCAAATCATTCACGACTTGAAAGATACACGCATCAAAAGACGTGGACTCTCACTCAGTGGTGGCGACCCCTTATTTCCAAGTAATTGCCCAGCAATCTACTCACTCTGCAAAGCGGTCAAAAAAGCCTGCCCAGACAAAGACATCTGGCTATGGACAGGCTACATGCTAGAGAAGCTAAATCAAACACAGAGGGAGATCCTAAAACATATCGATGTTCTAGTTGACGGTCCATTTAAACAAGAACTTGCGGATGCTGCCTTAGAATTTAGAGGCTCATCGAATCAGCGCATTTTAGAAGCACCGTTTGGGTAAATAGTGAAACAGACAGTGCTACGCACTCTCAGCAATTTCAATTGCTGGCGGAGCCATCACAAACTTGAGCGACATCACTGTCACATAGACACCCAATAGAACCATCGCCAATGCGATACCACCGAGCATGCTTAAGACACCATGCTGGAAAACCATCATGATCAAAGCCATGATCGGCATCACCACCATTACCGATGCGGGGATCAGCGCGAAGGCAAAAGCGATGCGACGGTGTTTCAAGAACACCACAAACGTAATCAAGGCCAAGGCTGCCAGTAACTGATTGGTCGCACCAAACAATGGCCAGATTGCTTTCCATACGGGCATCACCGTGCCATCAGGAGCGGTGTATGTTCCAAATGCCGCGATTGCAGGCAACAACAACACGATAAACGTTCCGAGGAAACGACTACTCTGACCACGCCAGTCAAAAAGTTCTTCAACCAAAAAACGGGTCAATCGAGTCGTGGTATCCAGTGTGGTCAATAAGAAGGTGCTCACTGCTAAAGTCGCAAAGGTCAGCCCGACACTTTCAGGCACCCCCAAGGCACCAAAAAAAACAGCGGAGCCACGCGCAAACGCAGCCACCGGGCCACCATCCATGCCTCCCGACACACCAATACAGGCAAGCGCAAACACCGCCAACAAACCTTCAACCAACATCGCACCGTAAGAAACTTTCTTCACATCGCTCTCCGTTTGAATCTGCTTGGATGTCGTGCCACTACTCACGATGCTGTGAAAACCACTGCACGCACCACAGGCTACGGTGATAAAAAGGAACGGGACCATATAGCTCCAATCCGACGGATGGAAACTGGTATAAATAGGAATCTCAAATCCACCACCGTGCACGAACAAACCCATCACTCCCAATGCCATGATCGCATAAAGGAACGTCGCACTCAAAAAGTCACGTGGCTGCATTAAGACACTAACTGGTAAAATCGCCGCGCAATAGCAGTAGATAAAAATCGCGCAGAGCCACATGTTCTTGCTCACACCTTCTGCTGGAAACTCGATACCCACCCACAGACCCAAGTAAGTCAAAATTACAAACACTGGAATCAAGATCTTGTAAGACAGTCCAGACTTGCGAGCCACCAGACCAAACAAAAGAGCGACCACAATAAACCAGCCCGAAGACGTCGCGACTGCAGGTTGATTTACAAATCCAGCAACGGTCAGATCGAGAAACACCACGATCACATAGACCAGTGCCATCAATACGAAGATTAAAAATAGCTTGCCCGTCGTCTCACCAATCAAATTACGACAGGTCGCCGTAATCGAACGACCGCCGTAACGCAGAGACATCAACGTGCTCCCGAAATCGTGCACACCACCGACAAAGATACAGCCAATAATGATCCAAATCCAAGTCGGCGCCCAACCAAAGACAGAAGCCGCAATAATCGGCCCTACAATCGGCCCCGCACCCGCAATGGACGAAAAATGGTGACCAAACAAAACCGAGGCACGAGTCGGCACGTAATCAACCCCATCATTAATCTCGCAGGCTGGCGTCTCCCTCCCTGGCTCGACACGACAGCGCCGCTCCAAAAAAGCACCATAAAAACGATACGCAGCAGCCAACAAAACGGCAGAGAGGACTAAAACGGCAATCAACATAACTTAAGTGGGTCTACGCCATAACAAGGAGCATGTCGCAGTAAAAGACAATCCCCCATCCCTAGTCCTTTTAGCTAGTCACAAAACCAGAGCTACAACCTCCCTGCGGTTCTTGACCCATCTCTTATCAAAATATACCATTGACAGTATATACTAAATATTGCATACAACAATATATGGAAGCCTCCGAGGTATATAAATGCATCGCCGATTCGCAACGCTTACGAATTCTAAACCTGCTCGAGGCAGGGCCGCTGTGTGTGTGCCATCTACAAGAGCTACTCAAAGTGTCACAAGTAAAGATGTCGAAGCAGCTCGCGATCATGAAGCAACTCAAACTGATTGAGTCACACCGCGAAGGCACATGGATGGTCTATTCTCTCCAATCTCCCACCAACCCACTCCTAATCTGCAATCTCAACTACTTACGAGAAGCCGAGTGCTCCGAATGCAACCAGCTACAACGCGACCTATTGAACCGCGGCAAACTCATACTGCGCATCACCGATAATGGCGAAGACTGCCCCAACGGCGTCTGCCAAACGCAAGGCTGCTGCTGAAAGCGAAACCTTCATCAATCATCAATCATCAATCATCAATCATGGACAACCTAAAACCAATCGAAAACAAAACCGATGCAAAGCCAGGCTTCTTCGCACGCATTCTCAATAAAATGGATGACAAGATGAAAACCAAAGCCGACGAAGCAGCGAAGAACCAATGCTGCTCACCCAACGACAAGGGCAAAGGCGGCAAGTGCTGCTAAGGCGCAGCCAGCTCCTTACTCATAATCATAATCATAATCTTACTCTTAATCCGTCTACGAACCACTGGGATTAAGAGTAGGATTAAGATTAAGACTTAAAAACCATGCTTACACAAATCATCGACCTACTGATCTACGATTGGATCGGCATGGACGCCGAATCGCGCTTCACGGGCGCGCTGCACTTTTTTCTCTACGACACCATCAAGATCTTCCTACTGCTGGCAGTGATGATCTTTGCAATTGGTTTTGTGCGCACATGGCTTCCTGAAGACCGCCTCAAGCGCTGGATGGGCGGAGGCGGGATCGTGGCCAATTTCATCGCAGCTCTCTTTGGAGCGATCACCCCCTTCTGTTCGTGCTCCTCAATCCCGATCTTCATCAGCTTGCTCAAAGCAGGCGTGCCTCTGGGCGTCACCTTCTCGTTCCTCATCACCTCGCCGATCATCAATGAATATTTGGTCATACTGATGGTCGGTGAGTTTGGGCTCCCAGTGACGGTCGCTTATGTCGGCAGCGGACTCTTCATCGGAACCGCTGCGGGTGCCCTTCTCGGCAAACTCAAACTAGAGAAGCATCTAGAAGCAGACATCATCGCGTCCGCACACACAGATACAGAGACAATTGAGCACACTTTTAAATCACGCCTCCGCTATGGCTGGGATGAATCCATCAGCGTGATCCAACAAATTTGGCTATGGGTCATCGTCGGGGTCGGCATCGGTGCCTTCATCCACAACTACATTCCACAAGAGACGATCCACTCCTTAATGGAAGCCACGGGGATCTTCTCGGTGCCCATCGCAACCATCCTCGGAGTGCCAATGTATGGCAGCTGTGCAGCCATCGTGCCCATCGCAGTCGTGCTCTTTCAAAAAGGCATCCCACTCGGCACCGCGCTCGCATTCATGATGGCCATGGCCGCACTCAGCCTACCTGAAGCCATCATGCTGCGCCGCACCATGCACCTCAAACTGATCGGTATCTACTTTGGCATCGCCACCCTAGCCATCATCTTCACGGGCTATCTGCTGAACCTTCTAGCGAAGGTGATATGAGATCCGAGATGCGAGATACGGGATGCGGGATGCGGGATGCGGGATAATTAAAGTAATATGAACTATAAAGACCTACAGATTTGGCAGCTTTCTCGAGAACTTACGGTAGAGATACATTCGATGACCTTTCGTGATCTTCCGAAATTTGAAGCCTATGAAGAAGCATCGCAAATCCGCCGATCAATGAAATCTATAAAGTCTAATATCGTCGAAGGCTACGGACGACGAAGATACAAAAACGACTTCATCCGTTTTCTAACCTATTCTCATGCATCCTGCGACGAAACAATCGACCACCTCGAAACACTCTACGAAACAAAGTCTCTAACAGACTCAATCCTATACGAAAAACTGCACACTCGCCTAAACCAACTAGGCGGGAAATTAAATCGCTTCATTACTTCAGTAGAAAACCAGCACAATACAGCTATCAACGAAGACCCAAACCACTATAACGAATAATAGCATCTCGCATCTCGTATCTCGCATCCCGTATCTCGCATCCCGTATCTCGCATCCCGTATCTCGCATC
>JABBCA010000051.1 GCA_018607135.1 Opitutales bacterium
TTGACTCTCCCGTCGCGATCTTACGTTCATCGTCATAAGCTTCTTGTGCGTGTTCGGCATCAAAGAATTCGAAGTCTGTTTGGCCGATGATTTCACTCGGATCACTCTTGCCGCAACTCTCCACGAGGTAGCGGCTCACCGCGAGGAATCGGGAGTTTTTATCTTTGAAATAGATATACTCATCCAAGTGCTCCATCATGGTTTGGAACAGCCAGCGAGGGGAGATATTGTTCAAGTTGAAATTACCCGAGAGGGAATTGTCGAGTTCGAGTGAGGCTCGCTTACAGTGAAAGGCGTAGATTTGTTTCAGTCCGAGCTGCACCGATTCAGCAGTATCTTTACAAAAGAAAATGGAACGGCCGACGCGGGGGTGGTGAGATAGGTTTTCGACTTCTTTGGCAAAGGTCGCCTCGGGTAGGATGAGCAGAGCGGCTGGCGGAATGTTCCAGTCAGAGATAGTCGCTGCCAAGCGAATCAGATGATCAATTTTAGGGCCGACAATTAGCAGGTCAATTTGTAGACTGGTTGCCGTGATTGGGAACTCAACTTCGAGCACTGTTTGGCCCGAGAATTCTGGGGTAGAAATAATCTGCTGCGCTGTAGGCGCATTGCATCCGATGTAACAAATTGGCATAGTAATGTGTTTATCTTACAGTTTACCTTGGTTGGCTTGTCTGTCGATAATATGAGTTCACATATTAGCAAGAAATGTGAAATGATAATGTCTTGAATTGTAGATCTTGAGCTTGTCTCAAAGCCGCAGCAGATTTAGCTCGATCCTCTTTGCGTGTGCGGTGCTTCGACAAGCGAAGGCCATGCGGTTCAGATAATGAGCTAGTCCGAAAAGCTGCTCAGCGGCTGTCGGTGTACTTTGGCTTTAGCTGTTTTTTGTAGCGTCTTGATTTCAGCCTCAGCGGCTTTGATCGCTTTTTTTGTATCCAATGTTTCGATTGAGAGGGTTGTGGTGCGTGATTCGCCCCCAGCTAAGGTGATGACGCGGCCTTTCTCTCTTTCGAATCGACGAGAGTTCGGATAGCTTGTCGCTGGTTCGAGTCCAGTCACATAGCCGTCGGCCATGCCCGCGGTATTTTTCCAAAGTGTGAAGCATGGGAAGTCCTTGAGTGTAAAACGTAGTAGGGAAGCTTTGTCGCCTGTGCCGTTACGCAGCATCGTCATTGTCTCGCGACTGCCGCGCTTGCCAGCTAGTTCATACTTGTAGACTTGCTCGACGAATCCGCTCTGCGGCGCACCATATGCATCGAATGTATCAATGCCTGCGGCCGAACGTGAGTCGCGTGGAGCGACTTGTTTGAATGGTGCGATCATACGAGAGCCTTTCTCCAAGAGAGGAGCTCCGTAGTTAATGTGGTAGAGCATTTCATGCTCTTGCGGATTGTTGCCGAGGTTGGTGACCGTATCGATGATGGTCATTTTGCCTGAGCCGAACTCTGTGCGTATCTCTGTGTTGAGACGCAGGGCAGGGCCAAACATCATAGTTTCATCGACTTCGCCTTTCACGATAATGGCTTCGTCGGTGATTTCGACTGAAACCGCACGAGCGGGGACGTTAGCAATGTTGCCATGCAGCGTGAGAGGCACATCGAACTCGTTACCGCTGTAATCGAGCACGGTATCCATACCTGGCGCGCCCATGCTGTTGAGGCCGCAGCGGACGAACCATTCGTTAAATCCCTTCAGCCAACCAAGGCCGCCGCGATCCTGCAGGTTGATAAACGCAGGGTTGACAGGGTCTTTGACGGGTGAGTCCCAGCCTAGGGAGATGTCGCCGCATTGCCCTTTCCAGATGCCCATTCCGCGTGTCGGAAGAATGGCGAAGGTGAGTTTGCCGTTATTCACTTCGACGACTTGCACGCCTTCCTGCAAGCCACCGCGTAGCGTGTAGGATTTAACTGACCAGTTCGAGGCAGCGCCCTTATCAGCACTGAGTTTGATGGCTTGAAAGCCTTCGGTTGAGTCAGGGCTGAGTAAGGATGATTTGTAGAGTGTCTTCATTTTTGATCCAATGGTTGAAGTGATTATTTGTCTGCGGTCATCTCGATTTGAGTAATCAATTGCCCCTTATTGAAGCCTGTGCCTTACGTCATGAAGCAAGCCGTGATCGCGATGGCCATCGCAAGACGCTGCTTAATTGGCAGATCTCCGAGTGCTGCCTAAATGTAACCGCCATTGAAGCTGTCACCTGCACCTGCGCGGCGGACAATATTAGTCTGACGGTCTCTTGTGTGGCCACTAGTTCGCCCTCTGCGCTGCTGATTGTTGCGGCAGAAGCCGGAGTGTAAACAAATAGGCAACCATCGCAGCCGATCTTATGATGCATGATTGATCAGCAACGCGGCAGCTCATCTAAATACAGTTGAGCGACTTAAAGGCGAGTTCGCTGAGTTCGCGTTGACGCGCTGCCAGTTCTGGTTCGCGGAGGTCTTCATCGTATGAAGGAATCATGGCCTTCATGCGGTTATGACCTTCTTCGGTTTTTAGAGTATCTGAGAAGCAGCGTTTGACGATTTCGAGAATGATATTCGCGGACACCGAAGCACCGGGAGAGGCACCCAGGAGTGCAGAGATCGAACGATCTTCTGAAGTGAGTACTTCCGTGCCGAAGTGGACGATGCCAGCGTCGCCGTCCTCTTTCTTGATCGCTTGCACACGAATGCCAGCATCGATGAGCTTCCAGTCAGCTTCATTTGCTTCAGGGAAGAATGCCTTCAGCTCTTTCATGCGGGTAGACATACTCTGTGTGCCTTGTTGTATTAAGTAGCGAACCAGCGGAATGTTGTGCAGTCCGACCTTTATCAGCGAAGCAATGTTGTCGGTTCGAATCGAGCGGGGGAGGTCGGTGAATTTGCCTTCGACGTGTAGGAATTTGGTCGTCCATGCGGCATACGGTCCAAACAGGATGGCTTTCTTGCCATCGATGATGCGGGTGTCGAGGTGTGGTACCGCCATTGTCGGTGCCGCACCAGGGGACATGCCATAGACTTTAGCCATGTGTTGTTCGACGATTTCTGGCTTATCAGAAA
>JABBCA010000041.1:0-1332 GCA_018607135.1 Opitutales bacterium
GCGTTAATATAAAAACATGAAATCGTAGGGGCGCGACTTGTCACGGTCGCGCAAAATGGTGTAAATACGTGAAAGTAGGTAAACCGAATTCTTAACGATCATCTTCCAATTCCAAGTCGGGGATATGATTAAAAGCGATACGCATGGGGGCGGCTTCGGGGCAGCGTTGGGCTTCCATCGCGGGGGCATAGTAGAGGGTGCGTCCGCCGTAGCGTTTGTTGATCGCGTCCATGGCTTCCTGTAGCGCGATGCGGCGCGGGTGGTTTTCTTGGGGGAAGAGTGAGGGTGTGTGTGAGCCGCCGTGCGTGAGATGGCTGAGTGTGACGGCGACTTTGGTGGGGTTGGGTGCATGCCTTGGATGCTTTTTCCAGAGTTGATTGAGGTGTTCGCCGAGGAGAATGCAGTCTTGTGTCGGGAAGCTGTGGGCTTCGGCACGCCAGCGTTGCTCAAAACCAAATTTGACCTGCACTTCGAGGTGACCGGTGAAGGTGTCCATAGCGCGGAGTCGGCGGCAGGCTTTTTGTAGCATACGGTGCAGCACGGAATGAGCACCTGCGAAGGTGCGTAAGCGTGGTGGCAGAATGTGGGAGTGTCCGACGGTGCTTCGATGGGTTTCCACTGGTGGTAGCTCGATGCCGCGTAGTGCATACCACATGCGGTCGCCTTCGATGGAGCCCCAAATCTTATGGAGCTTGCGACGACTGGCTTGATAGAGGTCGTCCATCGTCAAGATGCGTGCGGTGCGTAGGCGTTGCTCGATTCGGCGTCCGATTCCAGTGACTTCACTGAGTGGCATCTTCAAGAGTGTGTCGGGTATTTCAGTAAAGTCGAGGAGGACGAGTCCGTTGGGCTTTTCGAGTTTACTGGCAAGCTTGGCAAGGAAACGGTTGGGGGCGATGCCGATGGAGGCACCGATGTGTGGGCCGATATTGGCTCGCAGGGTCTCTTTGATTTCAAGTGCTTTGCTACGGGCGATTTCGGGTGACTGCCAGCGGGGCGGTAGGCGGCCATACATTTCGTCGATGGAGAGCACGGCGTCGACGTAGATCACTTCATGGATGAGTTTATGAATCTTGTTGTGCGTGTGCACGTAGCGTGTGTGGTTGCCTTGGATGAAGGTGATGTCTGGGCACAAATAGCGGGCTTCGCGGACTCCGGTGCCTGTTTTGACACCGTGCGCTTTGGCTTCGTAGCTGGCGGCGATGCAGCAGGTGGTGTCCACGCCAGGGGAAGGAACAATGCCTACAGGTTTGCCGCGCAGTTCGGGGCGAAACTGTTGCTCGACAGAGGCAAAGAAGCTGTCGAAGTCGATGAATAGGTAGCGGAGCGACA
>JABBCA010000041.1:1432-4579 GCA_018607135.1 Opitutales bacterium
TTATGTTCACTATTTTGGCGGTTAAAGGTTAGATGGAAATTGGCTAAACCTGTCTTTGGATTCAGGGGGGCGGACATTTTTGTCCGTTGAACTCTGTCTGGACAACAGCTTGGCCGATCTGCTGAGTGCGGACACGGAGGTCCGCGCTCCCGAATGACTCTTATCGGGGTGCTGAGGCGGTTTCCAAGTTCCAGTTCGGCGCTGCAGCTAGGCAGTGACTTCGAAGATCGCTTGGATCTCTACTGTGGTGTCTTTAGGCAGACCTGTCACAGCAACTGCTGCACGGGTGTGGCGGCCGCGGTCGCCTAGGATTTCGACCATCGTGTCGGATGCGCCGTTGATCACAGCTGGGCTGTCAGCAAAGCCGGGCACGCCATTGACGAATCCATTGAGCTGCACCACGCGGCTGATTTTATCGAGATCCCCGATGTGTCCTTTGGCGACGGCGAGTAGATTGAGTGCGCAGACTTTGGCGGCCGCTTGCCCGTAAGCAAGATCGCGTGTTTCACCAATTTTACCCGTGTGAGTCATTTCTCCATTTACGAGGCAAATGGCTCCAGAGATATAGAGTAGTTGGCCGACTTGCATGGCTGAGACGTAGTTGCCAGCGGGTGCGGGTGCGGAAGGGAGTTCGATGCCGAGTTCGGCGAGGCGTTGGTCAGTTTTCATCGAATTTAAAATGCTGAAATACTGAAAAGCTGAAAGGCTGAAATTTTGAAAAGCTGACAAAGCGCGAGTAGCGCGAGTAGCGCGAAGAGGGTGAACTGTCTGCAGTTTGCCCCGAAGGGGTGCTGACGCGGGTGCCCTATGGGCAGCGGAAGGAACAAACAATGAGAGTTCTTGGTGCTGTTTTCAGCGTTTCCGAATTTCAGTTTTCCAGCGTTTTCCCATAAGGTGTTTCTCCTTCGGTGCTGGCGATGGTGACGGCGCCAACGGTGTCGCTAAAGACATTTACGGAGGTGCGGCACATGTCGAGGATACGGTCGGTGACCCAGACGACCCCGATAGCTTCGACGGGGAGTCCGACAGCAGGTAAAATGACGGAGATCGCGACGAGGCTTGCGGCGGGGATGCCCGCGACGCCGATACTTGTGGTGAGCGCGAGAAAGACGACAAGCAATTGATCACCGATACCGAGCGCGATTTGCCCGGTGGCGGCGTAGAGCTGTGCGATGAAGATGACGACGACGCATTCGTAAAGAGCGGTGCCATCCATATTGACAGTCGCGCCGAGCGGAAGGGTGAAGGAGCAGGTTTTCTTAGAGACTCCAGCGCGCTCTTCGACGGTGTCGATAGTCAGTGGTAAGGTTGCTGAGGAGCTTGCTGTCGAAAATGCGGTGAGGAGCACGGGTGCCATCTCTTTGTAATGAGTGATGGGGTTGACCTTGCCGACGAATTTAAGGACGAGTCCGAGGCTGATGAAAAAATGGATCGCGAGTGCAAGGAGCACGGTGATGAAAAACCAGAAAATCGCGCCGATGAGATCACCAAAGGGTGCGGTGTAGAGCACTGGGGTGACGAGGCCGAAGACGCCGATAGGGGCGAAGCGTATGATGAAGTCGGTGAGCTTGAGCATGACTTCTTGAGCGCTGTCCCAGAACTTCTGTTGTATCTCGCGCTGCTCGAGCTTGAGCTTGCCGATGAAGACGCCGAATAAAATGGAGAAGGTGATGACGCCGAGGAGTTGCCCGTTGTTGGTGGCGGCATCGACGATGTTGGAGGGAAACATGCGGAGAAAAATCTCGAAGAGATCGCTGGAGCTGCGGCCTTCGACTTTACTCATCAGGCCTTGGCTGACGGAGGTCTCAGCGCCTTGACCGAGCATTGCAGTTGCGGTTTCGGCATCAATTCGGCCAGGGCCGATGAGGTTGACGACAATCAGACCAACGATAACGGCGATCGCACCGCTGAAGGTATAATAGAGAAAGGTTTTAAATCCCATGCGCCCGACGCCTTTTTCGGAACCGAGGTGCATGACTCCGCTGATGATGGACGCCACTATGAGCGGCACGATCACCATCTTGAGTGCATTCATAAACAGCTTGCCGATAAATTGGCAAAACGCGACGATGTGCTCGCTGGGGCCTGCGCCGAGGACGGGCATGAGAAATAGACCAAAGAGTGCTGAAAGTGCGAGCGTCAGCAGGATCTGCCAGTGGAGTTTCCATTTAATTGGATTCATGGGGGTGAGAAAAGCTGAAAAGCTGAAGCGCTGAAAGGCGAAAATTTAAAACGCCAAAACTCTGAAAAGCTGTCGCGGAGCTTTCAGCTTTTTAGTCTTTCAGCTTTTCAGCCAACGCTTGCCAGTGCTCCAGCGCGAGTGCTTCGGGGCGGATGGTTTCGGAGACGCCCTGTTCGACGAGTGAGTTGAACCACTCGAGTGCTTCGGCTTGTGGGTCTCGTTTACAGAGTGCTCCTAGTTGTTTACGGCGTTGGGTGAAGATGCGGCGCACGCAGTCGCGGGCGGTTGTTGAGAAGCGGATGGCGTTCTCTTTGCGGTCCAGACGAAGGAGCACGGAATCGACCTTTGGGGCGGGGTGGAAGCATTGTGCTTTGACGAGGTGCTTGCTGTGCACTTCGAAGGCAGACTGGAGGAAGATGGAAATTCCGCCGAACGTTTTGCTGCCGTGTGGTGCGGCGTAGCGGTCGCCTGCTTCTTTTTGTAGCATCAGCACCATTCGCTCGGGGAGTTCGCCAGAGAGTATGGCATCCATCCATGGGGTGGAGACTGCGTAGGGGAGGTTGGCCACGATGCGATAGCCTGCAGCGGCTTTGTCCTCTGAAAGCTCAGCGCGGGGGAAGTCGAGGCAGTCGCCTTCGACGAGATGTAACCTGGGCTGTTCGGGCAGGACGTGGGTGCGCAGGTGCTCAGCTAAGGTGGCGTCGCGTTCGACTGCCCATAGCTCGGCGCCACTGGCTAGAATCGCTTTGGTTAATGTGCCAAGGCCTGGGCCGACTTCGACCACATTGCTGCCCTCACTGATCTCTGCGAGCTCGATGGACTTGCGCACGATGTTGCCGTCGACGAGAAAGTTCTGCCCTAGCTTTTTATTGGGAAAATGCTTGAGTTGTTCGAGCAGCTCGCGTGTGGCTGTAGGACTTAAAGGCATGGCGCTTAGCGTGAACGTCGAACGTCGAACGTCGAAC
>JABBCA010000041.1:4679-38858 GCA_018607135.1 Opitutales bacterium
TGTAGGACTTAAAGGCATGGCGCTTAGCGTGAACGTCGAACGTCGAACGTCGAACTTGGAACGTCGAATTCTACCCGTGAGTGATTCAATATTGGATGTTGAGCGTTCAATGTTCGACGTTCGCTCAGGCGTTGTGAAAGGCTTCGACAAGTGCTTCGGGGTCTTCGGCGCGCATGAGGGCTTCGCCGACGAGGATGGCATCGGCTCCGCAGGCGCTGGCGCGTTCGGCGTCTTCGACGTCGAAGATCCCGCTTTCACTGACCTTAATGATGTTGTCTGGAATTTGCGGTATCAGTAATTCGGATACCGCGAGGTCGGTCTTAAAGCGCTTGAGGTCGCGGTTGTTGACGCCTACGATTTTTGGATCGAATTTGAGTGCCTTTTCGAGTTCGGATTCTTCGTGAATTTCGAAAAGTGAATCGAGGCCTGCGAGATTGGCGGCATCGTAAAGTGCTTTGATTTCATCGTCTTCCAGCGCACGGACAATTATGAGGATGGCGCGTGCGCCGGCTTCGGCGGCTTCGACGACTTGCACGGGATGCACCATGAAGTCTTTGCGTAGGCAAGGAGTCTTACGGTTGTGCACTTCGAGGAATTCAACGACATCCCACAGGTCTTGCAGTGTGCCGCCAAAATAATCGGTGTCGGTGAGCACTGAGAAACAGTCTGCCTCGGCGTTTACATATTTGCGTGCTTGCTCGACTGCGTCGAGATCGGCCGCAGCAATTTCGCCAGCGGAGGGAGACTTACGCTTGATCTCGGAAATGACGGATAGGCGGTCTTTGCGGGCGAGCGCTTTGAGGAAGCTGCCGCCTTGTGTTTGCATACGGCTCAAGCGTTCCAACTCGGAATCGCGCACGGGGCGAATCTGATTTTGGATTGCGAGCCGCTTGGCGGCCATGATTTCGGCTAATTTATCCATAATGAAAAAAGTCCGCCGAGTGGATCGAGCGGACTTTTGAAAATTACCGATTACAAGATAAGATCAAGCCGGAGTTTTAGTAAGCTTGAAGCATGTGTGGGCAATTTTTAGTAGAATCACAGAGAAGAATGCCCGTCTCGCTAGGATGACTGACGTCGTGCTTCAACCCAGTCGGCAATTTTTTCAGGTTCGTCCTCATAGGCCCACGCGACGCGGAGAAATTCTGCCGCGTTGATGTTATTGGTTTTGAAGAAGCGACGATCACCTCCACAGCCATACATGGTTTCTGGTGGCAGCTCGCCTTTGAGCTTTGCGATCGCTTTCGGAATAATGCGTGGGAGCCAAACAATGCCGCGTGTTTCTAAGTCTTTCGCGGGAAGTGTGGACGAATCTAGGCGTTTTTCGGAGGGCTTGCCCTCTTGATTGGTGAGGAAATAGTCGCGCCTGGCCTCGCAGACCATCAGAAAGGTTTCGAAGTCGGGAGCTTGTCCTGCGACGAAGTCTTCAGCGTAGTCAAAGACGTCCATGACGTTGAGACCTATACTTGCGAGTTCCGCGAGTGTGGCTTCGTCGAGAAAACCTTCTGGTTTTTGATGGCCCGATTGATATTTTTCAACGGCTGCAGTCCAGATGGCTTTCAGGCGTGTTGGGTATGTGTAAGGATTCATGATTGGAAACGGCTACGCCGTTGTTCGAGTTGCTAGTTCGAGTTTATAGTTTGAGTGACGAATGGGTAGAGTAGTTGGACTCTTTTGGAAATCAAGTGAGTGCGCCGATTTGAGTGCGAGTGTTTCTATTGAACTGCAGTAGCCTCGAACTCGAACTAATCACTCGAACTGGTTTCTTTATGGGGGTCGTAGCCCGCTTTCCAGACGGAGACTGGCACGCAGATGGGGGGTTCACCGCCTGCGTAGAACCATGAATCTAGCGCGTAGTGTGCGCCTGTTTGGTTGTCAAAAATACTTGCGGTATTGTGCGGCAAGCGGCCTTGAAAAAATCCGCGATGCTGTGGGTAGCCGATTCGGTGGTGTTTGATGAGGCCTTCTTGGTCGAGTAAGATGAGTGCGACGGTGGTGTTTGCGGCTTCAGCGATACAGTCTAGCTGTGGCCCAGTAACCACACGGCGGTCGTTCTTCATGTTATCGGCAGAGGTGCCGTTCTTACTTCCGATGATGGTTTCCATGGCGCCAATTGCGATGATGAGACGCGCTCGCTCTTCCGCCGAGGTTGTGGGTGCTGGCTCAAAGATGTTTACGATGCTTTGCCACTCTTCTTCGCTGTATGCGAGACGAGAAATTTTTCGGCAACCTGAGGACTCGCAGACTTCAAAGTCTGAAACTATAGGATCTTTGAGCTGGAAGTGACTGAGATAGAGTCCTGGGTCGCGAGTCGAGCTGCAACCAGCACTTAGAAGGGCGAACAGTGCGAGCATCCAGTAAGCCAATGGGTTGCTTGGGGTAAACGCTGTCATATGTCCGTTACGATTGGCTTCTGGTTGTGTTCGAACACCAGTAATGGAGGTAAAACTCAAACCACGGCTTAACCATCTCCTACTTCTTATATTTAAGTGCTGCTGCGATGAAGTTCGCAAACAATGGGTGCGCAGCGTTTGGCTTAGATTTAAATTCTGGGTGGAATTGGACTGCTACAAACCATGGGTGATCGGGGATTTCGATGATTTCCACAAGGTCGCGTTCTGGGTTGGTGCCAGCGATTCGTAGACCTGCTTGCTTGAGTTGGTCGCGGTAGACGTTGTTAAATTCGAAGCGGTGGCGGTGGCGTTCTTCGACCATTTCTTGACCATAGGCGTGAATACTAAAGCTATCTTTCGAGAGTTTGCACGGGCAGGCACCCAGGCGCATATTGCCGCCCTTTGTCTTGAGGTCTTTTTGGTCTTCCATGATGTCGATCACGGGATGTTTTGTCTCGGGGTTGAATTCGGTGCTGTTCGCGTCTTCGAGTCCTGCAACATTTCGAGCAAATTCGATCACTGCAATCTGCATGCCGAGACAGAGACCAAAGTAAGGAATGCCATTTTCTCGTGCAAATTTAGCCGCTGCAATCTTACCCTCAGTGCCGCGATCTCCGAAACCACCTGGGATTAGAATGCCGTCGAGTGTTGCCAAGTATTTAGCTGGGTTTTTCTCTAAGTCTTCCGCGTCGAGACGAACTATGCGGACTGATGCGTCATTTGAGATGCCCGCGTGAATGATGGACTCATAAACGGATTTGTAGGCATCTTGCAGCTCGATGTATTTGCCTACCACGCCGATTTCTACCTTGTGGCTTGGGGCTTTGAGGCGGCGCACGACATCGTGCCAAACTTTCATGTCGCTGTCGGGAGCATCGAGCCCTAGATGATCGATCACGAGGTCATCAATATTTTCTGCTTTGAGTGCCAGAGGAAGTTCGTAGATCGAAGTTTCGACATCCATTTCTTCGATCACGGCCTTTACTGGCACGTTACAGAAGAGGGAAAGCTTCTGGCGCATGTCATTTGTCATTGGGTGCTCTGTGCGACAAACGAGAATGTCTGGTTGAATACCAATCTCGCGAAGTTTCGCTACAGACTGCTGACTTGGCTTCGTTTTGAGCTCACCTGCGGCCTTCAAGTAGGGAAGTAATGTGCAGTGTAGAAAAAGCACATTATCGCGGCCCACTTCGAGATTGAATTGACGCATTGCTTCGAGAAATGGGAGGCCTTCGATGTCGCCGATGGTTCCGCCGAGCTCAGTGATAAGCACGTCGACATCATCGCCTGCTCCCTCATAGATGCGTTGTTTAATTTCGTTGGTGACGTGTGGGATAACTTGCACGGTTGCGCCAAGGTAATCGCCGCGGCGCTCTTTTTGGAGGACCGTCTCGTAGACTTTGCCAGAGGTGAGATTGTTGAGGCGACTGAGTTCACCAGAGGTGAAGCGTTCGTAGTGGCCCAGGTCGAGGTCGGTCTCGGCGCCGTCGTTGAGCACATATACCTCGCCGTGTTGAAAGGGGCTCATGGTGCCTGGGTCTACATTTAAGTATGGGTCGAACTTTTGCAGTCGCACTTTAAGTCCGCGCTGTTCAAGAAGAGCTCCGAGAGCTGCTGAAGTGAGGCCTTTGCCGAGAGAGGAGACCACGCCTCCGGTGACGAAAATGTATTTCATGTTGCTGGACTTTGACTGCGTCATAATGAAAAAACGGAAGCTGACAATGAAGTGGCCGCCTCCGTGCGCGCATTCAATTGCTTGGCCTTCACCCTTGGCAAACTTTTTTCAAGATAAAGTGTCGATAGTGCGAAGCCTGTGATAAGTAATACTGCTTTTAAGGCACGGCAATAATAAGTTTATTTAATTTAAGTGTCGACAAATAACAGTGCCCGCGTATCTACCTCGGCTGATGCGCAAGCAGAGACTAAAGAATCAAGATTCAGGATGGCTAATGCTAATAGGCTCTATTGTAAATCCTTATAGATTGGGTTTGCGGTTCTAGTAGTTTGTAATGATCCTCGCTTGTCATAAGATTATATAATACTGGAAATAAAGATTATGTGTTCACTGTGTAGCTTTTTAAAGTCCACCATCGGGCGGAAAATTCTAATGGCCTTATCCGGCTTGGTTCTCGTGCTATTTGTGCTCGGGCACATGCTGGGTAACCTTCAAATCTTTCTTGGAGCAGATGTGATCAACGCGTATGCCTACAAATTGCATCATGTGCTGCCGACTTCTGGGCTGTGGGCGATACGCCTATTTTTGCTCGGCACGATCGCGGTGCACCTCTGGGCGGCTATCTCGCTTACCTTGGACAATCGTAAGGCGCGTCCACAAGGTTACGATGAGGATAAGCCAATCCAAGCTTCCTATGGCGCACGCACCATGCGTGTGAGTGGGTTAATACTGCTCGCGTTTATCGTGTTCCACATTGCGCACTACACCGCGCGGGTGATCCCTTCGATGGAATACAACGACGAATCCGTCATGTCGCCAGTTGAAGTGCCGCTAGTTAAGAACGGTCACGTAGTGATGAAAGAGGGTGCGCCGGTAATGACTTTCAACGTGAATGACATGATGGTGGATGGCTTTCAGGTTTGGTGGGTCTCACTTTTTTACATCATCGCAACGGGCCTCCTCTGTCTGCACCTTTCTCATGGTTTCAGTAGTATGTTTCAAAGCGTGGGCTTGCGAAACTCTCTCTGGCGCAAGCGTCTAGACAAAATCGCGTTGATTTACGGTTGGGTGATTTTTCTAGGCTTTGCAATCATCCCGGTTGCGACGCTCGCAGGCATCTTGAAAGAAGATCCAACCGGAGGCGCTGGTGAGCCAGTTGCCGCAATCACAGAAACACTTCACAAATAGGACTGCACGATAATGAATCTTGATTCAAAAATTCCTGAGGGACCGCTCGAAAACAAGTGGTCGTCGCACAAGTTCAACATGAAGCTGGTCAATCCAGCGAATCGTCGGAAATATCATGTAATCGTGGTTGGCTCTGGCCTCGCTGGTGGGGCCGCAGCAGCCAGTCTTGCTGAGCAGGGCTACAACGTTTCCTGTTTTTGCTACCAAGATAGCCCACGTCGCGCGCACAGTATTGCGGCGCAAGGCGGTATCAATGCGGCAAAGAATTACCAAAACGATGGTGATAGCGTGAAACGTCTTTTTTACGATACCGTAAAGGGCGGGGACTATCGCGCTCGTGAAGCCAACGTGTATCGTCTCGCCGAAGTGAGTGCGGACATCATCGATCAATGCGTTGCTCAAGGAGTGCCATTTGCTCGCGAATATGGCGGCTACCTCGCCAATCGTTCTTTCGGTGGCGCTCAGGTGTCTCGCACCTTTTATGCTCGAGGTCAGACCGGCCAACAATTGCTCCTCGGGGCTTACGCTGCTTTGAGTAAACAGATTGGTCTCGGTAAGGTTAAGATGTATAACCGCCACGAGATGCTCGACGTGGTGAAGGTCGACGGTCACGCCAAAGGTATCATCGTCCGCAACATGATTAGCGGCGAGGTGTCACGCCACGCTGGCGATTGCGTCGTTCTTGCAACGGGCGGTTACGGCAATGTATTTTTTCTCTCAACCAACGCACAGGGTTGCAATGTGACTGCCGCGTATCGTGCTCACAAGCGCGGCGCCGGATTCGCGAACCCGTGCTACACGCAGATTCACCCAACCTGTATCCCAGTTCATGGCGATCAGCAGTCAAAGCTGACCCTTATGTCTGAGTCGCTTCGTAACGATGGTCGAGTCTGGGCGCCAATGAGTGCCGACACCGCAAAGCAGATTCGTGAAGGGAAGTTAAATCCAAACGATGTGGCTGAAGACGATCGCGATTATTTCCTAGAGCGCAAATATCCAAGTTTCGGTAACCTAGCCCCTCGTGATATTTCATCGCGGGCGGCCAAGGAGGCGTGCGACGAAGGTCGTGGCGTGGCGACGACCGGTCTTGGAGTATTCCTCGATTTTCGTGATGCAATTAAGCGCGACGGACAGAAGACGATCGAAGAGCGTTACGGCAATCTCTTTGAAATGTATCAATGCATTACTGGAGACAATCCATACGAGACGCCAATGATGATTTTCCCCGCGGTGCACTACACAATGGGCGGTCTTTGGGTAAACTATAATTTGGAATCCACGATTCCTGGCATGTTTGTTGGGGGCGAAGCTAATTTCTCTGACCACGGTGCAAACCGTCTGGGTGCCTCGGCACTCATGCAGGGCCTCGCAGACGGTTATTTCGTGTTACCTTACACAGTCGGTAACTACCTTGGTGAACAAGGCGTGGCTGCTGCAGGTCAGGTAACGACCGATCACCCAGCGTTCGCTGAAGTTGAAGCGGATGTTAAGGGGCGCATCGAGAAGTTTATGTCGATCAATGGCACCGAGTCGCCACGATCTTTCCACAAGCGCCTGGGCAATATCGTCTGGGAAAAATGTGGTATGGCTCGTAGTAAGGAAGGTCTCGAAGAAGCGATAAAAGAAATTCAAGCACTTAAGAAAGAGTTCTGGAGCAATCTCCGCGTGGTAGGTGATGCGGATAGCTTGAATCCAGAGCTCGAACGTGCAGGTCGCGTGGCTGACTTTATTGAATTCGGCGAGCTGATGTGTCGCGATGCCCTCATGCGTGAAGAGTCATGCGGAGGTCACTTCCGCGTGGAGCACCAAACTGATGATGGAGAAGCGAAACGCGACGACGATAACTTCACTTTTGCCGGCGTGTGGGAATACCAGGGCGACGATACCGACCCTCAGTTACACAAAGAACCACTCATTTACGAAAACGTTAAGCTCGTCACTCGTAGCTACAAATAAGAAGCCAACCAATACGAACGATGGAAAAAACAATGAATCTTACACTTCGCGTTTGGCGTCAAAAGAACCGCTTAGATGTCGGTAAGTTTGTCGAATATCAGCTCGAAAACATTTCCGAGGACTCCTCCTTTTTGGAGATGCTCGACATCCTCTCCGAGCAACTGGTTGAGGGGGGGCACGAGCCTGTAGCCTTTGACCATGACTGTCGCGAAGGTATTTGCGGTATGTGCTCAATGACGATTAATGGCATGCCGCATGGTCCTGAAAACGGCACCACGGCCTGCCAGTTGCACATGCGTCACTTTCACGATGGACAAACGATTACTATCGAGCCCTGGCGGGCGAAGCCGTTTCCAGTTATTAAAGACTTGGTCGTTGATCGCTCGCCGCTGGATAGAATTATTCAGTCGGGCGGTTTTATTACGGGCCGCGCGGGCAGCGCAGTCGACGCGAATGCAATGCCAATATCGAAGCAAATCGCAGATTATGCGATGGATGCTGCCGCCTGCATCGGTTGCGGTGCGTGCGTTGCCGCATGTCCAAATGCCTCTGCGATGCTCTTTACCGCTGCCAAGGTCTCGCACATGAACAGCTTGCCACAAGGTAAAGCAGAGAAGGACCGTCGTTCGCTCGCGATGGTGACGACCATGGACGGCGAAGGCTTCGGCGGGTGCACCAACATCGGTGAATGCGAAGCGGCATGCCCAAAGGGGATTCCGCTCGATATGATTGCACAGTTAAATAGAGATTACGCAGTTGCGCAGGTTAAAAACTTTTTTCAGCCAGTTTTGTAATCGCGAGTTAACTACCTTTTAAAGACGTATTGATCAGAGCAATACGTCTTTTTTTTTGCGATAGGGTGTTTTACTCAGTAGATGACTGGGTATTAGTGGCGCTTGCGCATTGAAATTGAGCGTAGAGTCATTGCTTATCTTTTTTTAAACGATATTTTTACTCGATTTAGAGCATTTGTGTGCTAAGGTTTATTGCTCATCTTTATAATCTTGATGATAGTTGAACGCGCTCCGTTCGTCTAAAAGCAAACTAACCACATAACGATAAAATATGAATATAATGAAAAAGTTCCTTGGGGCTTCTACATTGGTAGCATTCATTGCACTCTCCGCTTCTCAGCTTTCTGCTGCAAGAAATCCGGATGCAGGCAAGAATTTTACAGTGTCTGAAACGCCTAACACGACGGTCTTCAATCTTAAGACTCCGTCTGGCAACCGCCACATTCACGATTTCCGTGATAATCCAAAGCCAGCACCTGCAGCACCTGCTCCAGCGCCGGCTCCTGTAGTTGACTGCGATGCAGGCACAGTAACAGATTACGTGAACAAGTCCCTTGTTCGTCTTGATAAGACAGCACCCGCAATGGTTGCGCTGAACACTCCTTTCAGCTATGACTACACAGTTACAGCAAAGGAAAAAGCAAAGCGCATCGTCGTTGAAGAGCAAATCCCTGCGGGCACAGTCTATGTATCCAGCACTCCAGAAGCAGAAGTTTCTGGTAGCTCTGTTAAGTGGACACTCTACAACGTAGAGAAGGGTTCAACTACACCGCTTCAGCTTGTTGTTAAAGCAACACAAGCTGCTGACTTCAGCAACTGTGCTACAGTGGTTGCCTACCCAGAAGCTTGCACAACAACATCTGTTGGTGTTCCTGAGCTCGCGATCACAAAGACAACTCCAAACCCACAAGTTCTTCTTGGTGCGGGTGTTCCTTGGAACATCACCGTTACTAATGTTGGTAACTTCTGTGCTTACGATGTTGTTCTTACAGATACGCTTCCTGCTGGCGTTTCTCATGACAGCGGCAACAGCACACTTACAACAAACATTGGCACGCTCGCTCCGGGTGAAAGCCGTGATGTTACAATCAACACGACAGCTGCTGCAACAGGCGACCACTGCAACAATGCGGTCGCATCCTCTTCAAATGCTGGCTCCGTCTCCGACGACGCTTGTGTGAAGGTAGTTGAAGCTGGTCTCGAAGTGACTAAGGAAGGCACACCAATGCAATTCGTTGGTAAGAAAGCTTCTTACACACTTACAGCAACGAACACTGGTGATGTGCCACTTACAGACGTAGTGGTTGTGGACACAGTTCCATCACAAAACAAGTTGCTCACAGCTCCTGGTGCTACAATCAACGGTAACACAGCTACATGGAACACTAGCCTCGCTGCTGGTGAAACTAAGAGCTTCGATGTTACAGTTCTCGGTCTTCAAGAAGGCACATACTGCAACCAAGTGGGTGCGAGCTCTGGTGAATATGGCTTAAGCGATTCTGCTGAAGCCTGCACAGAGTGGCGCGGCTACCCAGCCCTTCTTATCGAGGTGATCGATACAGAGGATCCACTTCTAGTAGGTGAGCAAACAACATACGTGATTCAGATCACTAACCAAGGCACTGCTCGTGATACAAATGTTGGACTTAAGGTTCAGCTTCCAGGCAGCCTCAAGGTAGTATCTGCTGCTGGTGACACACAAGGCACCATCTCTGGAAACAACGTAGACTTCGCAGCTTACCCAGTGCTTGCAGCTAAGGAAATCATCGAGTTCCGCGTTGTTGCTGAGGCCGTCTCTGAAGGCGACTCACGCTTCAAGGCTCAAATGAGCTCCGATCTTCTTAAGACTCCAGTTCCTGAAGAAGAAGCAACACAGGTTTACTAAGACCTGTTGAGTTTCGGCTCTTTCAGAGGCGTCCGCGAATGCGGGCGCCTCTTTTTTGTGCTCTGATTTAGAGAAATGTCTTTGCTAGCCGATACGATTTAGATGCAATACGCGACTACCCATGCTGAAGCTTCAGACCACCACCTACTTATTTTTACTGCTGCCAATTTTCTTGGCGCAGGCAACGCCACGGGCCCCGATTTGGAAGCCCGAACGGTTGCTTGGCTCAGCGAATTTAGAGTTAGCCAGCATGCAATATATTGTCCTGCCTGCGGGTGCCCCGCCGAAAGTTCAAGCAGCTGTTGAGGATTTGTTGATGGTGATATCGGATCGCATGGGGATTAATTTAGAGCGCTGCGAACCGGCAGCTTTATCCACAAAGCATTCAATTATTTTGAGCCTCCGCGAGCCGATCGATTCAACAGGCGGTTTTATGATTCAGCTCGAGCGCACAAATGTCCGAGTCTCTGCGTCTTCACACGAGGGCTTGGCAAATGGTATTTATCAACTGTGTAAAGATGTATTCGGTGCCCGCTGGTATTGGTCAGGAGAGCTAGGTCTGGAGTATGTTGGTGAGGTGCCAAATAAGTTACCTCGTAGTCGTTGGTTTGTAGCGCCTGCCTTTATCCAGCGAGCAATGACTTGGGTTGACCGAGATTACAGTCGTCGAAACCGTTTAAATCAACCGTTTCAATTTAATCATGCGCTGGCTAATGTGTTTACACCTGAATTGTATGAAAATGATCCGGAAGTGTTTGCGATGGTTAAAGGGAGTAGGCCTGAGCCCAAAGGTCACCGAGGCACCGACGCTCAGCCGAATTTAGCACATCCACGCGCTGTGGAAATTGCTGCAGAGGCAGCCTTAAGCTATTTTAAAAAGCATCCAAGCGCGCTGAGCTTTTCCCTGTCGATCAACGATAACATTCTCTTTGACGAGTCTGGAGAAACTCAAGCGCTGGTCACTCCCCTAAAGTATTTTCGTCAGCGACCCGATTACACTGATTACGTCTTTGGCTTTATGAATGCCGTCGCTGAAAAGGTCTTCAACGAAGCTGGAGCTTGGAAGAACGCGAATGGCGAGGAACGTTACCTCACGGCGCTTGCCTACTATTGGACTGAGCCCTCACCGAGCATACGATTGCATCCACGTGTGATGCCTGTGCTGACTTCGGATCGAGCGCAATGGCACGACCCTGAGTATCGCAATGAGGATGAAGCGCTTATTCGTCGCTGGTCAAAGTCGGGGGCAGAACGTATTGCGACATGGGATTACTATTTTGGTGCTCCGTATCCGTATCCGCGTCAGCTGAATCAATGGATCGCCGAGAGCTTACGATGTTTGAACAAAGAAGGAGTCGATGTGTTCTTTTCGGAACTTTCAAGCACTTGGGGAATGGATGGTGCGAAGGCATGGCTTTCATCGGAATTGTTGTGGGACCCCGAGCAAGACGCAGAGGCGTTGCTGGATGAATTCTACACCCACTTTTTCGGTGCCGCAGCTGAGGACATCCGTTCGTTTTATGAGACTGCTGAACAACATCGTAACGAGAATGAGGGCAAAGCAGATTGGATAAAATTTTACAAAGATGAAGCAGGGATAGGCTTATTTTCCAAAGCGGTCTTGATGCAGATGAGAGCTTCTCTTGAAGCTGCTAAGCAAGCCGTGCAGGGCGATATGAAGCGTAGTGCTCGTGTGCAAATCGTATCAGATGCGTTCTCATTAACTGAGGCTTACGCTGAATTTCATCAGGCGCGTCTTGAGTTAATCCAAGGCAGCTTGGATCACTCTCCAGATCTTAAAGCTCGGCTAAACTCATACCGAGCTAAACGTGCGGTGTATCGAAAGGCTGCAGCAGAAGTGGTCGCAGGACCCATGCACGCACGTCTCAAAACATTCACTCGGCAGATGCAAACGAATCCGGAACCATTGGCTTTGGTGGGACTCTCGGCAATGGGGAATCTATCAGAGGCGGAAGACAAATATGGCCTAATTGATTGGAGGCGCGGAAAGCAGGTCTTTAGGTCAGTTTTGGATGATGTGACCTTGCCTCATATCGGCACGTATCGCTTGAACTTCCTCGGGCCTGACTTACCACGAGTGGATCGCTGGTTTTTCGATTTACGCCCTTATGAGCATTTGAATGTGACTGGAATTGAAGGGGCAAGCGCGGGTGTTCGTATCGAAGGTGCAGACATTGTCTCGTTTTTTCGCGATGTCCCGGTGCTGCCAGAACGTAGTTACCTTTTAGATACAAAAATCGCTTGGAATGTCAGCCCAGACAATCGCACCCAGATGAAACTGGTTTGGAAGGACGACAATGGGAAAGTGATACGAACGGATAAGCCTTTACAGTTGCCATGGGGACATTCTGATGGAGTTCAACGATTAATTCTGCCCTTTAATTCGCCTAAAAAAGCGTATGACATGCGCATTCATTTGGTGACTTCGAGGCAGTATGAGGGGGACTTCCTTGAAGTGCATGAACTAGACTTTGGAGTGCTAGTTCCGCGATAGTTAGGCGGGTTTGAATACCCAAAGTATTGGTGGGATGCGCAAGGCTTGTGGCTCATGGTATTCGACGATGTGTCCATTAGATTCCTGATCCAGCATCCATTGCTCGACCTGCTTCGACTCCTCTATCCCGCCTTCGTGTCCGCGGTAAGCAGTGACCAGTAATGCGCCCTTTGGTGCGAGCAGTTTTATTGCAGTATCAAGTGCACGTAGGGTGCTGGCAGGCTGGGTTTGAACACTTTTATCGCTGCCTGGTAGGTAACCTAAGTTAAAAGTAATCGCAGCTGCTTGGCTTAGGTAGTCATTGAGTAGAGTGTCAAAAACTTTGGCATGATCGCCTTTGATAAGTGTCGCAGTGGTGACCTCCGCCTTCTCGAGCCGCTCGCGGGTGGATTCGAGCGCACTCGTTTGGATGTCGATGGCGATGACACTGCCTGTAGTTCCGACCAACTGTGCCATTTTAAGCACATCGTGACCATTTCCTGCAGTGGCATCGATTGCGAGCGCGCCTTCGGATAAGTGCTGCGCCAAATATTGATGTGCCAGTTCGGTGAGTTGCATTGGGAGGGTATATTATGTGTAACGAGCGATGTCTACTTCGTGGTCGAGTGCTTCATTGTCGAAAATATGGTTAATGAGCTGGCGACTCATTTCGGGGCCTACCGATGCACCTTTGGAGCCTAGGCCATTGAGGATGAATAGGCCTGAGGCATCTGGGTGCCTACCAAGGAAAGGACGTGCGTCTTGTGTGCTCGGGCGTAGTCCGGCCATGTGAGCTTCGACTTGTAGCGTGTGGTCTTCAGATAAGATCGCTTTCGTGTTGCTGAGTAGTTCTGCCTGCCCTGCTGCTGTGGGTGTCGGGTCTAGGTCGGATTCGTCATAGGTCGCGCCGACACGAAAGCGCTTCGCTTCGTAAGGGAGAAGCCATTTGGTGCTATGATAGATACTCGGCGGTAGTTTTAAGGATGCGGAGCTTACGATTAGAGTCTCTCCTTTTGCGGGTGTGAGTGGCAGGTGCTGAAACCAAGGGTTACGGGTGACGCCAGTTCCTTCGCAAAAAACGACACGTTTCGCTTTGAGGTTTTTGTAGCACCAATTCCCTGCATTGGCTTGCAGTGTTGAATAGTTGAACTGTTCATCCTGCAGCTTCCCTTCAGCAATAAAGTGTTTCTGTAGCGCTTGGATGAGCACTGGGAGGTCGACATAGCCTGCCTTGAGGATCTGAAAACTGCCGTGTGTGTCGCGGATTGCACTTGGACCCGCTCCGGCCTTACAGTAGTTGCCTACCACGCCTAAATAACGTGGATTACGAATGCGGCGGCCACAGCGTTTAACATCTTCTGCATTTTGGCAGTAGCGTCTGACTGGCATTGGGTAATACACCTTGATGCCAAAATATCGCTCAATCGACTGATAGGTGCGAATTGCTTCAGGTAAGAGGGTGTCGATATTCCAGCTCTTAGTCATCCAACGTCCAGTGACTGGATTGATAATACCCGCCGCTACGGACCATGCGTTTGGCAGTGACGAACTACCGATGATCCGAAAAGCGAGCCCACGCTGCTCAAGGCGCCACGCAAGCAAGCAGCCTGCAAGCCCTGCGCCGACGATCAGTGTGATGGATGTGGAGTCTTGGTTGTTGATAGTTGTTGGATGGGCTGAAACTGTATTTAGTATCGAGACATCGTAATTTAGTATCTATCTGCCTGTGAATATAATTCATCACCTGCTTGAGCGAATTTTTGGTTACTCAAAAAAGTTACCTGCAGAGAGCACGCGCGCGGAACGCGGCCAGTTTGGCGAAAATTTGGCGGCTGACTATTGTAAACGGAAGCTTGGCTACAAGGTAATCGTCCGGAACTGGCGTCATAAGCGGGATGAGGTCGATTTGATTTGTCGCGACGGAGCGGTGCTGGTTTTCATTGAAGTGCGCGCTCGATCCGAAAATGCGCTCGTTTCTGGCTATCATTCAGTCGGAAAGCATAAAAAAGAGGTTTTGCAGCGAGCGTATAAGAACTATTTAAAGCAATTGCAAAATCCACCAAAACACTTCCGTTTTGACATTATAGACGTTGCCATTTCCAACAGTGGTAGCGGGGCCGTTCGACATTACACGAATGTATCACTTTTTAATAAGCACTATACCGCACAAAAACCTTTAAGTTATGACTAACGAAACCGAAGAACAGAGACATCCTTTTTTAAAGGGCTTGAGCAAGCATCGTGGCGCGCCGCCGACTGTAATGGTCATTTTTGGTGCTTCGGGTGATTTGACCGCGCGCAAGTTGGTGCCTGCGATTTTCAACCTTGGCGTGGATAACTTGCTGCCAGGCGAGTTCCACCTAATAGGTTACGGGCGCAAGCCGATTGAAGATGACTCCTTTCGTGAGATCATGGATGAGGCCATTGATGAGCATTCTCGTCGGCCTCTTAATAAAGATATTTGGGAGCGTGTGCGTCAGAATATGGTGTATCACGATGGTGGATACGACGATTTGGATGCTTTTAAGTCCTTGGCTGAGCGCATCAATAAGATCGAAAGCGACCTGGGGCGCGATGTTCAGCGTCTCTTTTATATCTCTACGCCGCCGGGGGTATTTCAGCCGATCATTAAGAACTTGGGGCGCAGTGGCATGGCGAAGGCGCATGTGCATACAAAGATCGCATCAAAGGTCATTATTGAAAAACCTTTCGGTCGTGATCTCGAGTCTGCGCGTGAGTTAAACTCTGTGATCAATAGCGTATTTGAAGAGCCACAGGTGTATCGTATCGATCACTACTTGGGCAAGGAGACCGTCCAAGACTTGTTGGTGCAGCGTTTTGCGAATTCGATTTTCGAACCGATGTGGAATCGCGAGTATGTCGATAATGTGCAAATCACTGTGGCAGAGAGTCTCGGTGTGGGCACGCGAGGTGGCTATTACGATACCAGTGGGGCGCTGCGTGATATGATTCAAAATCACACCATGCAGTTGGTTGCACTCACGGCGATGGAGCCACCTGTGTCGCTAGATCCGGAGTCGATTCGCGATGAGAAGGTGAAGGTAATCAAAGCGATTCAGCCCTTGGAATTGAAGGCCGACGGTGGCGATGTAGTGCGTGCGCGTTACACAGATGGTTTGGTGAGTGGCAAACCAGTTAAGGGCTATAAAGAGGAGGAGGGTATTCCAGCAGATTCTTCTACCGAGACCTATGCTGCGTTGCGACTTTCGATTAATAACTGGCGTTGGCAGGGCGTGCCTTTCTATATTCGTTCGGGTAAGCGTATGGCGCGCCGCGCGAGTGAGATTGCCATTCAGTTTAAGCGCCCACCAGGCATCTTGTTTTCTGAGGGTAAGAAATTCAACGTGGCTCCAAACACGATGGTGATTAGTATCCAGCCTGACGAGGGCGTCACTCTAGTAATGAACTCCAAAATTCCTGGTCTAGAGACGCGCACGCAGCCAGTGAAGATGCACTTCCGTTATTCGACGACCTTTGGCTCGAATACTCCTGAGGCATATGAGCGGTTGATATTGGATGCAATGATCGGCGATAGCACATTGTTTATTCGAGGAGATGAAACGGAAGCATCGTGGAAGTTGGTTACCCCGATCCTTAAGCACTGGGAAGAGTGTGGCCAGAACGGCCTGGAGGATTATGCATCTGGTTCTTGGGGCCCTCTTGCCAGTGAGCGCTTACTTTGGGAAAAGAATCATCAATGGCGTCGTTCTGGTTGAGCCGCTTAATCTGGGAACCAATTAAAATCAAAACAGATACTTTCTATGGCTGAATTAATCGACGCATTACCTGGTATTGAACTTCCCGTAGGGGAAGTGACCGCTCGTCTTGCAACCATGTGGGACGGCGGACCTGCAAGTGCATCTGCGGAGTTTCGTGCCTCACAAATGAATTTAGTTTTGCATTTTGGCTTGGATGTGAGCGCAGAACAAGCGAGAGAGCGATTTGAAACAGTTTTACAGTTCGCGCAGCGCTATCCCAGTCGCATCATCGTGCTTTGCCCATCGAAAGAGGTTGGCGATGGTTCAATGAGTGCCAAGCTCTTCAGCCAGTGCTATATCGGGGAGTCACACCGAGAGATGTGCTGTTGTGAGGCTCTGCTGCTAGGCTACAAGTCGGAGGACTGTGGTTATCTCTCGAATCAGGTGTCGGTTTGGTTGGAGCCTGATTTGCCGACCTATCATTGGTTCAGCGGTGTTCCGGGAAAGCGCATTGAGAGCTACTTTGAAAACTTATTGATTGGGGTGCGTCGCTGTGTTTATGACAGCAGCTGCGAGACGGAGGACTTATCGAAGCTCGATTGGCCTAGCGCGACATCTGCGAGTGATCTTGCGAAGGCGCGCTTATTGCCCGTGCGCCAAGCGGTCGGGCAGTTCTTGAGTGGCTACAAAATCGAAAGCCTGTGCCATGGATTAAAACGAGTTACCGTGTCTCACGACGATTCAATGTCAGGGGAAGGCCAGCGGTTAATGGAATGGATTAAAGACTGTCTCGGAGAGTGTAATAAGTGCACGGATTGCGCAGCCGCGAAGGCTGAGTTTTCAACTGTGAATTGTGATACCTCGGAGTGTTCGCTCTGCTTGGAGTGGGAATATGACGACGATCGATATTTCCAATGGCGTAAATTTAGCGATGGAAGTTTGGGCGAGATCCAAGCTTATTTGGGCAAATCAAAAGAGATCATACCTACCCGTGTGAAGCCACTGGCACCAGAACAAGCACTTTCGGAAGCGCTATTTTTCTAAAGCATTCTGCGCTTCGTTTGACCCATTTCGAAATGCAGCCGCCTCACCTTGCTGAGGCGTTCGCCTATTTGAGTGATTAGAGTGTTTCTCAAAAGTCTTTGCGCATTTCTTGAATCTTCAGAGCGCCCAATATTCGGTAGTGTGTAGTGTCTGAGCTTGCTCAGGCCAGCTGAGCCTAAGTTCTGGACCGAACACGGCTCGACAATTGGGGCGACGAGCAAGCTCGCACACTACAGTTTTACGTATGAACTTTTGAGGAACGCTCTTACATGGCTGCACGGCAACAGAACGATGTGGCTACAACTTCTACGGTCTACCTTTTTGCAGAATGCTCTAAAGCGTTGAGAGCTGCTAGAACGTCCTCGGCTTGCTTGGTTGTCGAAGCGTTCAAGTCGCGCCAGACCAGTTTGCCGTCTTTAAATAGGTAGGCTTGGCGGCTCCATCTCCCTTTTCCGAAGGCCTTGCTCACGACTGATTCGGTGTCAGCTATCAGTTGAAAGGGTAGCTCGTAGCGATCGCTAAACTCTTTTTGTAGTTCTGCAGTATCTGAGGAAACGCCGAACGTTTTAACACCACGGCTTTTCAGTTCATCCCAACTATCTCGTATACTACATACCTGTTTGGTGCATCCGCCAGTCATGGCCTTAGGATAGAAAAAAACGAGTGCAGTGCCATCGCCGAGTGCGGCGCCGAGATCGATGGGTGTGCCGGTTTGATCGACTGCGGTGATCTGCGGAGCAGCGGTGCCGAGTTCGATTTCTGCAGAGAGTAGATTGGTAAGTAAGGAAAATAGCATGATGGATAAGAAGGTCTTTTTCATATGCTAGTATCGGGGATTGAGTAGGTTCCTTACAAAGTTCGTTCTTCTAGTTCAAATGCTTCGCAAGCTCAGAAAGCTTTTCAGTGGTGCGGGTGAGTCGATTGGCCAAGGTTTCGATTATCATAGCAGCGACGTCTGGATGTTCCGAGATTAAGATCTCTAAATTATCACATTCATACTTGCGAACCGTCGTTTCGGTTCGCGCCTTTATGCTGCCAGTGCGTTTCTTGCCGCTCGCAAAAGCGATTTCTCCAAAAATTGAACCCGGATACATAATTACGTTTAACAATGTTTCATCCACGTAGATTTCGACCGCACCTTTTTCGAGTATATAGAAACAATTTGCAGAGTCGCCTTCACGGATGATCGTTGCTCCTGCGGAAAACTTTTCGATGGTTTGCACAAAGTGTAGATAAATGGAAAGACTCGTAGTTGGCAAGACATGCTGCTAACGAGGGCTTTTTGCTTTCCGCTGTAGGAATTGAGCGTCTTACTGTGCTCATACATAGATACGATGAATTACAAAGAGCATTTTGATTGGGTTGCTGAAAACGACTCTAAGCCGCGTGGCAAACAACGAGGCTTCCATAGCCAAGTCCTACGCAAGTTGCGTCATCACATCCGCCCGGGGTCTCGTGTCTTAGAGTGGGGTTGTGGACGAGGCGACTTGCTGGCCGAGCTGGAGGTGGCTCACGGCCTTGGGGTCGACGTAAGTGTCAAAATGATTGAGCAGGCCACGAAAAAGCATGATTCGGATGTAATCGAGTTCAGAGAGGGCGATCTGCATATGGATTCAATAGATGAGCCATTCGATGCGATTATCATGGACTATTTGTGTGGCTATTTAACTGACATTCAGCAGTGCTTCGAGAATCTGCATGGTTCCTGCCATGCGCGCTCACGCATATACATCACTTCATTGAATAATTTATGGAAGCCATTGTTCTGGCTCGGGCAGAAGATGGGCTTCGTTTTGAAACAGCCACCCAGTAATTGGCTGACAACGGACGATCTGGTCAACCTCTTGGAAATGTCTGGGTTTGAAGTGGTGAAGAAAAGCTCTGAGCAACTCTTCCCATTCCGAATGCCTCTGCTAGACGGATTCTTCAATCGCTTCCTCGCACGTTTACCGATTTTTCGCCACATGGGCGTGTCGCTTTTCATCATCGCCCGCCCGGTCATGCGGCCACGTATTGAAAGCGAATATAGCTGCTCAGTTATTTTGCCCGCACGCAACGAGTCTGGTCATATTAAGCCCGCTTTGGATCGTATTCCTGTGCTCGGGCAGAAGACAGAGCTGATCATCGTCGAAGGTAATAGCACCGATGATACATGGGATGTCATCGAAAAGGAAGTGGCCGCCTACGAAGGCTTGTTGGACGTGCGTTATATGAAGCAGCCAGGCAAGGGCAAGTGGGATGCGGTGTTTGCTGGTTTTGATCAAGCGCGGGGGGATGTGTTGGTCATTCAAGATGGAGATTTGACTGCCCCGCCTGAAGATTTACCTAAATTCTATGCCGCCATTGCAAGTGGTCGCGCAGAGTTTGCCAACGGTAGCCGCTTGGTATATCCCATGGAGTCTGAAGCGATGAAACCTCTGAATTTCTGCGGAAACAAGTTCTTTGCTCTCGCACTTAGCTTCGTGATCGATCGCCCAATCAAAGATAGTTTATGTGGCACCAAAATGTTGCTCCGAGAGGACTATGTGCGCTTACTTAAGCGTATCGACGAATTTGGCGAATTTGATCCTTACGGAGATTTTAATTTGATCTTTGGATCTTCTTTATTGGACCTAGCAATTCGTGACGTTCCAGTGCGTTACAAAGATCGCGCCTATGGTGATACGAATATCTCTAGGTTCTCAGGTGCTGCATTACTCTTGCGAATGACTTGGTTCGGATTACGCAAATTACGATTCCATAAATAAAAACAGCCGTTCGGTTTTAAACAAACGGCTGCTATAAATTTGGAGTGGTCGTCTAAACTATTCCGCTGCTGGAGCTTCTGGCTCAGGTGTATCGCTAGCGGCTGCTTGCTCTACGAGTTCGGCTTGTGCACTTTTGACTGCTTCGAGCACTTTGCTTAGGCGGTCTTTCGTCTCAGAGTCTTGACCCTCTTTTTCCTGCTCTGCCACGATCCGTTTTTCGACACCATCGCCTCGAATGGTGAATGCAAAAGCCAAAACTTTGTCCAAAGAGGCTTTGGCATTTTTATCTAGATACCAAATCTGGCGATGCATCGATGCGGCAGCCACTCCATTATCGATCACAGATGCAATGTTGCCGAGTGAAACGGCGTCGAGCTTACCTTGACCTTGGACAAATGCGTTGAGCGGAAACGCAAGTTCACCTGCGATTGCGTGTGCGCGCATGTTGGTGGCACCATAACGGGCTCCAGTTTCAAAAACAGCTAGG
This sequence comes from Opitutales bacterium, assembly GCA_018607135.1. GTDB lineage: Bacteria > Verrucomicrobiota > Verrucomicrobiia > Opitutales > Coraliomargaritaceae > JBPOFY01. The sequence continues at coordinate 25,062 of JABBCA010000041.1, forward strand.
GCCGCAAACACTAGAGCGAGCGGTAAGAGTAAGGATTTTATTTTATCCATGGTATGTAGGGTTGGGTCGGCCACAGGCGCAATTGCGCATGCCAAGTGATTTAACTTAGTTCACGGATCTGCGTGCTGTCGATTAAGTTTTCACCTGCATACATCTTGGTGACTACCACCAATGGATCTCCCGATTTGCACCATTTATATTCTTTGAGGCGGCTGAACGCGTTTTGGATGGTCGTTTCGTGGTCATGGTCAAATTCCATGTAGAAAGGCTCAATGCCACGCATGATCAGTAACTGTTTGAACAGCACAGGATTGTCAGTGAATGCATAAATTGGCAACTGTGGACGCAGAGAGGAGAGCTTCTGTGCAAAGAGCCCGCGGCGTGTAAATACCACGAGTGCTGCATCTAGATTACCTGCCAGTTGAGCAGCAGATTTTAACATCTTTGACTTCGGGTAGATGAGCTCAATATCATCGCGGATGGGAAGCGTTTCGTTGTGCTCCATGCGGTATGCGATTCGATTGATCGTTTCGACGCACTCGACTGGATATTTACCAACGGTGGTTTCTCCAGAAAGCATCACGCAGTCGGCTTGCTCCCGGATCGCATTGGAAATATCGGTTACCTCGGCACGAGTAGGGATCGGAGAGTCGATCATCGACTCAAGCATGTGGGTGGCCACGATCACTGGTTTGGTGCCTTGGATACATGCATTTATGGCACGAGACTGGATGAGCGGTAGATCTTCGAACGGGCACTCAATGCCGAGGTCGCCGCGAGCCACCATGAGACCATCAGAGGCCTTGATGATTTCGTCGAGATTGGTAATCGCTTGTTGGTCTTCGATTTTTGCGATGATACGCGCTTCGGAGCCACGCTCTTCAAGATACTTATGAAAAATTTCCAAGTCGCCGGGTTCACGCACGAAGGAAAGCGCGAAAAATTCGATGTTCTCCTCGATCCCGACGTCGACATCCGCTTGGTCCTTCTTCGTGAGAGCTGGAAGATTGACGCGAACCCCAGGTAGGTTGATGTGGCGACGATTGCCGAGAGGGCCAGGGATGACGACTTCGCAACGCACGCGCTGACCTTCGATATCGAGCACTTTTAAGCGGATCAATCCACTATCAACGAGCACCGTGTCGCCAATCTTCATGTCTTTGGAGAAGCCAGGGTAATTGACATCGACTCGACGTATGCCGTCTTCGCCCATTCCTCCGAGTCCCTCGCCAAATGTGAAGTCGAATGTCTCGCCTTCGACGAGCTCAAACGTTTCAGGAACATCAGCAGTGCGAATTTCTGGACCTTTCACGTCCATCATGATTGCAATTTGGCGACCAACGCGGTCACAAACCTTACGCACACGCTGGATGATCTCTCGCGTCCAAGCATGATCCGCATGCGCCATGTTGATGCGGCAGATGTCTACGCCTTTCTCAATGAGGCGCTCCAGTGTGGCTTCGTCCATAGTCGCGGGGCCAACTGTGAAAATGATTTTTGTTTTTCTATATGCGGTTTCCATAAATTACTCTGTGCTTTTCGCAGCAGCACATGCAGCGCTGATGCAGGGATCAATAATATTAATCGTGTATGCGTTTTGGTTATTGAGTGCGGCAAACTTGGTTTGGACGTGCTGCACAGTATTACAGTCTTTGCTCAAGTGCGCGATAAAGACTTCTCTGAGTCGTGAGCTTCCATTGAGACTACTGAGCACTTCTAGTGCCGCATCGTTGGATAAATGACCATGACGGCCGCGAATTCTTTGTTTTGTGGACCAAGGTCTTTTTTCGTCCGCTTCGAGTAGCGTTTCATCGTAATTGGCCTCCAGCACTAGCGTTTCGACGGTGCGCATGTGCTCTCGTATGTGCTCGGGCACGTAGCCGAGGTCGGTAATCCAGCCCAAACCTTGGCGTGGAGTGAACAAATCGCCCTCTTCGCCCCAATGAAATGTGTAACCGACTGGGTCGTAAGCGTCGTGTGGAATGGAAAAGGAGCGAATTTCGAGGTCACGAAAGTGAAAATGGGTGCCCGTTTGAAACACTTGCCAGTTGGGGCGCTTGCAGAGCTTACTTTGGACTGCATCGGCGGTGTCGCGATTGGCAAAAACGGGTAGATCGGCTCGTTTGGCGAGGCCACGAATGCCCTGAGCGTGGTCGGTATGCTCGTGCGTGAGGAAGACCGCATCGATATTATCCAAGGTCTCGCCGAGGGCATGCAACATCTCACCAATGCGCTTGGCCGAAAAGCCCACATCGATCAGCACCTTGGTGTTACCGGTGCTTAAAAGGCCGCAATTGCCGCTGCTGCTGGAGCCTAAAATACGAAATTGAGCGGTCATGGGCAGCACACTTAGCGGCAAAACTTGCGAGCGCAAAGCATTTTTACAGCCTTGCGTATCTCAAAAAATCTGCTTTCCTCCGCCGCTCCAATAATCTGGCTCGCAGGCTTGCGCTCAATCCATTCGCAGACAAAATCTTATGAATGATGGGATGTAAGTAGGCGTTCCGATCTATAACGTAATGAAAGACAAAAATAGCAGCACATCTCAAGACCCACTCAGTTCCGCTTTTGTAAAGCCAAGCAAGGTCTACGATAAAGATTTCGTTCTATCCGACGAGTATCGCGCAGCCCTGCCCGATATGCAGAACACAGATGCGCAGCAAATTTTCGGCGCGAATGTGCCCATTTTAAAGGTCGGCATCTCCAATTTTCGCTTACCGTTGCGTTACATTACGCCGACGTCGGACACCTTGACCCTAGAGACTTCGGTCACTGGCACCGTCTCTCTGGAGGCCAATCAGAAAGGGATCAACATGTCCCGTATCATGCGTGTGTTCTACGATTACCAAGATCGTATTTTCACGCCGGATCTGCTTCAAGATGTCCTTCAGCACTATAAAAAGGAAATCAATGCCCACCGCGCTCAGTTGAAATTGGATTTTGAGTATCCGATCCTAAAGCCGAGCCTCCGCAGTGGACTTGAGGGCTGGCAATACTACAAATGTGCTTACGAAGGTAAAATTGATGAACTGGATCGCTTCCGTAAGTATATTCATTTTGATTTTGTGTATTCATCTGCTTGCCCATGTTCCTCAGAGCTCTCTGAGCATGCGCGTGAAAGTCGCCAAGTTTACGGCATTCCTCACTCACAACGCAGCACGGCTCGCGTGAGTGTCGAGGTCGCTGAAGGTGAGCACCTCGCAATTGAAGCCATTCAAGCAATCTGCCTCGAAGCCCTACAAACCGAGACGCAAGTCATGGTGAAACGTGAGGACGAGCAGGCATTCGCAGAAATGAACGGTGCCTTTACCAAATTTGTCGAAGACGCCGCTCGTTTGCTCTACGAGCAGCTCGACGAAGAGTCCAAGATCGTCGACTTTCAAGTTGCCTGCGCTCACTTAGAGTCGTTGCACTCACACGATGCAGTGGCGGTCATCAATAAGGGTGTGCCAGGTGGATTCACTGGGCATTTTGAAGATTTTAAGGGTCTGATTCGCTAAATTTGCCCTCAAACGGAACGCGACGATTTATTCATTGTCACGGCAGCTTCACTAAATTGTAAAAATTGCGCGACACCGACACTGAGGTATCGCTATTTGCATGACATTTGCTTTCCTGCGCGTGTTTATCTATCCATAACCTGTTTTAGATAATCGTTACTAGACCTACTTTTATGCCAATTACGAATGCCAAAGAGCTGTTCGACGTCGTCGATGCTGAGGATACTGTCCTTCGCTCGGAAACGCGCTCAGTCGTCCACCGCGAGAAGTTGTTTCACCGCGCGGTGCACATCTTTGTGTTCAATTCCAAAGGCGAGCTGTATTTACAGCGTCGTTCGATGACGAAAGACTCGGCACCCGGCAAATGGGTCAGCTCTTGCTCGGGGCATGTCGATAGTGGCGAAACGTATGACGCGGCGGCACCGCGTGAACTCGCTGAGGAAATCGGTCTCACTGAACCGCAAGGCTTGGTGCGCGTCTTCAAAGAGTCTCCATGCAAGCAGACAGGATACGAATTTGTCTGGGTGTATCGCTGTCATTCGGAAGGTCCATTCAAGCTAGACCCCACCGAAGTGAGCGAAGGGCAGTGGATCAAGGTCGAGCACTTGAACAACTGGATAAAAGAGCGCCCCCGTGATTTCGCGTGGTCATTCGTTTATCTGTGGGAAAAGTATTTGGCGCTATAAGCCGAGTGAATCATTCTACGGATTCGCTTAGGAGCCTGACATCTAAATCTACCGAACCTCTGAGCACCGGAGGAAAGAAAATCATTAAGTAGCGATGGTTGGGTTGAAATGTATAGGTTTTGATTAATGCGGGCAGGAGTTTTTCACCGTCGAACGATCGCGCCCATAGATTCATCGGAAGGCTTTCTTGCACGCTGCGAGGTGCTGATTCACCCCTTGTGATCGAAACACGCTCTTGCTCTAAGAGGCCGGCCAAGTCTTTACCTGAAAAGTTAAGAAAAACTAAGTTGTTTTTAGGCAGGCTCAAAGAGCTATCATCGAACGGGTAGACCAAGAATTTTAGCTGCTTGTCAGGATTTTCTTTGTAACGAGGGTTCTTTATGAAAATCAGTAGCCATTCCTCGGATCCCTTAGGAATGCTGACCTGTGCGACTATTTTTTGGTCCTTTTTGCTGACGAATCGTATCGGGCTTGTTCCCTTAAAGGTATAGGGGCCTGAGCGCTCAAGAGCGTGTGTTTTAATGATTATGGGTGGTTCTATTTTTGCGCCTGCAGCGATGGCTTCTTGGCTGACGGGGCTGTATTCGACGCCCCGCACAGGATACTGTCCGTAAGTTGTGAAGATGATCTCACGTAGAGCTTGCCCACTCATTAAATGATTTAAAAAGCAAACTGCTAGGAGTGTGATTAGTTGCCGCTTCATATTTCTTCTTCGCTTAGCCAGCGTATAGAGAGTAACTTAAATTTGCGATTCGTTCCACCTTTGCTGACTCTTGTAAGGGGCTCAGGAGTCCTCTGTAAGGTCGCTTCTATTGTGGCATTGCTTAGCGGTTCACCTAATTGAGAAAAGCTCTCGCTGCGAGCGCGTATTCTAAAGGTGTCCGAGCGAGGGGAGAGCATCGGGCCTATTGCAGTCATAATGTCGGCTTGTGTTAAAAAGCCAGGTGAGAAGTGGTCGATATCTATCACATCATCTGCTGGTCCACGCACGCCAGTGGTTTCCCAAAGATGGTCCCATTGTTGCTTCCCGTTAGTCGTGAGCGTATTCGCTATGGCCTGTTCCAGAAGGCTTTGGTCTTGCTCTGCTCGGGTTGAAAGAAACGCCTCCATCGACTGGAAAGGTTCGCCGCGGGCCTTGAGTAAATTTACAATGGACTGTGCCAGATTTTCAAATTGATCGTCATCAAGACGTCGGGCTCCATGACGGTAATAGGCCGAGGGGGCGACAGGTTCACTGCTTTCAAATTCTGGTGTTTGAGGCGCTTCGTAGGTCTCCTCTAGAGAGTGTGAGAAACGCGCGAACGTGCCTTCTCTGGAAACATTTTTTGCTACGATCGCACTTAAGTCTGAAGTGTCATCTTCGGGATAATCCAGATACTCCCATTTGTTTAAGCGTAGTGATGCAAGCACTGCTTTCCATGCGGCAACTGAAGTGGAGTTAACATTGAAGCGGTTCGCGACCATGAGTGATTCGGCCGGACCTTTGGCGGCATCTGCATCATTGTCCGATTCATTTTGCCAATCCGTAAGTTTGGTGCGAAAGCGATCTAAATCATAAAAAGTTAAAGCGGGATTGCTAGGACCCGCATCCGAGCTGAAATTAGTGGTCTCATCGCTACGGCTCATGCCTGAAAAATAGTAGCGGTCGAACCATTCGTTGGTATTGGTAGCACCATCACTTCCCCAACTGTTGCCGACTTGGAAGGGGCGTTCATTGTGGAAGTAAGTGTGTTGAAGTGCTGCGAGTGAGAGTATGCGTTCGCGCGGTAGCTCAAAGAGCGGAGCGTCCTGCCAGAGACGATTGTAGAGGTTTCCATTGGAGCCCGAGCTGCGGTCCATAAAGCGACGAAAGATGATCGTATTGATGGTGCCAGGGTCATATATTTCAGCTGGGTCTGCTAGCAGTAAGGGGCTGATGCCATCTTTGACAGGAGCGTAGGCACTACCCGATGACAGAGTTGGGTCGTTGTCTAAATTCCAGTCGGGGTTGAAGCTAGGCGATGGGTTTCGAGGGTCGTGATCATAGAGCCAGCGGCCACGGAAATATTCTGTGTCCGCTGTGCTCAAATGCGGACCTCTTAGTATAAAATGATAACCAAACTTTGCGCCTGAGTGAGTGTTTGCATATCCACTTGGACGTGTTGAAACAGGTTCGTATTGTAAGCCATCTAGCTGAGCGATTAGAGTCTTAGAATTGGTTAGTTCGTTGAATAGGTATACTTTGACCGAAATTGTGTCGGTGCCCACGCTCTCGTGCCGCAAATCTGCACTTAAGCGTGGTTCGCCAGTATCAATCCCAATAGATCCACCTAGGTTATGATTGGGGTCATTCCATTGCTTTCCGTCATTCTGTATTGAAAAGTATGGAGAGGTGCCAGTCGCTCGGGTCGCATCGACTCCAGTCCAATTCTTGGTGCGCCCAGGTAGCCAAGGCTCATTTGCATTATTTTCGAGCCGAATCGACATCGCATTGTCTGGATGGCTTGGGTCGCCTGTGAGGCTTTGAATGTTAATGGGCGAACTGCTCGCCATTGTTCCTGTGGTTTTAATTACCGTCACCTCTGGCAATCCCGTGATGTCTAGTTCAAGGTTGAGATTGTTGCCGTTGGTATCTCGCATGTTCAAGGTATGTGTAAATGGATTCCAGAATTCACAGAAAAAGCGCATGCGCAGGTAAAAGTTTGGGTTGCTCGCCGCAGGAGAGTGAGAGCGAATAGTGAACGCTATCATGAAATTTGATAGAATTGGGGTAATGGGCATTGCGGCCTCACCGTCATTTAGCGGGTCGATGTCGTCGATGCCTTGTATTTGTGTGAAGAGTCTTTTGTCTGCGACTTCATCGTTCATTTGTCCGAGTAAATCGGCATTTTGCTCGCCAAGCCTGATGTAGTTCTGCACCCCAGTTCCAAGTAATGCTGGATATAGTGAAAGGTCTTGTAGGAGTCCACCGTCATTACCGTCCAGTGTATTTGCGAGCACACCGAAGCTTCCCGGAGTTAAGGCATGAAAGGGCGTTTCACTGGAAAAATCGGCATCGATCTCTTTAAAGTCAGCTCTGGAGAGCAGTTGCTTAATGGAGTTCACTCGATCTAGGACTTGAGCATCCGCAGAGGTGTAGCGGTCATATTTACTAAAGATTCCTTCGAGTCCTTGAGTGGATGCGACTTGTAATTGCAGACTTTTAACAGATGCATCGCTCAAGAAGTTGGGGTCTTCTTTTAGATTCAGCGGCAGGGTCCCTGCGCTCGCCTTTATACCTTCGTCGCTGATCCACCATGCGATCCGACTGTTAATATTACTAGATTGATCAAATACGGGCGTGCTTGGCGCAAAGACGTGTTGAGTCGCGTCGGGTCCAGCAGAGCCTTCGCCGACGAGTTGCATGCGATCGTTGGATAAATTGTTGGGGTCTAAATTCCTTCCTGAGACCAGCCAGGTTGGGGCGGCGGTGGGATTGGTGGTATCCCAGACACCGGTCCAGAAGCGTGCCGCAGGGTCGAAATTATTGTCGCCTAAGATTTCGGCTCGCGCAGTGACTCGTTGGTCGGGGCCGGCGTTTTTCTGTAGTTCGCCAATCGCGAGCATGAGGGCGAGGCGGGCGTTTTCTTTGGCGAGGAGCCGAGCTTTGTCAGCCGAGCTGACTTTGGTTTCTACTTCGACGAGAATCGTCATGGAGAGCACCAGCAAGAGCACAAAGGCCATGATCGAGAGCGCAATGACCAACGCGAAGCCAGATTGGGCTCGTTCGTAATTCGAATATGGGCGTTGGATCATGTCCTATATGAAGAAAGATTTATGCCTAAAGTGCGACTACGAACGCTGTTTTACAGACTTCCAATGATTGCACTGTGAACTATGGCTGAACCGCAACTCTTATTACATGGAGCAGATCCTCTGCAGGAGAGGGTGGATCTCTCGAGCGGAAGGGCAACTCTCTCCGACGCAGAATCGCTTGGGTGGAATCATTTCCACGGGGTAACTGTAGCCAAAATCGTAAGATTCGGACGAACTGCCGCTCGGCTTCGTGCACTCCAGAGCGTTACCGCTTCGGCTACCTTGAAACTTCACATTGCCAGTTACCGCACATTCAATTGAACATGGATCACTGGATCGCCTAGCAGCTGCATAACGCACTTGCCAGCGATGGGGAGTTTCGCCAGTGTGCGGAGCTTTTTCGTAATCTTGGTGTCCTCTCTGAGCTGACATTGCGTCTTATTTTTCAAATTCAGTATTCATTCAGATCTCATGATCTCATCCATTCTCAAAAAGTTCTCTGGTCGTCACTATAAGAAGTTTCTTAAAAAGTGTCAGCCTATTATCGAGCGTATCAACGCCTACGAAGTTGAATATCAGTCGCTTAGCGACGATGAGCTGCGTGCGAAGACGCAGGAGTTCATGCAACGTAATCAGGATGGAGAGTCGCTGGATGACTTGCTCCCGGAGGCGTTTGCGACGGTAAAGAGCGCTGCTCGCCGTATGTCTGGCCAGAGTTACGATGTGTGTGGTCACGACTTGCCTTGGAATATGGTGCACTACGATGTGCAGTTTATTGGCGGTATTGCGATTCACGAAAAGCACATTGCGGAAATGGCGACGGGTGAAGGTAAGACGCTGGTTTCCACCTGTCCCTTGTATTTGAACGCGTTGACTGGCCGTAATTGCCAGCTCGTTACTGTGAATGATTACCTTGCACGGCGTGACTCGGAGTGGATGGGGCACCTCTTCCGCTTCCTCGGGCTGACAGTTGGTTGTATTCAAAACAGCATGCCGCCGCAGCAACGCCGCGAAATGTATAATTGCAACATCACCTACGGCACGGCGTCTGAGTTTGGCTTCGATTATCTTCGCGATAATGGCATGACCAGCAGCAAGGAAGATCAAGTGCAGCGCGATCACTACTTCTGTATCATTGACGAGGTGGACTCGATTCTAGTCGATGAGGCGCGCACACCCTTGATTATTTCTGGTCCGATGCAGGACGATAATCCACTTCCGTTTCACGAAGTGAAGCCTTCGATCCAGATGCTGGTTTCGAAGCAGCAAGGATTTTGTAATACCTTAGTTGCTGAAGCAAAGAAGGCCTTAGACAGCGAAGACTCCGACGAAGATGCGAAGCACGAAGCGATTTCGAAACTCTATCAAGTGAAGCTCGGCATGCCGAAGAATAAGCAGTTCCACCGTCTCAATGAGGTGCCTGCAATTCGCCGTGCGGTTGACAAGTTCGACCTCGAGATGAATAGCGATTTTAACAAGAAGCAGCGCTATGCGCTCAAGGAAGAGCTCTTTTATGTGATCGATGAGAAACAGCAGCAGGCTGACCTGACCGAAAACGGTCGCACCTTGATGAGTCCGGATGATCCAGATGCATTCATGCTTCCCGATTTGCCCACTCAATTTATCGAGATTGACAAGGAGGAAGCGCTCTCAGCTGAAGAGAAGCAAAAGGCCAAGCAAGAGGCAGAAACCGTTTTCCAGACCACTAGTGAGCGCATTCACTGCATTAGCCAGTTGCTCCGCGCATACAGTCTCTACGAGCGCGACAAGGAATACGTCGTTCAAGAAGGCAAGGTAAATATCGTCGACCAAAACACGGGCCGTGTGATGCCAGGTCGTCGCTGGTCGGATGGCTTACACCAAGCGGTGGAGTCGAAGGAGAACTGCACCATTGAGAAAGAGACCAAGACTTACGCAACGGTCACGATCCAGAATTACTTCCGCATGTATGACAAGTTGTCGGGTATGACTGGCACCGCGGAAACGGAAGCGTCTGAGTTTCACGAAATTTATGGCCTCTCAGTGATGGTCATCCCGACCAACAAGCCGAACATTCGTATTGATTTGAATGATGTGGTCTACAAGACCCGCCGTGAAAAGTTCAATGCGGTGATCCAAGAGATCCAAGATGCGAATGGCCGAGGCCAACCAGTGCTCGTCGGCACCGCTTCGGTTGAAGCCTCTGAAGTGTTGAGCCGCATGTTGAAACGTAATAACATCGTGCACAGTGTCTTGAATGCTAAGTTCCACGAACAGGAAGCTGATATCGTGGCTCGCGCAGGCCAAAAAGGCGCGGTTACGATTGCCACAAATATGGCAGGCCGCGGAACGGACATCAAACTTGGTGAAGGGGTGCCCGAACTCGGCGGCCTTTATGTGATCGGCACCGAGCGACACGAGTCGCGTCGTATTGACCGCCAGTTACGTGGTCGTTGCTCGCGTCAAGGGGATCCAGGTGCGTCCAAGTTTTTCGTATCTTTGGAAGACGATTTGATGCGTCTGTTCGCCAATGCAGGACCGATCTCCCGTATTCTTGAGAAATCTATGTCCGAGGGCGAAGAGTTGGAGCATCCAGCCTTGAATTGGTCGATCGAAAACGCGCAGAAGAAAGTCGAGCAGCAGAACTTCTCGATGCGTAAGCGTTTGCTGCAGTTTGACGATGTGCTCAACACGCAGCGTGAAGTGGTCTACGGTATCCGCAACGATGCCATTCATTCTGAAAACCCACGTGAGATTCTCTTTGAGATGATTGAAGAAGAGCTCGAAGTGCGCCTCGGCGACCTCGCATTAGAGAAAGACAAGGAGGCGACCGATCGTTTCATTGGGTGGTTGAATGCGTATTTCCCTGTAGCTTTGAAATCAGAAGATCTAGAAGGTCTTGGCGAAGAGGCACAACATGCACTGATCTTGGAGCGCATCGCCCATGCCTACGATGAGCGTGAAAATTTCGAAGAGAAGGAAGCCTTGATCGGTCTTGCGCGTTACATCGTGATCCGTTCGTTGGATCGCCGTTGGCAGGATCACTTGACTGAGATGGAGGAACTCCGTCGTAGTGTGAACCTTCGCAGCTACGGCCAGAAAGACCCGCTCAACGAGTATAAGAGTGAGGCTTATGTCTTCTTTGAAGAGTTGATGACCAATGTCCGCACTGAGATCTGTAATTCTGTTTTCCGTTCGGCAACCAGTGCGGAAGCGTTCAATAACATGTTGGAAAAGCTCTCACAACAGGTCCAAGTCGCAGGCCCAGGCACTGGACAAGCACAACCTGGAGCACTTGCGGGAGCCGCCGCAGCTCAGCCACAACCATCCGCGCCTAAGAAGCAGGTTGAATTGCCAAAGCTTGAACCCATTCGCCGTGAACTCCCAAAGATTGGTCGCAATGAAACAGTTACCGTGCGTAAAGGTGCTGAGACGAAGCAAGTGAAGTTTAAGAAAGCTGAAACGATGATTCTCAATGACGGTTGGGATCTGGTTCAGAAGTAGCGTTGATGCGATTGCGATGGCTGTAGGAGAGGGTTGATCCCTCGACCTTTGCGGACCAAGTTTACTCATCGCCGGAGGTCGAGGGACCAACCCTCCCCTGGGCGGTGTCCTACTTAAACAGCTCGTCCCAGATGTTGTCTTCCATCGTTGGCACGGCAGTTGTGCGGGTCATGGTCTTAGCAAGATAGGCGGCAAATGCTTTGTCTGTATCGGACAGCATGTGGACTGGTAGTGTGATTTCTGCTTGGTCCGCAATGCGACGAATTTGCAGGCTGTCGCTGTTTGCAGAGATCACTTCCGCTACCAGCGTGCGACCTTGGGTGTCGGTAAACGTGATTTGCTTTTGAGTCGCACGAAGCGAGTGCTCGTGCTCTGCGAGCATGGCTTCGGTGGCTGCATCGATCTTAGGCTCTACTTTTATTTCCACCTCTTGGGCGGGTTCAACATCTGGAGTGGAGACCGTTCGGCTTTCTGCTACCTGAGTCTTCGGCGTCTTAGCGGGTAGGGCGTCTTTCTGTCCTATGGTATAGCCTGCGTAGAAACAGAGTCCGGCGACTAGTAATAAAACGAGCGGGTAGAGTTTATTCATTCAGTGAACATTGCGATGGATTTTGCAGTTTGTAAAGAAGTGCTCTTCACCACTCTTCGATTGATTTATTAACTGGTCGTGCTTGAGTGCCTCTTCTACAAAAGGCTCGAAATGAAGCAGCAATCATCAATCTGGGCAGTTTTAGCGGGCGTGCTCTCAGCAACGTTTTGGGTGTTGTCGATCCCGCCCTTTGAATTTGCCGAGGCTGCCTATATCGCATTTGTGCCGCTCTTACTTTGGTTGTATTCCAAGCCTTCGTATAAGCAGACGATAATCGTCGGCTTCGGAACGGCTTGGGTCAGCTGGTTGGTGATTTTAATTTGGCTTCGTCACGTCACTGTATTTGGCACCGTCGCACTCGCGGGTGTGCTGTCTGTTTTATTCGTCTGTTGGCTTGTATTGGCTCGTTGGATACTGCCAGGCATTGCAGATAGGGGATTTCTAATTCGTGCGTTGTGTTTCGCAGGCTTAGCGGGTGCTTGGGTGGTCTTTGAGTGGTCGCGCACATGGTTGCTGTGGGGCTTTCCTTGGGCGCCGCTTTCCTTGAGCCAATGGCAGCGTCCAGTGGTGTTACAGATTGCCGCATGGAGTGGCGCTTACGGTGTGTCGTTTTTGCTGGTTTTCTTTAATTGCTGCGTTGCACAGACCTTACGCAATCGTGTGGTGCAGCGGCAACGCAAGTTGTGGACGGGTTGGTTCAGCCCCGACCTGTATCTCGCTATGGGTTGTTTGGGGGCTTGCATTTATGTTTTCTTTGGTTCCTTGCCACAACGTGATTCTAATGAGGATCTGTTTACCGCTGCCGTGGTGCAGCCTTACATTGCGCCCGAATTGAAATGGGATAATGAGCGTGAACTTGAGAACTTAGATATTTTAGAAACTCACACGCGCTTTGTATCTGCCTTGGAGAGCGACCTTGTTCTTTGGCCTGAGGCAGCAACGCCTTGGCCAGTGGTGGGGTATCCCGACATGGCAGTTCGTGTGGCGCGAATTGGCAATGAAATCGGCAAGCCGATTCTTATGGGGAATTTGGCTTGGGATCGAGAAGCGGACTTGTGGTATAATGGCGCGTTTCTGTGCCTGCCTGGCGAAGGGGTATTATCGAACTTCTATGTAAAGCGTGAGCTTGTTCCATTTGGAGAATATGTGCCCAGACCATTTGGATTTATCAAGAAAGTGGTGCCTGTGGGCGGGTCCTTTGTGCCTGGAGATGGCGCGGCTCTGATCGAGTTACCCATTCGAGATAAGGTGTATAAAGTCGGATCGCTGGTGTGCTACGAAGATGTCTTTCCTGCGCTTGCACGAGAGAGCGCGCGCTCAGGAGCGGATGTTTTTTTTGTCGCGACCAACAATGCTTGGTATGGCGAAGAGGGCGGAGCACCTCAGCATGCGGCACACTCAGTTTTGCGTGCGGTTGAAAATCGTCGCCCAGTGATGCGAGCGGGTAATGGTGGGTGGAGTGGTTGGATTGATGCTTATGGCACCGTGCGTGAAGTGCTGTTTGATGCCGAAGGCAGCATCTATTTTAGAGGTGGTGGCACGTATACGGTGTTTCAATTCGCAGAATGGAAACGAAAGCAGACCTTCTACACACGCCATGGCGATTGGTTCGTCTGGCTCAGTGGTGGGTTGCTGGTGTTGACGGTGTTGATACGAAAGGTCCTAGGGGCGCGACTGGACGCACCCGCGCATACTTAGTGAATGGCTATACTGACGGCGGGCGCATCAAGTTGCGCCCCTACGGTGGGCGTTCTTTTGTAGGGGT
>JABBCA010000041.1:38958-82827 GCA_018607135.1 Opitutales bacterium
CAGGACGCACCCGCGAGGGTTTGAGGAGAATGGTTTTGCTGACGGCGGGCGCATCGAGTTGCGCCCCTACGGTGGGCGTTCTTTTGTAGGGGTGCGACTGGATGCACCCGCGAGGGTTTGAGGAGAATGGTTTTGCTGACGGCGGGCGCATCAAGTCGCGCCCTTAGATATGCTTGCTGAATTTGAACCGTCATGTTACATAACTACGTTATGGAGGACTTGCCGAAAAGGAAAACGGACCGCTTGTATCGCGGACGTGTCTCAATTACTGGCGCTCGATATTTTGTTACACTGACTACTGACAATCGTGTGAGGTGTCTTCAGTCTTCTGAGACACAGCGTGCTTTACTGAAGCAAATGGAAACTCAGATGGCTGACGGTGACTTGATTAACGAGTGTGCGGTTGTGATGCATGATCATGTGCACTGGCTCTTTGAGCTTACAGGCCGATTGCCGTTGGGACGTGTAATCGCTAAATTCAAGCGTTTTAGTCCGTCGTCGGTCGCTTGGCAGCGGGACTTCTTTGAACATCGATTGCGTCCATTCGAATTTGTTGAGGCATATGGAAAGTATATTTTTATGAACCCGTATCGCGCCAATTTAGTAGCTGCTACGGATGTTTATACAGGCACACGTTTTTGGCGTCAGAAACACTATCTGTTTTTACAGAGTTTGACCGCACCCGGTTGTCCTCAGCCTCAGTGGTTAGCCGTTGCTGGGGAGCACCCTGTAGAGGTCTTCTGTAGGGCGCGACTGGACGCACCCGCAGCTGATTAGGCCGCTCTGACCTGACGGCGGGCGCATCAAGTTGCGCCCCTACGGTGGGCATTGTTTTTGTAGGGGTGCGACTGGACGCATCCGCGAGCTTTTGAGGCGGATGGTTTTGCTGACGGCGGGCACATCGAGTTGCGCCCCTACGGTGGGCGTTCTTTTGTAGAGGTGCGACTGGACGCACCCGCGAGGGTTCGAGGCGGATGGTTTTGCTGACTGCGGGCGCATCAAGTTGCGTCCCTACGGGGTGTTCGAGCGGTTCCCTAAAACACAAAACCGACGCCGACGCTGACTCGGTCGCCGTTGCCGTGGTCGGGTTCGTGACTGCTAACTTTTGAGACGAAGTCGTGCTTCCATTCAATGCGGGAATGAACGTGGTCGCTCCAACGCCAGTAGATCGCTGGGCCTGAGGAGACCCAGAAGGCATCGTCGTCGTCCCATTTCACGTCGGTCTCAATGAGTATCTGCATGTGATCGAGTGCGTTCCAGCCGAGGTCTAGCGAATAGCTGAGCTCGGCTGGTTCGTCTTTCTCAAAGGTCCATGCGCTGACACCCGTAGCAAAGAACCAGTTGTAGGTTTCGGTCTCATAGCCTGCTGAGAGGCCTGCTCCCCACACGCGATCGGCGACTTCGTAGTCACCGCTCTTGTTGCCGAGCGGTATGCGCACTTGTGGGGCAACTGTCCAGTTGCCACTGCGAGCGGCAAGATTGAAGTATTTCTTTAACGGCAGTGCGATGGTGAGATCGCCGAGGCCGGAGTCATGCTGGACTACTTTGTTGTTCTGAGCATCCAGCACTTCGCGACGTGCGTCAATGACGTAGGGAAGTTTGAAGGTCAAACGTATCGAGCGATCCCAAGTATAGACACCTTCAAGGTGTAGCTTAGTGATGTCTTCGGTGAAGCCAGAGGCGACGACATCGCTACCTTGTTTCAGGTCATCGCGATGGATATGCTCGGTTCTGACTTGGAAGCCGTAACCGCCATCCCAACGCGGCATCATGTTCATGATGGGTTGGTCGGCTTGAACGGTTACCTGTGTGGTAAGCAGTAGCACCGCCACGGCTGTGGTGTTTCGTAGGTGGTGATGGCTCATTTTACTTTGCCTCCTTAAAGGTGTGAATTTGAACGGACTGGCCATCCCATTGATAGTAGTGGGTGGGTTCGTAGCCAGCTTTGTGCACCGCTTTGTAGACTGCATCGGTATCGACTCCATGATCTGCTTTGTAGGCTATGAGCACTAGCTGGTTTTTGGCGTCGAGCTGCATCCCTTCGTCGAGTGCAGATTCGTCTAGGCCGTCGAGTTTGCCAATGTGTATGCGTAGTCCGATGCCACAGGATGAGCATACGAGCCCCCTTGCATAAACGGCGACTTGGTTGGGCTTTCCGGTTAAGTGAGCTTGCGCGCCTTCGAGTCTGAGTTCCTCAGTGGCTACTGGGAATTGTGGACGTGCTTGTAGTGTATTGAGGGCACCGAGTGTGATGAGTGCCAGAAATAGAAATAGTTGTTTCATGATTATAAATGGATTGTGCCGTCAAGCAATTGAGACCGCGTTGCTGAACTTGACGGCGATGCGTGTTCAGTCGTGCGGCTTTGGGAGCGGTTCGGCTCCCAGCTTCATTTATAATCGATCAGAGTCTCCAGACGCAGTAACCCACGGAGTAGTTGGCCAAAGGCGGTGCTTCAATCGTATGTGTGGGGCGTTGAGAATCTGTGGTTGGGCTCACCTTTGGCAGCTCTACAACTGCAAGCAGTTGTAGTGAGGGAAGTGAAATTTGGGTGTTTTGCTCAGCGAGCACGACTGTCTGGTGGCGATGCGTATCGAGCTCGCACTCAGTATGGCAGTCTTCGGCGGCAGCAGTCGGAGCAGGAATTTCTGAACAGCAATTGTCTTCAGCGGCTGCCGTTTGTTCGCAGCAGCAAGTGTTGATCACTGCAGATTGGCACAGCCCATCAAGGCACGACATCGCATTGCCATGGAGGGCAAAGATGAGGCTTAAGATGATGGCGAATGTAGCTTTCACTGCTGTCTATTAAAGTAACTGAGAGTTGCTGGCTGTCAAATGGTGTTCAGTGGCTACTGGATACGTCCGAGTTGGGCGCGCACAAGTTCCGCAATTTTTTGCATCGCAGCAACTGGTGGGAGTGCTTCAAACGGTGCGACGGCGTCAGTTGCTTTAGCGAGCTGATCTTCAAAAGTCGCGACGACCTCCTCGAAGATGGGGAAGTCATGTAGACGCTTGGTAAATTCTGCCGCAACTGATTTGTCGCCTGCTTTAAATCGGGCAATTAAGCACTCGCGTTCCTCGGGTGGTAATTTCTCCAAGAGAAGCAAGAGCGGTAGCGTGAATTTACCTTTATCGAGGTCGGTGCCGAGTGTCTTACCGATCATCGATTCATTGGCGTAGAGGTCGACTAAGTCGTCGAAGATTTGGTAGGCAATGCCTACGTGGCGGCCAAAGAGCCCTGCAGCTTCGCTAAATGCGACCGGATAGCCGGCGACTTTTGCGCCGAGTCGGCAGGCGACTTCGAAGAGTTCGGCGGTCTTGAGTTGAATGACACGAAAATAGAATTCGCGGCTATAGTTGACTTCGCCGCGTTGGTAAGTCTGGGCGATTTCGCCAGCGCAGACGCGAGCCGTGGCTTGTGCGACGGAGCGGCAGACTTCGTTGGTGTCGAATTCAGCTGCGAGTTTTAGCGCGTGGGAGAACAGCACGTCGCCGATGAGCACGGCAGCGGCAGGACCAAATTTTTTGGCTGCGGTTTCTTGGCGGTGGCGCGTGTCGGCCTCGTCAAGAATATCGTCGTGCACGAGCGTAGCGAGGTGCACGAGCTCAATGACTGAGCCGAGTTTGATAAGGTGTTCGCGACTATCAGCTCTAGGGCCTTCCCACCCGCTGTAAGCGACGAGCATCGGGCGGAGGCGTTTGCCACTGTGGCCAAAGACATAGCGCACGTGTTCTTGGATCTCGGGCTCAAGCTCAGTGACTTGTGACTGGAGGAAGCCATCGAGATCGTCCAAGTAAGGCTTCACCGGTTGATAAACTTCGGCAAATCCTGCTGCAGCTACTTTGTCAGCCTCCGATTGAGAACGTGTGGTCATGGATGGAGTATCAAACTCAGAAGGTGTAAATGTGCAAAGTTAAATACGTTTTGTGAGGACAGAACTCTTTTTTGTAGGGGCGTAACTTGATGCGCCCGCTTTATAATCAGCTTTGTGCAACGGCGGGCGCGTCGAGTCGCGCCCCTACGATTTACAGCCAGCCATTGAGCGCATCGAGGAAGCCTTTACGGTCTTCGACGTGGACGTTGTGGCCCGCCTTCGGGATTTTGACGACTTTGAGCTGCGGGAAATACTCTTTCATCTCGGGCAAGTCGGCATCTTTGACGAAGTCCGACTTGCCGCCTACGATCAGCATGCTCTGACCGTTGAAGGACTGGCCGCCTTTGAGTGAATTTTGGCGCAACACTTGAAGGCTTGCGTGCAGCACTTCTAGGTTGATCTGCCATTTATAGCCAAACTCGCCGCTGACGAGATTGGTCATGAGGAACTGGCGCATCGCCCAGTCGGGAACCATGGGCTTGAGGAGTTCTTCCGCCTCTCTGCGGCTCTGCACTGCGCCTGAAGGCACGCGCTTCATCGCTTTAAACTCGGTGTCGTGGTAGGGGGGGTAGGCCTTGGTTGCGATATCGATGATCACCAGCTTCTTGACGATATCCGGGTTTTCGCAGGCAAACTTCATGGAGATTTTACCGCCGAGGCTGTGCCCCATGAGGTAGCAGTTTTTAATGCCATGCTGCTTGAAGTAGAGCTTGAGGTCAGCGATCAACTCAGACCAACGCATGGTGTCTGCGTGTGGAGAGGTGCCGTGATTGCGCAGGTCGAGTGCGTGCACATCGAAGCGCTCTTTCAACGCCTTGCCGATTGTGGTCCAGTTGCGAGAGGCGCCCAGCAGTCCATGTAGGATCACCAGCGTCGGTTTAGATGGGTTCTCGAAACGAAGTGAATGTAGTTTTACGGCCATGAAGAGTTTAGAGAACGCATCTTCCCACGAATTGCACGAATAATCACGAATTTGTGGCTATGGGGTAAGGGCGGTAGCCATCTCTTTGGTGGAGGGGTTTAGGTAACTAGATTCATTTTTTGAGTAAAACTAAAAGCCTCAAGGCGCGAGGGTGGATCGTCAGATAGGTTCTTCGAAAAAAAACGCTTCCGATTCGTGTCAATTCGTGTTCATTCGTGGGCGAATCCTTAATTACTCTAATGTCCGTAGATAAACCCAAGAAACTCACCCCGATGATGCAGCAGTGGCACGAAATCCGTGCGAAGCTCTCGGATGATACCTTGTTGATGTTTCGGCTCGGGGACTTCTATGAGATTTTTCTGCAAGATGCGGAGTGGGGCGCCAAGCTGCTTGGGATTACGTTGACGCATCGCCATGGCATGCCGATGGCGGGCATACCCTTTCATGCGGCGGATGGCTACATTCAGAAGTTGCTCGATCAGGGGGTGAAAATCGCGATATGCGATCAAGTCGAGACTCCGCAGCCCGGTAAGTTGGTGAAGCGTGAACTGACTCGTATCATCACTCCAGGCACCCGCTTGGCGGACACGCAGATCGATGCGTCGCGAAATCATTTTTTGCTCGCGCTGACGATGGAGAAGAAGGGGCTGCAAGCTGCATGGCTCGATTTGACCACGGGGGAGTTCGTTATCGCTTCAGAGCAACGTCCAGAAAATCTCTTTGCCGCATTTGAAAGCCTAGATCCGCGGGAGATCTTGGTGCCTGAAAATGCGTCCGAGCAATGGCATCTTCCGCATGCGCATGAAGGCTTCAGTGAACTCTTTACCCACTTGTGCGATGGCCGTGCGGTGACAACGATTCCAGATTATCATTTCGATGTGACCTCAGGTGCGCAGTCGGTCATGGAAGTGCTTGGCGTGCTGAATCTCGAAGGTTTTGGCCTGAATCAAGACCACGCTGCCTTGGGTGCTGCCGGTGCGTTGGTGCACTACGCGACGGAGACGCTTTGCTCGAGGCCAGAGAATTTGCGCCAAATCCGTGAATATAGCACGGAGAAGACATTACTGCTCGATCCAGCAACATTGCGCAATTTGGAGATTTTTAAGTCGGCCGCGAATACACGCCAAGGCTCGCTCTTGGCAGCGATGGATCGCACCAGCACGCCGGCGGGCGCGCGTTTGTTAGAGCGTTGGCTCTGCTCGCCAGAATTGGACCTCGAAGAGATTCAACGCCGCCAGAATTGTGTGCAGGAGTTTGTCACTGCGCCAGGGCTTTCGACGCAGCTGCAACAGTTGCTCCGTGGTATTCGCGATATCGAGCGTATTTTAGGTCGTCTGCAGAACCGTATGCGCAACCCGCGGGAGTTGGGTGGCGTGCGCGACACTTTGGAAGCCTTGCCAGCGATTGCGGGCACCTTGCTCGAGTTTCCAGAAACACCGGTGGCTGCGATTGCTGAGCGTATTCATAACTTTGAAGCGTTGACGGATGAGTTGTCGCGAGGATTGGCGGATGAACTTCCTGGCAAGATTGATGACGGCGGCACGATTCGTGATCGATACGATGATGAGTTGGATCATTTTCGTAGTTTAACCCGTGACAGCCAAAAGTGGTTGGCGGCGTTTGAACTCGGAGAGCAAGAGCGCACCGGGATCAAGAATCTGCGCATTCGATTTAATGGTGCGTTTGGTTACTTCATTGAGGTGACGAAGGCGAATGTTCCCTTGGTGCCAGAAGATTATGTGCGCAAGCAGACGATGAAAAATGCGGAGCGCTATACGACCGACATTTTGAAGGAGCGTGAGCGCGAGATTTTGAGTGCAGATGAAAAGGCGCTTGGTCGTGAAGATGCGCTGTTCAATGGCTTGATCGCTCACATTTTAGACTATGCGGATGCTTTGAAGGAAACCGCTTCGGCCTTAGCTGAGATCGATGTGTTCATCGGTTGGGGCGTGCTCGCCCGCGAATGGGACTACTGCAAGCCAGTGCTCGATCATTCCGATACCTTATTGATCGATCAGGGGCGTCACCCAGTGGTTGAGCAGATGATGCGTGAGCAACGCTTAGGCTTGGCGGGCACACATGCGTTCGTGCCGAACGATTGCCGCCTGTCCAGTTCGGGTATGACCGATGATGCGCCGCAAATTGCGTTGATTACGGGTCCGAATATGGCGGGTAAATCGACTTACATTCGTCAGGTGGCGTTGATCGTCTTGATGGCTCAGTCGGGTGCTTGGGTGCCTGCGCGTGACTGTCAGATTGGTCTCGTCGATCGGATCTTCTCGCGCGTGGGGGCGAGCGATGAGCTGGCTCGTGGTAATTCGACCTTCATGGTCGAGATGAACGAGACTGCGAATATTTTAAACAACGCGACCGCGCGTAGTTTGGTGATTCTCGATGAGATCGGACGGGGGACCAGCACTTACGATGGTTTATCGATTGCATGGGCGGTGATTGAACATCTACACCC
Organism: Opitutales bacterium; assembly: GCA_018607135.1. Lineage (GTDB taxonomy): Bacteria > Verrucomicrobiota > Verrucomicrobiia > Opitutales > Coraliomargaritaceae > JBPOFY01. The sequence goes on from JABBCA010000041.1 coordinate 46,221, forward strand.
GAAGGATGCGGATGGGGCGCGCACTTTGTTTGCAACGCACTATCATGAGTTGACGCAGTTGGCGAAGACACTGGATCGACTGGAGAATTACTCTGTCGCGGTGAAAGAATGGAACGATGAAATCATCTTCGTCCGTCAAGTGATCAAAGGCGCAGCGGATCGCTCCTATGGTATTCAGGTAGCACGTCTCGCAGGCTTGCCGACAACAGTGATTGATCGTGCGAAAACGATTCTAGAACGCCTCGAAGCCGATGACTCGTCGCACAACTTGCTCCGCAAGCGCTTGAAGAAGGAAAAGGTCGGCAGCGATACGACCGAAGAAGACGATCAGCTGGCGTTGTTTTAGCTTTGAAGGTTTTCTGGAGGGTTGCGCTCTGTCGCAACCGCAGTGTGGGTGTTGACTGTATGGGCGTATCAGCGGCGGTGACGGAGCACCGCCCTCCAGTTCAGTCGTGCCATAGCAATTGATTCATTTCGCCTTGAAACTCCCATTCTTCAGGTTTGATGACGAGTTTATGACGCACTGGATTGTTGCTTACGTAAGCCCATTTTTCTGAGTAGCTTTCGCCGCTACGGAGTTGGCGATCCCATGCTTCGGGTTGCCAAATCGGGTGTTCTTCTAGTTTTGGCCATTTCTTGGATGCTTGTGATTTCCAATATTGAATCCATTTGCGAATTGAATTCCGTTCATTTACCGCGGGTGCGCAAAATAAATGAATGTGGTCGGGCATGATCACGTAGCGACCGATCATATAGTGGTTGGCTAGCTGCCAAGATTCTAAGAGTAGCTTGTGAACCTCAGTATTGGCTAAGATTGGTTTACGCTCCTTGGTGCAAACCGTAACGAAAATAATGGATGAGCGATTGCCATGATCGAACACTGGCTGGTGAGCAGGTGTCTTTCGGTCAGGTAGCATAGGCGTGCGAATTAGCCTAGTTCTTGGCTGATTCATGTAAACGTAATTTCTGGAGGGTTGCGCTCTGTCGCAACCGCAGAGCGTGCTAAGCGCTACGAATATTCGGTGGCGGCGACAGAGCGCCGCCCTCCAATAAAACTCCTACCCTTCGTAAGCCACTTCGTTGGCCCAGAGTGCTGTGGGCTCTTGGCGCTTGCGGATGAGGTGTGGTTTTTGGTGAGTGTCGAGCAGGACTTCGGCTGCTTCTGGATACGAGTTGTAGTGCTTGGTGGACATTGCCGAGCAATAGGCGCCAGCTCCGTCAATGACGCATAAGTCGCCGATTTGAGTGACTGGCAGCTCGCGTGTTGCTAGGAGCTCTGGGTCGCCAGGTGCTGGTGTCAGGATGTCGCCGGACTCACAGCAGTGGCCTGCGATCATGTAGTCTTGCGTCGCGGTTGCCGCTTCGGGCTGTAGGATGAAGATCGGGTGCTGTGCGCCGTAGATGGATGGGCGAAGCACTTCGGTCATACCGGTATCAAGCTTGAGGAATTCGTAGCCGTCGTCGCCGGTGGAGACGAGGTCTTGGACCTTGGAGAGCACCGAGCAGGCATTGGCGAGTAGGAAGGTTCCTGGCTCGATTTCAAGGTGTATCTGGCGGCCGGTTTCTTCGGCGAACTTGCGGAAAGCTTCGGCTACGGGTGCGCCACATACTTGGAGATCGGTGCCAACTTCGTTCGGCATGCGGGCAACTTTGTAGCCGCCACCTAAGTTGAGGTTGGTGACGTCTGGAAATTGGCGGACTAAGTCGAAGTTCATCTTGGCAACTTTTTGCCAAACACTGGGATCACTGCCGGATCCAATGTGTGTGTGGATGCGGATGACCTTGAGATCGAATTTAGCGACGATGGCTTGCGCTTGGTCAATCCATTCGTGCCAGATGCCGAAGCTGGAAGCGGGGCCGCCGACGTTGGTGCGGTTGTTGCCGCCCGAGCCTGCGCCTGGGTTGAAGCGTAGCCCGATGCTGCGGCCTGGGCAGGCTTTGCCGAAGCGCTCGAGTTGGTTGAGCGAACAGGCATTGATCTCGAGGCCTGCTTCGTAGAGCTCGGCGAAGTCTTCTGGGAGCTCTTGTGTGCTGAGGCTGATTTGCGAGGCGTCGTAGCCTGCTGCGATGGCGCGGCGCACCTCGTAGCCGGAGCTGGCGTCGATGTGGAGGCCTGCCTTGCGGAAAATTTGTAGGATCGCTGCGTTGGGCGATGCCTTCATTGCATAGCGAGCAGTGAGCCCAAATGCATTGGGGAATGCGAGCACCGCGGCTGCGTTTGCTTTGAGTGTGGCTTCGTCGTAAACATAGACGGGCGTGCCGAACTGGTCGGCGACCGTGCGAGCTGTAGTGTAATCGAGAAAGCGGGGCTGTGTGCTATTTGCCATGCCGACTGAGGAAATGAGCTTCTTTGGCTCTGGCAAGCGCGATGTGACATTGAAGTTAAATGTCACGTTACGTCGTGTTTTGCTATTTTCGTGCTCTGTGCACTTTGTTAGGTTAGTATGTTTAAATGGGAAACGATACGGAAAATAATGAGTTACAAGATGACAAGACCAGTGACGATGTCACTGAGAGTGCTGTGGAAGTGACTCCGGTCGAACGATCTGGTGACAACACTATGGGCATGTTGTGTCATTTGTTAAGCTTGGTTCAGCTGTTGGGCGTGCCCTTGGGGAACATCCTCGGGCCATTGGTTCTTTGGCTGATGAAGAAAGAGGAGGACCCGTTTGTCGATGAATGTGGCAAGGAGTCGTTAAATTTTCAGATTTCGATGACGATCTACATGATCGTTTCAGGTATTTTGGTGCTACTCGTAGTTGGTATTTTTATGCTGATGATCCTGATGATAGTGAATATCGTGTATACTATTATCGCTGCGATTCAGGCGAGTGAGGGAAAGAATTATACGTATCCATTTACCATACGGTTTATCAAGTAACTGGGTTGTTTATGATTTTTGATATTGGATCTACGCAGATGAGTTTAGATCGCTTCGGGGTAGCGAATGAGCCGGTAATCGCAGATCAGGTGCATGCTAAGAACTTTAGTGGCCGCATTGTTGGTTTTGAAACGGCACCGCTGGACAAGGCAAAGCGTTTGCTGTCACTCGCGGAGGGGTTTTCAAATGCACCTATTTCGGGTTTTCATGTGGGAGCAGTTGCGATTGGTGAATCGGGAAAACTCTACCTCGGTGCGAACCTTGAATTTACAGGTGTGCCGCTGAGCTCGAGTTTACATGCGGAGCAATCTGCGGTCTTAAATGCACGGGCTCATGGTGAGACCGCGATTTCTGGGATTGTGGTTTCTGCCGCACCTTGCGGACATTGCCGACAGTTCTTGTGGGAATTACCAAATGCAGGAGCCCTGAAAGTCGTTTTCGAAGACAGAGAGTCCACTTTAGAGGCCTTGTTGCCGAATGCTTTTGGTGAACCACGAGCGCCTGGGCACAGTCTATTGGATACTCAGCAGATCGACTTGCAGCCGATGGTGCCGCAGAAAAATGTCTTAGCGCAACGTGCAATTGAAGTGGCCCGTAACAGTTACGTGCCTTACACACAGTCGCCCGAAGGCCTTGCGCTGGCGTGTGTGGACGGCACTATTTTTACTGGCTGCACCTCAGAGAGTGTTGCCTTTAATCCGACAGTTCCCGCTCTGATTGCTGCATTGAATCAACGTAATTTTTCGCATAGCCGTAACGATTCAATCACTAGAATTGTTTACGCGAGGCTGGCAACGAGTTTAATCGGGCAAAAGGCGTTTGTTGAGGCCTTGATGCGACGGGTGACGAATGCGAAAGTCGAGAAGATTACGTTGGAGCAGGTCTAGCTTGGTGATGCGATGTGGCTGAAGAAACGTTGACCGAAATGGTTTCCACCTTCGCTCATCGCGCTTTCCTTTTTAGGGCTACCGCGGACAAGTCACCATTTCGCTACTTTATTGAAATTGTAGCACGCGCTTCCCAACGGGAGCGCGTATTCGTTTGGCCGACTGTCTGAACGCGCTCAATGCTTCGCATAGAAGCACGTTCGACGAGGTAAGCTCGTTCTAGGGATACTTCTAATACCAAATTCAGTAAAGTTGGATCCTTATACGTTCGTATTCGGTAGCGCGGTGTGACCCACACCGCATTCACCCGACGAGCCTGCAGCTTTCAACCCAAACTATGCAAAGGCGTTTCCCGAACAAGATTTTAGCTTCCGTAATTGCTTGTCAATCAGACACATTTCCAATGAATCGCATTAGAAATGTGCTCGCCTGACGGGTGTCCGTGTAACGCTTAGGCGACAAGCGCACATCGCTGCCCGTCAGCCCTGCAGTCACGTATGTTCATACGCTCCCTTGCGCTTCAGTTGCGGAGCACACTTCTCATCCTAATGCATAATCTGGGTTCAATCGTGCTGACTGGACGATTCAGCGCTACCCGATCAAACATGTTTTCATTCGGTATAAGCTCATATATTGGCAGAGCTACTCGTAGCGCAAAGCGTCGATGGGATCGAGTCGCGCTGCGCGCATCGCGGGGTAGATACCAGAGATAAAGCCAATGGTGCTGCTGAATAAAAAGCCGTAGAACATCGCACTGATGGGAAAGATGCTGATGGCTTGTCCTTCTGGGATTAGATTCTGCGCGATTGAGAGTAGCCCGACGCTAACCGCTAGGCCAACGATACCTCCGAGCACACTGGTGACAATGGATTCGAAGAGAAACTGTATGAAAATATCGTAGCTTCGCGCTCCGATTGCTTTGCGCACGCCGATTTCTCGTATGCGCTCACTGACGGAGGCAAGCATCACATTCATGATGCCGATACCTCCCACAATGAGTGAGATGCCTGCGATACCTCCGAGTGAGTAGATGAACGAGTTCTCCAGTTTCTTGAGTTCTGCGAGCTGGTCTTCTTGTGTGCGAATTTCAAAGTCGTTGATGCCCCGATGGGTGCGGGTCAAAGTATTTTCAATCTGGTTGATGAGGTCGGGGAGGTCTTCACGCTGATAAGCAATGATGTGAATTTCGTTGACCTTGTCGTCGCCCTGAAAGCGGCTCATCGCCGTGGTTGCTGGCATGTAGTTTTTACGATTTTCTATGTTCCAGCGTCTCTTTTGTCCGGGCAGGGATTGCTCCTCTACGAATTGCCCCACGATGGTATAGACTTGGCCTTGCATTCGCATCTTCTGACCCACGGCGCTTTGTAATTCTGGAAAGAGTTCGTCGCGCAGGTGAGTGCCGATGACAATTACCGGACTCTTCTGCCTAATATCTATATCGGCGATGAAACGACCATATTCGATCTCGCGTGTCTCGATGTTATTATGCTCGGGCGTGACACCATCGATCATTGCACCTTCGCGTCGTCCCTGCGCGACGAATCGACTCCAGCGCATGTCGACGATCGGTGTCGTGTATTTTGCTAGGGGTATGGCTTTTTTGATGGCGATGTAATCACGCCAAGTCATGCTTGGCGAAATGCCTGCAATGTGTTGTTGAGACTCGGGCGCATCTTTGGGGTGCACTTCGAGTTTTAGGACTCCGCCGCTCTGTTCAAAGGACTCACGCATCGTGCTCAACATGCCTTGCACAATGCCAACCATGGATACCAGTGCGGCCACGCCAAGAATGATTCCGCTCATGGAGAGCACGGAGCGCACTTTATTGGCCCAGATCTCGCGCATCCCGTTATTGATGCCGGTAACGATATCGCCTACTGGATTCATGATTTAGAGTCCTCGATGATTCTACCGTCTTCCATTCGTATTTTGCGTTGTGCGTAGTCGGCGACTGCATCGTCGTGTGTGACCAGGGCGAGAGTGATGCCTTCGCTCATAAGTGAAGCAAAGAGCTCCATGATTCTTCCACGGTTCTTCGAGTCGAGGTTACCAGTCGGCTCGTCAGCAAGTATTAGGCGAGGGTTGTTGATGAGCGAACGCGCGATCGCGACCCGTTGGCGTTCACCTCCCGAGAGCTGATTCGGCGTGTGTGAGGCACGGTGAGTCATTCCCACACGTTCCAATGCTTCTAGGCCAAGATCGTGGTGATTATTAAATTTTTTGGTGCTATAACTAAGCGGAAGCAGCACATTGTCTAGGACGTTCAGTCGCGGCAATAGATTGAAGGATTGGAATACGAATCCGATTCGATTCGCGCGTAGACGGGCACGTCCAGAGCCATCGATTCCTGTGACGTCTTTGTCCTCAAACTCCATCTGTCCTGATGTGGGGCTGTCCATGAAGCCGAGCATATTCATGAGTGTTGATTTGCCCGAACCGGAGGTGCCGATAACCGCGATGAATTCGCGGTTGGTGATCGTGAGGTCAATCCCGTCGAGCGCATGCACTTTCTCACTGCCGACGATGTAAGTGCGGCGTAGGTCTTTAAGCTGAAAGATGTTTTCAGAGTCAGTCATCCTCGCGAAAGTCACTAGGGCGACTGAGTGCGACTGCGTCGTCGACTGCTAGACCTGATTTAATTTCGACGTGCTGTAGGTTGTTGATGCCTGTTTCGACGGAGCGCTTTTCCCAACCTGATACAGTGTTTATGTAGACGTAGCTTCCTCCTTCGTCGTCGTTGAAGACGGCGGAGAGGAGCACACTGACCGCGTCTTCGACTGAATCAATCGGTATGTCGATCGTCGCGCTGATGCCGGGGCGCACGCGAGTGTCGGTGGCTTCAAATTGCACCTCAATTGGGAAGACGCGCACGCTGCCATCCTTTCGAGCAGATAGAGCGATCACGCTGATTTCGCCGTCAATTTGAAAGTTTGGGATCGCATCAAAACGGAGTTGTGCGAGTTGGCCAAGGCTGAGGCGTTCGACGTCCACCTCATTGATGTTGGCTTCCATGTAGAGTGTTCTGAGTTGAGCAATCGTGAGTAAATTCGTGCCGTTGGAGACAGAGGTGGCTCCCGAGATTACTTGGCCATCGACGATCTCGAGTAGTGTGATAATACCATCGTGGGGAGCGACAATCGTGGTTTTGGAGAGGTCTTCTTGAGAGTCGTCGAGGCGGGCTTGTGCAATTTCTAGATTCAGTTGGGCGAGCTCAAACTCGGTTTTCGCATCTAAGAACTCTTGCTCGCCGACGAACTCTTGATCATAGAGTTCATTGAGACGTTTATAATTACGTTCTGCCTTATCGAGTTTCAATTGATTGGCTTGCAAGTTTCGTTCTGCTTCACGAACGCGAGTGGCAACGCTGGTGCGGTCTAGCTCGAGTAGCACCTCTCCTTTTTTAACGGATTCGCCTTCCTCTTTATGAACGGTGGTAATGCGTCCGCTAATTTCAGACTTTACGATGCTGCTAAGTAGTGGGCGAACCTCTCCAGTCGCAGTGACGACAGATTTTAGGCTTCTGAGTTTTGCGATGTTGGTGCGTATTTCAGGTGCTTTCTGATTATTATTTTCAGATATAAACTGGTAAGCGTTGTAGCCGCCGAATCCTAGTAATGCTAGGACGATGAAAGTGATCAATAAGCGTTTCATTGAGAAAGATGTGAGGATTCAGGAGTCTGGATTTAGAATAGAAGCACTTAGCGGATGTGACTCGATCTCTGGTTCGGTGGATAATGTATCGGCAAGCTGCCAGTCGTAGTTGTTGCGAGCTAAGATCGTTCCGTCGACACGACTGAGGCGCACATTCGCTCGCAGGGTGTCGATGATTGCGGAGAGGTAGTTGCTTTTTGCTCGGTCGAAATCTCGCTGAGCCTCGAGGACACGACGATAGGCGACAATGCCAGAGCCGTAACGTGCGCGTTCTTGCTCAAAGCTTTCTTGGTTCAATCGGAGGGCTTGTCGCGTTACCTCGATTCGCTTTAGGCCAGTATTGACTGCACGCCATGCGTTGCGGGCGGCAAATGCCTTCTGCTGCTTAATGTCGTAAAGTCGAACGGTGGCACGCTCGATTCCTCGCTGTGCTTGTCGCGTGCGTGCGTGGGCGTCTCGATGACCCCAAGGTAGGCGCAACTCCATGCCTAGATTCCAATTGTAGCCATCGGCATTGAGCGCGCCGCGATAGGCGGTTTCTCCGTCTTGGTCACGTCCTGAATAATCGAGCCCTGCAATCAAGTCTAGGTCGAGTCGTGTTTCGTCTTCGGCGAGCATCGCATTGATACGAGCCACTTCAAGGGCACGTTCGCTGGCGGCAGCATCTGCATCTGTGCGGATCGTTTCGGCAATGACGGTTTGTATATCGCGCAGCGGTGCAATGCTCTCTGGGAGCTTGGCAACAGTTATATCCTCTAAGAGCGGATTAAGAAAAGATGTGTTACCCATGATACGGCGAAGCGCGTCCTTAGCATCTTCGATGGCACGTTCGGCTTGAATAATGTCTTCTTGCTGGTTGACCAGTTCGGTCTCTGCTTGGAGCACTTCTAGCGGTGTAACTATTCCCAAACGCTTACGTTCGCGATTCTCTTCTAGGAGTGTTTCGGCCAGTTCGATACTGGATGCGATCAGTGTTCGCTCAGCTTGGGCGTATGCAAGATTCCAATACGCAATTTCAGTGTCGGCGATGACGTCTAGAATGTTGGAGCGTAAGACGAATAGGGACTGCTCTGCAGATGTTTTGGCTCGTGCGATAGGTGCCAGGTTGACTCGCGCCCATGCGTCTTTAAGCAGTGGTTGACGGATCGAAATGCCGATGCCTGATCCATAGTCAGGATTACGCACGGCATTGTTGTTGGAACTACTGCGAGTCAAATCGCTTTCTATAGTAATGTTGGCACCAGTGGAGATGCGTTTTTCAGCGCCTATACGCGCACGGCGTGTTTCGCTTTCCGGAATCGACGCAGAGTCTAATGAGCTGCTCGAGGCGGCGGCCTGACGTTCACTTAGCGATGCGGTTCCGAAGAGTGTGGTGTCAAAAACAGCTTTTTCGCGTATGATATCATCGAGCGCATCTGCGGGTGCATAGCGCTGGATAATGAGTTCGAGGTTGTTGGCAAGCGCGTCTTTGATCGCCTTGTTTAGAGACAGTGACTCGATGCTTACAGGCGTAGTTTCGGGTTCACTGGCATTTGTAAAGCAAGCTGAGATGAATGTTAGGGTGATGAGGAGACGTGAACACATGGCGGGTGTAGTCGCTTATTACAGAGAGTTCCTCTATATAACGTATAAATCAAACAATAGTTTTCAATTATCACAAATAGAAGTCACTCAACACTTCAAATCGGCGCCGGGCATGTCGATGCGTTGGCGCTTTCTTCCCCGGAAGTAGTGTAGGTCTTTGAAACCCTTCTTGATGAGCATGGGTTGGATCCAATCAAAGTGTTGCCCTATGGAGTCGGGGCGATGGGAATCGGATCCGATTGTGAGCTTCACACCTAGCTCGCTTGCCCAATCGAGAATGAGCGGATCGGGGTGGACTTGATAGGCACCCTTGTTCAGGCCGCTGGTATTGACCTCGATGCAAATGTCTTGGTCGGCCACAGCTTGTAAAAATTCGCGAATCACCTCTTCGTGATCTTCTGGGATAAAGTCTCGAACAACACCGTAAGTTCGGATGACGTCTGGATGCGACATACTATCATAGCGGCCCGATTGGGCGCCATCGATGAGATGGCGGAAGTAGCAGTCGGCGATGAGGTGGTCGTCTTTGACCTTCCTCTTTTTGAGCCAATCGATGTAGCTGTAGCAATGCGCATGGAGCGAACCGAGCACGAAGTCCCATGGGTATTCGTTGAGGATTTCGTCCATGGGCAGCAGTTGCGTTTCATCTGGAAAGACTTCAGCTTCGATACCGCAGAGCACTTCGAGGCCTTCGGGCTTCATCGCTTCAGCAGCCTCGTTGACCATTTCAATATAATCGTCCAACTGATCGCGCTGCATACGGATTCCTTTTTGCCCAAAGGCCTCCCATTCCATCGGAATATGGCAAGTAAAGGTGATCAGGTCGAAGCCTTTGCTAAGTGCAAATTTTGCATACTCAATTGGGGCACCGGAAGCGTGACCGCAGAGAGGAGTGTGCATGTGGCAATCAATATTCATTCGAGTAGCCTAGCTAGGACAGAGACTTTAGCAAATTCCGACAACCGTCTTCAATCAAGTCCATCACATGCTCGAATCCTTGATCGCCACCATAGTAGGGGTCGGGCACTTCGGTTACGTCGTGCTCCGTGCAGTAGTCGCAGAAGAGTTGGATCTTATCCCAATGCTTCTTGTTGGGATCGAGGCGTCGTGCACCAGCGAGATTATCCTGATCCATTGCAAGTATGAGGTCGTAGTAGTCAAGGTCGCGGCTGCTCAGTTGCTTTGACTTGCCGATAATCGGTATGCCACGCGCGCGCATGTTTTGCTGCATCCGCGCATCGGGAGGGCTGCCGACATGAAAGCCAATCGTGCCCGCCGATTCGATTTCAAACTGGTCGCTCAAGCCGGCAGCATCGACGAGATGTTGCAGCACGCAGTGACCTGCTGGTGAGCGGCAAATGTTGCCCATACAGAGAAAGAGGATGCGTTTCATGATCGAAGGAACACTGTAGCTCAGTAATTGGAGGTCGAACCAAGAATGTTTATTGTGCCCAATTTTCTCAGCTACAAATGGGTTGACTTATTTTTTTAACGTTAAATATCTAACGTATGGAATTTGCTGGATTAATATCTTCTGTAATTGGCCTATTACTCATGATCATCTTTAGCATCGTTCTGTTGATACGTGCATTTCAAACTTCGATTTTATGGGGTTTAGGTTATTTGTTTATCCCGTTGGTGGGTCTATTCTTTTTGTTTATACATTGGGATGTCGCAAAATCTCCTTTCATGAAATGCTTTTTAGGGTTGGTTTTGGTCGTGGTTGGAGGGGTTTTAAACCCTGGAGTCGGTCAAGCGCTGTTAGATGGACTTGAAAATTAAAAAAATGGGTGCCGCGAAGGGCGCTCATGAACAATGGTATTGCTCAATATGTTCCTTCGCAATGCGCTCGAGGTCTTCGATTTGATGGACGGTTCCCAGTGCACCACGAATTTTACGTGAGCCGGTCATTGATTTCGTGAGGGCAATGAATTTCGGGCGCATCCAACGTAAGTCGCCGTGTTTTTGCTCGCGGAAAGGGCGCGCCATCAGGCGGCGTGTATAGTCGATGATGTTCTCCCAGCGCTCAGGGATGGTCGGAGGGGGCGGAACAACGCCGTGTTCTAGTGTATGTTTGATTTCGCGGAAAATCCAGGGGTAGCCGAGTGCAGCACGTCCAATCATTAGCCCGGCGCATTGTGTCTGTTCTCGAATCCGCAGGACATCTTCAGCGCTCCGGATGTTGCCATTTCCAATCACTGGAATGGTCAATTCCTCTGCGACTTCTGCGATAATCGGCCAGTTGGCTTCGCCACTGTAGCCTTGGAGCTTGGTGCGGCCGTGGATGGCGAGTGCCTGTGCGCCTTCGCCTTCTACGATGTGGCCCACTTCTTTGGCAACAATGGTGTCGTCGTCCCAGCCAGTGCGTATTTTGACGGTGACTGGAGTTTCCGGCACGGCGTTGACCACTGCGGAGGTGACTTGCCCAAGTTTCTTAGGGTTGCGTAGCATGGAGGAGCCCGCATCCATGCAGATCACACGGTCGGCAGGACAGCCGAAGTTGATATCGATAAAGTCAGGGCGTAGGCGATCCGTTAGTAAACGCGCAGCTCGCCCCATCGATTCGGGGTTAGAGCCAAAAATCTGCACACCCATGGGGCGTTGTTCTTCGGTGAAATCGACTGTTTCCCATAGTTTGGGGTCATCGCGGTTGAGTGCATCGGCCTGCACAAACTCGGTGACCATGACATCAGCACCTTGTTCTTTGCACATTTGACGAAAGACGATGTCGGTAAACCGAGCCATCGGAGCCAAATAGAGTGGGAATTTCCCATTTTCGAACCAAGGAAGCATAATAAATTAGAGAAGCTTGTATTTTTTGGAATAAAGTCGATGATGGAACGTTCTTACTCACGATCTGTCCAAATTTATTCAGATGCGAAGTAACGAAAAGTTCTCTCTAATCCAAATCATATTATGAAACAATTACTCATTCCAGTTCTTATGTTTGCGGCTGCTTTAACCGCTAATGCCCACTGTGGCTCTTGCGGCACTGGCGAGGCGCATGCTGAAAAGAAAGCCTGTGCTGAAGCTTGTGAAAAAGCCTGCTGTGAAAAGAAATGTGACAAAGCTGACAAAGCTGAGTGCGCAAAAGACAAGGCAGAGTGCTGCAGCGATAAGGCAGAGTGCTGCACGAAATCTGAGTGCTCTAAAGATAAAGCCGAATGTTCAAAAGACAAAGCGGAGTGCTCAAAAGAGCCTGCAGCAGCTGCAAAAGCGGCGGCAAAGCCACTCATGTCTTGCTGCGCGAAAAAGTAGGTCGCACTCACATCATCATTTTCCAAAGCTCCGTGGTTTCGACCGCGGAGCTTTTTTGTTTTGTGCATAGGTGTAATACCGAATGGAAAAATGTTTGATCGGGTAGTGCTGACTGGCCCAGTCAGCACGATTGCAAGCTGCAGGCTCGTCGGATGAATACGGTGTAGCGCACACCGCGCTACCGAATACGAAAGTATAAGGATCCAACTTTACTGAATTTGGTAGAATACCCGTTTCAAAAAAAATCGGTCTTAGATGCCTCATGATTAAAGGAGGACGGACATTCTTGCCCGTCGGTTTTGGGTTTAACTTGTCGAGACAAGGACAGAAATGTCCTTGCTCCTTTGTGTCCCGATGAGGAAACGACATCTGCGCTGTGGTGTAAGTCGGACACTCTTGTCTGAGTCTTTACCGGGTGTGGGTTAGGCAAGAGTGCCTAAGCTGCATCTTGCTGGTCACTTTGCTTGCCGCAGTAACCGACTAAAAAGGTCCATGTGGTGCCGATCACGATCAACCACGTCCATCCAAGGGGGAGTATGCCCAATTTGATCAGTGTGAGTAGAATCGCGCAAATGAGTGCGCCGCTGACCATTGCGAGCCAGTTGCATGCGTCGGACCCGCGCTTTGTGAGTAGTCCAAGCAGGAAGACTCCGAGTAATGCACCGTAGGTGACGCTCACGATTTGAAAGCTCAGCCAAAGGAATCCGTCGGCGTCTTTAAGCGCCCAAGCGACCGTCGATAAGATCAGTCCAAAAAACACCACGAAGCCACGTGAAATCCAGATGTCGGGTAGTTTTTGAGAGTCCTTGGAGACAAGTGGGCGATAGAGGTCAACAAGTGCGGAAGAGCTGAGCGCACCCATTGCTGAGTCGAGGCTCGACATCGCCGCTGCGAGCACGCCAACCAAAAGTAAACCGCGTAAACCTGCGGGCAGTTCGTTGGCTATGAACCAGGGGAATACTTTATCGGCTTTGATGGTGCGGACACCATCAATCACAGCATGGGGCAGTGAGGGATCGGCGTGGACTTGATAATAAGCGAAAAGGGCAATCCCGACGAACAGGAAAAGGGCTGCGACTGGTATGGAAACCATTCCGCTGAGAATCACACTGCGTCGCGCAGATTTCACGTTCTTACAGGTGAGCATGCGTTGCGTCAGGTCTTGGTCGGTTCCAAACGCTGCAGTGGTGCTGATGAAGCCAAAAAGCACTGCGATGTAGAAGAGTTTCGAATCATTGAGCCACGCAGCGAAGCCTTCCCCTTGAGGTGTGAACCGAAAGATATCGAAGCGATGGTTCTCACTTCCGATGTCAAGGATCGTTTGCCAGCCGATGCTGTGCGCAATAAAGCCAATGAGAACTAAGCCCGAGCTGATGAAGACGAAGGCCTGAAGCACATCGGTCCAGATAATTCCTCGGATACCCCCGCTACCAGTATAGGCAATGGCTATAATTGTAAATGCGGCAAGGCACCAAATAAAGGGGAGTCCAAGTATCAAGCTTAGCCCGGTCGAAGCGATCATCAACCGCACTGCTGACGCCAGTAGGCGTGTAATGATAAAAAAAGCTGAGGCGGCATAGCGGGTTTTATTGCCGAAGCGTTTGGCTAAGAAGTCATAGATCGTCAGACTCTCTGCGGCGTAGAAGGCTCCGAGAAACAGGAATGCGATGAAAATCCGCGCAAAGAATGAGCCGACACCCATTTGTAAGTAGCTCATGTTCTCGGAAAATCCTGCGCCTGGGGTTCCCAAAAAAGTCGCGGCACTAACCTCAGTGGCTACCAGTGAACCGAGCACCGCAAGCCAAGGCATTTGACGGCTGCCTGTAATGAAATCCTCGGAATCGTCGCCTTTGCGGGATTGATAAAAGCCGATACCTAGAACCGCTGCAAAGTAAAGCAGCACGATGAGACCGTCGATCAAAGTAAGGTTATCCAACACGAGCAGCAAATTGTGGTGAAGGTAAGCAGACGTCAAGCCGAGCCCTTTCTGCTCGACATGTATCTTGCGGAGCAAAAGTATAGACGCATATGAGTCGCCCTAAAACTGCCTTAATTGTTGATGATGAGCCGCATCTCCGAATGTATATTAAGCTTATTTTGAAACAGCTTGGGTTTACTGAATTTTACGAAGCGAAGAATGGCCAAGAAGCCATTGAAATGTATGAACGTTGGACGCCAGATATTACAATGATGGATGTAAATATGCCAGTGAAAGAAGGCATGGAGGCGCTCGAAGAGATCATGCAAATAGATTCTGAGGCGATCGTTGTGATGACGACCTCGGTGGCTTCTCGTCAAGCGGTGGAACGCAGTGTAGAACTGGGCGCGTCTCATTACATCCGAAAAGATACCCCTAAGGATGAGGTCGTAAATATTCTAGGGGAACTAATCAAAGAGATCTGGGAGTAAAATTTATCTACTATTATGACGGATCAAGACGATACACGTAAGCGCGCTGGAACGATTTTCAATCAAGCACACGAGGTGCGTTATTCGTATCAAGCGATGATGGAAGAAGTCGAGGAGGAGCGTCTCCATTCTGTCGTTGGTCGTGAGTTAATTGATGCAGTAGAAATCAATCAAATTTTTGCACGTCGTCGTCGAAAAATTAAGAAGTAATGAGTTTAAATATCCGCGATAAGCTACAACAGCAGCACATTCTAATCTCGAATGAGGTGTATGAGCGTGCATTGTTGAATGCCGATGAAGGCACCCTCGATTTAATCGAATACCTTATCGAAGAAGCGATTGTGGATAAGCCCGTAGCGTGTCGTATTTGGAGCGATTATATCGAATCTGCTTACGTTGATCCGCTTTCCACAATTATTAGTGACGATGCGGTCGCTTGCATCCCTTTAGAGATTGCTCGCAAGGGCAATGTCATGCCCCTATACGAGATTGAGGGAGCATTGACCGTAGCAATGCCCGATCCTCATAATGACAAGTTGATCAGTCGCTTATCCGCGATCGCCAACAAAGAGGTGAGCGCAGTTTTTTGCCTCAGCGGAGAGGTCAAAGATGCGATTGAGCTGCACTACAACTCGGAGAAAAGTGTTAAAGAATTAATCGAGCAACTTGAGCGGAGCCAAGGTGAGATTTTAACCAATTTCAGTCCTGAGCAACTTGCTGAGCTGAGTGAGTCGGATTCGATCATTAGCCTTACCGAGTCGATTCTGTTGCTTGCGATCAAGGAGCGGGCCTCTGATATACATATTGAGCCGAAGAAGGATATTACAAATATTCGCTTTCGTATCGACGGACGATTGAGGAATATGTTCGTAGTTGCTGCGGCACTACACGCTCCGCTTAAGTCACGTATTAAGATCTTATCAGACTTGGATATTGCGGAGAGTCGTTTTCCGCAGGATGGCCGGTTTTCTTTGCCCCTAGGCTCCGAAAGTGTGAATTTTCGCGTATCTTTGATTCCTACGGTGAATGGGGAGAAGCTTGTTTTACGTATTCTCGCGCTAACTGGTAAACGAGATTTCCGCACTCTGGATCAGATGCTGGTCTCGCAAACGATCTTGCAGCCGTTCAAGCGTGTGGTGCGAAGTCCTAATGGAATGGTCTTTGTGACTGGCCCCACGGGGTCTGGTAAGTCGACGACGCTCTATGCAGCTCTCCACGAAATCAACACGCCGGGGGTGAATATCTCGACGATTGAAGATCCTGTGGAAACTCGCATGGACGGTATCATCCAATCGCAGGTGAATAATAAGATTGATTTGAAATTTTCGACAATGCTGCGCTCTTTGTTGCGCCAGGATCCAGACGTTATTTTGGTAGGAGAAATTCGCGACCTTGAGACCGCGAAAATTGCAACTGAGGCAGCGCTGACTGGTCACCTTGTTTTTTCGACTTTGCACACCAATAATGCGATTCAGGCGGTCGTGCGTTTGGTTGAGATCGGGATCGAGCCTTATATGGTCGCTCCTTCGATTCTCGCTGTAGTGGGCCAGCGACTGGCCGCCCAGATCTGCGGTAATTGTAAGCGTGCTTATAATCCAGATGCAGAAGTCTTAAATCGCTATTTTGATGATACGGATGAGTTAGAGCTAAAACCTGTCTTTTACGATGGCCGAGGCTGCTCACACTGTCGTAACACTGGATACCACGGGCGAATTGCGTTTCATGAAATGGCGCTGGTGACAGAAGAGATGCGGGCGCTCATTACCAATCGTGCATCCGATTCAGAACTTGCTGTGGCAGCAAAGAAAGTAGGCTATCGTCCGCTTCGTTATGATGGCCTTAAGAAGGTGTTACTCGGTTACACCACGACCGATGAACTCGAAAAGCATGCATCCTTAGATTGGATCAGCTAAGCTGGACTGATTGATCACTCTGGCACTTTAACATCGTAGATATAGCCGACACCGTGAACGGTGCGAAACGCATCGAGGCTTAAGTCGTTACGTTTGTATAGATCACGTATTTTAACGATGTATTGATCCAGCGAGCGACTGCGCACATCTGCGTGTATGCCCCACACTGCATGAATCAAATTTTTACGTGTGAGGACCGAATTTTGGTGAGTGGCAAGATAAACGAAAATGCCGAGTTCTTTACGTCCGATTCCTTCAGTGTTTCCATTTGGAAAAGTGATTTCAAGGCGTTGCGGATTGACCTCTGCCCCGCAAAATCCGAAGGGGTCGTCATTTGTGGTGACGTTATTGGTGATGTTTCCATCATTCGCAGTTTCCGCGCGCCGCAGCACTGCGTGTATGCGCGCGATGAGTTCAGGGAAGCCAAAGGGCTTGGTAATGTAATCATCGCCTCCCATCTCAAGCGCTTTAACTTTTTGAACTTCATCATTTTCTCCGGTTAAAAAGATAACGGGAGTTTCATTACCATTCTTACGAAGCTCTCGCATCAGGGAGAGGCCAGACTGATCTGGCAGGTGTAAGTCAAGTAAGACGAGGTTTGCGAAATTTGTTTTTAAAAAACGCTCTACGTGCGCAGCCTCATGGCATATTTGGCTCTGCATGCCTCCGATCTCCAACTGGGTTGCTATCAGGGTTGCGAGGTCGTGGTCGTCTTCGGCAACGATAATCAAAGGTTTTGGTGAAGGCGTGTTATTCATTTTTGAAGTATTTCTAAGTCGCGGAGCACCTCTTCAGCGTGCTGGTCTGGTTTAACATTTAAATAAGTTTTAAGTAGTTTACCATCTTTTGATATAAGAAAAGAAATTCGATGAATACCATCATAGATACGGCCCATGAACTTTTTCTCACCGTATACACCGTAAGACTTAGAAAGTGCTAGCTCTGTGTCTGCAATTAGAGGGAAGGGCAGCTTAAATTTCTGCTTAAACTTCTCATGCGAGGTTTCTGGATCTTTACTTACGCCCACGGCTTTAAGTTTGGCGTTTTTAAACTGAGTACACGCATCCCTGATCCCGCAGGCTTCCTTGGTGCATCCAGGGGTGTCGTCTTTAGGGTAGAAGAAGAGGAGGATGGGACTGTTCACGTCACTGCTGGAGATTTCATGCCCACCTTCTGAAAAGGTGAACGTAGGTGCAGTTTGTCCTGCTTCAAGTGGCTGTATCTTCGACATAATCTAGAGGTGACTTAGATAGTAGAGATGTCAAATTTACTAATTTGAAGTTTTTTTACAAATACATATTTTAACGCTACGAGCGCTTTCTCAAATATTATACTTGTCGAAAGCCCCTCCTGTCGCTGGTTTGCGAGGATGGAAAGCACACCATTACTCATGTTAGGCCTGCCCAAAGGTAGTCTCCAGGACTCCACTATTAAGCTTTTTGGCAAGGCTGGCTTTAATATTTCCGTGAGCTCCCGCTCTTATCGTCCTTCGATTGACGATGCCGAGCTGGATGGCCGCTTCGTGCGCGCTCAAGAAGTGAGTCGCTACGTCGAGCATGGATACTTCGATTGCGGGCTTACTGGCCAAGATTGGGTTCGTGAAAACAATTCTGACGTGGTCGAAGTCTGTAGCTTGGTTTACAGCCGCGCTTCGAATAAGCGTTCGAAGTGGATTATTGCGGTGCCAGAGGCATCTCCAGTGCAAAGCGTGAAAGACCTCGAAGGTAAGCGCATTGCGACTGAGGTGGTGAACATCACCAATCAATATTTGAAGGATAATGGCGTAAAAGCGGACGTTGAGTTCTCATGGGGCGCAACTGAAGTGAAGGTGCCCGACCTTGTGGATGCGATCGTCGATCTTACCGAAACAGGCAATTCGATTCGCGCGAACAAGCTGCGTATTGTTGATACTTTGCTTTACACCAACACTGTTTTAATCGCCAATAAGGAAGCTTGGGAGAACCCAGAAAAGCGTAAGAAGATCGAAAATATCGCGATGTTGCTTCAAGCTGCATTGGAAGCTAATAGCAAGGTCGGCCTTAAGCTCAATATCGAGAAGTCGAAGCTCGATGCGATCCTCGCCGATATGCCAGCGCTTCGTAATCCAACAATCAATCGTTTGACCGACGAAAACTGGGTCGCGATCGACACCATTCTGGACGAGAAAGTGGTCCGCGAAATGATTCCTGAGCTGAAGGCTCGAGGTGCCGAAGGCATTATCGAGTATCCGCTCAATAAAGTTGTTTTTTAAACCTTTTACTAACGGCGGCTTCTCTTGGGGCCGCCGTTTTTTGAAATGAGCACAGTAAATCCACGTATGGTTCGTATTGGCCTGATTCAAGGTCGCGAACAAGGGTCTCAAGCTGAGGATCTTGCCTATACCATCGAGCGCATTCGAGAGGCTGCTGCCGAAGGTGCCCAAGTGATTTGCACTCAGGAGATGTTCAATACGCCGTATTTCTGTCGCACTCAGGATCCAGATTTGTTTGATCTGGCAGAGCCGATACCTGGGCCGACTACGAATGCATTGGCAGTAGTCGCAGGCGAGCTTGGGGTGGTGATCATCGCTGCGCTGTTTGAGCGTCGTGCCTCAGGTGTCTATCATAACACGGCTGCGGTCATTGATGCGGATGGCTCGTATTTGGGCAAGTATCGCAAGATGCACATTCCGCAGGATCCAGGTTTTGAGGAGAAGTTCTATTTCACACCTGGAGATCTTGGCTACAAAGTCTGGGATACGCAGTTCGGTAAGATAGGCGTTCTTATTTGCTGGGATCAGTGGTATCCTGAAGCGGCACGTCTTGCGGCATTGGCGGGCGCGGAGATTCTCTTTTATCCGACCGCTATTGGTTGGTTGCCTGAGGAGAAGGCTGAGCTTGGCGAAGCGCAACATGCGGCGTGGGAGACGGTGCAACGTGGCCATGCGGTGGCCAATGGCTGCTATGTGGCTGCCGTGAATCGCACGGGCACGGAGGGCGAGACCGAGTTCTGGGGGCAGTCGTTCGTTGCGAACTTCTACGGCCAAATTGTCGAGCGTGCACCCGTCAGCGAAGAAGCTGTGGTGTTGGCTGATTGTGATTTGAAAGCGCTCGAAGCTATGCGTCGAATTTGGCCATTTTTCCGCGATCGTCGTATTGATAGCTTTGAAGGATTGTCGAGTCGTATGATTGACGAGGACTAAGGTCTGCCGTCTTCTATCAATTATGACTCAAGTGACTCTCAAAGAACTCGGCTATCGTTTACCTGCAGAATGGGAACCTCAGGAGGCGGTGTGGTTTGCATGGCCGACTCGCGCGGATCTGTGGGGCGAGCGTAATGCACGGGTGAAGGAACAGCTTGTGCAGCTTTATGTATTGGCAGCTCGCTTTCAGACCGTGCGCGTGCTCTGTCCGAAATCGGCTCAAGCGGGCTTGGTTGAGAAAATGGAGGCTGCGGGCGACTGTAGCCGGGTAGAGCTGTTTGATTACGAGACCGACGATGTCTGGTGCCGTGATTACGGCCCCTTGTTTTTGTTGAGTGAAGATGGTTCGGAGGTCTGTATCGCGGATTGGCAATACAATGCTTGGGGCAACAAATTTCCTCTACAATCGAAGGACAATGCTGCTTCAGAGTGGATCGCAGATGCGTTGGATCTACCCAGTGTTGCGTTTGATTGGGTGCTCGAAGGTGGCGCGATTGAGAGCAATGGAATGGGGCAACTGCTATCGACTGAAGTGGTTTTGCTGAATCCGAATCGCAATGGAAAGGTCACGAAGCATACCGTCCGCAATGAGCTCGAAGCAGGTCTTGGAATTGATGAGATTCTATGGCTGGAAGACGGCTTAGTGGGAGATGATACAGATGGTCATATCGATAATTTAGCCCGTTTTTATAAGCACGACGGGATTCTATACGCGGAAGCATCATGGCCAGAGGATCCAAACTATGAGGCGTTGACTGAAAACACTCAGCGTATCCAAAATTTCAGGACTGCAAAGGGGCGCGCCTATAGCTCTGTGCCGATGCCGCTGCCAAAAGCAATCGAGGTCGATGGCGAGCCGCTTGCTGCCAGTTATATGAACTACCTAGTGTTGAATGGCGCGGTGTTGGTGCCTACATACGGCCAACCAGATCGCGATGATGAGGCGCTAGAAATCCTTGCTGGCTGCTTCCCTGATCGAGAGATTGTCGGTTTCGATTGCCAAGACATCATCCACGAAGGCGGCGCGATCCATTGTATGAGTCAGCACCAACCCGCGGTGAAAATGTAGGGGCGCAACTTGATGCGCCCGCCATCGTAATAGACCACGAACATGCTGAATTGGGCGCATCAAGTTGCGTCCCTAAAACGAGTTGCGCTTAAGCGTTATCGACGACAAAGCCTAGAGCTTCGGCGTCAAACTCCATTGTCGCGACGCGTGTCGCTGGGCCGGCCATACGGATTTGGTAGTCGTCGCCTATGGTGATGGCAATTTTACCCCCTGGCATGTGCACGGTGATATCGCTATCGCAGAGTCCGATACGGTGTGCGACCGCAGCGGCAGCACTGCTACTGGAGCCTGAGGCGAGTGTATACCCAGCGCCGCGTTCCCAGATTTCGATTTGAATGTTATTTCTATCGAGCACTTTTAGGAATTGCACGTTGGTGCGATTTGGAAACTGCTCATGGACTTCGAGGGCAGCACCATCTTTGCAGGCCAACTCTTCGGAAATTTCAGGGAGCGGCACCACGCAGTGTGGATTGCCGATGTCGGCGATGTAGCTGGTATAGGTCGTTCCGTTGACAGAGATATCTTGGCCGATGTTGTGATCGGCTTGTTCGGGGCCATCGACTGGAATGTGATTCATTGCAAAACGAACTTTTCCCATATCGACAGTGATCAGCTCTGCGTTCTCGCTGATTTCGCAGGTCACGATGCCGCCGAGTGTATCGACTGTGAATGCTTCGTTTTGAACTTTGCCGATATCGTAGAGGTAACGGGCGAAGATGCGAAGGCCATTACCGCTCTTCTCAGCTTCGGAGCCGTCTGGGTTGATGATTCTAAGACCAAAATCTGCTTTTTCTGTTGGTAGTGGTCCGTAAAGAATGCCGTCGGAACCGAGGCCAAAATTGCGATGGCAAATACGGATCGTGTCATCAGTCGCAGGGAGTGCGGGAGCTTCTTCAGGGTCGAGAACGAGATAATCGTTCCCAAGTGCGTGGTATTTGTGAAATTTCATGATGGTTAGTTAATCGTGTGCTTTATTTATGCCGCAAATATATTTTGCACAGAATGAACGCTCGGGCAAGTGGTCGCTCTATTTAAGCCATTCTTTCCAGCTTTCGCGGTAGCTGTCGATGTTTCGCCAATCCACTATTCTAGGTTCTGTTAGAATGACCGAATTCTCTGGCTGTATTTGCATATGCAGATCGTTGATGAGTGTATCTACGCTTATATAGCCCCAGTCGTAGTATGGGTGGACGATCAATGCATCGACATACTTTTGATCAATATAGATGAAGGCGGATGGCGACGATTGAATTGCGACGGTTGGCAGTTCATTGGGCTTCCATGGGAGTGCGGGGAGCCCTAGGAGTGGCCAGTCATCCAAGAATACCCAGCCCTTGATTAGGTCGTTGCGGTCGGCTTCTTCGGCAGCGCGTATTGCTTGAATTGCCGATAGATAATCAGGTTCGCAAGTGACGATTGTCTCAATCCTACGATAGCCGAGGGTGCTGCGCAAGGCGTCGAGTCGCTGGTCGAGTGCGCTATCAGGATCATTGCTGGTTAAAATCGCAACACGTCCTTTAGTAGGTAGCTCGCGTAAGATGGCTTCGCCTGCGAGTTGGCCAGCTTTGGCTTCGTCGGCTAGGATAGACGCAAGCGGCGTTGCGCCGTCGAGCTCACGCTCAAAAAAAATGATCTTCTGCCCTTGCTCAATTGCAAATTCCAATGAGGAGCGGATCACATCAGGGTTTGCTGGGCTTATGATAAATCCGTCTGCATCTTCAATGAAGAGCTCTGCCATCGAAGTTTGCTGGTTGCCTCCTTGTAGCTTGTTGGGAGTCAACACTAGGAGTTCAACGTCGATCGAATATTTCTCACTGAGTTCACGTGCTGCAGTTTGTGCGCCCAAGTGGGTGGCCTGATAAATTGCGTCTTCTTGGTCGCGGCCAATGATACCAATTTTATATTCTGCAAGCACTTCACGGTTTTGAGCATGAACTAAACTAGCCGATGTGATGGCTAGTAGGCTGAGCAATTGTAGGCGTAAGTAGTTTCGGAGCATCTGAATGAAACAGGATTTATTGACGAATAATCTGACAGGAAGCAACAGGGTTTGTTGCTTCTATATGTTTAGGTCTCGATGCAGAAAGCCTGTAAACTCTCGTCTAGACCTCCGACGCGGCTCCTTCGTGTCCATTGCTCTGCAAAGCGTTCCTTCAGGGAATCTAGACCATGCGTGGGCTGAAGCTTGAGGCAGCGCTCCAAGGCATGACGGTTTAAATCGATGCCGAGTTGCGTTTCCGGGTCGATGTTTTCGGGCGGTAGCACGTGGATTGCTGTCAGGGTTTTTTCGAGTGCCTGGGGGGTGGTCAATTCCATGAGCGCTTCGAGTTTTGCATCAGTCGCAAAAAAAGCAGAGTGAAGAAAACTATTGGGAGGCCCGGGTTGTGGGAGCATCGCGTCAATTTTACCCAGCTGGCAGAGGGCCGTGCCATTGCCATACGGTTGACCTGCATAGAACAGTGAGTCGATATGCTCAGCGAGCCGTATATCATCGAGCGGCTCATCGTGGATGGCATAGGCCGCGCAAATGATTGCTGGCAAAAGGGTGGGGCACGGTTGATGGTGCCCGTTGTCACCCCAAGCGGTGAGCAGAAAGCCGTTCGCACGATGCTTGTGTCCCTCACGTGCGGCGAGTTGAATATTTGCCTTGGCGACGTCGAGGCGCCCTCCAAACGAGTTCCAATTTCCTGCGCCGGGGGCGACATAATAGTTGCCTTTAAATCCGGCGGTGGCGACCGTTTGGCATTGTTCAGCGAATGGGGAGTCCGCTTCATAACCCCAGATGACCGGGGTCACCGACTTGGGCAATTCTGGCACGAGGTCGGGGCGCTCTAAAATGATGTCAGCCCAAAACTGTGCCCTGCGTCCATGCTTCTCGGCCAACTCGAAGACGGCTTTCATATGCTCCAGATAGACGTGGTGTTTTCCGATCGCCTCGACTCGTTCAGCGCTGCGGCCCTTGCCCAATTCCCAGGGCTCGTCGCCGCCGACGTGCAACTGTTTGGATGCGAAATTAGGGAGCAGTTCTGTGTAAAGCTCATCGATGAATTTCAAGCTCTCCTCGGATGGATACAGTGTGCTTGGAAATTTATGTTCTCCAGAGATTGGATGGATGAACCCATCAAGACATTCAGCCATTGGGCGATAACGATCATGCCGCAGCCAACGCTCCATATGGCCAAACGAATTTTGATTCGCTACGAGTTCGATGCCCCGTGCAGAGCAATAATGGTCAATCTCGCGAATTTCCTCAGCAGTCATTGGAGCGCGATCTTTCCAAGCCGTCTCGTGTTTTGAATACGCAAAGGTATGCTCCGTGTAGAGCTGAAATTCATTATAATGAAGCATACTGAGTGCATCAATGAGTTGCTTAAGCCAGCTCATCCTTGGAACGCGATTACGGCTGATGTCCAACATGAGCCCACGTTTTTCAAATTGTGGTGGGAGCTTGAAATCGATATTCATGGATTGAGTATTCTGGGATCAAACTGATTCTTTGCATGTTAACTCCAAGCCTGAAAAGTGCATCTTTTGCTAGACATCTAGGAGATGTTTTGCAGTTTACCCACTAATGTTGGGTCGCAGGTTGTTCGGGTATTGGTCGCTTATGTCGATCTTAGTGTTACTTAACACTATTGCTAATGCGTTTCCACCTGCGCCGTCTATCACCTATTTCGGGACTGCTCGTGACAGTTTTGGCAACGCGATCGACTCTAGTGCCAAAGCATTTGTAGTGATCAAGGAGGGGGCCACCGTGGTCGCGGAAGCTCCCATAGATGAGCGCTTGAGGCCTGGTGAAAATTTCCGAGTGCAAATCCCAGTCGATTTAGATGGAGTCGACCCTTACAGCCCATCCGCGCTGACGAGCGGTGACTTCGTCACCATCTCTGTGCGTTTGCCGTCAGGCTTACTTCCTGTTGCTGGCTTGAGTGTCGGCGCGATCGAGGTGAGTGAGCCCTCGGATCGAGTGCGAATCGACTTCTTTTTGGGTGTCGACGCGGATGGTGACGGCTTACCTGATGATTGGGAACTCTCGCAACTTGAGTTCGCAGGTATCTTTCCTCCGGATTCCCAGTATAGCTTAGATTCGCTCGATGCGGCGGGTGATTTTGATAAGGATGGGTTGACCAACCTTGAAGAATACATTGCAGGGACCTTTGCACTCTTACAATCGGATGCGTTTTCCCTTCGGTTTGTTTCTCAAGGCATAACGGTCGATAGCTTGCAGACTTCTTTTGTTTTCGGGAAATTTTACCGCTTGGAAGCTTCGGTTGACTTGGCTAAGTGGCGCCCTGTTCGAATACGAAAACAAGGTGCGAGTGGCGATGGCGCGCTTGAGCTAAAATCCACTCAAGATGGCCTAGTGAATCTCGAAGCCATACGCTCAGACCTCTTCAGCTCTGAGCAAAAAGTATTTTACCGTATGATTGTCCGATAACACGTGAGCTATTTATTACAGAAATCAGCATTGAGGATCGGTTTATTATTGATCTGCTCCATAACTACGCTGAAGGCGCAGTGGAAGAGTGAAACTTATGAACTGAGGGCAGGCTGGAATGCAATCCACCCATTTGTGGACAGTTCACATGCAACTTTGGATGAGCTGACGGAATCCTATCCCGATATTTTAGAAGTCTGGCGTTGGCAGCCAGAGCGTTTCGATGCGCGTATTTTAGATCCCTCCCTGCCACCGGTGACGGGTGTCGAGTGGGGAATCTGGCGTCGCGATCTACCCACGGAGTCGTCTTTCATGCGCCTAGAAGCCAACACTGGCTATCTTGTGCGAGTGCGCGAAGGTGTGGCGCCGTTTTCTTTTACTGTCACAGGTCTGGCGGTTGAAGCAGACGTGCGCTTTAGGACGGATGGTCTGAATCTAGTTGGCTTCCCGGTCGGAAGCGAGAATCCCCCGCGCTTTGCTCAATACTTGGCAGCCAGCGGCATTTCACTTTTTACTGCTGAGTTCTTGCAATATATTGGTGGTGAATTGGCTGAAGGCCTAAATCCACGACCGCTAAGCCCCAACGTGACGCGTATCAATCGAGCGCAAGGCTACTGGATACGAGCAGAGGATTTTTCACGTTTCTATGGACCACTGCGTGTCGAGGTCGATCGCGGCGACTTTCTTGATTTTGGGGATGAGTCGCAGTCGGAGCGACTTGTGTTGACCAATTTAGAAGATCGTGAGCTCGAATTGACCTTTAGTCTGGAGGCTTCCGATCTGGCTCCAGCAGGGCAAACCCCAATCGATGCGCCACTGCCCTTGCAAGTCAGGCCGAGCTTTGAAGACGCGGCTACGTCACTGGTCTCTCCTTATTCGGTAACCATGAGTGCGGGGCAAGTGCTTGTCGTCGAGTTAGTTCTAGATCGGCAAAGTCTCGGTGGTTCAGTGGGCGACCTGTTTGCCTCTCTGTTAGTAATCGAATCTGAGGGCGAGCGCGTCAACCTAGGTGCTGCAGCTGTTAAAGCTTCGCCTGCGGGACTATGGCTGGGCGATGTTCAGATCACTCAAGTCGGGAGCGTGCGTAAGGCCTTTGCGCGGGATTCGAGTGGCAACACGCTTTTTGATGAAGATACTGGAGCGCCGACTTTGGTCGAAGACTTTACGACAGGCGCTTCTGGCGAGTTGCCACAAGTGTCGCGCCCGTATCCACTCCGAATGATTGTGCATGTGGATGAGGACACAGACGCGACGATGCTTTCACATATCTATTTAGGTCTACTCTCAGATGGCGAAGGTGCTACTTTCGCGGGCTTGACGCTGGATGAGTCGCTTCTCGATCAGGCAGAGCTTGACTCCGCTACGCGCCTGTCCGTCGCGCATCTGCCGCTAGATACAGCGGTCTCATTGGGAATGAATTTCGCGGCGGGGAGCACGCTCCTAGCATCCGTTGAGGTCGCGCATGATTCTCTGGATAATCCATTCGTGCACACCTATCACCCAGATCACGACAACTTCGATGCACGCTACGCAGAGGAACTCGACGCTGGGCAGGAATCTTTCAAGGTCACTCGAGAAATCACCCTAATATTTGACGCAACCGCACCCGAATCAGCTGGCCCGAACTGGGGGAGCACCTTCCTCACCGGCACTTATCGAGAAGATGTCAGCGGGCTCTTTAGAGTCGGCGCGGCTACGAATAACTTTATCCGCACGCAGGGGCGTTTCGCTCTGCGTCGTGTTTCCTCCATCCCAGAAATTACGGAAGCACCGTAACATTCCTTTACACATTCAATTTAAAATAACGACCCAACCCTCTCGACTATGAAATTCAAAATTCTAGCACTCACACTCTTCGTTGCCTTCGCCTTCGCGGTAGTGCCCTCGCAGGCGCAGTCGACTTTAATACCCGACGGTTTAAATTATCAAGGCTTCCTCACAGACCTCAACGGTGACCCAATCGGGCAGGGGAGTGCGGTAACGACGACGATCGACTTCCGCATCTACGAAACAGCCGAGGGCGGTAATCCGGTCTGGGGTGAGCAACAACTGGTCTCGGTTTTCAACGGCAACTTCAGTGTCATTCTCGGCAATGGTATTGCGCTCGACGCGGGCCTTGCCTCGGGCTTGCCGGCGCTTACTTCCTTACTTTCAACGCCACCGTCTTCCGACCTGTTTTTTGGCATCACACAGTCGGGGCAGTCTGAATTCACACCCCGCCAACAGGTGCTTTCCACTGCGTTTTCCTTTCGTTCGAAAGTTGCCGAAAATGCCTTACTGGCAGACAAAGCGCTCGTCGCCGACTCCTTAAGCGCCGGAGGCACGGGCGGCACTTCGGAGATCGTCCGCATCACGCCGCAAGGTCTAGAGCTCGGCGCAGAAACGACGGATAGCGTCTCCATCTCCGCAGCAGCCAACGGTGTGCTCGAAATTCGTGATACGGACGAAACTGAACCATTACTTTCAGTCTCCACAACGGGTCTAAATACGGGTGCGATTTCGGCGACTGGAAACATCTCGACTACGGGTAGTGTGTCTGCCGCAGGCGGTTTCTCTGGCGGTTCTATCAGCGGTGCTTTTGCGACATTCACACAACGAGTCACTGGACTCGATGTGTTGTCGCAGACAAATATATGGTCTAGCGCCGATGTGATCGGTAACACGCTACTTGCCTATGATAGCCCCTTTACACGTGCCGGTAATCGATCCTATCGAAACCCTTACGATCTAGAATTTATTAGGGAGTTTGGTAATAATATAAGTAGAAGCACACGGATTCGACCGAATAATGATTTCGGTGGAAGCGCCACGGGAACATGGATCGATTTTGTTTTTAGTAACACATATACCGTTCGTTTAAATGCTGCGGGTAATTTATTTACGACATCAGATCGTCGGATGAAGCACAATATCCACGAATTAGAATTTTCGAAGTCCGCTTTTGCAGAGCTGCGCCCAGTGCATTTCAACTACATTGGCTCGACGCCGGAAAGCCCGCAGGTGAACGGCTTTATCGCCCAAGAATTACAGGAGATTTATCCAGATATGGTTCAAGACATGGGGAATGATCAGCTAGGCATTAATATGGATCAGATGATTCCAATCAATACCGCTGCGATTCAAGCACAGCAGAAAGAGATCGATGCCTTACAGCAGGCCCTAGATGCCGCGCTACAACGAGAAGCACAGTTCGAAGCACGTCTAGCAGCCCTAGAGCGCCTCCTCGAAGAGTAGCCTCAGCCAAGAGTATCCACCTGAACTGCTGAATAAATTGATCATGCGTCCCAGACTTCACTATTTTGCGATCCTAGTAGCGAGTGCCCTTGGGCTTTCGGCGCAGAATGTTCGGCCGGACGTGCTCAACAGTTTATATCCGTCGGGCGTCTCACCAGTCACCAACGATTCCAGCGCAGGGCAGTTTAGCGGCCTGACTACAGTTTCAGGCAGCTTAAATAGCGGCCGTTTACCCGGAACCACGGTTGATGCGGAGTCGCCGCTCGCGCTTGGGGGTGTGCTCGCAAATGAGCAAGCGATCTTAAGTCGTTCCTATTTTGGTGCTGCGTTTGCGGGTGCGACCCCTCGATTCTTGATTGGCGATATTTTACCGTATCCGACCCTCACGTTTACAGATGATCAAGCGCGTCCCGTTCCTTTGCGCCGCCGCCCTGTAGAAACATCCGATAGCAGCTTCTATTTTATCAGCAGTGACCAAGACTTGGCCACGGTTGCGGCGATTATCGATGCAGGCAATGCCGTGGGCGCTACGCCCGAAGAGATTGCTGCGGCAGAAGCGCAGCTCTTTCAGCCAAATACCATAAGCGCACAATTTTTCTGGAGCCCTCATGCGCAGTTCCGCGTTTCTCAGAATCTCGCAAGCGGAGAAGAAGAGATCGAACTCGGAGGGGTTAGTGGTGCTTTGGCAGATGGTTTTGTCTATGCATCCAGAGCTGGTGTGCAGTCACTGCGCTGGACGACCACACGTCCGGTCGGTGTGACGCCCGTTTCCAATACACCTATTTTCGGACTCATCGACAGCGATTACACGGTGGGCTCGGGCACCGCCAAAGAGCCTCGCCGTATTTTTTGGACAGAGGAATCCTTCGATGGGCCGGTCGTCAGCATTCCTTCCGGCGAAATTCAGCAGGTAAACATCGCCTACACTGACCAGTTTCCTGAGCAAGTGGCTGACGGCGAGCAGTATATTCCGCCTGGTGCCACTGGCGGACAGCAAGCTGGCACGCCTACCAGTGCACCAATCACTCAAAACACACTCTGGTTTAACACACTCACCCAATCGCTGAACGCCTACAATCGAGAAGGGCTCGTGCTGGTCGAGTTTTTGGGAGAGACCCGCGACGTCGCCAATAACTTGCGCCGCCAGGTCGGAGTCGAACTCGTCCGTGTGATCCGCGAGCCGGCGGCGACGCGTGTCGATGTGCCCCTCGGCGAACGCCTCTATCCGCTCGACCCAGTGGATCGCAATCGCCAAGTGTATCCACTATCCAATGACCCTACGGCAAGACTTGCGGCACAACAGCGAGTCGAGGTCGCACTCGAGACGTTTGATCCGCAGCAAGTGTTGACCATCAATGGTGTCAGCCAGCAATTCACAGGCGTCTTCGAAGTCGATGGTGACGATGCATTCTTTGCGCAGCGAGTTACTTTCTCGCCGGGCGATGTGCAGTTCTATTGGCTGGAAGAGGGTGTCGGCGGCTTACGCTGGCCGCGCTTTTTAAATCGCTACAATCAATTCTGGCCCGATGCCTTGTCTGACTTCGCGCTCAATGTGCGTCCGACTGAGCTTGGTCTTGTGCCGGATACCTTGCCCCTGTTTGGCAATGGCACTGCCATCGAGCTCGTCTATCAAGATGACCGCACCGCCGATCAAGCGCGCTTGAACGAAAACGCGCAATTTGAGGTCGGCCTCAATGCAGACGATCCAGTCAATCGCTCGTTGTTGCTACTTCGTAGCGGCAGTAGCTTCTACTATCTACGAGTTGAATCCGTTCTCGACTCGGAGGTTGATCTCGATCGCTACGCTAGCTTCTTTAATAATCGAACACCGATAGCTCAAGGCAATGTATTGACCGCTACCGTTGGCGAACGCTTAACACCTCCTGTGGGTGCCGACTCGGTCGCCGCCTACGTGGATCTTTCACAGGGTGATGCGATTGATCCGATCGCCTACATCGATCCTTTCGTTGACGGTGTCGAAGCCGCCGAAGCGGGTGCGGTGATTCCTGTCAACGCGAGTCGCTTTAAAGGGAGTGAGGTCAACGACCAGCTCTCTGTTTGGTGGTTTGAGCGCTTCGCGCCCGAAGCGCTCACAGGTGCTGGTATCGAACCGTTTTTCTTTCCTTCTTACCTCATTCGTTATCAGATTGAGTGGCCGAACAACGCGGACCGCATCGTGATGGCATCGAACCGCGGCACGGGTGATCTGGCAGAGCCAGGCGTCTTTCCAATAGGGCTTTCTCAAGGCACACTCTATGTGCAGAACGATCCCATATTGACTGGCTACAATCCCAACGAAGAGCACGCTTTGCTACTTGGCTCCACCGCTTACGCGCTGCGCGACGATCTCAACGTGGAGGATCAGACGTCTGCTCCATACGTCTTGATTCGCTATGAAGCTGCCGACGGTCGCCCATCGATCAAACCGTTTGAAGTCCTGCGTGAAGATACCACCCACACCTTCGAGTATCCAGCGCGGGCAGGTGCGCCGCTACCCTTACCGCAACCGCTAGGTCTTTTACCGCTGCCTCTCGACGCCGACGAAGAGTCCATTAATACGGAGGTCGCCTCGGTAGATCGTGCGGAAGACCTTTCAGATATCAAACTACCCATTGCTCCAGCCAACTATGCCGAGTTTACCTTTGAAGATCGCAACGGACTGACTTGGCTCTATCGCGGTCCGCACGACCCAGAAATTATGGGCGTGCGTCCAGCGCTCGGTATGCAATTTTACTATCCCACTCAGCCTGGCTTTGCATTTCCCGATCCGCAATCGGGCGAGGACCTCGCACCAGCTATTGGCACGAATGTTCCTTACTTACGCGCAGAAGTCGACGGTGACTTCGTAGGTGCGCCTACCGGTCAAGACAACGCACTCGTCATTACCTACGTGCCCTACTGGCCAGACGAATTTCCTGCAGATCCGACAATCGTTCCCAACTTGCCTTTCGCTGAAACACTTGTGGATTCGAAGTTCAACTTGCCAAGCCTCGTGGGTGCTACGAGCGTTGAGTCTCTCTACCAACAATCCATTGCGATTGAAGATACTCTAAGCGCACTGCTGCACGATCCAACGCGAGCACGTAGCTACATCCTCGGCAGTCCTGTCGTGAGTGGTAGTCCCTTATCTGAGCTGCCCAATAGTCTCCAGACGAGTTCACGCAATGGCCGAATCTACTTTCAGGGGCTACCTCCGCATCTTGAAGAAAACTTCTACTACGATCCAAACCAAGGACCCACGGGTAATGATGGGCAACCCGTCGGCGCCTTAGTGCTCAAGGGCGAGTTTATTGATCCTGCTGCTGGATTTAGTTATCTATTGCTAAATGTATTAAGTAGTGAGGATTTGGATACACTGCGCAACTTGCCGCCAGCGCCTGCGGAGCAACCCAACTGGGCGAGCGCGATCAACTCGCTGCAAACGACTCTAGAGACCTTTATTGAAAATCCACTAGCGCCAGGAACTTTCATTCCAGATGTCACTAGAAACCGATTACTCGTCGGCAATGAGATCGCTGAGGTTATCGATGAAGATACCGCTGTGGATTCGTATGCCTTCAGTGCGATTGGTGGCGGCTCAGGCTACGTCACCTTGATCCTGGGTAATGGCGAAGCGGAAAATCTAACCGATCCGTCGGAACCCGTGCAGCTGGAAATCTTGAAAGTAGGCGACGATCTCAGTCGCGGCTCAGTCATTCCCCTCACTGCGAGCAATCCTCTCGCCGAGCAGGTCACGCTTCAGCAGACGAATGACTTTGCTGGGCGTGCTCAGGACTACGAATACGAGTGGTATTACACACCGCCGGTCAATGGTCAGCCGCCAGTTAACAACCCTGATGAGGCGGGTGTTTCTTGGATACGCTTTGGAGACGACAGTCAGGGGCCCCGTGTTGTCTTCGGTGGTGGCACACAGCCGCTACTTACGGTCTCGGACAATTACTTTGTGATGCGCTACCGCCCGAAAGTCGGTCACGTCTTCCGCCCAGAAGCCTCCAGCCCTGCCGATTGGTCGGCGTTCACTGCGCCAGCCTTGGCTGAAGGTTGGATCAAGCGTGTATTGGCAGGGATCAATCCATTCAACCAGCGGATTGATGATTTCTTTAACAACCCGATCAGCACAGACATTAGCTTGCTCACCCAAGCGGGCACCCGTTTCGAAGGTGCGATTCCGCTGACCCTAGATTCGGTGCAAGCTACGGGACTCATCGAGATTTATGAAACGCTGCTGCGCAGGGCGTCTGGATTTACGATTGATGCAGGCATCGACTATGGCCCTGCGAACGACGCCTTACTTTTAGCCGCTGGTTTCCTCAACGACTTATACGTCGCACTCGGCAATGAAGCTTTTGCCGATGCCTCTAACCCGCTCATCTCACTCGATGTCGATCCGAGTCGTTTACTCCAAGAGCAAGGTCTCTCAGCAAGTATCGGCACGACGATTCAAAACACCGCGTCGTCCCGCTTCGCCTTCGAGGGGCAGGTGCCTGACCTCTTAACCGAAGAGTTGGTCATGCTACGCGGGCGTGATGACTTCCTCGTTCCAGGTTCCGAAGTGCCTCCAGTATATAACCGTTTCTTCTGGAATTTTACCCGCGGCATTGATGCGGGCGAAGTGATCTACGCGTTGAATTATAACATTCGTGAGCAGGCAGGCGAAGACGCCGATGGTCAAATCGATGCAAGCGATGCCGCTCGTCTTTATCCTCAGGGTCATGGTGATGCGTTTGGTCATTACCTCACCGCCTTGAAGAACTACTATCGCTTATTGTCTGACCCAGACTTCACTTGGACGCCACGCGTTGAGGCAGTAAACATCCTCGGTCAACCCGTCACCGTCGACTATCAAGACGAGCGCAAGTTTGCCTCGGCTGCGGTCTCTCTCGGTCGAACGGTTTCGCGTATTGTTGATCTTGAGCGTCGCAAATTGCCCGCAAGCACCGACTTCGGTTGGACCGAGTTGCGCGAGTCGGAAGTCAGCAGCAGAGGTCGCACCCGCACATGGGGTGCGGAGCAGTGGGCGAGCCGGGGCGGGCAGGGTAACTACCTGCACTGGATGATGGCCAATGCGTTGCTGCCTGAAGAAGACACGGTGAACGAAGGTCTGCAAAAGATCGACCGTGAGACGGTTCCTGAACTCGATGAGCTCTCTGCTCTCGGTGCGCAACTCCAGCGTCAACTCGATGCAGTCAACACACGCAGCAATGCGCTTGGTTTGACCGATAATAGTTTCCTCTTCGACATCGCTCCATCACAACTCGATCAAGGTGCGACGCATTTTGATCAAGTTCTAGAACGTGCGAAAGATGCACTCGCTAAAGCAGCAGCTGCCGCCGAGCGCACCATCGTCAATAGCGACCTGCTACGCAGTATCGAGAATCAAGCGGACGACTACAGCTTCACCGTCGACCAGCAAGAGTCCGCATTTCTCGACGAGTTGATCGCGATCTACGGTCGCCCGTATCCTGATGATATCGGGCCTGGTCGCACCTACCCTCAGGGCTACACAGGGCCGGATTTGATTAATTTCCGCTATATCACTCGCTCGTATATTTATCCTGCTGAAGAACTCTTCTCTGCGGGAGACGACGGAACCAGTGAAGCCGGAAAGCGCACCTTCAATGTGCCGCTTAGTAGTGATGATTACGTTAACATGATCTCGAGCTTCGATGGATCGACCGGACAAGTTCGCGCACTGCCGACCGGGTTCAATGCGGTGACGAATCTCGATATCACCGTCGACCTGAATGAAGGTCCGTATCAAATTGCGCCTGACAATTTCGGGGCACGTCCCTTCAACGGCACGATTCAACAGACCCTCGCTCAAGTGCTCAGTGCACGTGAAAGCCTCTTCTCGAGTCTCGATGATTTAGAAGAAGTTGAAGAGGAATTTGGCAAGACCATCCAACGCTTTACTGAGGACACCATCGCAGACAACAAACGCCAAGATATACGTCGTTTGATCGCCCGGGCGACCTTGGTAGTGGATCGTGCTAAAGGTGCGTTCGAGTTGGCAAAGACCATCAAAGATAACGGCAAGCAAACTGCTCAAGAGCTAAATTTCTCGGTGCTGGAATCGCTGCCTCGCGTCAACGGTTTCTCCAATGATACGACCTCCGCAGCACGGGCGGCGCTGCTAGCTACCAGAGCGGCGGCTAATACCGCATTAAGCTCAGCAGAGGTCGCGCTGCTGACAGGACAGTTCCTACTAGAGACCGCAACGGCCATCAATGAACTCCGTTCGATGGAGCAAGATGAAGACTTGGAAAATGAAATCCAACTCCGCGAGTCCATCGCAGAGTTGATCTCTGAATACGAAGCGATTTCTACCACAATCATTGAAGTCGATAATGCCAACGTCGCATTGCTGCGCGCAATCGAAGCCTACCGCAATGAGCGAGATCGTGGTGATTCCATTCAAGCCGAGCGCGAAACCTTCCGTAAGCGCGCCGCTTCGGTGATTCAAGGATCACGTATACGCGACGTCGCTTTCCGCGCCTTCCGCACCGAGTCGCTCGAACAGTTTGAAATCCTCTTCGATCAAGCCGCACGCTACGCATACCTTGCCGCGCAGGCGTATGATTACGAGACAGGTCTACTCGGCTCCGAGCTAGGGCGCGAATTCCTCGCAAAGATCGTTGCCACACGCTCGATTGGACTCGTCGATGAAAACGGTGAACCGCAATTTGCAGGGTCTTCCACTGGCGATGCGGGGCTGTCCAGTCTACTCGCACAGTTGGAAGCCGATTGGGAAATTGCCCAAGGGCGTCTTGGTATTAACAACCCCGACCAGTTCGGAAGCTTGTTCAGCCTCCGCCGTGAGCTATTCAATTTACCTTTCCGCGATGACGGCAGTGACGAAGACCACAAGGCATGGCAAGATGTTCTCAAAGCCTCAGTGGTGTCCGACATCCGCACAGATGCCGATGTAGCGGCGCATGCACTTCCGCTAGATAACTGGGAGACGCTTTCGCAGCCAGGCATCATTATCTCCTTCGCTTCCACTATTCAGAACGGCTTGAATTTCTTTGGCAACCCGCTCGGCGCAGGCGATTCTGCCTTCTCCTCCGCAAGCTTCACCACCAAAATCGATTCCGTCGGAGTCTCCTTGAATGGATATATCGGGATCACTTCCTCAAGTGGAGCCAACGCACTCAGCGCAACACCATTGGTTTATTTGATTCCTGCAGGTGTCGATACCATTCGCACGCCACCTATTAATGGATCTCAGAGTCGTATTCGAACCTTCGATGTCTTGGATCACGCAATGCCGTTTCCGTTTGATGTCGGCGGCGTTGAGGGCGCGTCATTTAATTTTCAAACGCAGGGTGATCCCTTCTTCCTGCCACGCCGTCACCAACCCTTCCGCGCGGTCGATGATCCTACATTGTTTTACAGCACCGTCCCCGAGGAGTTTACCAACTCGAGATTGATTGGCCGCTCCGTTTGGAATGGACAGTGGAAGCTAGTGATCCCCGCATCCGCCTTGCTCTCTGATCCCGACGAAGGCCTGGAACGCTTCATCGAAAGTGTCCGTGACATTGAGCTCTTCATGCGCACGTATTCCAATGCGGGTAACTAAACCGCTAGTATTCATAGCCGCAGGGCTCTCATTACTCGGAGTCATTTGGTTGATGAACCCTGTCCGCCAGCCCGATGCACCTGAGGCAATACCTGCGTATCGTCCACCGCCAGTCGCGCTCGAAGAGACAGTCGAATTGACCACTAGCCAAGACGGTAAGGATCTCTTTCGCCGCTTCTTTTGGCGTGCCCCAAATGAAAGCGATCAAATCCTGGAAGCCGAACGTCGAGTCTGGGAAAACGCCGAAGGCGACCTAAGAGCCTGGCAAGGCTACCTAGCGATCATCCCAAGCGACGAGCTAGACGCTTATCTAGCAAGCAATCCATTTCGACTCACCAGAGTCGACACGCCCGATTGGCCAAAGCGCTTAGAAGATGCTCCCGATTGGTTTCCTGGAGCAGAAGAGCTCTCAAGCTACGACCTCCAATCCAGCCGAGACGCCACCTTCCATTTGATCAGGCAGAAATCGCCCCAAAAACTATATGTGATCGGACAAGGAAGCGGCTTTAGGTAACAAGATGCC
>JABBCA010000026.1 GCA_018607135.1 Opitutales bacterium
CACAACGGAAGGGGCAAATCAATTTGGAAAGACTTTGAATTTAAATTCTTCGCTAAGTATGAAGCCTTCGATCATAAAAATTAAACGATCTGTTGGTAAGCTCAGGAAAGCGGATGACTTGGCTAGCGCCCGCATTGCATTTCAGACACTCTCGGCGGAAATGCATGACTTGGTTGATGATGTCGGCATTAAGAGCAAGAAATCCCTCTATCTAGTCCGCTGTCCGATGGCATTTAGCAATAAAGGTGGATATTGGATACAAGCCGAAACGGAGATCTCAAATCCTTATCTAGGAGCGTCGATGCAAAACTGTGGAAACATCGAAAAGCTAACTAAGAGAAAGTAGGGAAGTGAGGAGAGTATCTCCTGCAGGTTGCTGGGAATGCGGAACCCTTTCAAGTGTCATGATTTGGCGACGAAATAGTGTCGAAATCTGGATACGAATCACTTTTCTTTGAGGGTTTTGAGCTTCGATTTCGTTTAAATTATTAGGCGCACGACGTGTCTGGAAAATATAAACTTACATCCAAAGGTTAAATATGAAAAAGCTATTGTCTGTTATACTCTTATCGGTAATTGGCGTTGCCGCCATCTCAACTGCTGCACCACGCGGACAAACTTGGAAGCCTCAAAGAAGTCTGACTTCAGTTGAGGATTTTCAAAGTCTTAAAGTCGGCGATACGATTGCCCAAGTATGCAAAATGTGTGATACGGTGTCTATGATTGAGATCGAATCCAAAGATCAAGCGATGTCTTATTGCAAAGAGGGCGCTACTGTCGATTGTCCGTCTTGCAAGAAAAAGTCAAAAGTTACTATTCGTGGTCCACGGACAGAGAGTAGCAGAACCATGGTTCGCTACGTAGACGACCACGGAGAGGCCTGCATGTTCATGTCTAAGGTCGGTAGCGTTGGCGAATCGCACAAGTCAATAGACCGTGGAGTCCATACGCCACACCGCTAAATAATTAGATTCCCCAGCATTGTGGATCGTCAATCCGATGGTCCACAGTGCTTTATTTTGTACGCTTAAACTCATGTTTTATGAGTCCATGGACTAGCATTGAAATGAACCTGATTAAGTATATAGAGTTCATTCTTGTTCTTAATGATTTAAGAGTAATTTCACCTTAGAGCGTTGTCGAATTCGGTGCGTTTGCTTGGCCGGGGCAGTAACAGCCATGACAGGGTCAAGAATCACCGCCGTGGGAGCGCTCGGGGATATGTTCCATTTCGCGGTGCGTCTCGCTCGTTAAATACGGTTGCTGCAAATTTGGAATCTGGAGCCCTGCCGGTTCGAACATCGAATGTCTGGTCGGGGGCATTTTGGTTGAGCAAATTTTGCAACGGGATAAGGAGGAGGGCTATTTGTCCGTGAATTACGATGTAAGTAACTTGCATTTGCAGGTGCCTGCTGTCACGTAAATGTCGCTCTATTTGCGAATTCAAATCCGAGCGGCACTCCGTTCAGAGTAGCCCCGCTTCACTGAATGAATAGAAGCCTTTGCGCTGTGGGTCTGACTGCGAATCTCCGCAGATTATGTGATCAATGAGCGTAATATTCATGAGTGATCCACATTCCCGAAGCTTACGGGTTATACTTATATCTGCTCTTGAAGGCGCGGGATCTCCGCTCGGATGATTATGTGCTACCGCGATAGCGGCAGCATTAGCGAGTATCGCAATTCGGAATATATCAGGTGGGCTTACTATGGCGCTGCTGATGCTGCCCAGTGATACCATTGTGCGGCTAATGGGATGATTCTTTCTCGTTAATGAGATTACCCAAAAGCTCTCCTGCATCGGATTGTTGTCGAATGCACCTTCCATGTATTGGTAGACTTTACTTGCCATGTCCAGCGGTGTTGAGACCGCACTCTCTTTGACCAATGAATATTGAAGTTTAGTTTCATAGATTTTCATTTTGAACCTTTCATTTTGAAAGATTTCCCGCCCCTCAAACCACTTGAGGGTTTAAACTGGAAACCGTTCGACGGTTCCCGGTCATGCGATGTCAAGGTGGAGGCGAAGCACTACCTTGAGGCGTGTGTTAGGGTAGGAGAAGACGGCAGACAGTTACCTTTTCCTGCGGCTATGTTTACCGAAAAGTCCCAAAAGAAGCTTTTCATTGAATTGGCGAATCAAGCAGTTTCGTTCAAATGTTGGAATCAAAAGAATGCCCGAAGCCCATGTCTCCAGCTTTTGCTCGATATGCACTTCGAGATAATATGATTACCGCATCCGGAAGCCATGACCAGTAGCTCCGAAACAAAGCAATCGACGCCAACTTTGCTGAATAGCTCAATATGTGGAGGAGCCTCGGCTTCTGGTACGAAGCAGAGCACGACTGCATGCAACCCTCCGAGAACCGAAGCCCAGCCAATCATCAACACCTGACATAGCACGAATGCAATCCGCATGTGGCGTTGATGAATCATGGACGTATGATAGATTTTGTAAGCAAATCTACCTACACTACTTTGATAAATTCAAGATACGGATTGCTCCCCTCATGACGAATCCGAAAACGATTCCGCCCACTAGGAGGTCAGGCCACGGGCTCCCGAGCAAGTAGACCAGCAGCCCCGCCACAATTACGCCTCCGTTGACGATAATGTCATTCGAAGTGAAAATCGCGGATGCCTGCATATGAGCCTCCTCCGAGCGGGCTTTCTGAATCAACCAAAGGCAAATCACATTGGCGACCAAAGCCACAGCAGCCACGGAAATCATCGTTTTGAAATCCGGCATTGTCTCCGAAAAGAAAAACCGGCGAATCACCTCCGAAAAGCCGACGAGTGCCAATAGCATTTGGAGAAGTCCACTGATTTTCGCGACCTTCTTCTTGGTCGCGACTGCAGTGCCTACAGCCATTAAACTCAACGCGTAGACGATGGCGTCGGCTAGCATGTCGAG
>JABBCA010000072.1 GCA_018607135.1 Opitutales bacterium
GGAGGCCATTTTTAACCCGCCAACTCAAGTAGTTCGGCGGGTTTTTACTACCCACATTTCAAAATTGCAGGGCCTTCGCTCGCGAAGTGCCGCCCTAAGATCAGCCGAGCGCCTCCCAGCACCATCGCCATCCAGCAAACACGGCATAAGTTTCGCGCACGTTCGCGCTTTTCGTAGTTCTAAATCCCAGCACCATCTCCGCAAACGCACTAGCCCTCTTCACGATTGATAAATAAGGTCCGCGTCGGATAGGCAAATTCGATCCCTGCCTCAGCAAACCAACGACAGATCGCCAGATTGATCGCCTGCTGAATATCCATGTATTGCGCATAGTCGGCAGTGAGCACGTAGTAAACCACCTCGAAATCATACGAGCTCTCTCCGAAGCCTTTAAAGTGAGCCCGGTCAAATCGCGTATTTTCGATTCCTTTAATGATTTCCTTAATCTTTGGTGGGATCGATTCGAGCTGCTTAGGAGTGGTTTGGTAGATCACTCCAAAATTAAATGGAATACGTCGCTCCTGCATACGCTTGAAGTTACGCACACGACTGTTCAACAAGTCTGAGTTCGAAAAGATCAACTGCTCTCCAGATAGGCTACGCACACGGGTCGTCTTCAAGCCGATGCGTTCCACCACACCGAGCAAATCGCCCACAATGATGAAGTCACCGATGACAAATGGCTTGTCCAAAACAATCGAAAGTGACGCGAACAAATCACCAAGGATATTCTGCAACGCAAGGGCCACCGCGATGCCACTAATCCCCAAGCCTGCTACCAGAGCAGTCACATCGTAACCTAAATTATCAATGACCAGCAATAAAGCCACTGACCAGATCACCAAGCGCGCAATAAATGACATCCCTTGAATTGCGGATACCGCACCAGGGTTCTCTTCTTTCTTTGCGTCCGTATAAAAAATAATATATGCCGACACCATACGGTTCGCCCACAGCGCCACTTGAATCGTCAATGCGATCAAAAGTCCGAAATCGAAGTAGCTTTCAGCCTTGCCCAAATCGAGGAAACGCGCGCCCCCCCAAATGGAGGCCACAAACAAAGCCCATGTCTGGGTCGACTCTAAAGCAGCAGCAATCAAATCGTCCAAAACCGTAGAGGTCTTCTGACTCAAGCTTCCGACACGCCGTTCTAGCACCCTAAACATTAACCGTAGGGTTAAAAACAGGACGAGCGTGGCACCAAGAAACAATGCCCAATCTAGCACAGTGCTATCTAAGAATTCAACCGAACGAAGTGATGTAAGTAGTTCTTCCATAATGAGAGCATAGTAAAAGGTCGAATCGAAGCAGTAGAAACTCCGACCTATTTTGATACTCACCCTAGCTAGTTTAATTCCAAATTCAGTAAAAATTGAGATCTATTTATAGGCATTGACAGCCCCTCTCATCTACCACTTAAAAGTAGATATCGTGTTACGATGCGCCTAGTGGATGTGCTACACACACCAGAGCTCGTGCTTAACAAACCGGATGTCGGTCTTGTTCGTCGAAACACTATACCAAAGCTTCTGGATTCGTTCCATTAGCTAGATTCACCCGAGCGCCACCGAGCGCCACTGTAACTTTTATCAACGCGTCACTGCGCAACCCATGAGTAAGGAACCTACACAGGAACTTCCTAAGCCAGAGGCTGAGGAAACCAATCAACAGCCTGCAAAAGCAGAACAGTCTAACAAACCGGCGGACAACCAGATCGCGGTTTCAGGGATCTTGGAGATTTTGCAGAACAAGACGGGTCAACTGATAGACCCAGCCCGCAACGGTAAAACTCGCCCAAACGATCCTTTCGTTCCACGCGAACTGATCAACCGCTTTAAGCTCAAGCAGGGCAACTTCATTGAAGCCCAGGCGCTGCACAACAACCGCTTTCCGAACCCAAAAGTTCGCTTTATTGACAAGGTCGACGGACAGGCACTCGAGGAACGTAAAGGTCGCTACGGCTTCCAGCAAATGGTTTCCATCGCACCCGATGAACAACTGCGTCTCGAATCCAAAGACGGCCGTGTCACCACGCGCATCATGGATCTCTTTTGCCCGATCGGCAAAGGCACACGTGGTCTGATCGTTGCCCCTCCACGCACGGGTAAAACCACTCTTTTGCACGACATCGCACACGGTGTCATCGAAAACCACCCCGAGTGTCACGTCATCGTGCTCCTCGTGGATGAACGCCCCGAAGAAGTCACCGACTTCAAGCGTAGCGTCGATGCCGAAATCTACGCATCCTCCAACGACGAAGAAATCACCAACCACACACGCCTCGCAGAAATCGCCATCGAGCGCTGCAAGCGTCTCGTCGAAGCAGGCAAAGACGTCGTCCTCCTCATGGATTCCATCACCCGTCTATCGCGCGCTTACAATGCCGCATCTGGTAAAGGTGGCCGCACCATGACCGGTGGTCTCGATAGCCGTGCGCTCGAAAAACCACGGCAAATTTTTTCCGCCGCACGTAATTGTGAAGAAGGCGGCAGTCTCACCATCATCGCCACTGCCCTCATCCAAACCGGCAGCAAGATGGACGACCTTATTTTCCAAGAGTTCAAAGGCACTGGTAATATGGAAATGGTGCTCGATCGCAAAGCCGCCGAACTTCGCCTCTGGCCCGCGATCAACCTCAATGCCTCTGGCACTCGTAAGGAAGAACTCCTCCTCTCTGGAAAATACCTCGAAGGCGCTCAATTCCTCCGCCGCGCACTCGCCGGTCAAAAGATCGAAGACGCCGCCGAAGCCATGATTGAACGCTTCAGCCAGACCAAAAACAACGACGATTTCTTGAAGTTGTTGTCTCGATAAGAAATTTCTCACAAAGGCACGAAGCCACAGAGAGTAACTTTGGAGGCACGCGTTTCACGCGTCCGCATTCAGTCAGCTCGTCAACTGATGACAAATGGGTAGAACCGTCAATTAACATGAATGAACGTTAATTTTGGAGAAGAAGGTCGAGTAAATGAATTAGCAATTTCAAAGTGAGTCTACTTAGCTAAGGGAACGCGGAGCTTCGTCTCCGCACACGTCCACCTATGCCGTAACCCCAACACGCAGTCCGCTCTTACCGCTGACACTTCGGACAATAGAAACTATTCCGCTGGCCAATATTCAGGGAACGAATCGCTGCGCCACAATTCGGACAGGGCTCGCCCGCCTTTCCATAGACCTTGAGCTGAATACGAAAGTATCCTGGCTTACCATCAGCCCCGAGGAAATCACGCAAAGTCGTGCCCCCTTGCTCAATTGCTTGCGCGAGCACCACTTTAATGTTGTTCGCGAGCCGCTGATACCGTTGACGACTCACCTTCCCCGCAGCCTTGCGTGGGTCGATACCGCTCATGAACAATGCCTCGTTCGCATAGATATTGCCCACGCCCACCACGATCGCATTGGTCATGATAAAATTCTTCACCGCCAACGTTCGACCGCGTGAACGTTGATACAAACGCTCACCATCAAATGCATCTGTTAGAGGCTCGGGTCCGAGTCCTTCAAACAATTTCAACGCAGGCTCATTGGCTCCTTGCCACAAACATGCACCAAATCGACGGGGGTCATTCAAGCGCAGACAATGTCCGTCATCAAATACGATATCTAAGTGATCGTGCTTTTCGACCACCTTGTTTTTGGACTGCACCGTCAAACTCCCCGACATACCCAAGTGAATCACAATCGATCCAGCCTCGGTATCCAAGAGCAAATACTTCGCGCGCCGACGCACCGCGGCCACCTCAAAGCCCACCGCAGCTTGCACCAGTTCAGGCACCAGCCAACGCAGCCGAGGCTCACGCACCAAGACAGCAGTCACACGCTTACCCTCAACGTGAGGCGCAATCCCGCGACGGGTCGTTTCAACTTCTGGTAGCTCTGGCATAAAGTGAGTCGCGTAGTTTCGTAGGCGCCATTTCGCAACACACTACAGCTTTTTCTTCACATAAGCAATCAACTGCCTCGCGATTGGAATGCGTTTGTAAACTATATCAGTTGGATCCCAATAGTCTTGATGGAAAACTACCTGTCCTTCGCTGTTGAAGCGCATGCGCGATATACCAATGGATTCCTCCCATGTGCCAGTGGGGGTCTTTTTAAAGTCGAGGCGCATCGTCCAATCGAAATAAAAATCACCGCCCGCTCGCGAGATGTTGTTAAACACAAATTCGCATCCTTCTAGGGGCTCTAGCCCCGCAAGCATGTATTCTCGTATGGCAGAGGCACTGTCTAATTGTTTAAACGCATCTCGGAAATAAACTTCCTCCGCATAGACCTTCTCGATGTTGGCCGCTAAGTTCTCAGCGTTATAGTTCGCAAACAGTTGAGTCACTGCATCCAGCATCGCCGCTTCTTCGGCAGAACCCACATCTGGCAGGTTAAACTGAGTCGGCTCAGACTTAGACAGAGCTGCCTTGTAGTTAGGATCGGGAACGGTTTGTGTGTGCATATCTGTAGTGGTGCAACCAGCCAATATACTCAGCAGCAGTAAGCTCCCAAGCAATCGGGTAAACGGTTTAAGAATCATTAGAATAAAGCGCGATTTGAACAAGAAACTTACACATTAATTACGAGGTGGTAACGCCTCACCGATACGGGAGTGTCGGGCACCGTCCCGACATTTACGTCAGACAAGCCCGTTTAGCAATCGACGTCCGACCAAAGTAGTGTGCGAGCTTGAAGACTGTCTCATTGATACGCTGCAATGCTGAAACCTTGAAAATGCTCATACTGCAATTGTCGCGGTCTTAATCTTAATCGTAATCCTAATCGTAATCGAGTCATTGGAAGGTAAAGACTGGTGACAAACACAGAGGATTATGAGTAAGATTACGATTAAGAAACAAAGACGTAGGAACCACGGGAGAAGTTTTCGGAGTAAAACACATCTAAACAAACCACGAAATTTACTACGTAAGTTTTACTAACTCCGAGCGATAACTTTCTTGTTCCTATTACACTTATGAATTTAGCCATCAACCTCGCCGAACGCCGCCTCCTAAGCGATTCCATGATCCGAAAAGGCATGCGCCAGCTCCTCGCGGAGCGGCTCGAAATCATACACGCCACTCCAAAAACTGCTCAACAGTGGGTCGAAGACCTACAAGCGCGCCCCGTTGCAGAGGACACCGATGCGGCCAACGACCAGCATTACGAA
Organism: Opitutales bacterium; assembly: GCA_018607135.1. GTDB lineage: Bacteria > Verrucomicrobiota > Verrucomicrobiia > Opitutales > Coraliomargaritaceae > JBPOFY01. Next base: position 5,156 of record JABBCA010000072.1, read on the forward strand.
ATACCCGCACCCTACTTTCACGATGTGCTTGGCCCGCATCTAAAATACAGCTCAGGAATCTGGCTGGATGGATGCGAGAGCCTAGAAGCGTCGGAGGCGGCGATGCTACAACTCAGTTGCGAGCGAGCCGAATTACAAAACGGACAGCAAATACTCGAGCTCGGTTGCGGCTGGGGTTCACTCAGTCTGTGGATGGCAGCACATTACCCAGACAGCCAAATCACTTCGGTCAGCAACTCAAATTCACAACGAGAATTCATCGAAAACCGAGCCAAAGAACGTGGCATCAACAACCTCACTGTCATCACCTGCGACATCAACGAATTCGAGCCTGAGACTACATACGACCGGCTGGTCTCCGTAGAAATGTTTGAGCATGTGCGCAACCACCATGCACTGTTTGAACGTATCCATGGTTGGCTAAAACCCAGCGGAAAAATCTTCATCCACATCTTTGCGCACCGCTCGCAGGCCTACCTATTTGAAGCCAACAGTAGCAAAGACTGGATGTCTAAATACTTTTTCACCGGCGGCATCATGCCATGCGTAAACCTCTTACCCACCGCTGCTGCTGATTACTTTGACGAAGAGTCTCGCTGGGAAGTGAACGGACAACACTACAGCAAAACACTCGAAGCATGGCTTGAAAAACAGGATAGTAAGGAGCGCCAAGTGCTTGAAATTTTCTATCAATGCTATGGTAAAGACGCCAAGCGCTGGCTACAGCGATGGCGTATGTTTTACATGGCATGCTCCGAACTCTTCAACTACAACGAAGGCAAAGAGTGGTTCGTCATGCACTACCGCTTCGCCAAGGCGAATTGAACGATGTCAACAGAGACCAACAGACAACGAATCGCAGTCGTCGGCTGCGGTGTCGCGGGACTCACCGCCGCGTGGCTACTACAGCGTAAGCATGAGGTGCACTTGTTCGAAAAAAACGACTATGCAGGCGGCCACACACGCACGCTTAAAGTCCCCAAAGGACCCGAGAAAGGCACTCCCGTAGATACCGGATTCATTGTGATGAATCATCGCAACTATCCAAATTTCACGCAGGTGCTCAAACAACTCGATGTCGCGCTCGAAGACAGTTCGATGACATTCAGCTTCTACGATAATGAGACTGCCTACGGCTATTCTGGCAACTCCGCCGCGAGCCTGTTCCCGTCACTCAGTTACTACTTCAAACCAAAGCATCTCGCATTCGTGCGCGACCTCTATCGCTTCGCAAAGATCGGCTACCGCGACCTCAATTCAGGCTACCTTGAAGGTAAAACGCTAGGCCACTACTGTGAAGATCGCGGCTTTGGCAACGGCTTCCTCAACAACTACCTCTACCCTATGGGTGCAGCTATTTGGTCGTCGCCGATCACCGAAATGCGCGAGTTCCCTGCTCAACCCTACCTCCACTTTCTTGAAAACCACGGTCTCTTACGTCTCACCAATCGCCCCCAGTGGCGCGTCGTAAAAGGCGGCTCACGCACCTACGTTCGCGCGATGCTAAAGACCTTTCAAAACCCGCCCAACCTCAACGCCGCACCCGACCGAATTGAGCGCACCGATGAAGGAGTGATCCTTCACATGGCAGATGGAAAAGCACTAGCCTATGATCAAGTCGTCATCGGCGCACATGCGGACGAGGCTCTAAAGCTACTCGCAGACCCAAACAACGACGAGACTAGAAACCTCAGTCCTTGGCGCTACCAACCCAACACTGTGGTGCTACACACTGACGAAAGCCAACTGCCGCCCAATCCCAAACTTTGGTCCTCTTGGAATTTTGTGCGCGAAGCGGGTCACGCGGAAAGCAGACCTGTTGCAGTGAGCTACTACATGAATCGCTTACAGAACTTAACCAAAGACAATCATTACATAGTCACTCTTAATCCTTCTGTCCCGATCGCAGTGGACAAGGTCATAAACACGACCACTCTCACCCATCCACTTTATTCATTTGATAGCATGGCCACTCAGACTAGGCTACGTGAAATGAATGGGCAGCAGAATACATGGTTTTGTGGAAGTTATTTTGGGTATGGCTTTCATGAAGATGCGGTAAAATCGGCTGTCGAAGTCGCACAAGGATTTGGGATTGAGTTATGAAACTGAACTCCAGTTTATTTCGTGGTGAAGTGACCCACGAACGGCTAGGCCCGACCCCGCACACTTTCACTTACCCCGCGACATTCTTTGGCTTTGATTTGAGCGAAATCAGCCAGATTTCAAACACGGTAAGTCTGTTCGGACACAACCAGTTCCGTCCGCTTGCAATACACGATAGTGACTACCTACACGGTAACAATACAAACATCCAAGAGCAGCTGGATAAAATCCTCCCTCTACGAAGCACGTGGACTCATACTTTACTCATCAGTTCCCCTAAATACTTCGGTTATGCATTCAACCCCGTAAATTTCCATCTACAGATGGAGGGTTTAGAGCTCCTAGCTGTTGTGGCTGAAGTCAACAACACCTTCGGTGACCGACACGTCTATCCGCTACCCAAGCTCTTCAAGTCGGCAAGGCACTCATGGACCGCGCGTTGTCCGAAAGACTTTCATGTTTCGCCTTTTAACAATATGGATGGCGAATACCGCTTCACCTTTCGTATCGAAACAGATGAGGTGTTTCTGGGCGTCGACTTATATCGAGACGGCGTCTGCGTCCTCAAGACATGGATACAAGGTAAAGCGAAACCGCTTAACAACGCTAGCATCTGGCGCTATGCGCTTTTACATCCCTTCGACACTGCACTTAACAGTATGCCACGTATCATTTGGCAGGCCGCTCAGCTCTACTATAAAAAGAAGCTAGCGGTCTACCAGCGGCCCAGCCCAGAGTCTAGCAACACCCTAATCGACCGGGATCAAACACCAAGAAAGCAGTTGGTGATCTAACTAGAGGGCTGAGCTCTGGCGCTACCAAAGAAGCATCAATTCGATCAGGCATCTTGATGAGCTGACGTATTTCGAGCCGATCGCATACGGCATGCAGGAGCCATGCCTTCCGTAGACAGACTGCACTCATCCGTCCTTTTCAATCACCACATGCTGAACATCGATGAGGTCGGTATCAAAACCGGCTTCGCAATAGCTGAGATAGAAATTCCACTTCCGACGAAAGGCTTGGTCAAAACCGAGCTCATCGACTTTTGCACGGTTTCGATTGAACGCCTTAGCCCAACGTCGCAGGGTCTCGGCATAATCACGCCCAAAAGGGTCCATGCGCGCGATCTTCATTTGCCCAGCCTCCGCAACATGCAGTCCTATCGCACCTGGAGACGGCAAGTGCCCTCCTGGGAAAATGTGCTTTTGAATCCAATCGCAACTCCGGCAATACTGCTCATATCGGTCATCCGAAATCGTAATCGCTTGAATCACCGCTTTAGCACCAGGCTTTAAGCAATCGCGTATCTTTTCGAAATAGCTGGGCAAATATTCCTTACCGACCGCCTCAATCATCTCGCATGAAACGACCGCATCAAATTGACCTTCGATATTACGATAATCTTGAATGCAAAGATCCACATTAGCCGCTACACCTTCATTCACGAAGCGCTCTTGCGCGTAGTAAAACTGTTCATCTGATAGCGTCACGGTCTTCACCGTGCACCCACGCTGTGCCGCACGTAAAGCCAAGGCTCCCCATCCGGTGCCGATCTCCAGAATCGAATCACCAGCCTGAACACCCGCTAGATCAAGCATGCGGTCTATCTTGTTAATTTGCGCCTTCTCTAAAGTCTCATAGTAATTGTCAAAATACGCACTCGAATAGGTCATACTTGGATCTAGAAAACTCTCATAGAACTCATTACTCAAATCGTAGTGTGCTTGAATGTTCTCACGACTTTTCTTCAAAGTATTTTTTCGCGCGAGGTGGTATACACGATTGAACTGACGCGTTATTAACGAAAAGCCCATACGTAAACGGCCGACATTTTTTTGATTTCGCGCCATCAGTGTCAGCAAACCACTCAAATCACTCGTGGTCCATAGGCCATCGACGTAAGCCTCGCCAAAGCCAACACTTCCACCTGAAATTACGCGATTAAAAAACCTAGGGCTCAAGATCTGCAATGTCACCATCGGCAGCGAATGGTCGCCTACCACGGAAACCGCACCACTCGGAAACTCAATCCGGAGGCTGCCATGCTTCAAGCCGCCAATGAGTCGGATAAAGACGCGCTCCATAAAACGAAGTCGTTCGGTTTCGCTAGTTTTAGAATTTATGACTGTGGTTCGCGTGGTATCCATGGAAAAAAAACACTCGTGGTTTGCTGATACTGTCGATACGCATCGCCACGGCTTTTCAAGGAAGAGCGTTCGGCGTGAGGTATACCAGTTAAATAACGTAAGAACAAATACATTGCCACGGGGCCAATGAATACCCACCACCAATTTGGACTGTTCCATGCGAAAGCAACGTAGGACCACCAGTGCAGCCATTCAAAAAAGTAGTTGGGATGACGCGAATAGCGCCACAGGCCTCTCTGGCAGACTTCCCCTTTGTTGTCAGGATCTGCACGAAAACGTGCGAGCTGCCTGTCTGCGATGGCCTCACCTGCGAAGGCTACTAGCGCGATAATAACCGCCACCCAGTCCGACCACAGCCATGCATCAACACCTTTCGACATCGCAATTGAGATCGGCACTAGAAAGAGCGCTACAAACAACACTTGGCCTAAGAATAAAAAATAAAAGTTACGCTTGGCGGACTTACCCCAAAACTCAGCCAAGTTTGCATAGCGCGAATCTTCCTTGCGCTTCAACACACGATCCTTGAATAGGTGAATGCTTAGCCTTGATGACCACATGACGATCAATAAACCCACGGCGTATCCGCGCATCGTATCCGCTTCCGAAACAAATAAGTAAGCCAGCGCTGCAACACCCAAACCTGCGGTCCAGATCAAATCAACCACTGCCATTACTTGCACCCGTAGCGCATACACGTAAGCGAAACTTGCAATGGCGAAGCCAACCACGAACAAACTGATCCAAAAAGAGGTCATGCAGCTTCGTCTTCGACTTTGAGGATAGCCGCCTCATCGTATATGTTTTTCGGATACACTTTGATGTCCCAAATTAAACCAACCTTTTCAAAAGCTCGCAACAATAGGTAGGTGATATCCAACTCCCACCAATACATGCCTTGCCGTGCCGAGAGCGGCCAGCGGTGGTGGTTGTTGTGCCAACCTTCACCAAAGGTGAGCAGCGCCACCCACCAGCTATTGCGACTTTCATCATCATTGTTGAAGCGCTTCGAACCGACGATATGTGTGACTGAATTTACACAAAATGTGACATGGTAGACGAGGATCGTGCTAAGAAAGAAGCCCCACATGACCATTTGTATGCCGCTGGTTCCAAGTGCGGGATAATAGGCATTAAGCAGTGAGCCCACAGCATAGAGCAGTCCTATCAATGAGAGCACTGGCAGTATGTGAAATCGATCCACAAAGCGTAGCTCTGGATATTTACTCAAATCCTTGATACGGTGATGTTGAATCGTCCCATAAGCTCGGCAAAGCACCCAGCCGACATGCGCCCAGAATGCATCTTTGACGACAGGTGAGTGAATATCTTCTTCTTTATCGGAATGCTGATGATGATGACGGTGATTCGCTGCCCACCACATTGGCCCGAGCTGCGCAGCCGAGGTGCCTACCCAGGCAAGCACGAATTGAAAAGCGCGACTCGTCTTGAATGAACGATGCGAGAAGTATCGATGAAAGCCAGCAGTCAATGCAAACACTCTAACCACGTAGGTGATTAATAAAGCGACAACTGCAGCCCAACTGAAACCCGTAAATAGAGCTCCGAGTGCCAGAACATGCATAATAAAGATGGGCGAAGATGCCATTAATAAACGGTTGTCTTCGTCTTCGAGGGCGTGGGAGAGTATTTTACGGAGTGAAGCCATAGGATTGAATAGTAAGTGAACGTGTCTGCAGGCTAGAACTTACAGTATTATTAGGCGTAAGTTAATCACATTTTCTGCGATGCATTCACCATGCCAAAGATTCATACACTTTACCGAGAACAAGTCATTCAAACCGATCTTGCAACCGCATGGGAGTTCATAAGCTCACCCAAGAATTTGGATGCGATCACACCCGATGACCTTTCTTTCGAAATTATAACAGATGTCCCATGTAAGATGTATAATGGTCTGCTGATCGAATACAAGGTAGGCATTCCTTTCCTAGGAAAGCAAACATGGCTTACCGAACTGAAGCACATCCGTGAGCAACACTCTTTCGTCGATGAGCAACGTATCGGCCCTTACAAAATTTGGTATCACTACCATGAGATTACCAAGGTCGAAGGTGGCATCCGCTTTGTAGACAAGGTCAACTATGTCTTACCGTTCGGCCCCCTAGGAAGCCTGGCTCATTGGCTCTTTGTGAAAAGACAACTCAAACACATTTTTGACCACAGAGAAAAGGTCACACCTGGGTTATTTTAAAAAGAGTGCTCGTGGGGCATTCCGATTACTAATAATTATTATCTTGCCTTAGGCGGGTATCTATGTGCATCAACATTGCATGTATACGCATGCCCTACTCTCAATCATCCTCCTGTTTCCACTGATATTACAGGCAGATCTAATTTCACTTACAAGCACGGACAACAAAACAATATCCGTGTCGATCGATGACTACAGCGTGGATAGCAACTCAGTCGCAGTGAGAATAAACGGTGAAGGCCGTGCCATTCCGATACCCATGGATAGGCTCAATGAAGAGTCGCAAAAAGCAGTTCACAAATGGAACGAACTCAATGCCTTGATCAAATACATTAGCATCGACACCGAACGCGTTGCAGTAGGAAAAGGACAGCGCGAATTTCACATTGAGCTCTCAAGCCAATCTAAATCGAGCGTCAAAGGCATACGCATCGACTACTCGATACCCATTAAGGAAAGTCAGTTGGTCAAAGAGGAAAGCGATGACTCAAACAAAAAAAAGAAGCTTAAATACAACAAAGTTTATGAAGAAAAAATCCTCACTGGCAGCATCGAACTTGCAGAGATCGAGCCTCAGAGCACTCAAATGGTGAAGACCGAAGCGGTGACTGTAGCCACTACACAGCTAATTAATGAGGGTAAAGACAAAGACCCTAAAGAAGTCACCAACAATCACTCCATTAAAGGCATCCTGCTCAAAATATTCATAGGGGACCAACTCATCCGAGAGTATGAATCACAAAACGGTGTGAAGCAATTGGTGGATAAATATAAAAACTGAGTAGCCACTACATCGCACGAATCTGCTTACGATAGGAAATCGGCGACAGACCACAGCATTGCTTAAACTGTCGGCTAAAAAAGTAGATATCGCGATACCCTAAGGCTTCAGCAATTTCACCCACTCGCATCTGGCTACTCTCTAAGTATCGCTGAGCTTCGATCATCTTACAGTGGATCAAAAACTGCTTGGGCGCCTGCCCAACTTGACGAGTAAATTCACGGTCAAAGTGTGAACGTGAAACACCGACCTGCCTCGCAAGTTCGTCAATCGACTCGACTGTCGAGGGTGCTTCTCTAAAAATTCGCATCGCTTCGGCAACTCTTGGATTTAGCAATACGTCGCTGGCAATCTCGACACCCGAGCAAAGTTCACAAATGAGTTGATACAAATGCTCGGCTAATAGTGGATCATCTTCCCGCCTCATCGCAATCCTCATCAGCGTGTCAATTCGCCGACGCAGCGTAGAAACCGACAGCGCCTCGCGCCCAAGGAGACGAAAGCTCGTATCCAAATCGACACGATTGCCACTTTTAACTGGCTGAAAATGCGCCGAAAATCGTGTAATCCGAGGTCCAGAAAAATGATTTGCTGAGATTCTCTGATGTGGTGAAAAAATGAAAAACATACCAGGCTTGAGCCGAAAGGTCTCCCGATCACAGGTTAAATAACCATCCCCTGAAAGAACTACCCAGAAATTATAGTGCCCATCTCCTGCAGTATTCCACTGCCAGTGCTCCACCTCAGTGCAGAGATACGGAAACCATGGGCGGTCCACTAACTCGACATTGTCAAATTGCACAGATGGATTGTAAGCTGGCTGAGTCACGAAATGATTAAAAAGTGCAAATATATGAGAGAGCAATCCATTTATCTAATCAAGTGAATTTGTTAATATTACTAAATGTCATCCTCAACCTACCTAAATACTCTTTTCGGACTTGAACATAAAGTCGCCGTTGTGATCGGCGGCACTGGAGAACTCTGCGGCGCGATGGCCGAGGGGCTCGCAGCAGCAGGAGCCGAAACCGTGCTCGTCGGACGCAGCGAGGAAAAAGCCGCTGCTCGCCTCGCCAAAATCGAAGCCGCAGGTGGCAAAGCTTATTTCGAGAAAGTCGATGTCAATTCTAAGGCGTCGATTCAAGCCCTACTCGACAACGTCCTCGCGAGGTCTGGTAAAATAGACATCCTCGTTAACGGCGCTGGCGTGAACTCACCGACGCCCATCTTCGATATTGAAGAAGACGAATTTGACACCATTCTTAACACCAACTTGAAGGCAGTGCTCTTTGCCTCTCAAATCTTCGGCAAATACCTCGTCGACCGAGGCGAAGGTGGCAGCATCATCAACATCGGTTCCATGAGCGGTATCATTCCACTCTCACGAGTCTTCACTTACTCCGCAACCAAAGCAGCTGTGCACAATCTTTCCAAAAACCTCGCCCGTGAATGGGCCGAGCAAAAGGTGCGCGTGAATACCATCGTGCCCGGTTTCTTCCCCGCCGAACAAAACAAAAAAGTGCTCAATCCAGAGCGAGTGGCTTCCATCATGGGGCACACGCCTGCCAATCGTTTTGGCGAAGCCCACGAACTAATCGGCGCAACACTCCTTCTAGCCAGCGATGCGGGCAGCTTCATGAATGGTGCCGAGATCGTCGTCGACGGCGGCTACGCATCCATGACGATTTAGGCGCTCCGCTCGAACATCGAACATCGAATTAGATAATTTTATCCCACGACGAACTCAACACATTCACCATTCAAAGTTGAACGTTCGACGTTCAATGTTCCCAATGTCCTATCTCAACGAAAACTTCCTCCTTTCAAACGCCACGGCTGAGCGCCTCTATCACGAGGTCGCCGCTCATCAGCCAATCTTTGATTACCACACACACCTCTCCCCCGAAGAGGTCGCAAACAACGCAACTTTTGGCAACCTTGCGGACATCTGGCTCGGTGGCGACCATTACAAATGGCGGGCGATGCGTGCCGCGGGTGAGCCTGAAAACCTCATCACTGGCAAAGACGCATCGCCACGCGAAAAATTTGACGCATGGGCACGCACGGTGCCACAACTGGTGCGCAATCCCTTGCACAACTGGACACACTTAGAGCTGAAACGCTATTTCGATTGCGACTTGGTGATCAGCCCAGCCACCGCCGACGAAATTTGGGCGCTTGCCAACGAGCGCCTCGGCAGCCCCGACTTTAATACCCACAACCTGCTGAAAAAATTTGATGTGCGGGCAGTTGGCACCACCGACGATCCAGTAGATACACTCGAGCATCACATCGCATTCGCGAAAGACGAACATCCGACGAAGCTTTGCCCCACTTTCCGCCCAGACAAAGCCAGCATCACCGCTGACCTGCAAGGATGGAACGAATGGCACCAGCAACTCAGTGAAGCCAGCGGCGTGCGCATCAACAGTGCAGAGACTTACCTCGAAGCACTCAAGGTGCGGCACGACTACTTTCACCAGCACGGTGGGCGCTTTTCTGATCACGACATTAACCACTTCCCATACGCTAAATGCAGCGACCACCAAGCGGAAGGCATTTACCAAAAGCTGGTCTCTGAAACTGCGTTGAATGCACACGAAGCCGAGCAATGGTGGACCTACATACTGCAACATATCGCACGCCTCAATTCGGCTCGAGGTTGGGCCATGCAATTTCATATCGGTGTGGTCCGCCGCCCAAACACTCGTATTCGCGAAAGCCTCGGTGCCGACACTGGGCACGACTCCGTTTACGACGACGGCATCATCACTAAAATGGCGCCCTTCCTCGATAGCCTCGACAAAGAAGAGGCCCTCCCAAAGTGCATCTTCTATCACGTCAACCCAGCGATGCTTCACCCCATCGCAGTGCTCATGGGCGCATTCCAAGACGGTAAGACTCCGGGTAAAATGCAGCTCGGCTCAGGCTGGTGGTTCCTAGACACACTTCCAGGAATGCGCGAGCAAATCGACACGCTCTCTGCAGTCGGCCTACTCAGTAAGTTTGTAGGTATGCTCACCGATTCGCGTAGCTTTTTGAGTTTCCCACGCCACGAATACTTTCGCAGACTTCTTTGCGAAATCGTCGGACAAGACGTCGAGAACGGCCTCATCCCCAACGACAAAGCCCTCACCGATCCGCTCATCAAAGACATCTGCTACGGTAACGCCAAAAGCTACTTCAACATCTAACAATCATGATCGCTTTCGTAGTCGTGGTCGTAATCGATGACTACGACTACGAAACAAATATCCATCCCGACGCTTATTCCTAATTCTAAATGAAAATCCTACTCACCACCACTTCTTACCAAGATTGCCCCGGCGATCACCACGCACTCCTCGAAAGCACAGGCGCCGAAATCGTTCGCGAACGCGGTCCGCTTTCCGAAGCACAGATGCTCGACCTCGCTGGCGACTTCGACGCCTTTCTATGTGGCGATGACGAGATCACCCAAGCCGTTATCGACAAGTCTTTACCTAAGCTAAAGGTCATCGCCAAATATGGAATTGGCGTCGATAAGATTGATGTCGCCTATGCGACCGAGAACAGGATCCCCGTGAGCTTCTGCCCTGGCGTGAATCACACCACAGTAGCTGAACATGTCTTCATGCTGCTGCTCGCACTAAATAAGAACTTGATAGAGCAAGCGAATACTACGGCATCAGGTGGCTGGAAGCGCATGACAGGACATGAGATCATGGGTAAAACCATCGGCATTATCGGCCTCGGTCGTATCGGCCGCGAAGTCGCCATTCGTGCCAATGCCTTTGGCATGAAGTGCATCGGCTACGACCTTTACTGGCCCGAAGACTTCGCCAAGGAGCAAAACATTCAGCGCATGGATGGGATCACCCAATTATTAAGCACGAGCGATATTGTATCGCTGCACACAAACTTAACCGAGGAGACTCGTGATATGATTTGTGAGGCCTCGATCAAAAACATGAAAGACGGTGCGACGCTCATCAATTGTGGACGCGGCGAGCTCACCAACACAACCGACATTGCCACCGCACTCAACAGCGGAAAGCTCGGCGGCTATGGAGCAGATGTGCTCGACCAAGAACCCCCCCCCGCAGATCACCCTCTGCTCGGTGCAAAAAACTGCATCATCACCCCACACGTAGGCTCACGCACCTACGAGTCCGTCCAACGCCAAGCTGGCATGGCCACACAAAACCTCGTCAACTTACTCAAGGGAGAAAAAGCCCTCGCCCAAGTCAACGACGTCGAGCCACCCGCAGCCTTACTCTAATCCGTCTTAATCTGACTCATAATCATAATGTTAATCCCTCCACCACGAGCCAGATTAAGTTTAAGAGTAAGACATTTAGCCCATTACCTATTAGCCATCAGCCATCAGCCATCAGCCATTAGCCATCAGCCATTAAATTTCATGAAAGAAAATTTCTACATCATCCCCCAAGACCAACACGACAGCCTCGTCGCTGCCGCGTATCAACATCGCGGATACACTGCTGACGAGTCTGCTCAGGCAGCCCGCTTCTCAAACCTCGCCTCCCACCACGGCATCCGCACCCACAATGCGATCAAGGCACTTCACCTCGACCACCTCTTCGGGAGCGCAACTGGCGGTTGCACACCGAACGTAGAAATTGAAAAAGTGCCGACACGCTTCGAAGCAAGCGAAGTCTGGAATGCCAACAAAAAGCTCGGACAGGCCACTGCCTATGCAGCCATCGACCGCGCCTGCGAGCTCGCCGATAAATACGGAATTGGCCAAGTCTCCGTCGACAATGCCTTTCACTATTTATGGGGTGGCGGCTATGTGATGGAAGCCGCTAAGCGCGGCTACATCGCCTACACCAACTGCACCGCCGCACTCGCAGAAGTGGTGCCGTTCATGGGTAAGTTCCCCACACTCGGCACCAACCCGCACAGCTGGGGCTTTCCGACCACCGACGCAGTTGGTTTCCCGGTTGTCATCGACTGGGCCACCTCCGTCATCGCCATGGGCCGCGTGCAACAATTTCAACGTGAAGGCACCGCACTCCCACCCAACGCGGCTGTCGATAAAGACGGCAACCCAACCACGGATGCCAACAAGGTGAACGCTCTCGTTCCCTTTGGCGCTCACAAAGGGTATGGCCTCAGTCTTATCAACGAAATCGTAGGTGGTTTCATCGGTGGCAGTTTGCCGACGCTTCGTAGCCGCGAGATTCCCGAAGGTGAGAAGCGCACACCCGCGTTCTACTTCCAAGTGATTCACCCAGACGCAATCAACGGCGGCGCCTTCGCAAAGGGCCGCAATCAAGCTGCCAACGTCAAAGCTGTGATCGAAGACATCCTCGGACACGGCAATGAAAATTGCCTCCTTCCCGGTCAGCTCGAAGCACGCTGGGCAGAGCGCGTCGTCAAAGCAGGCGGCCTCCTCTTCTCCGAAGCCGAAGTCAAAGCCTTCAATGAAATCGCCGAAGAATGCGACCAGCCCCTCTGGGACCTAAACAGCTTCAAAACCGAGTAAACAAATTAGGCACCCCTTTCCAACAAGCCCGTATCAAAAGATACGGGCTTGTTTGTATGTAAACCCAAAGCACTGCATAAGCGCCTTTGCGTGACCCGACCCAGGCCATCCAAGCTTTCCATCAACACATTTCACAGCATACAAAAATGATTCTGCCTGTAAATGATTCTGCCTTGCCAAGTCATTCGAGCTTCGTGCCTTCGTGCTTAGATAAATCACCTAAGTGTCAGCGCCACATCCACTGCAAAAAATATACATTTCCATAATTCGATGTTGGACGTTCGACGTTGGACGTTCAAAGTTCCCTCTTTTCCGACTTTTCAGCTATGCAACCGATCATTCTACAAGGCCGCCAGGCATTCTCCAATTTCCGTCTCAAAGCGCTTGAATCGGCGCTCAACGAAGCCATTGACGCACACGATATCACCACTGTCGACGCGGTCGAAGTCTATTTCATCGAAGCAGCTAACCCGCTCGACGACACCACCACCGAGCGCGCCTTCGCCCTCCTAGCGGCACAGCAACACTTCAATCGCGCAAATGACGGCGGTTTCTTCGTCACCCCACGCAAGGGCACCATCTCTCCATGGTCCTCTAAAGCGACCGACATCTTCCATAACTGCGCCCTTGAAGGCATCGCGCGGGTCGAGCGTGGCATCCACTTCATCCTCACCACCAAGGACGGCCTCGTCCTCGGCATGGACGACCTCGGCTTGGCGCTCCTCGCTCTGCACGATCGGATGACCGAAGCGGTCTACAGCGACGTCTCCGACTTTTTTAGCCACTTTGAGCCCGCGCCCCTGCGCACCGTGCCACTCATGGAAGAAGGCCCCGAAGCCTTTGCTCGCGCGAATGTCGACTGGGGCCTCGCCATGTCCGAGCCGGAGATCGACTACTTGGTCAATGCCTACCAGAAGATGGAGCGCAATCCGACCGATGCCGAGCTCGTCATGTTCTCGCAGGTCAACTCCGAGCACTGCCGTCACAAGATTTTCAATGCCGACTGGATCGTCGACGGCGAGAAGAGCGAGATTTCCCTCTTCGGCATGATCCGCAACACCCACAAGCTCAACCCCGGCGGCACCCTTTCCGCCTACGCCGACAACTGCGGCGTCATCCCAGGCGCGCCCGCCGACTGGTGGGAGGTCAATCAAGCCGACGGCAGCTTCGCCTATCAAAAGACTCCGAGCCAGCTCGACATCCTTTGCAAAGTAGAGACCCACAATCACCCGACCGCGATCTCCCCATTCCCAGGCGCCGCCACTGGCGTCGGTGGTGAGATCCGCGACGAAGGTGCCACCGGTATCGGTGGCCGCCCCAAGGCAGGCATCTCCGCCTTCATGGTTTCCAACCTCGAAGTGCCAGGCTACACCCAACCATGGGAAAAGCACATCGCTGAGCACCCGACCCGCATGGCCTCCCCGCTCGATATCATGCTCGAAGGCCCAATCGGTGGCGCCGCCTTTGGTAATGAGTTCGGCCGCCCACAACTCTGCGGCATGTTCCGCACCCTTCAGCTCGAGCACAACGGCCAACACCGCGGCTACCACAAGCCCATCATGGTCGCCGGCGGCATGGGCAACATGAAGCGCGAGCACGTCGACAAAAAGCCCATCCCACCGACCGCAC
>JABBCA010000045.1 GCA_018607135.1 Opitutales bacterium
CCGTAAATCCGAGAGCTCTCGAGGCGACTTGGGCGCGTCAAGTCGCGCCCCTACAATAAATGCGTTTTCTTAGAGCTTAGAAGCCTTGTTCGGGTTTCCCTCCGAGAGGCACGGCGGGCGCGCTTCGTGGGTCGCGCAGGTCGGCGGCGTAGTTTTTATGCATTTGCCAACCAGCACGATAGGGGGCGCCTTTTGTTTTAATCCATTCGGTGATGTGGTCCAGCAGTGCTTGATCGCGATGCTGCGACCATTCTGGGTGTAGCCAGATAGGCGTGGCCAGATTGGCGCCGAGCTCTTGAAGCATGGAGTTGTATTCCTCAATTGCGTCTAAGTGATCGACGATGATTTTGAATTCACTTGCGGCTTGGACGTTTTCGGCGAGCGGCTGCTTCCAGCGCTTGGGACTCAATGTGATCCAATCGACGTCACCTTTAATAGGAAACGCACCGCTGGTTTCTAGATGGACTGGGCGATCAATCGAATGAAGTGCGTCGCAGAGGGGGCGAAGATTGTGGATTGTGGGTTCTCCGCCAGTGATCACGACGAACTCTGCAGCGGTTTCGGCAACCGTGTTCTTGAGCTGTTCGGAGCTGTATTTCTGAATCTTTTCAGGGATGTAGTCTGGGTGCCATGTTCCGGCGGAGTCGCACCATGGGCAATGCACTGGACAGCCAAAGGTGCGAATGAAGTAAGCCGCGCGTCCTGCGTGCACGCCTTCACCTTGAAAGGTATAAAATTGTTCGTGAATCGGAAGCATCTTCTTTGTCTGTTTTGTAGCCAGCGTTCTGCAACTTTAGTGCGAGTCGATTTGCGTATAGTTGTTCATCAAAAAGTTGTCCTAATTCTGTAAGCACCGCGAATGCATGTCCCATTACCTCATTATCAATCTGCTTAAATACGGTTTGACCGATGCGCTGGATGTTTGCGTTGCAGTTTACAGGCATTTCATTGGTATAATGGTGCTACCCTAATTATTCTGCTGAGCTTACTCGGGACGGTAGCAGGCTGAGTTTTTTGAGTCCTCGTCGATCTCGACTTCTATGATCCAGACGCGGCTCTTGGTTTGTTCGCGCACCATTGGGTCGAATATTGAGTGAATGTGTTGCGCGAGCCCTTCGCAGGAACTATTCGGGAGGAAGTAGGGTTTAAAGAGGTGACCGGCGTTTGCGAGTAGTGCGTCTTTCTCGGGATCCGATTCGTTGAAGAGGCAGGCGTGATCGAGGTGAGTGTCGATCCACTGCTTTAAGTATTTCAGCTTGCCGAAATCAACGACGAAACCGTTGGCGTCTGTCTTGCTGCAAGCAAATGTTAGATTGATGCTCCAGTTGTGGCCATGGATGAGTGCGCAGTGGCCATCGTGGTTGTGCTGCCGGTGGGCGAAGGGAATGTCGCGATACGTTTTTTTGCAAGTGAGCATGGTGGCGAAGAGGCTTCTTGAACGTTGAACATCGAGGGTCCAACGTTGAATTTTTGAAGGTGTTAAGATTTAGAGGATCGTTTGCCAGTTTCGATGTTCGATTTTATGCGAGGTGCCAGTTGTTCTTGCGAAGGATTTCTACGGGTGGCGCATCTTCGGCGTAAGTGGTTGGATCGATAACATTTGCCAGATCAAAGGCCTCGCGACGTTCAATACAGGTGCCACATCGACCGCAATGTCGTTCACCGCCTTTATAGCAGGACCATGTCATTGCGAAGGGGAGGTTGAGTTCTGCGCCGCGCTTAACGATTTCGGCCTTTGTCCAGTGGACGAACGGACGGATGAGTTCGACGCTATTCCAATCGCATAGCTCGATCGCTTTGGCCATCGCATCGGCAAATTCATTTCGGCAGTCTGGGTAGATAGCGTGGTCGCCGCTGTGAGCCGCATAGGCGACTTGCTCCGCACCGATAGAGAGCGCATGTCCTGTGGCGACAGAGAGCAGAATCATATTTCGATTTGGCACGACCGTGCTTTTCATGTTCTCCTCAGTGTAGTGCCCCTCGGCGACTTCGATTTCTGGTGAGGTAAGGCTGCTGCCAGCGAGGAGTGGTTGGATGGAGGAAAGGTCCGCAATTTGGTTGGGAATGTCTAAGGCTTCGCAGATCGCTTTGGCGCGGACGAGTTCGCAGCGGTGGCGCTGCCCGTAGTCGACTGACAGCGCGTGCAGATCATGGCCTGCTGCACGTAGATGATATAAGAGGACGGTCGAGTCGAGACCACCGGAATAGATTAGAACCGTTTTCATGAATTCAGTTTGGTTTGCTGATGGCAGCGACTCCCTGGGAATTCCTTAGCAGGGAAAGAACTGGGTAAAGTGGGAGCTTCTGTGAATTGGGCAAGTCGAAACTGTTGGCATGGGACCGGGAGGGTTGCTCCACTTTACTACCCAATAATGGCTAAAAGTCGCCTAAAAACTATCCTTTCACACCCATATACTGGCTCTTGACAAGACCTCCGAGCCCTTTACTTTCCCTCCTTCACAAATAAACCCAGCATCATCTTTTAAGCGGGCGCGAGTCCGCTTTTTCTATTTATTGCATCAATGAGTCACGAAATACTTTCAGTTCTAGAATACATGGAGAAGGAAAAAGGCATCAGTCGTCCAGACATGATCGAAGCCATTTCCTCTGCGATCATCGGCGCTGCCCAAAAGGGAGACAGTGCCGGACAGGATCTGCGTGTTGAAATTAGCCCAAGAACCGGCGCTTTAAAAGCGTGGAGCATCATGCAAGTTGTTGACTCCGTGAGCGATGCTGCCCTCGAAATCCACGTTGAAAAAGCACGTAAGGTGAAGCCAGATGCTCAATTAGGTGAGACTCTTGAGATGGAGGTCGACCCCGCATATCTCGGTCGCATTGCAGCGCAAACTGCACGCCAAGCAATCATGCAGCGCATCCGTCAGTTCGAGAAGGATCGCATCTACGACGACTATAAGGACACCGTTGGTGATATCGTTACCGGCACGGTTCGCCGTCGTGAGCGTGGTGACCTGATCATTGATCTCGGCAAAGCCGAAGCCATTCTTCCACCGCGCGAGCGCGTGCCTGGCGAAGACTACGCTCCAGGTGAAAGCATCCGTTGCTTACTTCTTAAGATTGAGCAAACGAATCGTGGGCCTGACATCATTCTTTCCCGCTCAAACATCAATTTTGTGCGTCGTCTCTTCGAACTTGAAGTGACTGAAATCGCCGACGGCACAGTGTCTATCGAAGCAATGGCTCGCGAAGCCGGCTATCGGACAAAGATCGCGGTGAACAGCTCAGACCCAAAGGTGGATCCAGTGGGCGCATGTGTTGGAGCCCGCGGCGCACGTGTGAAAACAATCGTTCGCGAACTCGGCGGTGAAAAGATAGACATCATTCGCTACTTCCAAGACCCTCTTCAACTCCTTGAAGAAGCACTCAAACCTGCGGTGCCTCGTAATATCAAGGTGAACGAAAGTGATCGCCGTATTCATTTCGAAGTAGCTGAAGATGACCTTTCGATCGCTATCGGTCGCCGCGGCTTTAACGCGAAGCTTACGTCACGCCTCCTTGGTTGGAAGCTTGATATTGGCAAGGAAGAGAAGGAAGCGGTTGGCTTCGACGAGAAGATTGCGAAAGCAACTGAAGGCCTAAACGCGATTGGCGGCCTCGATCCAGAGCATGCGGTTCGTTTGGTTTCCATTGGCTTTTCAAGCCCTGAGGTCTTTGAAGGTGTCACTACTGCCGACCTCGTTGATGCTGGTTTTTCTGAAGAAGAAGCCACTGATATTCTCTCTAAAGTTGCCGCACACTCACAGCAAAACGCTTAGTTTGCCCGCAATTGATATTTCTCGCCACAACAAGACACAAAGATAAAACTCATATATGAGTGTTCGTATACACCAGCTTTCCAAACAAATCGGAATGGAGAACAAGGAGCTCATCGAGCTTCTGAAAAGTCGTGGCTTCGAAGTGAAGAGCGCCTCCAGCACCATCGACAATATCTCTGCCGAATCACTCGTTGAGGAGTATGCAGCCAAGACAGAGGCTGAGGCTCCTGCAGCTGAAGTGCCAGAGCCAGAAGCACCAAAGGCTCCCAGCTTGCCAGAGGGCGCATTTGTGAAGAGCGCTGCTGATATTCAACGCGAACGTGAAGAGCGCGAAGCCGCTAAAAAGGCGGAGGAAGAGGCAAAGAATCCTAAGCCCGTGGCACCAGAGCCAGCGCCTAAAGCCGCGCCGACACCGCCGCCAGCTCCAAAGACTCCGCCAGTCGCTCCAAAGATTCCACCCGCCGCTCCTAAGGCCCCGCCAGTAGCCAAAGTGCCGCCAGCGGCACCGAAAGCTCCGCCAGTAGCCAACATTCCGCCAGCTGCGGCGGTGCCACCCGCAGCTCCAAAGGCTACACCAGCCGCAGTAGCGCCTCCGGCCGCACCCAGTCCAGCGGGTCCACCAAAGCCTCCAGCTGCACCGACTCCAGCGGGTCCACCAAAGCCTCCAGCGGCAGAAGTTCCTAGTGCGGATGCATCCGCAGACACTTCAGCGGAAGACGAAGCACCTGCAGAAGCTGCAGCACCGAAGATTATTCATGTTAAACCACCGATCGTGGTCCGTGACTTCGCTGGTCAAATCGAACTCAAACCTTTCAAATTGATCTCTGAACTTATGGAAATGGGCATCTTTGCCTCCATGAATCAGACGATCGAAGAGCCAATCGCCAAGCAGATTGCGACGCGCCAC
This sequence comes from Opitutales bacterium, assembly GCA_018607135.1. Taxonomy (GTDB): domain Bacteria; phylum Verrucomicrobiota; class Verrucomicrobiia; order Opitutales; family Coraliomargaritaceae; genus JBPOFY01. The sequence goes on from JABBCA010000045.1 coordinate 4,681, forward strand.
GGCTACGAGCTTGAAATTCACCACCGTGGTGAAACGCAGGCTGATAAGAACGAGAAAAAGAAGAAGGCAAAGCCATCCGACGATGACCCTCGTTTCCTCAAGCCACGTCCTCCAGTCGTGTGTATTCTCGGCCATGTCGATCATGGCAAGACCACTTTGCTAGACTCCATTCGTAAGGCCAACGTTGTCGGCGGTGAAGCGGGCGGTATCACGCAACACATTGGCGCTTACCAGATTGAGCACAACGATCATAAGATTTCATTTATCGACACACCGGGTCACGCCGCATTCTCATTGATGCGTGAGCGAGGCGCGAACGTAACCGATATCGCGATTCTTGTGATCGCTGCGGATGATTCGTTCAAGCCACAGACCGATGAAGCACTCAAGTTCGCTAAAGAAGCGAACAACTCGATCATTGTTGCGATCAACAAGATCGATTCGAAAGGCGCGAATGTAGACCGCGTGAAGCAACAGATGCAGGAGAAGGGTATTGCACCCGAGGACTGGGGTGGTGAAACCATCGCTGTTGAAGTATCTGCGCTCAATGGCACCAACATTTCCGATCTTTTAGACATGATTCTGCTGCAAGCGGAAGTTCTCGAACTTCAAGCCAACCCAGACTGCCCAGCATCGGGTATCGTGGTGGAGTCTCAGATCGAACAAGGTCGCGGTGCGACTGCGACAGTGATCGTCGAGCGCGGCACACTTAAGAAGGGCGATGCGCTCCTTTGTGGTGAGACTTACTGTAAGGTGAAGTCGATGACTGATGCCGATGGCAACCTATTGAAGACTGCACCTCCATCCACACCAGTGAAAGTGATTGGGTGGTCGGATGTTCCCGCCTCTGGCGATCGTTTCTCCACCGAGAAAAACGAAAAGACTGCGAAGCGTGCTGCTGAAGATCGTATCTCTGAACGTAAGCTCGAAGACGCCGCCGAGAAGGAAGCGTCCGCTAAGGAGTCAGGCGCGGCAACTGTTGAAGACCTTTTTGCTGCGATTGCGAATCAGCAGAAGAAATGCCTTCGTGTGATCGTTAAGTCAGATGTTCACGGCTCTACAGAAGCCTTGGTCAATGCATTGAAAACCATTGAGAGTGACAAGGTCGACCTCGAAGTGATCAGCAAGGGCGTCGGCCATATCACTAAGAACGACATCACGCTTGCAAGCGCAGGTGGTGCAACAGTGGTTGGTTTCAATGTGAAGCTGGACAACGGCGTGCAAAGCCTCGCGAAGCATCACGATATTCGTATCATTCAGCACGAAATTATTTACGAGCTCATTGATCAAGTCGAAGAAGGCATGGCTGATCTTCTCGAGCCAGAATTCAGCGAGAAAAAGCTTGGTGGCGCCGAAATTCGTCAAGTCTTCTCAATGGGTAAGGGCAGCGCGGTTGCGGGTTGTATGGTTACCGAAGGTTCCATCAAGCGTAAGTGCATCGCTCGTATTTACCGCAGTGGTGAGATGCTCCATGAGAGTAAGATCGATACACTCAAGCGCTTCAAGGACGACGTTAAGGAAGTTCGCGCCGGCTACGAGTGTGGCATCCACGTTTCCGGTTTCGAAGACTACGAAGAAGGCGATACTATCGAGTGTTTCGAAGTGGAAGAGCTTCGTCCATCACTACGCTAGACGAGAAGTTTCACAGATTAAGAATTCGACGTTGAGCACATACTGCACGGCGTTCGATTGCTAGGTCCCATCCCTTTCAATTATGTCCAAACGTATTTCTAGAGTTAACGAATTACTTCAGCGCGAAGTCAGCGAGCAAATGCGCCGCTACTACCGTGCCGAGTCGGCTCCGATCACGATCAGTGAAGTTTCAACTTCCGTCGATCTGCGTAATGCCAATGTGTATTACGCAGTGCTAGGCGATGACGATGCGATTAGTGAAGCCAAGGTGTTCTTTCGCAAGAATGGCAACGATTTGCGTAAACGCGTCAGCAAAGAAATTACGATGAAGTATTTTCCGCGCATGGAGTTTTTGTATGATCCATCACTTGAGCGCGGAGCCACCATTCTCGATCTCCTTGACGAACTCGACAAAGAGAGCAACGAATCCTAGGTGGAGGGTCAACGTCCTCGCTTGACCGCAGATACAACCGGCGGACAGGCCAGAGGCTGTCCCCCCATTAGTAAACCACCTTCTAACTCCTCACTTCTTTAAAAAATGAGCACAGAAAATAAATTCTATCCCGAGCAGAGCGCGATCTTTGCCAATGCAATCGAAAGCCTTAAAGGTAAAAAAGTTGCCGTTCTCGGTCACCAGCGACCTGATGGTGATTGCATCGGTTCCATCGTTGCCGTGGTGCGTATGCTCAAGAGCCATGGCATTGAGGCGGTGGGGCTCAATCGCGACGAAGTGCCCAACACCTTGGAGTCTTTTGTCGGCGACACGCCGTTGTTCAAGGCAGACGACTTTACACCAGACGGCCATGTCGCAGTTACTGTCGATTCGGCAGATTTCAAACGTGTTGGGGATCGTCTCAACGAGCTCTTCCCGCAGGTGGAGCTCAATGTCGATCATCACATTTCCAATCGCGAATACGCGACACAAAATATCGTGATCGCAACAGCATCGGCGACGGCCGAGATCCTTGCAGGCTTCTATCTCGACCTCGGCTATCAGATCGATGCGATCACCGCGCAAGCACTCTATGTTGGCATTGCGACTGACACTGGGCAGTTCCGCTTCCCATCCACCACACCCGAAACCTTTGAGATTGCGCGTCGCCTCTGCGAGTGTGGCGCACGTCCTGCCGAAGCGGCACACGAGCTCTACGAGCGTGAGAGCTTTGCCAAGATAAAGCTTCTGCAAAACTTCCTCGATTCGTTGACTATGGAGTTCGATAACCGAGTCTGTGTCGGTTTGATCGAAAACGGCGTCTATGATGAAACGGGCGCCACCATCGACGACTCTGAAGGGCTCGTGGATTACGCACGCTCAATTGAAGGCGTTGAAGTTGGTGTGTTGATTGAAGACCGCGACGGTGCCCTCAAGGGTAGCCTCCGTGCTAAAGATCCATTCTTCCGAGTCGACCAAGTCGCAAAAGTTTTTGGTGGGGGCGGTCACGCCTGCGCTGCGGGCCTCAATATCGAGAATAGCTCGATCAAAGAATTTTATCCGCAACTCATGAAAGCCATCGGCGAGCACTTGGATTCGCTCGGTAAGCCCGAGTGAAGGTAGAGGCGTGCATCCTCGTGCGCCATAATTGCTCTCATTCTTAATCTACGGTGAGGTTTGGATTATGATTAAGAGTAGAATTAAGATTAAGAATTTAAAATCAGTATTTAAAAATGTCTCAACCAATCTCAGACGCACCCGAGGGAGTTCTCCTTGTCGATAAACCGCAAGGAATCACCTCACACGATGTGGTTTCGCGCATGCGCCGCATCTTTCGTATTAAGAAGGTCGGCCACGCGGGCACCCTCGATCCGATGGCGACAGGCCTGCTGCTCATCATGATCGGTAAAGCCACCAAGATCTCGCAATACTTGATGAGTAACGATAAGGACTACACGGGCACAGTGCACCTTGGTATCGAAACCGACTCACAAGATGCAGAAGGCGAAGTCGTTGCAGAAAAGCCAGTGCCTGAGCTTTCTAAAGAAGAGGTGCTCGCTGAAATGAAGACTTTCCTAGGTGACCAATATCAAACACCACCAATGTATTCAGCAAAGAAGGTCAACGGCCAAGCCTTGTATAAACTCGCTCGCCAGGGAAAAACGATCGAACGTGAGCCACGAGTCATCCGCTTCAACCATTTTGAAATGACCGACTTTGATTTACCTAAGGTCTCCTTCTCAGTGGGTTGCAGTAAAGGTGCATATATTCGCACATTGGCGCATGATCTTGGCAATAAGTTGGGCTGTGGCGGTCACCTATGCGCCCTTCGTCGCACAGTGGTAGGCAAGTTTAGTATCGAAGATGCCAATACAATTGAAGAGCTCCAAGAAATGTCTCCATCCGTGCTAAGGAAAAAACTAATTCCAATCAACCAAGCCGTCCCTAGCCACGTTTTGTAAAATAGACTGCGCGCCAGTTTGACCACTACATTGATTGGACGAATAGTCTCTTGCCTGTTCGTTCCGTGTTTAAGCGGTCGAGCGAAGAGGTGGGCCCACCAATAGAATCGATTCCTCTGATTTTCTATATGCCACCGCGAGGTTGCAAGTCACCCTAAAAAGCGCATTCTTCTACTCACCATCCACTTAAAACGATCCACTCCTCAATGAACTTTCCGCTTTGTGTCCAAGACTTTGATCAACTTGCTGAACTGCAAGCTGAGCTGCACTTGGCTATTGGTGTGTTTGATGGTGTGCATTTGGGGCACAAGGCAGTCATCGAGTCGGCAGTTTTTTCGGCGCGTCGTTCGGGTGGCGTGAGTGGAGTGCTTACTTTTGATCCGCACCCCAGTCGCCTCTTTCGTCCTGATAATCCTACGCTCTTGATGATGGGGATTGAGGCCAAGGTCGCGATGTTGCACCAAGTGGGTGTCAATCTGGTAATCAGCAAAAAGTTCGACCGTGAGTTCGCGGCGATCCCCGCAGATTCTTTTCTAGCTGAACTAAAGCAGGCGCTTCCAACACTCAAGGCTATCTATGTGGGGCAAAATTTTCGTTTTGGTCAGAAGCGCTTGGGAGATGTGGGCACGTTAATCGCGTCTGGTCGAGAGCTCGGTTTAAGTGTGTTTAGCGTGGAACGCATTCAACACAACGGAGAGCCGATCAGCAGCACTCGTATTCGCAAAGAGCTCGAAGAAGGAGAAATCGATTCCGTCGACGATCTCTTTGGTTATAATTACAATTCCATCGGCACTATTATTGGAGGAGCTAAGCTGGGTCGCCAAATCGGCTTCCCCACGCTCAATTTACCGTGGAATCCAGAATGCCGTCCGCGTTTCGGTGTCTATCAAGTTCGCTTTCGTGAAGTCGGGCATACGATTTGGCTCAACGCCGTAGCCAATTATGGCATCAAGCCCACAGTCGCCGCATCCGATCAAACACCAGCCCTAGAAATTCACGCCTTGGAGTCCTGCACCCTAGGTGAAGGCGCAGAAGTCGAAGTTGAATGGCTTCGGTTTATTCGCCCCGAACAAAAATTCGACTCCGTGGATGCCTTGAAGGAGCAGATCGCTAAGGACTGTGCAGCGGTTCGGGCGCTGCTGTAGCAATCAGCTCAGTTCTCAGCTTATAGATGGCAGGTCGAATTATAGAATTTGAAGTCCCGAGGGGGGCGAAGGCGGGGCGTGCGGATAAAATATTTGCGGCGGCGTTCGAGGATGTGAGTCGTGTGCGTTTGCAGAAAGCATTTGAGGCGGGCGCGGTGACTTTTGATGGGCAAGTGATTGATAAGCGCTTCAAAGTGAATCGTCCGGGCAGTTTACGTGCAGTGCTTGAAGAGCCGAAGACAGAGGAAGGACCGAAGGCGGTGGATATTCCGCTGCAAATAATCTATGAAGACGAATCACTCGTGGTGGTGAATAAGATGCCTGGGATGATTACGCATCCGGGAAATGGCACGGGTGACGATACTTTGGTGCATGCCTTGTTGCACCATACCAATGGGCAATTGAGCTCGGTCGGTGCGCCAGAGCGTCCGGGGATTGTGCATCGCTTGGATAAAGAAACCAGTGGTCTGATCGTGGTCGCAAAGAGTGATTTGGCGCATCACAAGTTGGCGACTTGCTTTAGTGAGCGTGAGACTTACAAGCGATATACAGCTCTGGTCCAAGGAGTGCCGAAACTCTCGCGCGGTTCGGTTAAAGAGCCGATAGGGCGGCACCCTGTGATGCGCACCAAAATGGCCGCGGTTTCTAATGGCAAAGAGGCGCACACTGATTGGGAAGTCTTAGAGCGGTATGGCAACCAAGCTGCGCAAGTGAGTTGTGTGATCCATACAGGGCGCACGCATCAGATTCGCGTGCACATGAGTTCGTTGAAGTTTCCACTTCTTGGGGATCCTACTTATGGGTTTAAATCGAGTCGTTTAAAAGGCATCACTGTGCCGCGCGTAATGCTGCACTCAACCGAGTTGCACATCCAACATCCCGAAAGCGATGCGCTGATGGAATTTTTAGCTCCTTTACCGCAAGATTTTGAAGCGATGGTCGCGCACTTACAGGTGTAGAAATTTCTGAGTTCAAGGCATTTTAGTGTGTAGCACGTGCGATAGCCCATTCCAAATGACTGAGGATCCTGTTATTCGGAATGACGCGTCGCTGGCTGTTTGTGTGGGTAGCTAAACATCGTCTCAGTAAGGCATGGTTCTGTTGGTCAAATCTGTGTAACGGGAGACCGTTCGCTATTTAAATGCATCCGGGTCGTTCACTAATTCAAGAGAGTAGAAGAAAATTTACATAATCTTTAATTTTGGCGACACGCTTGAGTTAGAGAGCTTTAAGTGGATAAAATGGCTGTGATAGGCCCTCACCCTTGCGTTTTTCTGGCCTCAGCGGCATCGGACGTTTCAGAGATTCGTTCTCTCAGGCCTCATTTGTAAGTAGTTTGTAAAAACAATACGGATTGCTTCAGGCGGAAGTTTCCCTACATTTAAACATTACCCCCATGAGTATTCATATTCTAACTACCGATGATAAAATGATCGATCAGTTGACCCAGCTTCTTGCTGGTGGTCAGCACATGTTCACGTTTTATACTGATTTGGAGGAATTGATCGCGACGTTGCCGAAGCTTAAAAAGCCTGATATGGTCTTTTATGACCTTCAATTGGAAAGCACATTGTGGGCGTTTGATGCGCTACATTATGGCACAAAAAAAACCAACTTGATTGCTTTTGAGCCCGTTGAGGAGGGCAGTAAAGAAGGGGCGCATCGTTGCCCTAAGAATGCAAAGCATTACTTAGTCCTTTCCTCTGATTCACGGCGTTCGAAAGTGCGCTTGCAGAAAGTGATTCTTGAGGTCGCTAAAAAAAGTGTGAAAAAGAAGGTTGCTCGTAAGACTGCAAAGAAAAAAGCCGTTCCTGCATTAGCTGCCGTGGAAGGTGCGACGAATGTGGTTTCAAGTGTTTCGCCAGTAACCATTACTCGCCACTTAACTACCCGCAGTCCTGCGATGCAGGATTTTATTACGGAGATTTGCAGTGCTGCTGAGAGTGCTTCATTGGTTTTGATTGACGGCGAGGATGGCGCTGAATTTGAACTAGTTGCTCGTGAGTTGAATTTCCGAGCCAATGGCGATGCATTTCCGTTGATGGTTTTAGACCCCATGCAGCTTTGCGCGGCGCAGTTGCATATATTATCAAAAGGTAAAAACACGCCTTGTTATTGCTACATCGGATTGTCTTACGAGCTAACCTCGCATTCGGTTGATCAGTTGGCAGATTCGTTGAAGTTGATTTTTAAAGAGCGTGTGAACTCGCCGCTTCGTTTGATCTTAGGTCATGTTGCTGATTCTGAGACGTATGTCAGCGCAACTGCGATGGACTTGGTTAAGATGTTTCGTAAGGATGGCAAAGTTCTAGATTTGCCAGGCATGTGCGATCGAAAAGAAGATGTGCACGTAATTGCTCAATCGGTATTTACCACTTTACGTGTGGCGCATCCTTTCCTGTGCACTCGAACTTTATCAACTAAGGCAATTGAGTTTTTGGAAGAGGGGCATGAGTCTTTGGATTACTCCCGTCTGGTGCGTGTTATTCGCAATGCAATGGCACTGACCCAGCGTGATACCTTGACTGAAAAGGAGTTAAAAAACTTCAGTGATGATAGTCCTACGTCGCAGCATTTAATTGAGAGTTTGGCCGACGAGACCTTCTTTGCAGAGCAAAGCGGTGCGGTGAATGAGTAGTTGGCTCTGTGGCCTATACGTGTGAGGAATACACAAAAAAGCCACCTCGTGAGGTGGCTTTTTAGAAAGTCTTGCTGGAACGCTTAATTGGCTTTGCTTTTTTGCTTTCGCTGATCGACGAGAACGATCATGAACATATGGTAAGCGAACCAGAAAACCGCAGTGATTGGAATCGCTGTAAAGCACGCTTGCAGCTGTGCAATTAATGGATCTGGAGAGAATGTGAACGGGCGCATCAACCATGACAACAGGATGAAGACTACTGATGTCAGAACGATGCCGAGCACGATGTGCCCTTTAGTAAGAAGTTTTTGGTAAGGTGCGTTGTCCATTTGTAGAGAGGAGAAAACCCTCCGAACGGGTGGTGTCAAAGCGAAATTAACGATTCGAGGACTGTTTGGTGTGCAAAATCGACCGCTCCGTTGCGGAAAGGGCTGAATTTATCGCTTGAATTCCCGTCTACACTGGGCATTTTACCTCCTTTTTCCAATTTCCACCCGCTACTATCTATGGGCACTCTCCTTATCAGTCTTTTAACTTTAATTCTACTCGTCATCTCTGCGTTCATCGTGTTGATCATTTTGATGCAGCGCACCAGTAGCAACGGAGGCATGGGGGCCGCGCTAGGCGGCGGCGCAGCTGAGTCGGCCTTTGGTTCCGAAACCAACAACATCCTGACCAAAGGCACCATCTACGGCACGATCGCATTCTTTCTCGTTTCATTAGGACTTTACTTGATTTATCAGTCCGAGGCCTCCAAGCAGACTGAAGCTGTGGACGTGAAAGAGTTGATTACGTCGGAAGCGGGAGATGTGACAGCGGAAACAACCACTAAAGTGGTAGAAATTGCAGATGGTGAAGGAACAATCGCTGCAGGTGTAGAGTCTGTAACTGTGCAGGCTGAAGAAGTTCAGACAGAAGTAGACGCTGTTACGGAAGCAGTTGCGACTGAAGTTGAGTCTGCAACTAAGTGATGCATTTGAATCGAATTAAGCTTTTAAATTTTAAGAAGAGGTCAGTGGCTGCGGTATGTGCCGTCACTGGCTTTTTTTGTGTCTTCATTTCTGCGCATAGTTTTGCCCAGCGTGCTGGAGGTGAAGCTGCTGATCGTTATAAAACAATCGACCCTGAAGAAGGTGGACGGCGTATCGCGAATTTTCGTAATCAACGATTAGAGGGCGACTATTGTTTTCATTTTGAACTCGAGCATTTGCCGCGTCGTGGTGAGCGAGTGACCTACTATGGAACGATGTGGGGCTCGTGGAATGAACAAGGGCCAGTCACTCGTATCCAGCTTTTGTCGAATAATCAGAACCCTGAAGGGGGGGCAAAGTCGGTAGCAATCGAATTGATCATTCAAAATGGTCCAGTGCCTAGGGCGTGGTCACGGCTCGATGCAAATGCTGACTTCAAATTATTAAGGGGGGATGCGCTCTATGAGTCGGTGCTACCTAATGTGACCTATTCAGCGTTTGATTTACAGATGCCTTTTGTGTATTGGGATGAGTATGTTTACGAAGGGCCAGGGCGTGTGCAAAGCCGCATCGCGCAACAGTTTTTAATGCAAGCGCCTGCGGGGAGTGTTGCTCGGCAGCGTGGAATTGATGCGGTGCGCATTGGTTTAGATGATGCCTATGACGCATTGCTGCGAATAGAGGTGCTCGATGAACAGCAAGAAGAACTATCTCGCTTTACAGTGGAGAGCTTTAAGAAAATCCAAGGACAATACATTGTTAAAGAGGTAACTTTGAAAGATTATACAACTCGTGATCGCACGCGCTTCAAAGTAAAAGCTGCGAGTGTTGGTTTGGTGCTAGAGCATAATGTCTTCAATCCATGCCATGCGGTGGAACCGTTGGAGATACCGCAGCAGATGTTTCAAGTCTTGTAGTGAAATGAGCACTGGAAAAATGCCTAAAGTTTTGTAAATCTATTGTATTGACATTGTTACTACAATGTTAAGTGTATGAACAATCGCTTTGCGACATACATTATGAGTAGCGAAACAACTAGCCCCTTAACTTTCGATCTTCAGCAAGATCTCTTGAACAAGCTGAAGCAACTACAACGCAAGTCTGGCTTGCGTTCTATTAGCGAAGTTATTCGCTATGCCGTGAGTGTCTTTGACGCCGCTTCTTTACAGAAAGACACTTCTTCCCATCGTCAAATTTCAGTTCGATTGTCTACTGAGTTGCGCCAACGTTTACTTAAGTTAAGCAAACAGAAAAAAGTGAGTGTTGGTGAAATTCTCAGAGCTGCATTGGATTCTCTACCGGCTGAATTGTCGGACGTTCACCCCGAACTCATTATGCCTAAGAAAAAAGCAACAAAAAAGAAGGTAGCCAAAAAGGTTACTCAAAAAGCTCCAGCCAAGAAAAAGGCTGTTAAGAAAAAAGTGGCTAAAACAGCAGCTCCTAAAAAAGCAGCTAAGAAGGCCGTGAAGAAGGCAGCGCCTAAGAAAAAAGCAGTGAAGAAAGCTGCCAAGAAAAAGGCAGCTCCTAAAAAGAAAGCCGTGAAAAAGAAGGCAGCGCCTAAGAAGAAAGCAGCTCCTAAAAAAGCTGTGAAAAAGAAGGCAGCACCCAAGAAAAAAGCGGCTCCTAAAAAGAAGGCAGCGCCTAAGAAAAAAGCAGTGAAGAAAGCTGCCAAGAAAAAGGCAGCTCCTAAAAAGAAAGCTGTGAAAAAGAAAGCAGCGCCTAAGAAAAAAGCAGTGAAGAAAGCTGCCAAGAAAAAGGCGGCTCCTAAAAAGAAAGCAGCTCCTAAGAAAAAAGTAGCTAAAAAGGCAGCGCCAAAGAAAAAGGCTGCGAAGCGTAAGGTTAAGAAAAAGTAATCCCCACTTTTCTGAATTCTTAGGCTAGGCTTGCTTTTGCTGAGGCAGAGGTTTTGATTCTGCGCTCTCATGTCCCGTATCCTGCGGTGACGCGAGAGCGCTTTTTTATATTCATGTCACAGCAAGCAAAATTATCTACTTGGGCCAGCAATATTGCTCCGTCGCCGACGCTCGCCGTCGATGCAAAAGCTAAAGAACTCAAAGCCGCAGGTGAAGACGTCTGTGGGTTTGGTGCCGGCGAGCCGGACTTTGATACTCCGGAGTTCATTAAAGAGGCCTGCGTTAAAGCCTTGGCGGAGGGCAAGACTAAGTATGCACCCGCGCCAGGTATTCCTTCATTGCGTTCTGCCTTAGCAGAGAAATACCGCAACGACAACGGTATCGCGGGTGTCGAGGCGTCTCAAATTGTAGTGAGCCCTGGTGGTAAATATTCGTGCTATCTTGCGATCATGGCGGTGGTGAGTCCTGGCGATGAAGTGATCATTCCTGCGCCTTACTGGGTAAGCTATCCAGAAATGGTGAAGCTCGCTGGTGGTATTCCTAAAAGCATTTTCGCTGGAGCGGATGCAGAGTTTAAAATCACTCCAAGCCAATTGCGCGAGGCGATCACGCCCAAGACTCGTATGGTGGTGATTAACAGCCCTTCCAATCCGACCGGTGCTATTTACACGCGTGGCGAGTTGGAAGCTTTGACTCAAGTTGCCCTCGAGGCAGGCATTTACATCATGTCTGACGAGATCTACGAATATCTCCTTTATGATGGTGTGGAGCATGTGAGCCCGGCATCCTTCTCGAAGGAAGCTGCGGACAATGTGATCACTGTGAGTGGATTTAGTAAGACATTTTCGATGACTGGTTGGCGTCTTGGCACCTTGATGGCTCCACCTGCGATCGCAAAGGCAGTGGCGAATATACAGAGCCAAACGAGCTCCAATGCCACGACTTTTGCTCAATACGGTGCTCTGGCTGCTATGGAGAATTGGGAGAAGTCTATGGCCGCGGTGAATGAAATGCTCGTTTCATTTGATCGTCGCCGTCTTCGTTTACTTGAAGGCTTGCGCTCCATCGATGGGATTGTTTGCCCACGTGCACAAGGCGCGTTCTATCTATTTCCGAATGTTGAGGCCTTTGGTATGAGTGCCAATGACTTTGCGGCTCAGATTCTTGAAGAAGAAAAAGTGGCATTGGTTCCAGGAGAAGGTTTTGGTGCTCCAGGATATGTTCGTTTGAGCTACGCGATTTCTGATGAAGTGATCGAAAAAGGCTTAGAAAGAATCACGCGTTTTTGTGCGAAGCATAAGGCGTGAAATTTGCTTCCTATTAATCAGTAATTAACCACCAGTTTCATATATGAGCGATAAAGCTAAAATCATCTATACGATCACAGATGAGGCGCCAGCATTGGCGACTCACTCACTGCTGCCAATTATTGCGGCCTATACTAGCGCAGCAGGAGTTGCGGTTGAAACACGCGACATATCCCTCGCAGGACGTATTCTTGCCAGTTTTCCAGATGCATTGACTGCAGATCAGCGCATCTCAGACGATCTTGCGGAACTGGGTGAACTCGCAAAGGCGCCGGAAGCGAACATCATTAAATTGCCGAATATCTCAGCATCGGTTCCGCAGATGAAGGCATGCATCAAGGAGCTTCAAGCCCAGGGCTATGCGCTTCCTAATTATCCAGAAGAAATAACGACAGAAGCCGAAGTAGCTGTCAGGGCGGCCTATGATAAGATCAAGGGCAGTGCCGTGAATCCAGTGCTTCGTGAAGGCAATTCAGACCGTCGTGCCGCAGGCGCGGTGAAGCAATACGCTAAAGACAATCCACATCGAATGGGCGCATGGTCTGCAGACTCGAAGTCGGTCGTGTCTAGCATGCCTGCGAATGATTTTTATGGTAACGAGAAGTCGGTGACGGTTCCCACTGCCACGACTGCAACGATTGAGCATATAGCAAAGGATGGCTCTAGCACAGTTCTTAAGAGTGTGCCGCTTCAAGCGGGTGAAGTGCTCGATGGCACTTTCATGAGTGTGAAGGCACTGCGTGAATTTATCGCAGATGAAGTCGCTGCCTCTAAGGAAGCAGGCGTGCTCTTCTCGTTGCATATGAAGGCTACCATGATGAAGGTTTCGGACCCTATTATCTTTGGGCATGCAGTCGAGGTGTTCTATAGTTCAGTTTTTGAAAAGCATGCAGCGACGATTGCCGAGCTCGGCGTCGACGTGAAAAATGGCCTTGGTGACCTCTACGCTAAGATTGAATCGCTTCCCGCCGATCAAAAAGCAGAGATTGAGGCAGATTTGGACGCAGTCTATGCGAATGCTCCAGATATGGCGATGGTGGATTCGGATAGGGGGATCACCAATCTGCACGTGCCGAGTGACGTGATTATAGATGCGTCAATGCCGGCGGCGATTCGCACTTCGGGGCAGATGTGGAACCAAGATGGTAAACAGCAAGATACCAATTTCGTGATTCCGGACCGTTGTTACGCGGGAGTGTATAAGGCGACTGTCGATTTCTGTAAAAAGAATGGCGCGTTTGATCCACGCACCATGGGCACTGTGCCGAACGTAGGTTTAATGGCGCAAAAAGCTGAAGAATATGGTTCTCACGATAAGACGTTTGAAGTGTCCGCAAATGGAATCATTCGTGTCAGTGATGCGGATGGCCAAGTCCTGTTTGAGCATTCGGTGGAGCAGGGTGATATCTGGCGTGCTTGCCAAGTGAAGGATGCCCCGATTCGTGATTGGGTGAAGCTTGCTGTGACACGTGCGCGTGCGTCCAATACGCCTGCCATCTTTTGGTTGAATAGTGAGCGTGCGCATGATGCTCAGCTCATCACTAAGGTAGAGGCCTATTTAAAAGACCACGACACGAATGGTCTGGATATTCGTATTCTTGCACCAGTTGAAGCGACAGAGCTCACCTTGAAGCGTGCCAAAGCTGGCGAAGATACGATCTCTGTTACTGGAAATGTGCTTCGTGACTATTTGACGGACCTATTTCCAATTCTTGAGCTGGGCACCAGTGCGAAGATGCTTTCGATTGTTCCATTGATGAATGGTGGTGGCCTGTTTGAAACAGGTGCGGGTGGTTCAGCCCCGAAGCACGTCCAGCAGTTTGAGAAGGAAAATCATCTCCGCTGGGATTCACTCGGTGAGTTCCTTGCTTTAGGTGTGTCGCTTGAGCATCTCGCGTCTGTATTTAATAACAACAAGGCGCAAGTGCTCGCTGATACGCTGGACATCGCGAATACAAAGTTCTTGAAAGAAAATAAGTCACCATCTCGTAAAGCGGGTGAGTTGGACAATCGTGGTAGTCACTTCTACTTAGCGCTTTATTGGGCAGAGGCGTTGGCTGCACAAGATAAGGACGCTGAGCTGAAAGCCCGTTTCGCTCCCTTGGCAGCAGCGCTCGCTTCGAATGAGGGGAGCATTGTTACTGAGTTGAATGAAGTGCAAGGCCAGGCAATGGATATCCAAGGATATTACCGTCCGAATGCTGAGCTTGCCGAACAGGCAATGCGGCCAAGTGCTATATTCAACGCAGCGCTTGCCGCCTTGTAGAGCGGACTTTTTTACACTTAAGGCCCTCGTTAAATAATGGGGGCCTTTTTGTTTGTCAGGGAGTCTGAGTTCGATCTGCTTGCTGATTTACTGGCTAATTACGCATAATCTGGGTTAAATTGACCGTGTTCTTAACAGTATAAGAGGTCTTCTCTAAGTGATGCGCGCTCCAGCAGAGAAATACATGCCGTA
>JABBCA010000046.1 GCA_018607135.1 Opitutales bacterium
AGAAATTCAACAGTATAAAGAGAACGATTTGAGCTGTAATATCTGCTTACTTTAAAAGTGGCTTTAAGTTAAATACTGATAAACAGAGGCTTGTTGACGTTAATGGCAGCGGTAAAAAATAATCGAGCAATAATTGCTGTAAACCGTTTCGGTCTTGGGGCTACGGGCGCAGAGTTTTCTGCTGCAAAGCATGATCCTGAGCAGTGGCTATTGCAGCAATTGGTCAGTCCGGTGTTTGATAAAACACTGGGTGATACTGAGTCGGCTTTTAATATGATTGCGGATATAAAAGTGCTGAAACAACAATCACGACAGAAAAACATGAAACTGCCCGATATTGGCCGGACGCTTATTAGGCCTTATAGGCAGCGTCTGATAATGGATAGTCTGGAACAGTCTGTGCAGACAAATATTCCATTTGCAGTGCGTTTACTAGACTTCTTTTCAAATCATTTTAGTGTCTCTGTTTCCACTCAGACAATGACTCTTTTAGCGCCCATTTTAGAGCGCGAAGCAATCGCGCCAAATCTATTCGGGAGTTTTGCCGATCTATTAATAGCAGTTGAACAGCATCCAGCCATGCTTGTTTATCTCAATAATGAAAAATCAGTAGGCCCAAATTCAAAGGCCGGTAAAAGAGCGCGAGGTTTAAATGAGAATCTTGCCAGAGAAATTCTGGAGCTCCACACCCTAGGTGTAGATGGGGGCTATTCACTCGATGATATTAGACAGTTGGCCATGGCCATCAGTGGTTGGAGTATTACCGATGAAGGTGATACTGGGCACGGTGGCTTTAAATTTCGCGATAACTATCATCAGCCGGGAGCCAGAATTATTCTCGGTAAATCCTATGGGGATAATGGCGAGGCTCAGGGGCGGGCGGTACTCCACGATTTAGCCCGCCACAGAAAGACTGCAGAATTTATTTCTTATAAGCTTGTTCAGCATTTGATTGCTGATCAACCGCCTAAACAGTTGGTCTCAGCCATGGTAGATACATGGGTTAAAACTGAGGGTGATATTAAGGCGGTAGTCACCACAATGATTAAGCATCCGCAGAGCTGGGATAGTCAGTCGAATAAATTTAAAACCCCCAGAGAATTTGTAGTGTCCGCCTATCGAGCAGTTAATCATCCTGAAGCTGTTGATCAGGGTTTATTAAATATACTGATGCGCGGCCTTAATTTTATGGGTCACAAGCCTTTTGCTTCCGGCTCTCCTGCTGGCTATAGTCAGCTGAATATAGCTTGGTCGGGTTCCGATGCATTAATGAAACGCATTGATTGGGTGAGCTTACTGAGCCAGAAAACCAGCGAAACACCCAAGAATGTTGCAGCGCGCATATTTGATTCACAGCTTTCCCCATTAACAGTGAAATTATTAGCTGGTGCAGAGAGTCGCGCACAGGGATTAGCAATGCTTTTATTAAGCCCCGAATTTCAGCGCCGCTAGGATTGATAATGAACAATAAGAAAATAGATCGCCGCGACTTACTCAAAGCAGCTGCCGGCAGTTTTATCGCATGGCATAGCCCTGCGGCGCTGTCGCTTACTGATATACCGGCTAATAATTTAAAACCCAAGTTGGTCTGGGTGATATTGCGCGGCGCTATGGATTCATTGCACGCAATTTTGCCACTCTCCGATTCAGGCTTGATGGAGCACCGCAAACGCCTTGTGACTCCGGTTAAAGACAGGGCTTTTGACTTGGGTGGCGGGTTTGCCCTGCACC
The DNA here is from genome assembly GCA_018607135.1 of Opitutales bacterium. Lineage (GTDB taxonomy): Bacteria > Verrucomicrobiota > Verrucomicrobiia > Opitutales > Coraliomargaritaceae > JBPOFY01. The sequence continues at coordinate 1,732 of JABBCA010000046.1, forward strand.
CAGCATTTAAAGAGTTGAATCGCCTCTATAAAAAGAAGCAGTTAATTCCTGTGGTAGCAACAGAGTCAGGCGCAAATTCACGTTCGCACTTTCAGGCTCAAGATATGCTCGAGTCAGGCTTACCTGAGGTGGATACCGAGAGCGGTTGGTTAAATCGTGCCGTAGAGGTTTATAGGGGTGCTTCGGTAGCGGTGGCACATACAGTACCGATTGGCTTGCGAGGCAAGCATCTGGCAAAGACCTGGTATCCGGATTTACTTCGACCTGCCAGTGATGACCTTTTTCAACGATTAAAGGTTTTATATAAAGACGACGAGTTACTCTCAGAGCGATTAGATGAGGGGCTGGAAAATCGTCAGCTATTATCGGGTATGGAGCAAGTTGAAAATAAGTATAAGTACAACTTTTCTTCTTTGGCAGCTTCCTGTGCAGTGATGCTTGCAGATAAGGATGGTCCCGACTGTGCGATGTTAGAAATGACCGGCTGGGATACCCATCAAAATCAGTTGGGCCGTCTGGATCGCAAGTTTTCACAGCTCGACGAGGGCATTGCCATCATTCGAGAAAACCTTGCCGAGCAGTGGGATAATACCGTAGTCGTGGTAACCACTGAATTTGGTCGAACCGTTGCTGAGAATGGCACCAGAGGCACAGATCATGGTACTGCCAGCGCCATGTTTATTACCGGGGGTGCAGTTGCTGGAGGTAAGATTGAGGGTCGCTGGCCGGGGCTTTCTATGGCCAATTTATATCAGGGTCGCGATTTGATGCCGACCAGCGATACACGTCAGTGGATCAGGGCGATTCTAAGCCAGCACTGGAAGCTCAATGCCGCTCAGCTCGACTATGTCTTCCCAACCATAAAAACCATGAATAGCCAGTTAATCCGACCAGTTTCCAAGTCAACGGCTGCTATCTAACTGCACGAACTAACTGCTCAAAAAGGTATTTTTAATACGGCTGACGCGACAGCTTAAAAACCGGTCTATAGTTATGATTTAGCTACTTTTAAATCTAAGGTTTTGGTTACTTATG
>JABBCA010000042.1 GCA_018607135.1 Opitutales bacterium
TTATTCGCATATAAACAATATGTTTGCTTGTGAAACAATGCTCGATCAGTATTTTATCAATAACAATACATGACTTATCTTGGACCTATTTGTCACTGTTTGGAATCTTCTTCGCCGTAGAGTCTAAGCACCGCTTTCTTTATCTCAAAAGCTTTCGCGTTAAAGAAGGGTTTATGGTCTCATCATTACCTTGCTTACAAGAAGTCAGTTCAAGGTGCTCTTTAATAATTTAATGCCCTATTCAAATATGAGAATTAAATCTGCCTGCTTAATCGTTGCCTCCTGTTTAGTTGTTTTTTTAAGTGGCTGCAAGACCACGCCCCGTTCGAGCGTTGAATTACGCGAGGAGTTTGTCGACTGGAGTTTCGGAATGTTCATCCACTTCAATGTAGCTACGTTCAACGAACGCGAATGGGCCAATGGTTATGAAGATCCTGTGACGTTTGCGCCGGGTCAATTGGACTGTGAACAATGGGCTGAGGCCGCCGCCGCAGCTGGCATGCAATACGCGGTTCTAACAGTCAAGCATACTGGAGGGTGGTGTTTATGGGATAGTGCCCACACCGAATCTCATGATATGACCGCTTTTAACAATTACCATGATGGTCAAGGCGACATCGTTCGTGAATTCGTCGATGCTTTTCGTGCCAAGGGCATTAAAGTGGGGCTCTATTACTGCATGCCCGGCAATTATAACGGCAAGTGGGGCAACGAGCTCTTGGCAGGACAAGAGAGCCTCGAGGGGATGCCTCCTGAAGCAAAGGGGCAGCATGTTGAGTTTATCAAAAAACAGCTTACAGAGCTGCTCACCCAATATGGTGTGATCGATTTGGTTTGGTTTGACCAAGTGAACAAGCCCACAGTGAAAGCGCACATCCCAGAGCTTATACGTCACGTAAAAGCTCAACAGCCGGAATGTCTCGTCGTCGCCAACAACACACATGATTTTTCCCGAACTGATATTTATAGTTACGAATACCCGTTCATGAAATCGCGGGATATCTCGCGTGCGCTTCCGCCCGTGGGCAATCAAAATGCCGGCGAAGTCTCTGACTATCTTGGGCCAGCATGGTTCTGGAAAGAAGATGTCGAGTGGACATTGAAAAGCGCCGAAGAGGTTGTTGAAGTCTTGCAACTTTGCAACGATCGCAAAGCCACCTATCTTCTGAATGTCGCACCTGACACCACTGGTTTGATTCCTGAAAAGACGGTTCAGCGTTTGAAGGAGATCGGAGCACTCGTCGCGGAATAAAGAATACCCCAGATAATGAACGTCGATTACAAGCCTGAGCTGCCCGAAGAAACTCACCCGATTGTAATTATCGGAGCGGGTAGTATTGTGCGTGACGCCCATCTGCCTGCCTACAGTCAGGCAGGCTTCAAGGTTCACGGCATCTGGAATCGCTCGCCCGATCCGGCTCGAACACTGGCGGAGGAATATGGAATCTCACACGTTTACGAGAGCTACGAGCAAGCGCTGGCCGAAGCACCCGAGGGCACCATTTGGGATCTGACTCTCCCTGCGAATCTGTTTGTAGAGTATTTGGAAAAACTGCCAGATGGTGCTCCCGTGCTGATCCAGAAGCCGATGGGTGAAAATATCGACGAGGCCAAACAGATCCTCGAAGTCTGCCAGCGTAAAAAGTTGCGGGCCGCGATAAACTTTCAGATGCGCTTCGCGCCCTTCATCATGGCAGCAAAAGACCTCATCGACCGGGGAGTCATTGGGGAGTTGCGCGATGTCGAAGCGCGGATTACATCCTACACACCGTGGGATCACTTTCCCTTTCTCCAACACGTGCCAAGGCTGGAGATCGTTTATCACAGCGTCCATCATATCGATTGTATCCGCAGCTTTCTCGGAGATCCGAGTGGCGTCTACGCTAAGACGCTGACCTACCCAGAGTTGCCCGATCTGCCCGAGACGCGCTCATCGATCATTCTCGACTACGGGCAAACCGTGCGTGCCAACATTCAAACCAACCATTCTCATCGCTACGGATCCAAGCACCAAGAAAGTTATTTTAAGTGGGAGGGGACTAAGGGTGCGATTAAAGCCCGCATGGGTCTGCTCATGAACTATCCAAAAGGGGCGCCGGACTGTTTCGAGTATTGCCAATTAAACGAGGATGGCACACCTGGCGAATGGCAGGAGATCGCGCTCGAAGGCTCTTGGTTTCCCGAGGCGTTTATCGGTGCGATGGCTCAGGTAATGCGCCACGTCGAGGGTTCATTGGATACGATGCCGACCTCGGTCGAAGATGCCTTGAAAACGATGGCCTGCGTTGAAGCGGCCCACACCTCATCGCGAGACGGCGGTGTGCCGATCAACCAATATCTTTAATACATATGGAAACCACAGTCTTTGCGGGCATCGCCCTTCATGCCGTTGGCGGAATATCCGCAGCCTGCTGTTACGTGTCCCAAAAGTGGACGGGGAAGTGGTCCTTCCAGACCTACTGGATTGCGGTTTGTATCGTGGCGTGGTTCATCATGCCAGTGGTGGTGGCTGGATTTACCACACCTGATTTGTGGGGAGTGCTTACCAGTTGCCCGCCAGAGACGGCTTGGAAAATTACCCTGCTGGGCGCAGCCTACGGATTCGGCGGCATGGCCTTTGGGGTGGCGATTCGCCATATCGGCTTTTCATTGACCTACGCGATTGCGATCGGGATTTCGGCAGTCTTCGGCACGGTCGTGCCTGCATTGTTGAGTGGCACTTTGGTCAGCGACTTCCAAAAGCCCGGCGGCTTGGTGGTGCTGTCCGGCTTTGTGCTCTCGCTGGGCGGAGTTGCTTTGTGCGGACGAGCAGGCTTCATGAAAGAGCGGGAACTGTTGGGAAGCGAGAGCGACAGTCCAAACACGCCCGTGTTTAATATGAAACTTGGGCTCTGCCTCGTGATCATCGCGGGTGTCCTTTCCGGAGTCTTTGGAGTCGCGGTCGCGGGAGGCGGCGCAATTGATGAGGTGGCGGCAGCCCACGGAGCCAGCGAACAAGTCAAAGGCTACGCTAAGTATATTTTCATCACGGGGGGCACCTTGCTGACCAATCTCGTATTGTGGGGCGTCGTTCATTATCGCCGCAAAACTTTCCGCGAGTTCACCAAGATCGAAGGCGGATTTGGTAAACTCAGTTTTTACTACCTGATGGCCATCATCGGCGGGGCGCTTTGGTTTGGGCAGTTTATTTTTTACGAACAGGGACACGTGCGGATGGGGGATTTCAAATTCATTAGTTGGGGCATCCACATGGCGATGCTCATCTTCTTCAGTTTTGGGGTCGGCTTGGCTTTGCGCGAGTGGAGCCGCTGCCAACGCCCAACGCTGTTGACACTCGCAGCTGGACTCGCAGTGCTACTCGGATCTTTTGGACTCATTTCATGGGGTTCGCGGATCGGCGAGAAAGCGGCCACCGTCTCACAAGTCACCTTCGCTGAAAGCATGCCGATTCATGATTAAACTCAAAGGCATCACATGGAACCACACACGCGGCTTTTTGCCTCTGGTAGGAATCGCACAGCGCTTGGAGGAGCGAAATCCGGAGATTTGCATTCAATGGGAAAAGCGTTCCTTACAGGCTTTTGCAGATGCACCGATCGAGGACTTGGCGAAGCAATACGATCTACTGATTATCGACCACCCACATGCTGGGATGTCGGCGGCCAGTGGGGCACTTCTGCCATTGGAACAGATTCTCCCAAAGGAATTCCTCGCAGATCAAGCCGCGCACCAGGTTGGACGTTCGCACGACACTTATAATTACGACGGGCATCAATGGGCATTGGCAATCGATGCCGCGACACCAGTCGCTTTCTGGCGGCCAGACTCTCTGAAAAAACTCGGGGTTTCTCCTCCACAGACTTGGGACGAGTTACTTGAATTTGCGCGCACAGGAAAGGTGGTGGTGCCCGCCATCCCGATTGATTCGTTGATGAATTTCTATTCTTTGTGCGTGGATCAGAACGACTCACTGTTCCGTTCAAAGGATCAGCTTGTCGAGCCGGAAACGGGGCGGACTGCCTTGTTACGACTCAAGCAACTCATCGACCTCTGTCCTTCCTCCTGCCTAGAACGCAACCCCATCCGCATACACGAGGCCCTGCTATCCGAAAGCGACCCAGCTGTCTATTGCCCGTTCGCCTACGGCTATTCAAATTACTCCCGCCCCGGCTATGCACCTGTGCCGCTTCGTTACGGCAATGTGGTTAGCGGACCCAGCGGTCAACCTTTCCGCACTACGCTCGGGGGCACAGGACTTGCGATTTCGGCACATTGTCAGCACACGGAGGCGGCCGCTGAGTTTGCTCGAATGGTCGCTGGTCCGGAAGCACAAGCCGGACTGTTTTTCGATTACGGGGGCCAACCTGGACACCGCAGCGCCTGGCTCGACCCGCGCACAAACTCGGCAGCCGGAGATTTTTTCAGCAACACGCTTGAAACACTGGATCGTGCCTACATCCGGCCGCGCTATCATGGCTATATGCATTTTCAAGATGAGGGCAGCTTGGTCGTCCACGCTTATTTGTCTGGCAAGGCCGATGCTGACACCACGCTTCAAGCGCTGGCTGGTCTTTACCGTGAATCACTCGCGACCGATCCGCTCGTGGAAACTTTATCAAACGACCGCTGCTCATGAAACCTTTGGAAGGCCTCACTATTCTCGATTTCAGTCAGTTTCTGGCGGGCCCCTCGGCAGCGATGCGCCTAGCCGACCTTGGCGCTCATGTCATTAAAATCGAGCGTCCAAAGACAGGCGATATTTGCCGACAGCTCTATATTTCCAATCTTAAGGTTGAAGAAGACAGCACACTGTTTCATTCGATCAATCGCAACAAAGAGGGCTACTCCGCTGACTTGAAAAACCCGGATGATTTGGCCAAGGTTAAAAAACTGATCACTCAGGCCGATGCCTTGATTGAAAACTTTCGCCCGGGCGTAATGGAAAAAATCGGCCTTGGCTGGGAGACGGTTCGCGAGATCAATCCACGCATCGTTTATGGTAGCGTCACCGGTTATGGTCGGACTGGGCCATGGGCTGGAAAACCCGGGCAGGATTTGCTTGCTCAGTCGATGTCAGGACTTTCATGGCTCAGTGGCGATGACGGAGATGGGCCTGTTCCGATGGGGCTGGCGGTGGTGGACCTTTCTGCGGGGGCTCATCTGGTGCAAGGTATTCTTGCCTGCCTGCTGCGGCGTGGAACTACAGGTGAGGGTGGTCGCGTCGAAGTCAGTCTTTTAGAGTCCATTCTCGATCTTCAGTTCGAAGTCATCACGACGCACCTCAATGATGGAGGCCTTTCGCCCGCGCGCAGTGCGGTGCAAAATGGCCATGCCTATGTGAGCGCACCTTACGGCATCTATCCGACCGCCGACCGTCACCTCGCACTCGCGATGGGCTCGATTCCCAGACTCGGCGAGCTGCTCGATTGCCCAGAGCTGCTGGAGTTTACCGATCCGAAGAGCTGGTTCGACCGTCGGGACGAGATTAAGACCGTCCTTCGTGATCACTTGCGCACACGCTCTACCCAAGACTGGCTCGATATTCTGGAGCCTGCGGACATCTGGTGCTCAGACGTTTTTCACTGGTCGGAATTGCGCGAGACCAAAGGCTATCAAGCCCTCGATATGGAGCAGACGATTCGCTGCCCTGGAGGAACGGAGATTTCCACCTTACGCTGCCCGATTCGTATTGATGGAGAAATTTACAAGTCGCCGAAAGGTGCCCCTAGTATCGGTCAACACAACGAGAAAATTGAAACGCACTACGAACTTTGAACTTATGAAAAATCCAAATCCTGATCCGAGCAGTCACAAAGAAATCCCCATCTGGAACGCCGAAGACTGGTATTACGAAGACATCGTTATCGGCAAGCGTATCCGCTCGATTCGTCGAACGATCAGCGAAGGTGAAAGCATGCAGTTCAACGCGCTGGTCATGGACATGCACCCCTACGTGGCGGACGATATTTTTGCCAAAGAGGAAGGACTCTTTGGTAAGCGCCTCGTCGCTGGAGCGATGACTTTTAGTGTCGGCCTCGGGCTGGTCGCAACTAACTGCGTCAATGCCTACAGCTATGGCTACGATAAGTTGCGTTTTATAAAACCAGTCTTCATTGGCGACACGCTCTACACTATCAAAACCGATCTCCACAAGGAGCCCAAGTATGATGAGCTCGGCCTTTATCGGGCTGCTTACGAAGTCTTCAAAAACGATGGCGAGCTGGTGCTCTATTGTGAGCATATCCAGACCGTGAAATACCGCGACCCGTCCAAATTTGTCAACAAGGAGGCTTCAGAATGAAGCGATACGGAAGCGTTGCCCGCCTGCTGCCGGGAGGCTATGAGGACTATAAGCGCCTGCACGCCGACGCTTGGCCAGACGTTCTCGCCATGATTCAAGACTGCAATATTCGCAATTATTCGATCTACCATCACGACGGTTGGCTCTTCAGCTATTTCGAGTATGTTGGGGAGGATTTTGAAGCTGACATGGCAACCATGGCCGCCGATGAAACCACCCAGAAATGGTGGGCCGCCGTCACGCCACCCCTAGACTCTTGGGGGCCGCGTGAGGAGGGCAAGTGGTGGCTCGATTGCGAAGAAGTCTTTCATGCCGGCTAATTTTAAAACGTTTGGTTTAAGAAGAAACTTAGTTAGAGAAATCATATAGAAAGCATTCATGCGAAAACACTTCACCATACTCTTAGCCATTGCTTCGCTGTTGCCGCTCAGTCAGTCGCTGGCATCCGCGAGGATTCCGCAACCAAGCCCGAATGTTCTTATCATCTATGCCGACGATCTGGGCTATGGTGATCTCGGTTGCTACAATCCAGAAAGCGGAAAGATCCCAACCCCGCATATGGATCGCCTCGCGGCAGAAGGGATGCGTTTCACGGATGCTCATGCATCGTCCGCGGTCTGCACACCTTCACGCTACACACTTCTGACGGGGCAATACCATTGGCGCTCGCGATTGCAGGATGGTATTATTGGTCTCTGGGAAGAGCCTCTGATCACGCCTGATCGTCTAACGATAGGAGGGCTTGCACAGCAAAACGGCTATCAGACTGCTTTTATCGGGAAGTGGCACTTGGGCTGGGACTGGCCTATTTCGCAAGAGGAACTGCCGCTGTTCAAGACGAAGGGGCGCGGCCGTGACAATGCCGACTTGAATGCCAACGCCACGCAGAAATCTGCGTGGAGCAAAGCATTCTCACAGCCGATTGGAGGCGGCCCAATTGAACTCGGTTTTGATAGCTATTTCGGAACCGACGTTCCGAATTGGCCTCCGTATTGTTTTATCGAAGACGACCGAACGGTAGGTATCCCCAGTGAATATGGTGATCCTGTGCTCTTTGAAAGACACATGGCAAACAAGCAAGGCCCGGCCGTTGAGGGATGGCGGCTTGAGCCTATTTTGCCGACGCTCAAGGATCGGGTTGTTGACTACATTGACCAGAGAGCAAAGTCACCGGAACCATTTCTCTTGGTCTTTTCCCTGACTTCGCCACACACTCCGCTGTCCGTGAATGATGAGTGGAAGGGCGCAAGTGGGCTAAATCCATACGCCGATTTTGTGATGGAAACCGATGCAGTCGTTGGGCAAGTTCTCGACGCGCTGGAGAAAAGTGGTGCGGCGAAAAACACGCTTGTTCTATTGAGCAGCGACAACGGCTGCGCGCCCTATATCGGTGTCAATGATCTCGAAAGTATGGGGCACTTTCCGAGCGGCCCCTTGCGCGGATACAAGTCCGATGTTTGGGAGGGCGGCCATCGCGTCCCCTTCATCGTGCGCTGGCCGAGCGTAGTTGAGCCGGGCACGGTCAACGACCAGCTTGTGCATCAAGCCGATCTGATGGCAACGCTCGCTGATGTCATGGGTGCTAAGCTCCCTAGCAATGCGGGCGAAGACAGTTTTAGCATCTTACCCCTGTTGAAGGGGAGTAACGAGCCTGTGCGCATGCATGCTGTCAGCGCGTCCATCCGAGGCGTCCCGTCCTTACGGCACGGATCGTGGAAATATATTCCCGCGCCAGGCTCGGGAGGGTGGAGCGATGACGAAAATCCTACCCAAGCTGTTCAGCTCTACAATCTGGCTGAGGATATTGACGAAAGCAAAAACCTGGCGGCTGATCAACCAGAGCGGGTGGCTCAGATGCAAGCTGTGCTCGACGATCTGATCGCCCGAGGCAGCAGCCGTTTCTAGTCGCGTGAAACTACTTTCATTTCCTTTTGAGATTGCTTGGGACGCAAAATCCAAAGCGAACGTCCATCATTATTGATAATAATTGAGGGGCCTTACATTTTTTTAACAATATCGCAATAGGAATCAGCATGAAGTAATGCAATCTTATTGGTAATAAATATTGCTAAAAGTGCTAATTATAACAAGTTGAAGACTTACTAAGTGTGCCACATATACAGCACGACCTAACAATCAGCATCACCTAGGACTGATTCAAACTATCAAAGACGACTCCAGTGTAGTTGTAACACACACTCTTTCACCCCTACTTCACCCCCCTTAAAACATTCAATGATCGTGTCTATTCGCTTATTTAAAAAATCGATGGCAAAATCAGATCCTCTTTTTCAATAGAGGATCTGAAAATGAGAAAGCGTTCTTTAGAGGGCACGTGATTTTAAATGCGTTTAAACCTACTGATTCGATGCCAATACCCAAACACTTTTTGACCTGCTTATTGCTGAGCAATTCTATCCTACCAGTATCCGCGCAAGTTTACTCAGATCTTTGGGGATCCGACGGTCAGCTTTGGGATCCGGCCACCAGTCGCCTTGCAGATTTTACTGATGTCGGCTATATGAACGGTGCTGTTGCGATTCCTGATTGGCCTGTAGGGGTGGATGTAACGGATGCTCAATTTGGAGCGATACCCGACGACGGAATCGACGATTCGCAGGCTTTTATCGATGCGATTGCAGCATGCCCTGATAATCACGCTGTTTACGTGCCCAACGGGCGATATACGATTCTTCAGCAAATCATTCCCGACCGAGATCACTTCGTGCTGCGCGGCGAAGATATGTATGATACAATTCTTTTCTTCCCCAAAAATTTAAACGAAGTCATCATTCAAGAAATTGGCTATGACCCTTTGGATCCGGATAAGCGTAACACGGGGGCTCCTAAAGGATTTTTCCGAGTGGACGCTGGTATTGAGCGCAGCATCGAAAATTTGACCTTCGAGTTCAGGGAACAGCGCAAGATGGGCCATTGGGAGCACAAGGGTGCCGATGCAATTTTCTATGGTGGCACGGCCACGCATAGTTGGGTTCGAAACATTTACATCAAAAATGCGGATCATGGTGTTATGATGGGCGGTGCTTCGCAGATCTCGTTTTTAAATTTGATTTTAGACCACTTTATAGGTCGACCTGACATTGATGGTTCTTCGGGCACATTACGCTGGGCTGGCCACATAGGTATCAACATGGGAAGCGCAGAAAAGTGTCTCTATCACAATATAGAATTTAAAGGCAGCTATTTTCACGATTTTGATATTATCAATGTGCCCAATGGAAATGTGGTTTCCAATGTGAAGGGGCCATCTGTCTCCTTACACCATCACGGTACAGGAGCGAAAAATAACTTATACACGAATGTCGATGCGGGTAGTAACGAATTTTATGGAGAAGGTAATGTGGGCACCAAGACTGTTTCCGACTCCAATCAGCAGGAAAATGAAACTCACTGGAGAATTTACGCGGAGGAGCCGCTTCTCTCTGGTGGCATCCCATTGACTACTCAAAATAACCATGTGTTTGTGGGATACGGAGCCGATGTGGACACTACCATAACGCCGACTCTGTGGCAGGAGAGTATCGATCCGGCTGAGCTCTACCCACAAAATATATACCTTGCGCAGCTACAGCACCCGAGCATTCAAAAGCCATTGCCTGAGGCCGCGCCGTCTCAACCACCGTCCGCTTTCACTGGAGACTTGGTTTGCATCAATTCAGTCGAGAATAACCGCACTAGATCCTCAGCGCCAGACACAGTGCAGGATTTCACTTCGAATACATTTTCCAGCACAGACGACCTTTTCTTTAAGTTTGATTTAAGCGGTTTGAGTCTTGATTCAATTGCACATGTTCGACTGCGCGTGACCTCGGTTAAATTTATCAATGCTCCGTTGTCGATCGCGGCCTACTCTGCAGGCGATACATGGTCGCAAGACAGTTTGACCTATAATAATCAACCATCAGCTATCGCAGAATTGGATGTCGTTGAAATCACTGAAGACTCCACAGCCCAAGTTTTAGAATTCGATGTCACGCAGTTTGTTCAAAGCGAATACGCAGGGGACAAGGTAGTGACATTATCATTAAAAAGAACTTCTGGAGATGGCTTTTTGAGTAGCATTCGTGGCAACTATAGCGGACTCGCTCCCGAATTACTAATCGAGCAGGTGCCCTCACCAGTCCCTGGTGCTCCCTCGGCACCGGAGGGTATGAAGGCAGAAAGCTTAATCGGCAATATTCGTCTAGATTGGGACGACAATCCAGAATCTGATGTGGCGACTTATAATGTATACCGCAGTGTGACCTCTTCGGGTCTAAATGATTACAGCTATCCGATCGCTACAGGCTTAGTCACCAGCGATTTTGTCGATATTGATTCAGTGGGTAACTGGAGGGTCGGATTGATGCAAAATGACCAAGTGTATTTCTACCGAGTGACTGCGGTCGACTCTCATGGATACGAGTCTGAGAGTAGTGCCGAGTTTGTGGGTGTGCCTTTGGATCCAGCGAATAATCCACCTGCTTTCGATGAGTCGGTAATTTCACTACCTGCGGGTAAAGAAGGTCAACTCTACACAGATACCTTAGCGAGTGGTGCGAGCGATACTGAGGGGGACGACATGTATTTCTTCAAGGTCGATGGGCCGAGCTGGCTAACGGTCGCCTACGATGGAAGTTTGAGCGGCACTCCACAGTTGACTGATGCGGGCCTAAACCGTTTTACCGTGCAAATCACCGCTCTCGGTGGCCGTGACGAGGTCGAAGTCGAAATATTGGTCGATGCAAACACTGTTTTTCCCGGGCCACCTCAGACACCTCTTGGCTTCAGTGCGAGAGTGGGGGATCGTTCGGTCTTTCTCGACTGGGGCGATAGTATTGATATCGATTTTAGTTCCTACACGGTCTATCGCTCAACTCAGTCTGGGAGTATCGGGATTGCTCTGGCGGAGGGTTTGACTGGCAGTGATCTTTTAGACTTGGATGTCGAGAACGGGCTGACCTACTATTATCGAGTTCGCGCTTACGACACTGCAGGAAATACTTCTCTTTATAGTCAGGAAGTGATCGCCCGCCCTATGGCAGATAAGAGTGTTAGCATCGCTGAATACGACTTTACCAGTAGAGACTTGGTGTCTGTGGATCTTGATAGTTCGTCAATTGCATCCGATTTGAATGATGGCGGCGGTCTTTCATTCGCAATCGAGACGAGAACTTTTGGCAGTCCCGGAACTTTCGGTAATCCGCCTCCTTCGCTCAGATGGAAAAATGTAGATGCCAATAATGGTGTTATTTTGGATGATGACTATATCAGCTTCACATTATCTGGTGTGACAGAGCCAACGCAATTTCACAGCTTAAGTTATGATGTAAAGGGCGATGACGAGGATTTCTACATATTGAGCAGTCAAGATGGTTTCGCTAGCATGGACGCCTTGCTCGTTGTTCCACAAACAGTAAGCGTCGACGGTATCGTTTATTCACATACCCTTTGGTTGACTGATTTTGCTGAGATGGCAGTGGGGGGCTCTGTAGAGTTTCGCTTATATTATGACACTAGCAAAACCATTGGTGAACAATGGATAGATAACATCCGTTTAACCAAAGTAGTCGATTACGATATCGGTGCTACAACTGCTCCCACTAGCCTTGTCGCCATTGCTGAAGCAGGCGGTTCGATTAATTTGACTTGGGACGTTTCAACGGATCCAGAAATAGTGAGCTATACTATTTTCCGGTCGACTGAATCTGGCGTCTACGGAGCTCCTCTTTCATCAGTAATTGATAGCCAATATCAAGACCTTACAGCTGTTGCAGGCACGCGCTACTACTACACTGTGTGCGCGGTCAATGGTGATGGCGATACGACTGCTAATAGTGCTGAGGCAACCGCGATGGCACTTAGCTTGAGTCCAGTCTTCGTGAACGATCCCAGTGAACTGCCCAACGCCGTAGTGGGGCAGATCTACGGAGCACATTTGAGCGGACTCGTCATCGGTGGTAGTACCTCTGATCTCAGTTATTCACTACTCAGTGGCCCTAGCTGGCTAACTGAGACGGTCGATGGCCACTTAAGCGGACAACCAGCAGTGAGTGATCTCGGCATCAATCAATGGGTCGTCGAAGTAAGTAACAGCTCTGGCGCTAACGATCAAGCCAACCTACAAATTGTAGTCAGCCAACCAGCCGACCTCGACCTAGATAGCATCCAAGATGGTTGGGAGCTCCTGAACTTTGGTGCGATCAACTATTCCGACGGCTCGTTGGATAGCGATGGTGATGGGGTGCTCGACTTCTTTGAGTATCTTTTTGGGTCGATTCCGATAGATGCCTCCAGTCGCGGCTCGCAGCTACTGGTGTCTCCTAGCGAAGATGAGTCAGGAATGGTCTTTAAATGGGCGGTTAAGCCGGGTTCTGTGATTGGTGTCGATTATGGAGTGGAGATTTCAGCCGACCTGAGTGGCTCTTGGGGGCCGCTCCCAGAAGCACATTATTCGATCGAAGCGATGACTTCAAATGGTCAAACTAAAATCGAATTGAGCCTCACTCACGATTATGGTTCGACGGTTTTCATTAAACTCACACGTCTATAGATGAGGATTCAAGTTTTATTACGAATTTACTGTCTGTTGAGCGCACTAGCCTGCGCGATGCCTCTCGTAGCATTTGCGGATACCGGTGGCGCAGACGCAAAACCGCTGTCGGACAGTCGACCGAATATCATTTTTGTCCTATGCGATGACCTTGGCTACGGGGATGTCCAATGCCTCAACCCTGAGAATGGAAAAATTCCCACCCCAGCGGCGGACACGTTGGCGAGCCAGGGGATGATTTTTACCGATGCGCATTCGGGCTCATCGGTCTGCACGCCCACGCGCTACGGTCTGATGACAGGCCGTTATAGCTGGCGCACTTCTTTGCAACGTGGAGTTGTTAAGGGGTTTGCGCCGAACTTGATTGCAGAGGATCGCCCAACTGTCGCTAGCTTTTTGAAAAAACAAGGCTACCATACTGCGATTATCGGGAAGTGGCATCTCAACTTTCAGTATGTGGATCCAGTCAGCGGTGAAGTTTTAGATTTGGAAGATTGGAAGCAGGGGCCGCCGGTTGGCTCGATGATTCCTGATGGTCCCTTGACCCGCGGTTTCGATTATTATCATGGTTTTCATCACGCTAGGCACATGAAAGCGGTGATTGCGAATGATCGCGTGCTCGAACAGGATGCAGAAATCAACATGCTGCCGCGGCTGGCCGAGAAGGCGGTCGAATATATTGACCAACGCGCCCAGGATACTTCGGAGCAGCCGTTCTTTTTGTATTTACCTCTAGGCTCACCTCACACTCCGATTGTGCCTAGCGCTGAGTGGCAGGGCAAAAGCGAATTAGGCAGTTATGGTGATTTCGTCATGCAGACTGATGCCGCACTCGGAGCCGTGATCGAGGCGTTGCATCGCAATGGCATGACTGAGAACACGCTCCTTATCTATACCAGTGACAATGGTTGTTCAAAAGCCGCTAAGATTGATGCCCTCAGAAATAAGGGGCACTTGGTAAGCGCACAATTTCGTGGTTCGAAGGCCGACTTATGGGAGGGCGGGCATCGTGTGCCATTTATTGTTCGCTGGCCTGGAATGGTAGAGGCGGCGACTCTAACGGATCAACTCATATGCCTGACCGATTTCTTTGCTACCGTAGTGGACATCATTGGTGCTGAGTTACCCGCTGGCTCATGTGAAGATAGTGTAAGCTTTTTACCAAGTTTCTCTGGCCAGCCGGTGATCAGCGAACGAAAAAGTATTATTCATCATTCGATTTCTGGACATTTTAGCTATCGAGAAGATAAGTGGAAGCTGCTACTAGCTCGTGGATCTGGCGGTTGGACTTCGCCAAAGGAAAGCGAGGCTAAGACCGCACCTGAGGCACAGCTTTATAACTTAGATGCGGATCCCTCGGAGGCGAAAAATCTCTATCAGTCACATCCCGAGATCGCAAATCGTTTGCTCCATCAACTCGAGTCTTATGTATTCAGCGGTCGGAGCACACATGGAGTCGATTCTCCAAATGATTTCAAAGCTATAGAACTTTGGAAAAGTGGAAGAGATTGATAGAGCCAGCAAATTGCATCAGCGAAATCACTCGAACTAAGTTCAAAAAAAAATAATTTCTTTTATGAAGTGGATACAACTTACACACCTTACTTGCTTGTTCCTTTTATTAACCAGCGCGAGCTGCGCAGAAGTGAAACAATTGGCGGGTAGTCGGCCAAATATCATTTTCATTCTCACGGATGATCAGGGGATGGGAGACCTTTCCTGTATGGGCAACCCGATTTTGAAGACACCGCATATCGACCGGCTCTATGCACAATCGTCGCGGTTCACAGATTTTCACGTCAGCTCAACTTGTTCGCCAACGCGTGCGGCACTCATGAGCGGTCGCCGTCCGTTCGAAGTGGGTGTGACACATACCATTCTACAGCGTGAGCGATTAGCGCTCGATGTAGTCACGCTGCCTGAGACGTTAAAGACGGTCGGTTACAGCACGGGACTTTTTGGAAAGTGGCACCTCGGAGACGAGCCAGCGTATCTGCCGCAGAATCGAGGTTTCGATGAGGTGCTCATGCACGGTGCCGGTGGAATCGGCCAATATCAGTGGGGCGACTTTCAGGCCAATACCGAGAGCACTTACTTCAATAGCGTGCTTCTCCACAACGATACTGTCGTAAAAACAGAGGGCTTTTGCACAGATCTATTTTTCGATGCTGCCTTGGCTTGGATGCATCAACTGCACGAAAATGATGAGCCTTACTTCGCATACATTTCGCTGAATGCGCCACATCGCCCGCTGATCGCACCCGAATCTTACAAGCAACGCTTTTTGGAGATGGGCTATACAGAGAGCTCGGCCGCTCGCTATGGTATGATCGAGAATATTGATGATAATGTAGGAGAACTATTGTCCGAGCTGGCTGAATGGAATGCTCTGGAAAATACGCTGATCATCTTTATGACGGACAATGGGATGGCGGGGCGAATGCTTGATAAGCAAGACGGCTCGAAAGAGCTTGCTTTCAATGCGGGTATGCGGGGTGGCAAGGCCTCGCCCTTTGAAGGTGGCAGTCGTGTGCCTTCGTTTTGGTATTGGCAGGGGCGGATCAATGCGGGGGTTGATGTTACGGATTTGACCGCGCACATAGACGTGTATCCGACCTTGGCGGAACTCGCTGGTGCCACGTTGCCTGAGGGTGATTTTGCGCCAATGGGTCGCTCCATGCTGCCGCTTTTCGAAGATTCTCAGGCCGAATGGCCAGAGCGAACACTCTTCTTGCATCGTGGCCGCTGGGACGATTTTTGGTCGTCACTGAGCCGGGAAGAGAGCCGCTATAATAAAGCTGCTGTGCGGACAGATCGTTGGCGTCTTGTTTTTGAACTAGAAAACGGCCAACCCAAAACCACGCTTTCGGATATAGACGTCGACCCGGGTGAAACAATCAATCTGGCGGGGGAATATCCAGAGGTTGTCGAAGAGTTGAAACAAGCCTTTGATCAGTGGTGGGATTTGACCGAGCCCTATCTTGTGAACGAGGGCTTGCCTCATATACCATCAGAGGCCCAGCCCTTTCCTCTATTGTATGAACAGCAAGTTAAAGAAAGCGGTCCGATCCCAGAGTGGGCTCCAGCTATTCATAGTAACTAAAGAAAGCGTATTTAAAAAATGAACTCTATTCGAACGCTCATTTGTTTTCTTGGTCTACTCGCCGTTGTGTCAGGCTGCGTTCATAAGAGAGATCAATCAACAGCATGGGAGATTGTGAGCCACGAAGATTGGCAAAGGTCTGTCGCCGAGAGTGAAGGTGTTGAAATCACTGATGGGCTATTAAGCCCGATTGGAAAGACGGGTTCTTATCGCAGTCAACTGAATCGTTTTAGCGATCTGCAGACACTTGAATCTCTGACCATCTCGCAGTCCTCGGTCTGGCAAAATTGGACGGCAGTGGATAAAGTAGCGCCGTCGAATTTACAAGACGCCCCCGTTTTTCTCGCGCTGGGTTCTCAGAATTATTGGATATTTGGCCGTTACGGTAAGCCTGAAGTGACTGGATTTGTGGGTGCAGATGTAGAGCTAGAAGGGTTTGACATTCCGTTAAAAACGACGCCGTTTCCAAAGCAATATGATGCACCGGGGGGATTAAAGCCAAGTATGGACGGTTACCACGCTTGGCAAAGCCGCGATATGATTCATTGGGTGCACCACGGTCCGGTTTCAGATCGCCGGGCACGATGGGTCACGACTGCTGAGTATGTAAATGGTAAAACGTATATCTACTATGACTTTCCAAATGATCAGGATCCGCATCTGCTGATTGATAATGATTTGACCGATGGTATGCCTGGAACGGACATGGGAATGGTTTTTAAAGATCCTTCAGATGGCTCGGACATTGCCATAATTCGGGATGAGTCGGGTCAGTTTCACTTGATTTACGAGGACTGGAGTCCGGTCCATGCGGGTGCGCATTCCTGGGACTCGCCGTTGGCGGGTCATGCTGTGAGTGCCGACGGAATGGGCGACTTCAAGATTCTTGATCCGGTCATCGATGAGCGGACGCAGCCGACAGGTGTTTTTAAGGAGTATGCCCACCCGCACTGGTATCGTGACGATCCAGCAAATTATCAGGGTAAGCCAACTAAGAAGGGAGAGTTCAGAGCGTTTGCGCGCTATGAAGTGCATGAGCCCGAACAGAATGCCTATGGTGATTGGGCTTCGATTAAAATTGGCGGACAGTATTATCTCTTCGGTGACTTTCATCCTGCGGGCACAAAGCTTCGTTCCGAGATGCAGATCGCTTGGTTCACCGCTACGAATATCGACGGTCCCTTCGAGCCTTGTGGATCGATTGGTAGTGGGCATCCCGATCCAGATATCGGTTTTGCCGAGGGCCGCTTTTATCTGATCAATCAAACTAACAACGATTATGTAAGCCCGGGTCCTTGGGTCGAATCGGTCGAGGTTCGTGTTGGAGTGGATACGACAAACGATGGTCAAGTGGATGTCTGGAGTGGTTGGCAGTCGGTGCGCGAAACTTATGACTACGTGGAAGGCTTTGCTAAGCAGATCAGTCGTGCTCCAGCGTCGATCGAAACCAGTCAGTTGCCAAAAGGTTATGGCTTTTGTTTTGAACTGCGAATCGAAGACCAGACCGAGAATAGTTCTAAGCCTGTTTTGGATTCGGTTAGACTTAGCTTTAATTAGTTGATGTTAAACTCTGATAAATTGTGATCAACATGAAGTGCATCTATTTTTTTTTGATTTTAACACCCGCGTGGTTACTTTGTGCAGTTGCACACGGAAACAGTTCTGAAGTTTCGAGGCCATCCAATGACGTCCGTTTGGATCCTTACGTGAACGAGACTAAAGCAGAGAAAGACGCGCGTATGGCATGGTGGCGGGAGGCGCGCTTTGGCATGTTCATTCACTGGGGTGTGTATGCGGTGCCGGCAGGGGTCTATCGGGGAGAGCAAATTCGTGGCATAGGGGAGTGGATTATGTCCACGCGGATCCCGGTGGACGAATACAAATCATATGCCAATGAATTTAACCCCGTGCATTACGATCCACAGGCTTGGGCGGCACTCGCCAAAGAGGCTGGAATGCGCTACATGGTGATCACTGCAAAACATCATGATGGGTTTTCTTTGTATCCATCGGAGGTGACAGATTGGGACATCGTGGATGCGTCACCCTACGGTAAAGATCTGATCGGTCCGTTGGCTGATGCTGCGCGTGAGGAAGGGCTCAAATTTGGCCTTTATTTTTCACAGGCACAGGATTGGGTGCATCCGGGCGGGATTAAACGTCGAGGTGTTTGGGACGAGGCGCAACGCGGTGATGTCGACGCCTATTTTGACGAGATAGCCGTGCCCCAGGCTAAAGAAATTCTTACTCGCTATCAGCCGGATGTGCTTTGGTGGGACACGCCTGAAACAACTACTCGGGCACAGGCGGATAAGTTGGCCGCAACTATATCGAGTGTGCCTGGGATTATTACCAACAATCGTCTGGGGCCCGGCTATGAAGGTGATACAGAAACACCAGAGCAATTTGTGCCGCCGACAGGCTTTAAAGACCGAGACTTCGAAGTCTGTATGACCATGAACGGAACCTGGGGCTATAAGAGCTGGGATCATAATTGGAAATCGACCACCGATATCATTCATAAGCTCTGCGATATTGCTAGTAAGGGCGGTAACTTCTTACTCAACATTGGCCCACGTGCTGATGGGACGATTCCCGAAGCGAGTGTCGAACGCCTGAAGGAAGTCGGTGCTTGGATGAAGACGAACGGGGAGGCCATTTACGGCACAGCCGCGAGCCCCTTTGGCCGTTTTTTATGGGGACGTTCTACGGTTAGTATCGAAGACGAAGGAGCGACGGTTTACCTTCACGTGTTTGATTGGCCGAAAAACGGAAAAATCGAAGTGCTGGGTTTTGGTTCCAAACCCGATTCAGTTCGATTGATGTCCGATGGGCAGCCCTTGAGCTACACTCTATGGAACGAAAGTGAAGGGAAGGGGTTGACTCTCAAGCTACCTGAGCATGCGCCGGATGCCCACGCATCTGTCATCAAATTAATAGTAAATGGAAAGATCGACTTTGAAAAAATACGCCCAAGGCAGATGGCTGACGGGAGCCTGACGCTGGAACCAAACCGCGCCTATCTACACAGTAATTCTAAGAATGCTTTAAAGGTAGAAGTGAAGCAGGGAAAAGAGTGTATTGGTAACTGGCTTGCAGATAAATCGTGGATCTATTGGGACTTCCGAATCACTCAACCCAGGACCTTTACTCTGAGCACTGAGGCGGCGACTGCGGGTGATGTCGCTTTCACCTATCAACTCAAAGATGGTAAGCGCACCGTTGAGGCGAAGCCAACTGATGATAAACATAAAATATATGTTGCTGAGGAGTTCGCCACTCTTGATGGACACGATACGGTTGAGGTCTCCATTCCTTCGACTGGTTCCAAAGAGACCTTTGTGAAGGTCGAACTAGGCGAAATGAAGATCGCTGAGCCGGGTGTGTATGTGCTTGAAGTGAGACCCGTCAAAGAGCACTGGGATCGAACTCGTTTGGCAGCGATTAAACTATCTCCAGTCAATCAATAATCATGCGCACGCAGTAACCAGTAACTAATTATGGTTATTAACTACCTAAGATTCATGCAGCTAGAATACGTTCTGCCTGCAGTCGCTAGCTGTTTTTCTATTCTCTCAGTTGGATGTTCGACGGTGTCTACGGAATCAGCTCAGAGACTTCCTGCTTACTTAAGCACTCATGCGAGTGCCGATCAGATCATCTTCGAAGATTCGATGACAGGTAACTGGCAGGACAATTGGTTTTTGGACGGTAAAGAAGCGACGCTCAGCAACGATGAAAAAGGGCTGTATTTTGCGTCGGGTGATCACACGTATCCAAATCCAGAGCACATAAAATTCGAAGACAGACAGGAAATGAGTAAACACCATGCAGTCCTATGGACGCAGCAGGAGTTTAGCGGTGATCTCATTATTAGTTATGAGTGCACTCGTAGCGATGAGAGCGCTTATGGGGTAAACATTATTTATGTTCAAGCGCAAGGGATTGGCACGGAGGAGTTCCCTAAGGATATCTACGCATGGCGCGATTTTAGAAACATCGCGGGTATGGGTAAATACTACACCTACATGAATGCTCTCCATATCAGTTATAATGTCGGTGATTTTACAAGTCCGAGTTATATACGCGCACGACGCTACCCTAAGAATGATCCGATTGGTCTGAAGTGGGGGATGACGAAGATTGATCCGGATTACAACGACGAGGGAGCTAAAATGCTTCCTGGGCAAACCTACATCATCGAAGTGGAAAAAACGAATGACACTTTGGTCTTTCGCACTTTTGATTATGAAAGCAAAGCGCTCCTCAAGGAGTGTTCATGGGACACCACTCAGATTCATGAACTGATGGAGCCGAAGCGCATCACCGAGGGACGAATAGGTTTTCGACAAATGTCTACCAAGCAAAATATCTATAAGAACTTTAAAGTCATTCGTAAATAGAAGCGTCAAGTTTTGTTATAATTCTGGCTAGCATTAAAGCGTAATGGAGACACCCAGAACTCTACAGTAATGTGCCTGAATCCCTAAGATCAAAGCCATCTAAAATAGTAATATAGAAAATTCATGAAACTCGATACTCTGTTCCTCTGCCTCGTTACCATCATGATAACTTCGGGGTGTGCATCTATTGATCAACAATCGACGGATATGCCCGACGCCCTTTCGACGTCATCAGTTGTGCAGATTAAAAAAGAATCCATAGAGGAGTATCAGCAGCGAATGCAGTGGTTTGTCGATGCGCCTTATGGTATGTTCATCCACTTCGGCTTATATTCAATACTTGGTGGTGAGTGGAAGGGAGAGCGAACTTGGGTCTATGCCGAGTGGATTCAAGCTGGGCTGAACATACCGAGCGATGACTATTCCGAACTCATTCACGAGTTCAACCCCACTGGATTCGATGCTGAAAAAATCGTCCGAGCCGCCCGCGACGCGGGGATGGTTTATCTGGTCGTTACCGCGAAGCATCACGAAGGTTTTTGCCTATGGGATAGCCAATACACCGAGTTCGACGTAGCGAGCTCGCCCTTCGCTGGGCGTGATATCCTAGCCGAGTTGAAGCAGGCCTGTGACATGTATGGAATCAAGTTTGGACTGTATTACAGCATTATTGATTGGAACCACCCGACGCAGGAGCCAGACATGTTCGCGCGTAGAGACCGGTTTCGCTGGAAGCATATTGAATTGGTTAAAGGACGTGAACAGGAATACTTCGACTATCAAACTAACCAAGTGCTTGAACTGATCGAAAAATACGAGCCAACGCTTCTTTGGTTCGACGGCGACTGGGCGGATTGGTGGACTCTTGAAGAGGGGGTTAAACTCTATAATGCTATCCGCGAGAGTGACCCTGAAATTATCGTTAATAACCGTGTCGCTAAGCGAGATGTCTTTGAACTCGACTACGTCACGCAGGAGCAGCGTCACTTCGAAGAGGCCTTTCCTAAGTATTGGGAGGGCTGCTACACCATGAACAGCTCGTGGGGTTATAAATACGACGACGACAAATGGAAAGATGCCGAGACGGTTTATCATAAGCTCAAGGACATTAATGAAAAAGGCGGCAGTTTGCTGCTTAATGTGGGTCCAGATGGTAGTGGAGTGGTTCAGCCTGAAGCTTACTCGATATTGCGGGAGACTGCGCAGCTGTTGAAGGTGAACCCGATACAAAAATCGATCCCGCAAGTAGCCAAGGTTCCGGGCATAAAGGATCACGCCGCTCGGATCATCTGGGAGCGAATAGTCCCGAGTAGCCTTCGGGAAAAGGACGCCTTCACTTACGTCGAAAACAATCCAGAGCTTCCAAACGTGTTTATCTATGGAGATTCCATTTCCATTGGCTATACCCCCGAAGTCAGGCGATTATTGGAAGGAGAAGCTAACGTTTATCGTATCCACGATAATGGTGAGCACTCGAGCAGTGTGATTCCGAAGCTACAGGACTTACGCACGGCCATGCGCGACCCCTTATTGGATGCGCCGTGGACCTTTGATTGGGATGTCATTCATCTCAATGTGGGTCTGCATGACCTCACCTATTACGTTCCTAGAGACCTCACGGATCGCTATACCAAACGCAAGCGCGACAAAGTCAACGGACAGCAACAAATTTCGATTCAGGAATATCGAGAAAATCTGAAAAGTATCATCGCTTACTTAAGCGAGCTCGCTCCAGACGCGAAAATTATCTTCGCTTTGACGACTCCAGTTCCCGAGGGTGATCCTGGGCGGATCGCTGGCACTGCCGCCCACTACAATGAAGCGGCAAGGGAAGTGTTGGCAAACTATCCTGATGTCCAGATCAACGACCTCTACTCCCTCATCGAGCCCAAGCATTCCATGTATTGGTCGAAGCCCGGTAACGTTCATTTCAACAAGCTAGGATCTACGCTTTTGGGAGCTCAAGTCGCTGAAACGATATCTAAGGCATTACAATAATCATAGAGGCTCTAGGTTTGATGGGTCGCTATAGTTCGAACTTTAACTTTTCATCGTGTGAATGATTATTTTGGAATGCTAAATGTGGATATAATTAAAGCCTCATTGCTTCTTAGTTTATTAGCGTTTTCGCTAATCCTTTTGAGTGCTTGCTCGTCCACTGTCAGGGTGGAAGATGCTGCTCTAGCTGAGGAATCGCTAACGGTATCTTCCGATTTGGTTTCCAGTCAACCAGTGATTCCGCCAAAGCCGCGCTTACAGACTGATCTGAGTGTGGGTAGCCCAGATCTGAAATGGTGGCGTGAGAGTATGAAGCGCCGTGATGAGCGGATTAATTGGTGGCAGGACGCTCGCTTCGGTTGTTTCATTCACTGGAATGCTTCCTCTCTTTTAGCTGGAGAGTGGAAGGGGGAGGTCTATATGGGCTACGCCGAGCATATCCAGCGGATGGCTCAAATCACGCAAAAGGAATACTCGGAAGAGGCTATTTCCAAGTTCAACCCAACTGAGTTTGATGCGGAAGTGTGGGCACGGGTGATTAAGGACGCGGGCATGCACTATGTAGTCATCACCGCAAAACATCATGATGGCTTCGCGATGTGGGATACGGAGGTGAGTGAGTATAATATTGTCGATGCCACTCCATTTGGGCGGGATCCGATTGCAGAATTGAAAGCCGCTTGCGACAAGTATGGACTCTATTTTGGAGTCTACTATTCGCATGCCTTCGACTGGGGAGAGCCCAACGGAGTCGGTAACGATTGGGAATGGCACAACCCGGGCGGTAATCGAGGGTTATTTGGGGGGCTTCATTGGTTCGACGAGCATCCTGAATTAGTGCCGAAATATCGTCAGTATTTGGAGGAGAAATCGATTCCTCAGGTGGTTGAATTGATTCAAAAATATGACCCGGATCTCATCTGGTTTGATACCGCCTCCAAAATGCCGCTGGAGGAAACCCTTCGGGTGCTGAAAGTAGTCCGTGAAACCAAGCCAGATATTGTCGTGAACAGCCGTGTGACTTTTCAAGGCACAGTCGATTTTCGTGATAATCATTTCGGCGATTATCTAAGCACGGGAGATCGGGCAGTGATCTTTCGTCCTGTTAACGAGCCATGGGAGACTTGCCCGACAACCAATGAATCCTACGGCTACCACCAGCACGATAAGAGTCATAAAACTCCTGATTATTTAATTAAAGTGTTAGCCAGAGCAGTCGCGAAGGGGGGTAATATTCTTTTAAATATGGGGCCGATGGGCAATGGGCAGATCGATCCTGCTGATGTTAAAATTTTCGAAGGTATTGGTCGATGGATGGATGTAAACGGAGTCAGTATCATTGATGCAGGTCGCACTACGCTTACCGTTCAGCCATGGGGTGAATCGACTCTGAGTGGTAACCGATTGTATTTACAGGTCTTTGACTGGCCGAAGGATGGCATAATTCGTATCGGTGGTTTGAATACGTCGATCATGCAGGCTTACATGCTCAATGACGCGAGCAAAACGCAACTGGGTCATCGCCGATTGGATAGGCAGACGGTTGAGTTGACCCTAGGAGGGAGCGAGCCAAGCATAGGACACGCAGTGGTGGTTTTGGACGTAGAAGATGCGACGGATGTCGATGATCATCGTTTAGTGTCTACCCAAATGGATACCCTGCTTCATGGTTTCGACAGTGAGATGCTGGGCTTAGGATACAATTACGGTGATGGCAAAGTAAACCGTGACTACATTGCTGGTTGGAATGGCCAGAACCAAAAACTTATTTGGAAAGTCTATCTCCTTAAGCCGGCTGTCTTTGATTTGTCGCTAGAATACGAACGTATTGGCGCGCCAGGTGATTTTAGAGTCACTGTGGGTGATCAGGTCTTTCAAGCCACGACGAAAGGAGAAGCGAATAAAGCTTGGTTTTCTGATTACACTACGCAGTTGCTTGGGCGCTTAGAGTTACCGGCGGGTAAGCATATTCTAGAGTTTGCTCCAGTAGGTTCTCCAACGAGAGAACTCCTTCGTTTTCGCGCACTTCACCTCAAGCCGGAGCACGCTGAACGCTGATTTGATTCAAATAAAGGCGTTCCCTATACGAAAGATTTAACGACTGCGTCCACTTAGTTTTGCGTCCTCCAGGAGCTCTTTAAGTTGCTTAACTTTTTCGGGGTAGAGGGCATGTAGATTCTTTGTCTCGCCGGGGTCTTCACAGAGATTGTAAAGTTGTGCTGGTGCATCGGGATCAGAATCTTCTTGGCGTAGAAAGGCCATTTTTTCTCTGCTGTAGTCGTTACCCCCAGAGCCTTGATGATCTAAATATTTCCAAGACTCTGTGCGTATGGCTAGCTCTAGCTTTTGAGTTTGATGCAGGATGAACGGGCGAATCGGTGTTCCCTCATCTTCGCCGATAAAAATACTAGAGAAATCGAAACTATCTTCTGCTGCATTCTCTGGTAACTCATAACCGACGATGCTCGCAAATGTATGCATCAAATCAGTTTGGCAAAAGGCCTGTTTGATTACCCGATTCGTTTTGATTCGGGCAGGCCATTGAACTAGAAACGGAACTCGGTGACCACCTTCCCATTGGTCTCTTTTGACCCCGCGCCAGGGGTGGGCACCGTTGTGGCCGAATTGTTTTTGCATATTGTCTACTGTCTGAACCTCGGGGCCGTTGTCACTGGTCACAATAATCAGGGTGTTCTCAGCGATCCCCAACTGCTCGACAGCTTCGACAATTTTGCCGACAGTATAATCAAATTGAAATATAAAGTCTCCGTGGGGACCCGCTTCGGTTTTGCCCTTCATTGATTTTGAAGGTAAGGAAGGTAAATGGACCGCCTGAGCCGAATGAAATAGAAAGAAGGGTTGATTGGGATGAACCATAACTTGATTTTCTAGGAAGGCTAAACTTTTTTCTAAAAAGACCATGTCGACTTCTTCGAAGTCAAAATCGGGAGCGGCGAGGCCTGCTCGGAAATCCCGAGACCATGGATGCTGAGGCCAGTCCTCACGCACTCGGACACTCTCAGGGAGTGTTTGAACGCGGTCTCCATCAATGTATGTGTAGAGCCAATCCGTCGTGGGGCAGGAAACAGTCCCAAAAAATGGTCAAAGCCATGATCGAGTGGGCCATCCGCTATGGGGCGCGAAAGATCGGTATGCTCAATTAAGGGAATTCCGCGCTCATCGCAGGTTTCGTAGACAGGTCTGCCATCGTGATCGAGGAAAGTCATGCCGATATGCCATTTACCCATCAATGCGGTGCGATAACCGACTTGCTGTAACATCTCAGGCAGTGTTAAGCGTTCATTCTTAATTAGGCAGGGGCCTTCAACACCAGTAAAGACACCACGGAAATTGAGACGAAACGGCATGCGTCCGGTCATCACTGCATAGCGTGAGGGGGTGCAGACGGTGGCCGCGCTGTGGGCGTCTGTGAATTTTAAGCCTTCAGCAGCGAGACGATCCATGTGTGGAGTCGTCACCTTGGAGTCTGGGTTGTAGCTGCTGACGTCTCCATATCCCAGATCATCGGCGTAAATGAGAATAATATTTGGATGATTCGTAGCGGAGACGACGGCTAGTAATCCAAAAAAGAATAGGTGAATATAATAGAAGTGTTTCATCATGATTGAGGGTTCATAGATTTTAGTTGGGCACATCCTTCGAGAGGGAACTCCAAAACGCGGCACGTATGTGGCTTACTCTGATAAGGTCACGCTGTAAGTTTCGCCAAGTTTGGTAGCGAAACGAATTAGACCATTTTCGCCGGTAGTGATGGCTACTGGTTGGCCATCGCTATCGGTGACGGTAGCTCCTTCTAGACCTTGATAGCGAAGTGTGCATTGCTTGCCCGCCCGAGAGGTAATTGCTAGTTGGGTGGCCGCGCCGCCTTTCCATTCCACTGCGACGGTGAAATTACCACGGGCGACAAGTCCTTCATAGCTGCCTTCGTCCCATGCCTTCGGTAGGGCCGAGAGGATATCGATGAAGCCCTCATGACTTTGCAAAAGCATCTCGACGACACCCGCAAGGCTTCCGAAAGTTCCATCCACTTGGAAGGGCGGTTGCCAAGTGAGTAGGTTCGGGAAGGTGCGCTCGGCCAATATTTTTTGGTAAGCTTCAAGTGCCTTTTCGGCTTCGCCGAGTCGAGCACGGGTGTTCATGTGATGCGCGATCGCCCAGTTTCGGGTCTCTATGCCGCGAAGGTCGAGGGTCTTGCTCGCTGCAGCCTGCCACTCCGGATGCTTGGAATCGATCATTGTGCCAGGATATAGAGCGCAGAGGTGGGAGATGTGGCGGTGATTGGGTAGACCGAAAGTTGCATAGGTCGTTTCCTCGCGAAACTCTTTAATCTGGCCAGAATCTCCAACTAGAATGGGGTCGAGAAGATTGATTTCCCGGCGCATGGTATCTAGGAAAGGCTCATCCTTGATTCCTAGGGCCTCGGCTCCTTCAAGTGCATCTTTATAGCTTTCCCAGACGGCTGCTTGGTCGAAGGTCGTGCCTTTGGTGATGTAGTAGCCCCGCTTGGCTTCTTTCGCCCAGGGGAACTGTTTCATAGTTTCGCGTTGCGCTTCGGACTGAACCCGAATCTCTGGAGAGGCGGAAGGATAGACTAGCAAGGTGCCGTCTTCCTGCTCTTGGAGTGCTTTTGAATAAAAGCGGCTGATGCCAAGCATTGCTGGGTAGCCGACCTCTCTTAGGTATTCTTTATCCTGAGTGAAACGGTAGTAATCCATGATCAGTTTAGCCACAAGGCCACCAGTGCCAGGGCCAGAGTGAACCCTGCCCGCAGCAGGAATATAGTAAGGGTTGGCACCCGAGCCGATAATCCAGCCGTTGCCACTGGGTTCCTTGGATACGCGATCCGGGCTGAATTCTTGAACATATTCGGTGGCGTATTTTTCCGCCTGTGGGCGGTATGCTTGATAGTAATCAATGTAGGCTTCGAAGGTCTCGGCAAGGTTGGCACTCATCGCGCCCCAGTAATTCATCTGGACGTTAATATTGTGCCAGTAACCACCAGACCAAGGAGCATAAATATATTGATTCCAAGTTCCTTGAAGGTTGGCAGGTAGAGAGTCTTCGCGCGAGCTGGCGATGAGCAGGTAGCGGGCGAAGTGAAACATCAGTTCTTCCAGATAGGGGTCTTTATCGCCGTGCTTGTAGGCATCGACGAGCAAGCGGGTGGGTTGCTTTGAAACCTGAGTGCCGAGGTCTAAGGTGACACGGTTAAACAGCTCGTGGTAGTCGGCGAGGTGATTCGCTTTTAATTTCGAGTAGCTCATAGACTCAAGAGCTGCCATGTGGGCTGTCACCTTTTCGTGCGGATCCGAATTGCCAGTAAGCTTCTTCTCTGGCGGGTTCATGAACACGGAGGGTTTCAATTCGTAGTTCGAGTCAACTGCTAGGATGATCGTGGCAGCATCGGCACTCTCTACTTGAATGAACGGGCTTAAGGGCTTGTCCATTCCCGAGGTTAAACTGCCACCCTCTAGAGACACCTTAACTTGCCCTTCCATCGTAACGTTGAAGAAATCATGATGAGCGCGGAGAGTTGCAGTGTCGCCTTGAACTAGGGCGCTGCCGGTTCGTCCATCATTCGCATAGTGCATCCGGCCAAGGTGATCGATTTCGGGCATAAGTTTAAAACTCAGCATACCCGGTTGATCGGCGGTCAAGCGGATGACGACCACGTTGTCAGGATGACTCACGAAATACTCACGGGTGTAGGTGACGCCACCATGTTTATAGGTCACGTGTTTGATGGCATCGTTTAGGTTCAGCGAACGGCGGTAGTCACTCACGTCGGAGTGATCGAAGTCGATATAGAGCTCGGCAAAACTCGTCAGGCCACCAAATTGGTAGACCCCTTCGTTGTGGAAATCCTTATGCGTGATTTGCACGCGCTCGGTTGTGGTGCGGCCGAAAATGTTGGCGCCCATATGGCCGTTGCCAAGCGGATAGGACCAACGCTCCCAATGCTCATCGTAATTGCTACCGCGCATGACAGTCATCCCGCCGATGTCGCCATAATTCGGTGCCTGTTGCGGCTCCCATACCTCGTAGGTTTTGCTGGCTGCTGACGTGTTATGAGCGAGCGTAATCAGGAGGGAGCCTGCGGCAAAAGTGGCGATGTGGCGGCGTATCATAGGGCGGGTATTCATAGTTCTGTTTTAAAGGTTATTGAGACCAGTGGCGATCAATGATGAGCTGTATTTCTGGATATGCTGTATCGGTCTCATCCAGATCTGCGCGAAGCGCTAGAAGCTGTAACTTCATTTCAACAATGATTGCTTTATAGTTAGGATCTCCGTAACGATTGTTCATTTCTTGAGGATCCGTTTTGAGATCATAAAACTCCCAGGCAGCTGGTGTCTGTGGGGTCGGTGGCCTTCCCGAGTTGTTGAAGTCGAGCCCGTAGAAGAAGATCAGCTTGTAGCGCTCACTGCGAACACCGAAGTGAGCTGGAACTTCCAAATTGTGCGCCAGATGCATCCAGTAGCGGTAGTAGGTAAACTTGAGCCAGTCGTCAGGCTTTGGGGCGTCGCTGAGCGCTGTTGCAAAGCTTTTACCCTGCATATATTCTGGTCTGCTTGCTCCGGCTATTTCGAGGAGAGTGGGTGCAAAGTCGGTGTTGTTAATGAGCCAGTCGTTTGTCTGCTGAGCCTGCCCTGACTCTGTCGAAGGGCAGGCGGTGATCCCATTCGGCCAGTGCATGATGAGCGGCATCCGAAAGGCTTCTTCATACATCCAGCGTTTATCCATCAGATTGTGCTCACCTAGAAAATAGCCTTGGTCGCCCGTGTAAACGATCAAGGTAGTGTCGAGTAGGTCAATGGTGATGGCGATACGACTGCTAATAGTGCTGAGGCAACCGCGATGGCACTTAGCTTGAGTCCAGTCTTCGTGAACGATCCCAGTGAACTGCCCAACGCCGTAGTGGGGCAGATCTACGGAGCACATTTGAGCGGACTCGTCATCGGTGGTAGTACCTCTGATCTCAGTTATTCACTACTCAGTGGCCCTAGCTGGCTAACTGAGACGGTCGATGGCCACTTAAGCGGACAACCAGCAGTGAGTGATCTCGGCATCAATCAATGGGTCGTCGAAGTGAGCAACAGCTCCGGCTCTAGCGATCAGGCCAGCTTGCAAATTGTAGTCAGCCAGCCAGCCGACGTCGACGTTGATACCATCCAAGATAGTTGGGAGCTTCTGAACTTTGGTGCGATCAACTATTCCGACGGCACGCTGGATAGCGATGGCGATGGAGTGCTCGACTTTTTTGAATATCTTTTTGGCTCGATTCCTACCGATGCGTCCAGTCGTGGCTCACAGCTTCTCGTCGCATTGAGCGTAGAAGGTTCAGGTCTGGTCTTTAAATGGGCGGTGAAGTCAGGCTTTGTGATTGGTGTTGACTATGGAGTTGAGGTCTCAGCCGACCTGAGTGGCTCTTGGAGTCCGCTTCCAGAGATGCATTATTCGCTCGAAGCGATAACTTTTAACGGTCAAACTGAAGTTGAATTAAGCCTCACTCATGACTATGGTTCCAACGTTTTCATTAAACTTACACGTCTGTAGGTGATGATTAAAATGTTATTGAGAAATGACTGCCTTTTAAGCGCAATAGCCTGCGCGATGCCTCTCCTAGCATTTGCGGATACAGGTGACGCAGAAGCCAAACCGCTGTCGGACAGTCGCCCGAATATCATTTTCATTCTCACGGATGATCAGGGGATGGGAGACCTTTCCTGTATGGGCAATCGAATTTTGAAGACACCGCATATCGACCAGCTCTATGCGCAATCGACGCGGTTCACAGATTTTCACGTCAGCTCAACTTGCTCGCCTACGCGTGCAGCGCTCATGAGCGGTCGCCGACCGTTTGGGGTGGGAGTGACGCATACGATACTACAGCGAGAGCGATTGGCGCTCGATGTGGTCACGCTGCCTGAAACTTTGAAAGAAGCTGGCTATGCAACAGGTCTTTTTGGTAAGTGGCACCTCGGAGATGAACTAACTTATCTGCCACAGAATCGAGGCTTTGATGAAGTGCTCATGCACGGTGCTGGTGGAATCGGCCAATATCGATGGGGCGACTTTGAGGCCAATACAGAGAACACTTACTTCAACAGCGTCCTTCTTCACAACGATACTGTCGTGAAAACAGAGGGCTTTTGTACGAATCTATTTTTCGATGCAGCCTTGTCTTGGATTCATCAACAGCACGAAAAGGTGGAGCCTTACTTTGCTTACATCTCGTTGAATGCTCCCCATAGCCCTATGATCGCGCCGCAATCTTACAAGCAACGCTTTTTGGATATGGGCTATGCAGAAATCACGGCTGCACGCTATGGTATGATCGAGAATATTGATGATAACGTGGGGCGAATGATGTCTAAATTGTCTGAATGGCAGGCTCTGGAGAATACCCTCATCATCTTTATGACCGACAATGGAATGGCGGGGCGGATGCTGGTTAAACAAGACGGTTCGAAAGAGCCTGCTTTCAATGCGGGTATGCGGGGTGGCAAGGCCTCACCCTTTGAAGGTGGCAGTCGTGTGCCTTCGTTTTGGTACTGGCAGGGGCGGCTCGATGCGGGGGTCGATATATCGGCTTTAACCGCGCATATAGACGTGTATCCGACACTGGCGGAACTCGCGGGTAGCGCGCTTCCTGAGGGTAATTTAGCGCCAATGGGTCGCTCCATGCTGCCACTTTTCGAAGATTCTCAGGCCGAATGGCCAGAGCGGACTCTCTTCTTACATCGTGGCCGCTGGGACGATTTCTGGTCGTCACTCAGCCGGGAAGAGAGCCGCTATAATAACGCAACCGTAAGGACCGATCGTTGGCGTTTAGTGGTTGAGCTAAAAGACGGCGAACCAAAAACCACGCTTTCGGATATACGCAACGACCCGGGTGAAACAATCAATCTGGCCGGGAAATATCCAGAAGTAGTTGAAGAGTTGAAACGAGCCTACGATCAATGGTGGGATTCGACCACGCCTTACCTTATCAACGAGGGTTTGCCCCAAATGCCCTCTGAGGCGCAGCCATTTCCTCGAATGTATGAGCAGCAAGTTAGAGAAAGCGGTCCGATCCCATACTGGACTCCAGGGTGCTTTTAGCCAGGACGAGGTGTTGACAGATCGTGAACGCATAATATTTATTATATTCATGGAGCGTTCCTGTTATCTTATTTTAGTTGCTTCCGCTTTAGTGACTACGTCTGCATTATTTGCGAATACTGAACCATTGAATGAGCCTAAGATGGCCGAGCGTTTCGTCGAGATGGATGCCGCCGGTAACTGGGAAGAACGCTTTTTCGATGATGGAGTGGGGACTAGAGAAGAGGGTAACTGGAATAACGGCAAGTGGCAGGAGAAATGGTTTCTTGACGGTGAAATCGCATCGGTCCGCAACACCCAAAAGGGTTTACTGCTCACGGCTGGGCCTCGTTGGAGGGACGATGCCCACCACATGGTGCTCTGGACGCATCAGCAATTTGAGGGGGACCTAAAGATCGAGTATTCCTTTACTCGTGCTGATTTTGAAGAGGGTTGCGTCGTGATTCTTTACATACAGGCTACAGGGAGTGGGGAAGACGGCTTTGCCGAAGATATTTCAAAATGGAACGACTATCGTGCGGTGCCTACGATGAGCACTTACTTTAAAAACATGCATACGTATCACATCAGCTATGCCACGAATGGGCCGCATGTTTACGAGGGGGGTGATTATGTGCGAGCGCGTCGTTATGATCCTGCGATCGGTGGCCTCAGGGGCTCGGAGATGGTGCCCGACTATACCGACACTGGACTCTGGGAGCCAGGTGTAGAGCATCAGGTAACGGTCATTAAAAATAATCTAGAATTGATGATGAAAGTCGAAGCGCCCAATCAGACGAAGTATTTTCACTTTATCAACGACAAGCACCCACCGATTACACACGGCCGCATCGGCTTACGCCAAATGTTTACCCGTTCTTCGTTCTATAAAAATTTCAAAGTCAGTGAAAGCATCCATGAAATCGATTAATTCAAAGCTCATTTTTTACACGTTTACCTTTCTATGCACCAGCTTGTCGATCTTTGCATGCAGTGCCTGTTCAACTAAGGAGCAGTCGCGCCCGGAACGACCTAATATTCTGATTCTGTATGCGGATGATCTGGGCTACGGTGACTTTGCGAGTTACAACCCTGACTCCAAAATCCCGACGCCCCATCTCGACCGGTTGGCAGCCGAGGGCATGCGATTCACCGATGGCCACTCCTCCTCCGGCATCTGCACGCCGAGCCGCTACGCGCTGCTCACAGGGCGCTACCATTGGCGTAAATTTCATGGGATCGTTGGGGCTTTTGGAGAATCTGTATTCGATGCTGATGAGTTTACACTTCCTGAAATGCTTCAGGGTGCCGGCTATACTACTGCTGCGATCGGAAAGTGGCATTTAGGCTGGGACTGGTCGTCCGTCCTTAAGCCTGATGCTGAGAAGGTTTACTACAGGAACGGTTCCAAGTTCACTTACGGGCCAGATGCCGTGGATTGGTCGAAGCCCATCGCGGATGGCCCGTTGGCTCACGGCTTCGATTATTATTTCGGGGACACTGTGATCAACTTTCCACCCTACGCTTGGATCGAAAACGACCGTGTGATCGGCACACCGACGATCATGCTTAATGACGCGAGTGATCACTTTGAGCCACCTAAGGAAGGCACTTGGGAGGCTCGGCCGGGGCCGATGATGGAAGGCTGGGATCCTTACGAAAACATACCCACCACGACACAGCGCGGGGTAGAATTGATCCACGAACTTGCTCAGAAGGAAGAGCCGTTTTTTATCTACTTCGCGTTTCCGTCTCCTCACGCGCCGATCATTCCTAACGATGAATTCGATGGCACTTCAGGTGCTGGCCCTTACGGCGACTTGGTCGTGGAGACGGATGCCGCTTGTGGACGTTTGCTACAAGCTCTAGTAGACGCAGGAGTGGAAGAGAACACCTTGGTGATTTTTTCAGCGGACAATGGCCCTGAGAAGTATGCCTACGCTCGCGATGTGAAATATGATCATTGGTCGTCCGAACCATTGCGAGGCCTCAAGCGGCATATCTATGAAGGTGGTCACCGCGTGCCGTTCATTGTGAAATGGCCCGGCGTGGCCGAGGCTGGATCGGTCAGTCATGCATTGGTTTCTCAGATCGATTTGATGGCGACGCTGGCAGCCGCTGTTGGCGTCGAGGTGCCAGCAGGCCAAGCGGTGGACTCGCAAAGCTTTTTACCAGCTCTTCGGGACGCTCGCAGCGAGGCACGTTCGAGCCATGTGCACAACACCTTTGCCAGCGGGTATGCAATTCGCCATGGCAAGTGGGTCTTGGTCGACGCCAAGAGTGGCTACGACCGAGATCGCCCAGAGCAAGACGAGTGGGAGGCCCGACTCGGATATGTAGATGACCAACTACCTGTTGAACTCTACGATCTGAGTGTAGACATAAGCCAACGCAATAATGTCGCTTCGCAAAACCTAGAAGTTGTAGCCGAGCTTAAAGATTTACTGAGCGAAATTCGCTCGGGCGAGTCAGTTTCCAAGGATTGATATGAACCAGCTAAAATCACTAACTAACTCACACAGCCGTTTCGGTTTTGCTTTATGTTTCTTTTTGAGCTTCGCTTTGTTGGTCTCGATCTCTCATGGCGAGCGTCCTAACGTGCTTTTTATCGCTATCGACGATCTTCGGCCTGAGCTGGGTGCTTATGGGTCAAGGGCAGTTACGCCAAATCTGGATCGACTGGCAGCAGAAGGTCTGCGTTTCGACCGCGCGTATTGCGCCCAGGCTGTATGTGGTGCTTCTCGGCTTTCTCTGATGACGAGTCTGTATCCTGAATACACCGAAGAACGCACACACCATGTCAGTGATTGGCGACAGCGCCACCCAAAGGTCGTTACACTCAATCAACTCTTTAAAAGCAATGGCTACCTAACCATGGGGGTCGGAAAAATCTATCACTCTTGGGATGGGCCCGGAGTGGATCACTCGAACTGGAACAGTTGGGTGGGCACTCAGGGCTTCAAGTATGTGAATCCTGAGACGATGGCCGAAGCTAAGGTGCAGGCTGAAGCTTTAGGGAATGGCTCAAGCCGGGGCCCAACTACGGAGGTAGGAATCGTCGACAATGCCGAAGAACTTTACATGGATGGCTGGCGCGCCCGCGAGGGCGTCCGCCTGTTGGAGCGTGCCATTGCGTCGGAGCAGCCCTTTTTTCTCGCGGTCGGCTTTAGCCTGCCGCACTTGCCCTTCGCAGCCCCGAAGAAGTATTGGGATCTTTACGAACGTGATAGCTTTGCACTTCCGGATAATCTAGGAATCCCGCCTGGCTATCCAGAGTGGGCGGCTAATTTACAGCCCGGCGAAATGAGTAAGTATGCTGACGTTCCCCACGGAGGTGACCCGAAGAGTTTTTCAGACGAGATGAATCGTCGCTTGATTCACGGTTATCATGCCAGCGTTAGCTATACGGATCGCAATGTTGGCCTTTTACTGGAAGCGCTGAGGAACAGTGGGGTGCGTGAACGCACAATTGTTGTCCTGTGGTCGGATCACGGCTGGAAACTTGGCGACCACCATTCCTGGTGTAAACATACGAACTTCGAGTGCGACACCCGGGTGCCTTTAGTGGTGATGCATCCTGGGATGCAAAGTGCGGTAGGTCAAACGGACGCCATCGTCGAGTTGGTAGACCTGTATCCTACATTGGCTGAACTTTGTGATTTGGGCACACCAGATGGGATTCATGGGCGATCTTTTGAGTCAGTATTGCAAGATCCCTCTACGGCTCACCGTGAGTTTGCTTACTCCTCTTATCCACGACGTCCGAACGACGATATCGTAGGCCACTCGATTCGCGATGTTCGCTACCGCTACACCGAATGGTGGGACGCAGAAACTGGCGAAGTCCTCGCGCGTGTAGCAACGGATTTAGTTGATGACCCTGGCGAGACAACCAATGCGCTTTTAGGGAACGAAGAAGCCTTCGATCGTTATGCGCGTGAACTTGCACGCATTGTCCACGCGGCGCGCGAGCTGCCTTAAGGCTTTGTGCTGAGCGATCGATCATCCGTGCGGAAAGGCGAGGCGGGTAGGCCGACGGAGTTGATTAAGTTCGTCGGTGGATTGGTTGCCCACCCGTAGCGGACGGCGTGAGGGGCTTTCATTTTCGGGTGCGAGACGACAACTTGGTTGCCCTCAATCCGCGCTTCAGCCCATTGAAAAGGTGCGTCTTTTTCGGCTATGGTGAAACCGATTGGTGCGCCGCCATCGATCGTTTCTAAGTCGCCGTAGGTGTGGTCAAAAGAGAGCCAGATTTCGCTGCCGCGAATCTTTGCTGAATGGAAGAGTGGGCCTGAGTGAGGAATCGGCTCTTCGAAAAGTTTTCCGATCAGCGGCAATTTAGCCAGCGGGCTCTTTGCTTCTGTCTGCCCATAGGTTTGAGCTAGTGCCCAAAGTGCAAGGCGCAGGCCGACGTCCTGCTTGTTGGCCGGATGGATGTCGCCAGCCTCGCCGATATCGATGGTCACCGCCATTCCGGTGTTAGGCACATCGAGGGTCTGTAATTGGGCGTCTCGCAGCACCGCCCAAGAGTGCTCTTGTGGCTCGTCATTACGCTCCCTGTAGTTGGCAAGTTGGACGTAATAGAAGGGGAGGTCACCTTGGCCGGTCGCAGTGCGCCAAGATTCAATCATGTCAGGGAACAGCTTATAGTAGAGCAAGGGATCTCGGCCTGCATTGCTCTCGCCTTGATACCAGATCACGCCCTGGTAGGCTGCTGGTACCAACGGCGCAATCATGCCATTGTAGAGATAAGCAGCGGTGTTTCTAGCTTTGCGATCCATCGTTTCGGGGCGTGGGCCGAGGTCGACGATGATGTCCATCTGCCAGTCGTCTAGGGCAACGCTGTCTCCGCTCGGCCAGTAAATTTCGGGTTGTTCGATGCCTCCGCCGAATTTTGAGTCTCGGTAAACATCAATGATCTGGAGTAGCACCACATTCTCACCGTCTTGCAGTGTGCCTTCAGGGATAGGGTAGTCGCGAAATACTTTGGTGGAGTTCGATACTGAGCGTGGGGTTTCACCAATTTTTTGAGCGTTGATCCAAGTGAAATCGAAATTGTCGATTTGCCCCAGTCGAACGCGGGCACCCTTGCGGGCGGCTTGAGCTGAGCTGAGGGTGAAGGTGCTGCGCACGTAAGAGAGGCCGTCAGTTTCGCTCATTAGGGTCTCCTTTGGTTTGACGGGGTGTAGCCCATCAGTCGTGTATTCTGGATCGAACCACTCTGCGCTAGGCGCTGGCACGCCTTCGGCCATCGCGAAGACTTTTTCTTGGAAGCTGTCGTAGGCTGCTTTGAGCGCGGGGGCTTTGTCTGCGTTCTCAGCAAGAACGCGATCCATCTCCTCGCGCAGTGCTAGGATGCCTGCGTAGTCAGGATCGGCTTCAAGCACCTCAATCGGCGTCCAAGCCTCTGCGGGCGTGCCGCCCCAGTTTGACGAAATCAGGCCGATGGGGACGCTGAGCTCTTCGTGCAACTTACGTCCAAAGTAGTAGGCCACTGCGGAAAAAGAGGAGATTGTTTCAGGCGAGCAGACCTGCCATTTGGCATCGATGGTATCGAGGGGCGTGCGCGAGTAGGTGCGTGGTATGTCCAGTAGCCGAATGTTCGGATAGTGCGCTGCAGCGATTTCGGTGTCCGCATTTTGGCTTCCCGCAACGTTCCATTCCATATTGGACTGGCCTGATGCGAGCCAAACATCACCGATGAGCACATCTTTGAATTCGAAGACTTCGCCCTCGGCGCTGACTTTCAGTGTGCGTGAATTGCCTAATTTTTGTTTCGTTATTATTGCTCGCCATTTACCCTGCGAGTCGGCCTGCGCAGTGGTCGTTGTCTTTCCGAGCTGAACAGTCACCTCAGCGTCGGGTGCTGCAGTGCCCCAGACGGGCAGCGGTTGGTTGCGCTGGAGTACCATATGATCGCTGAAAAAGGAAGATACGCTCAGCTGCGCCAACAGGGCGAGCGGAAGCAATAAAGAGAAAAGGGTAATTTGTAGTTTTCGCATTGGAATAATTATTACGGGAAGTGGCACGATGTAAATACTTTGTACGGCTTATGTCTATTTAGCCACCGCGGCGCTACTTCTTATGGC
Organism: Opitutales bacterium; assembly: GCA_018607135.1. GTDB lineage: Bacteria > Verrucomicrobiota > Verrucomicrobiia > Opitutales > Coraliomargaritaceae > JBPOFY01. The sequence continues at coordinate 37,553 of JABBCA010000042.1, forward strand.
CTTAGTAAGCATACGTAATGCATAGAGTGAGTATGATTTTTTGGCTGAGTAATATTTAACAGTTGACGGCCGTATCTAACTGATAATTATCATCACTATCCTGCAACCGCAGGTGTCTACTTATAGCTAGTGCTCTCGCACCCCTCTCCCTGAGAACGCTGGCTGACATATCCAAAACCCAGGAGCCCTATGAAATTACCCCTATTATTGCTCGTTGCAGCAATCTTTGCCGTACCCGCTAGTCTAGTACAGGCTGTTGAATCCCAATTATGGACTACCGATCAACAAGGCAACGTTACTTGGGACCCGCTCCTTAGAGACTTTACAACTGCAGGCTACATGGGTGGCAGCACTTTACCGGACTGGCCCGAGGGTGTCAATGTGACCGATCCTCTGTTCGGTGCAGTGCCAGACGATGGTTTGGACGACACTCAAGCATTTATAGATGCTATCGCCGCTTGCCCTAACTATCATGCGGTTTTCATTCCCAAGGGGCGGTATATTATTACGGATCAAATACAACCGTCACGTGATCACTTTGTGCTGCAAGGTGAGGATATGTATGAAACCGTTCTTTTTTTCCCGAAGTATATCAGTGAGATCGATATCTTGGAAGTGGGTTGGAACCCTGATTTCGGCGTCAGAAGTTTCGTGACAAGCGATGCCTTCATTGAAATGAATGGTGGGGTCGAGAAGAGTATAGAAAATCTCACGATTGCGTTTCGAGAGCAGAGAAAAGGGGGGCCGTGGGAATACCTAGGAGCAAACGCCGTACGCTATGATGGCGGAGTGTCGAACAGTTGGGTACGAAATGTTCGCTTGCGAAATTTTGACAGCGGGATCGCGGTCAACGCAGATAACACGACACTGCTTAATATCTATGCGGATCAGTTTAATGGCCGGCAGAGCATCGACGGGGATGTGAATGGAAAATTGGATGCATATTCTGCTATTTTGCCACGCAACTCTACCCACAATCTGTATCATAATATTGAGATAACGGGTCACTTACTGCAACCGGTTGATAACAATGAAGCTTCGTCCAATAGCGTATTTTCTAAGATCAGCACTGGCGAGATGAACAATCGTGTTGTCGGCCTGCATGGTGGCTCGACGCAATACCACCTCTACACTGAGTTAAACCGAGCGGTCTCCCGACATGATTCGGATGACCTGCATATGAGTTGGGCTGACTGCACTTACTGGAATGTTGATGCCGAGATTTCGGAGTGGGCTTGGATAAATTCATCGAATCGAAGTATTTACGTGGGTTATGGGAATGATTGGGCCTACAAGTCCAATTCGTTGATCCATTATGAGCCAGCTGTCTACGGAGATATTATACCTCAAAACTTGTATCTCGCGCAATTGGACTATCTAGGCAAGCCAAGGCCGCAAGAGATCTCGTTTGCGGCAGCTTTCGAGGCGGCAGGAGATATCATTCGTATCGCGCCTGCTGACGATATCACACCTGGCAACGATCCGGCGGGCCTTTTGGAGGTGAAGGATGCCTATTTTAAGTTTGATTTAACGGGAGCCAACGAGTCGAGTGTTGCCCGCGCTCGGCTACGTTTAACGATTAAAAGTATCGCCAACGCGCCCTTTGAGCTGAGTGCTTGGATGGTTACGGATGACAACTGGTCGGAGCAGATGCTGACCGCTGCCAATCGACCGGTTGCAGTTTCACCGCTTGATTCTCTATCGATTGAAGATGGCCAAGACGATCTGGTCGTTGAGTTCGATGTTACGGAATTTGCACGCGACCAGTTGGTCGGGGGCGATGAAGTGATTTCGCTCTACGTAAATGTGACGGAAGGAAGCGGTTTTCTCACGAATTTTTGGAGTGGAGAAGTGGGGCCGAAGCCGGAACTTGTGATCGAGCGCACGGCGTCTTCCGTGGCGGGTGCGCCCAGTGCCCCTCAAGGAATCCGCAGCACGCCGCTGGTGGGTAATATTGTCTTGGACTGGGACGATAATCCCGAAGCGGATGTGGCGAGCTACAATGTGTATCGCAGTCCTTATTCGTATGGAAAGTTGCCAGCGGCGGGCGGCCTCGTGACTAGCGACCATGTGGACGTATCAAGCACGCCGGACTGGCACGTCGGTATGATGGATTATCGGCAGGTCTATCATTACTGGGTTACTGCGGTCGATGACCACGGCTATGAATCTCCAAGAAGCCAGGAGTTCGTTGCCGCTGTAGTGCATCCGTCCAATGACACGCCCGTCTTTAATGCGACGGTAACTTTAGATAATGCCACCGCTCGCGTGGCCTATAGTGACAATCTCTCGACAGAAGCGTCGGATACGGAATCTGATCAGATGTATTTTATGAAGGTATCTGGGCCGGACTGGCTGAATGTCGCACTCGACGGCACGCTGAGCGGCATGCCTGATTTGAGTGACGCTGGAAGTAACGAGTTTACATTCCAAGTGACGGCAATTGGCGGCAGCACCCAGAAGGTGGTGAATATACAGGTCGATCTGCCGACGGACTCTCCGGCTGGCGCTCCAGCTGCCCCAGCTAATTTCAACGCATCAGTCAGTGACAGTCTGGTTGACCTCACTTGGAACAGTAATTCCGAAGCCGATATTTACGGCTACAACCTGTATCGCTCAACGAGCTCCGGCAGTCTCGGAAATTTGATTGCGAGCGTGACTGGGACCAATGCTTTGAGTGACTCCACCGTTACGAACGATACCACTTACTACTACACACTGAAAGCGGTGGATACCAGTGATAACGAGTCCACGGGCTCGCAGACTTCTGCGACTCCGTCGGATCCTGATCCAGCACCGGTGGCTACCACCGGTCTGATTGCTACGGTCGGCGACTTTTTCGTGGATCTGCAATGGGATACCAACGAAGCGGGCGACCTCGCTGGCTACAATATTTACCGAACAGGCCTGTCCGGATACTACTACGGTGACCCGATTGCCACCAACGTGACTGGAACTACCTGGCGCGACAATACCGCAGAGAATGGTGCAACCTACTATTACGTAATCACTGCAATCGACAATGCTGGCAACGAATCACCGGTTAGTAATGAGGATTCTGCAACGCCATCGGACATTGCGCCGGAAGCGCCAACTAGCCTCTTTGCCATGGCACGAGACGGCGAGGTCTATTTACATTGGAACGTAAGCACCGATGTCGATCTTGCTAGATACAGCCTGTATCGCTCAACCACCTCTGGAAGTTATGGTAGTGCCATTGAGGAGAACATCACCTCAAACTCTTGGACGGATAGTAGCTTGATTTCGAATGGAACAGTTTACTATTATACATTGAAGGCGGTTGATGCCAGTGCACAGCTATCCGCAGTAAGTAATGAAGTGTCCGCGACTCCGCAGTCCGGCCTACAGTCGGCGTTGTTTATAGGCGAAGCGGTTTCCGGCGCTGCGGATAATCAAATCAGCACCACGCAGAACTGGGATGCTGGGCTGCCGATCGGCGGGCAAGGTGTCATAGCTATTGATGCTGGATTTGACAGTAATACTAGCCATAATGCTTACAACATTACACAGCTGGCAGGTACACTCTCACGGGAGGGTGGGTTTAGCGGACTTTCGTTCGGTTCTGGGTCTGTTTGGCTGATGGATGGTCCGACGGCAGGGACCAACGCGATCAGGGGCCTCACTTTAAATAACGCGCAGTTCACCTTAAATGATGGGAATGTGGATTTGACTGCGAATAACAAAAACACGGTGATCAACGGTAGCAGCGCAAGCCTAAGCATGAATGGCGGCACGATGCTGATCGGGGCAGACCTGATTGTTCGAGGCGACGGTCAGCTCACCATCAATGGTGGCACAATTAGTGGAATTGATCAGATCCTCTGCTCGTTGACTGCACCGGGGCCAATCAGCTTTAACGGCGGAAGTATCACTGCGGATAATTTTCAATGCGATATACCAGCAACCATTACCTTTGGTGGAACTGCAGTAGGATCCTTGAAGCTTCTTGTAGGCTTGGGTAACGGAGCGACACTTGACTGGCTGACTGGCACAAAAATGTCGATGACGGTGGCTTCCGCTGATGAATGGGCGGAAGCGGAGTGGAATGCAGATCGTCTGACTTACAACGGCCAGAACAAAACAGCGCTTGGTAAGACTTGGGCTCAAGTTACTGCGACCGACGGTCTTTCGTCCGGCATTCAGTTTACCTATGACAGCGCGACAGAAACGCTGGGGCTTTCTACCGCGACGGTGCAAAATCAGGCTCCGACCGCTGACGCGGGAGCCGATCAGACTGTAACGGATACGGACGACAACGGTAGTGAGAGTGTTACACTTGACGGGAGTGGCTCAACCGATCCGGGTGGCTCGATTGTCAGCTACGAGTGGAGCGAGGGCGGTAGCCAAATCGCAACAGGCGTGAATCCATCGGTTGATTTGGCTGCGGGTTCGCACACGATTACGCTGACAGTGACTGATGACGGGGGTGCGACAGGCACCGATACGGTGGACGTTACTGTCAATGCGAATAGTCCTCCAACGCAGGTTGTAGTGGGCTATTATCCCTTTAATGGTAGTAGTCTGGCATCTACGGATTCTGATGCCGACAGTGTTGCCGGAAATATGGTGGTCGGTGCAGGCGTGACGACATTTAACTGGGAAACCCGAGGTTTTTGGTCTCCGACCCAACCATCTGCGGCCTTCAATGCAGGAGTCGATTTCGCGGATGGAGTGGTTCAGGATAATGATTATTTTTCATTCACAGTCACACCTGAAGCAGGGGTGAGCGTAGACCTTGCCTCCCTTACGTTTATTGACCGTTCAGGTGGTTTTTCCGTCTCGGTTGCAACGGACCAGGATGGTTTCGCAACTGTGCTCGATAGCGTTGTGGCTGCGGGTTCTTGGGCGACCAATACCTTGGATCTGTCTTCCCTTGCCGACGTAAGTGGTGCGATTGAGATTCGTCTCTACTTCCACAATGGCAGTGGCGATCCTAGGATGATCGACAACGTTACGATCAATGCAAACGCAGCATTACCGAATGTGGCTCCGACCGCTGATGCGGGTGCCGACCAGACGGTTACTGACAGCGACGACAACGGCATCGAGAGCGTGTCGCTTGACGGCAGTGCTTCTAACGATCCGGATGGATCCATCGTCAACTACGTATGGAGCGAGGGCGGTAGCCAAATCGCAACTGGTATTAATCCATCGGTCGACTTTGCTGTAGGCTCGCACGCGATCACTCTGACAGTGACCGACGACGAGGGGGCGACTGGCACCGATATCGTTTTGGTCACCGTAGCAGAGGCACCCGTTACTGCAGTGGTTGCATATTACCCTTTTAATATCAGTAGTTCGGCTTCTACGGATTCTGATATCAATACCGTTGCCGGAGACATGGTAGTCGGTGCAGGCGTGACTACATTTAACTGGGAAACCCGAGGTTTTTGGTCTCCGACCCAGCCATCTGCGGCGTTCAATGCAGGAGTCGATTTCGTCGATGGAGTGATTTTGGACGATGATTATTTTTCATTCACCATTACACCTGAAGCAGGGGTGAGCGTAGACCTTGCCTCTCTTTCATTCATTGACCGTTCCGGTGGTTTTTCCGTCTCGGTTGCAACAGACCAAGATGGTTTTGCAACTGTGGTCGATAGCCTTGTGGCTGCGGGCTCGTGGGTGACCAATACCTTAGACCTGTCTTCCCTTGCAACTACAAGCAGTGCGATTGAGGTTCGTCTCTACTTCCACGATGGCAGTGGCAATCCAAGGATGATCGATAATGTTGAAATCATCGCAAACATCGGTTCCGGATCCGGGTCGAATGTGGCTCCGACTGCGAATGCGGGTGCCGACCAGACGGTGACGGACACGGACGACAACGGCAGCGAGAGTGTGTCGCTTGACGGCAGTGCCTCGACCGATACGGATGGTTCAATCGTCAGCTATGTCTGGAGCGAGGGCGGTAGCCAGATTGCTACCGGCATCAATCCATCGGTCAGCCTGGCCGTAGGCTCGCACACCATCACTCTGACAGTGACCGATAACGAGGGCGCAACAGGCACCTCTACAGTAGATATTACTGTAGAGGCAGCACATCCAATTACACATGTGCCAAGCAGTCAAATTGCAGTCGATGGAACGGTCTCTGGTTCACTCGCTGATGTGAGTTTAAGCGATAACACCTACCAAAGCATAACCGAGGTCAATAGCAGCAATTCTTCTATACTTGAGCATGTTTGGATCTTCAATGTAACCGGAGATGAAGTGGTGACCTTCTATGTCGAAGCTCATCATACGGCCAACTCCGAGGGTGACGACTTTGTCTTCGCTTACTCAACGGACGACGTAAACTATTACGAGATGGTCACCGTGACTAAGACCTCGGATGACAACTCAGCGCAATACTTTGCATTGCCGAGTGGTCTAAGTGGCACGGTTTACGTCTCGGTGCAGGATACGGATACCACTGCTGGTAATACGCAGTTGGATACGCTCTATATCGATGAACTCGTGATCGAGTCCGAAAGCAGTAGCGTCGCACCTAGCGCTGCAGCGATTCCGTTGCCGGTAGACGGTGCGCAAAACGTCGCCACCGATGCCCAACTGAGCTGGACAGCTGGACTCTACACCGCCTCGCACGATGTTTACTTCGGCACCAATCCAAGCCCTGCGTTTCAAGGCAATCAAGCCGGCGCGAGCTTTGACCCTGGCGCCCTTCTGGATGCGACGACTTACTACTGGTCGATTGCCGAAGTGAATAATACTGGCACAACGGCAGGTTCTGTTTGGTCATTTACGACGGAAGACAGCTTGGCACCTGATGTCTTGCACTGGACTTTTGATGCCGGTAGCGGCACAACGACCACGGATGACTCGGGTAACGCGCGCGACGGCACTATCAACGGTGCGAGCTGGTCGACGGACACGCCAGACGGTAGTGGATACGCTCTAGCCTTTGCCAATGGTGACTTCATCGAAGATGTAGATGCTGGCAATTACCTCAATGGATTAGGTGCCATTACCATAGCCATGTGGGTTAAGTCCGACACTACAAATACCGATAATGGTTTCTTTAGTACTAATAACCAGAACGGCCAAGATAATCAGTTTGCAGGGCGTTACGACAAGTCTGGCTGGGCCGGCGGCGGGACAGATGTGATCAAGGTCTCGGTTTCCACCACGGGTGGTGTCTCTTCATTGGAAAGTGCCAGCAATGTTCAAAGCACTAGTTGGCAGCACATCACCATAACATGGTCGAATGCTGGATCGCTGAAATTATATATAGACGGTGTGGAAACGTCGTATACGGATGCGCCTGCGAGTGTCAGCGGCACGATCAACAATGTGGCTACGCTCGTTGTAGGTAAGGGCACGAAAGACGGTGGCGGTTCTAAAGGTTGGTCAGGTTTAATTGATAATGTGCGCATCTACTCACGCGCACTCTTACCAACTGAAGTTCAAGCATTGGCCCAATAGTTAAAGAACCATTACAGGATCTGGTAGAACGGCCTGGTCGTTCACTACGCTTGCTGCCGGCCCAAGGCTTTCTACGGGAACTATCACCGGAGTGGGGGATAGCTGGCAGGTGGTCAACTTACCTGTGAGCTACGACTCACCAGTGATTGTGGCGACGGTGGTGCTCTCCAGCACCTCGAGCACGCCAGCGGTTGCTCGTGTGCGAAATGCCTCCAGTAACGGCTTTAAATTGAAACTGCAGAACTTATCGGGTGCCGCACTTAGCGGTGTCACCGTCCATATCATGGCTGTGGAGGAAGGTGTTTACACGACTGCCGAACACGGAGTCGATATGGAGGCCATCAAGGTGCTCTCCGACGGCACCAGTGGTAAGGGCAATTGGAAAACGTCGGACATGGAATTGCTGGCACCTGTCAACAGCTACAGCAGCCCAGTTGTTTTAGGCCAAGTCATGACTGAAAACGATACTGCATGGTCGGTCTTCTGGGCCAGTGATTCAAATATTAAAAACATTCCCTCAGCGTCTACCATGTATGTTGGTAAACACATTGGGGAAGACAGCTCCACTGCCCGAGCTAACGAACTACTTGGTGTGATCCTACTTGAGTCCGGCAACGGAAGTATCGACGGCGTCGCCTTCGCAGCCGGAGTGGGTGCCGACAGTGTTCGTGGCCCTGACAACGGAGGTCCCTACAGTTATGCAATCAGTGGGCTTTCCACCTCTTCGGAGGCCATCGTCAGTGCGGCGGCCATGGATGGTGGCGACGGCGGCTGGCCCTGCCTGCTTGGAGCGAATCCAGTCAGTGCCACAAACCTCGACCTCATCTTCGACGAAGACCAAGTAAATGACACCGAGCGATCGCATACCACGGAACAAGTCGCTTATATCGTCTTTGAGTAGTTAAGAGTCATACAAAATTGTTTGTTTATTAATTTTTCACTTGCGGTCAAAGCAGCGGGCAGCACATCTGGCGCAGTTTGGTCGTTCACTACAGCGGAAACAGTTGAAAGCCATGCACGTGGAATTCGATCAGTTTAACAGCGATTGTTGCTGGTGGCCTGATCGCTATGGCCAAGCCATCGTAGTGATTGTCGATCAAAATAATGAACTCTACGACTATAAATGGTCTTGTGGGGGATCTTTTTAGAATCTCTTGGCTGAGATGAGCATCTATTTCGTCAAACCCTGAAGTTGTCATCTCCGCTGAGTTGGAGTGGTAACTGGTTTCAATATGCCAGCGAAGGCAACTGCACTGTTCGTATGTGAGAAACGCTTAGTATGATTTTGGCTGGCAGGCTAGTGATTATACCTTTACCACAGGCCTAGGCAGTTATTTTTTTTCAGTGTTTTCGATGACTGAACATCTAAATTGAAGGCCGTATAATGGAATGTGAGCACTAGCATATTTCAGAATTGGTCAGTTTTCTGGTTTTTTATTCACAGCCATCCCATAGGGATGCTTAGTAGAGAGCAAGCCTGAGAGTTGATCGGGCAAGAGTCGTGTTAGTTTGCCGATGTCATAATTGAAAAGCGTGTGATATTGGCCGGATAGGCCACATGCTGTCCCATAGGATCATGGAGCAAATCCTGGCAAATATACGGCTTGTGGCTGGATACGCATCCTCCACTTACCACCTGCTGTCCCATAGAATCGGAGGATATCTGCGAGGTCGAAGCGATCCCAGACCACGCCTCGGATCATGGTAAAAACTCGTGCAAAGCTGTGCGGCCAGTTGGAGCACCAAGCTTGAAAACGAAGCAGTAGATACATCAGCAGAGCCGACCAGAGTTGCCAGCGGATGGCTTGCTTTGAGTGTCCAAGGAAGTCGCAGACCTGTAGGGTTTGCTTGATTTGTTTAAAGAAAACCTCAATCGCCCAGCGGCTTTGGTAAAGTCCGCAGGTGCTGGACGCAGCCCAGTCCATATTGTTGGTGATAAAAACCATCTCGACTTCTTTGCCGTCCACTTCGACGCGTGCGACGATCCGGCGCATACGCTGAGGATAGTCAGTCTTTGAACTCGCGGTTTTGAGTGTAATCTCGTCGTCGCGTAAGATGTTGCCACCGACTTTACGTTTTTTGCATACATGGTAGCGAATGTTGTCCTTTGCGCGGGTCACCCAGAAGGCACCGCGCTGGCTCAGCGAGAACAGATGCTTGAAGTGCACATAGGCCTTATCAAAGACGGCAATCTCTCCCGCTACCAGTCTGGCACACAGCGCGATCACACAGCGCGATCATGGTGAGAACCCTCTTCGATCACAGCGAAACTGGGCAGGCAAGTTTGCAGGTTTAGACACAGGTGCAGTTTAGCGGCGGCTTTGCGACGGCGGTGCTTCGCCCAGTCCATGCAGTTGGCCACCAGAGCGATTGTCGAAGAGTCGATACTATAAACGATCGTCTTGAATCGGCGCGGCAAGCCTTTGTAGCGACCTGAGGGGCCAAAGCCCGGGAACTGATTCTGAAGATGTCAAGCATCTGCCAGAACAATGCCTCCATCATGTCCGCATTGCGCGTCTTGTTGGCATGCGAGAGTCCGTTACGGCTCGGCGCAGTCGCACTGCGTATAGTAAACAGCTTGGCACCATGATGGCGTAGCGCATCGCATAAATCGTTCAGCCCGATGCAGTGAGTTAACTGGCAATACAGCAGACAGACCACATGGCTCCATGGCGAAAAAGTCCGACTCTTTTTGTCGACCCCATACTCGACGGCAAGATTGCGAACCATCCCAACAGGGATGAGCTTGCAAAGCTGATTGAAGACGACAGAACTGTGCTTGGTTGGTTTTGGTTGTTTCATCAACTGGCTTCCTTGGTCGGAAGCCGCCCAAAGCCTACCACTTTTTAACTTTTTAGCACATCCCTATGGGGTGGCTGTGTTTTTTATTAACACATTATCAGTAAGCGTGATCTTTACAGCTCCATGAGGATAGTGCTGTAGGTAATTATTTTTAAAAATATTAATATTTAACATTGACTAGGGTAGGGTCTCAATAACAGTGTAACTTTTCACTATCACGCTTCTAAATTCTAATAAACATATGAATTATAAAATATACCCCTCAATCCTTATTGCCGCAAGTGTTTCGCTCTCTCAGGCTTTTTCACAAGATCAACTAGCAGTTTATGATTTCACTGGTGGCTCATTTGCTTCTCAAGATGTTGAGTTGAACACGATTGCTGGGGCATTGGATGCCTCAAGTATTGGTACGTCAGCCTTGGAGAGCCCTGGATTCGGTAATCCTTTTGACAATCCTTCACTCGTTTTTATCGGTAATGAATATAACGACGGATTCGGTGTTAATAATGACTATTTATCATTTACTGTAACGCCTGGAGCTGGCTTTCAAATTACATTTGATCAATTATCACTTGGTCACTACAATACCACGAATGCAGGTGCTACAGCATACATATTTTCTTCGATAGATGGTTTTGCTTCGACATCTGATTCAGTAGGATCCTTCTTCTTCCCCGATGGCAATGGTGGTTCACCTGACCCTGACAACACGGGAGAGATTTCCCTTACTGGTCTTACTGGTTTTTCAAATGTGATAACTGCAACTGAATTTCGTGTTTATTTGGATACTACCGCAAGCTTTGGTACTGGTGATACATATACTGATAATATTATTCTGACTGGAACTGTATCGGCAGTCCCAGAGCCATCTACCTACGCATTACTTTCTGGTATGATTGTTCTCGGTTGGGTGATGGTTCGCCGTCGCTAAACTGATAAGTATTTATTTAAACAAATCCCGCTCATTTCAGAGCGGGGTTTTTTTATGTAAGGACAAGTAATGTTGCCCTGTCGCAGGCATCAGGTTTATGATCGTGGTTGCTGGAGCGGCGCCACTTGCACTATTTCCAAATTGGTATGATCTTTATGACACCGTTTGCCACTTTGGCGTGGCTCATCCCGTATGGGGCACATTGGGTCGCAGGAAACCATCCTGCTAATTGAAATCAGGCTTCGCTACTCGCAAAATCTTTTTAGATCAGTGTTATAAGTATAGAAACAACTTTGTAGGTTGATTTTTTAATTATTATTATTACTAGTTATAGGCTAAAACATTCATATCATTGTGAAGGTTTATTCTATTTTTTTGGACGCATCCAACCAGTGTCTCCGATTTCATCCCCAATACCCTGACAATCCAACGCTATGAAGCTATTTTATTTATTTGTCGCCTTAGTCGTATCCAATTCGATTTGTAGGGCCTCCAACTGGTTTAGCCCCAGCCAGTTCACTCCCGATGTGACGGAGATTTACAAGACTGCGGACGGGCAGGATTTGGAGTTATATATTTTCAACCCAGGCTCGGGCGATACGCCCACAGTGCCCACGCCGACCATCGTCTTCTTTCACGGTGGGGGCTATACGAGCGGAAATCCTAATGTGTTTTTCTATGCCTGTGATTATTTTGCTTCACGTGGAATGATTGTGATGACTGCGCGCTACCGTCTCAATAATACGGAGGGTGCGAGAAGAGATGGCAAGTCGGCGATGCGCTACGTGATCGAGCACGCAGCTCGTCTGGGCGTCGACACCGCATTGCTCGCGGCTGGGGGTGGTTCCGCTGGAGGGAATCTAGCGGTCACGCTGACGGATCCAAACAACCACAATGAGCCGACGGACAATCTTGCCGTGTCAGCGGCTCCAGATGCGTTGGTTCTCTTCAATCCAATTGGCACTGGCTATGGAAGCACTGATATGGCTCCGACGATCGCGCAATGGGGTTCTGAGGATACCTTCATCTCACCGGCGGAAGCTCTGGCCAACCAGCAAGATGCGCTCAATATCGGTGTTAATATGGAGATCGAAATTTACCCGGGTGAAGCCCACTCTTGGTATGACAACTCGCGCGAGTGGATCACTATAACGTTAGAACGCGCCGATGTTTTTATTGAAGCGCTGGGTTACGTGAGCGGTCCGCCTACAGTTAACTCGTGGATAGCCGTTGTGAACAACGATACGGGCACGCAAGCGCCTACGGTGGCCTTCACCTCACCGACGGATGGAGCAAATTTTTCAGAATGGTCGAGTTTGCCGGTCACAGTCGCTGCGAGCGATCCAGATGTCGCTGGCTCCATCGATAACGTCCGCCTCTACCTCGACGGTGTGCGTGTACGTATCGACAGCACAGCTCCGTATGATTGGGGGCCAGGGTCGGGAGAAACGGACTTACTTCTTGAGAGCTTGGCTCCTGGCGCTTACGAGCTGATGGCCGAGGCCTTTGATAATGACGACTATGTCGCACGTGAGACGATCACTATCAACATGGTGGACGCGCCGACGGAGCCGCCGAGTGCGCCGACTGGCTTAGTTGCCGTTCCTGGAGAGGGCGGCCCTTTTCTAGATTGGGATCCAAACCCCGAAGGGGATGTGAGCAGTTACAGCGTGTATCGCCGAACAGTCGGCGGCAGTTATGGTTCGCCTGTCCTGACTAATGTCAGCTTAGACGAGGTGACGGATACGAGTGCGCAAGTCGGCGTCACTTATTTTTACCGAGTCAGCGCTGTGGACACCGATGGTAATGAATCTGCACCGAGTGCAGAAATCGAAGTCACCGTTGAGGCAGTCAGCGCAGAAAGTGTCCTTGCTACGGATAACGCGTGGGTCCTCGCGGCGAGAGATACGGCGCAAAATTCGAAAGAAGACTTGGAAGTAAACCGGGGCGATTGGGCTTCCTTTGCGCGGAGCGCCTTTATTCGTTTTCCTCTGAGCGGTATTTCCGAGCTCGGTGGATTCGCCCCTGATGTCATCGACCGGATTAGCCTCGACCTTTACGCGACTGCGACGGACGCTGACGACCCTGTCCGCATCTATGCTCTCTTGGACGGAGCCCAAATAGCACCCGCTGCTCTGAGCGAATCCACATGGACTGGAGGCAGCGACGGCACCGCCGGGGGCGGGAATAATATGATCAACAGTAACCGACCCGATGTAGTCGTCGGCGGCACTGCTCCGCCCAACATCTACACCACAATCGAGCTCGGCACGCTAAATTTCTTTTCCAATGTAGATGACGCAGACATCGGCCTGCACCGCATAGAAATTACCGAGATAGAAGCCTTTAAGCAACTCCTCCTAGACGATACCAATCAGGAAATCACTTTGATCCTCCGCGCGGATGATGGCGATCAGACCACTAAATTTGCCTCGCTCTTTAATACTGCCGGAAATCCGTTGCCCACGCTTTCGGTCTTCAGCCTCGGTGAGGCCGCGCCACCCAGCCCAGCCGATCTTGCCGCCACTCCAAGCGATGGCCAAGTCTCGCTTACTTGGACCGCAGATACCGTGACGAATCCAGTCACTTACTCCGTTTACCGCTCCAGTGCGTCTGGCACATTAGGCAGCCTGATCGCGACTGGGCTAGCCACTAACAGTTATTTGGATGACACCGCAGTCAACGGAACTATCTATTACTATCAAGTCACCGCGACCGACGGAGAGGATGTCGAGTCCAGCCCAAGTAATCAGGTCCTTGCGATCCCCGCGACCGCAGGCAACCTTGCGCCTAGCTTTGATTCCGATCCGATAGTGGAGGCCAGTATTGAAATAGGAGAGAGTTACAGCTCAACCCTCGACGACGATGCCTCCGACCCAGAGTCCGACCCGATGATTTTTACCAAACTGTCCGGACCTACGTGGTTGACCGTCGCCAGCGACGGCAGCCTTAGTGGCATGGCTCCGGCCAGCGCAGGACTGAACAGCTTTAGTGTGCAGGTCGATGCGGCCGGTGGTAGCGATACTGCCACCCTCGAAATATCGGTGACTGCGGATACGACACCGCCTCCAGTGCCGAGCGGGCTGACTGCGACCGCTGGCGATGGCTCTGTCACACTGGATTGGACTGCCAATACAGATAGCGATACGGCCACTTATAATTTATACCGATCCACGATCTCGGACAGTTATACAACAGCTCTGAGCTCTGGCATAAGCGGCAACAGTTTTTTCGATGATACCGCCGAGAATGGCACCACTTACTACTACGTATTGACTGCAGAAGACGCCAGTGGCAACGAGTCAGCTGAGAGTAGTGAGGTCTCCGCGACGCCGGTGTTTGTGCCAGACGGCACGCCGCCAGTGAAACCTACTGGCCTGACTGCCACCGCTGGGGACACCTTATTGACCTTGGATTGGAATGACAATAGTGATCTGGACTTAGACAGCTACCGCGTGTATCGATCCACCACCACTGGTAGCTTCGGCAGTGCCTTGGTCAGCGATCTTTCAGGAAGTAGCTACATCGATAACACTGTTGTGAACGGCACGACCTATTACTATGTCGTCACCGCTGTGGATACCAGCGATAACGAATCGATGGAAAGCGATGAAACGTCTGCGACTCCCGCAGAAGTCAGTGCGAGTCTTCTTGCGGATTACAGTTTTTACGGCTCCTCTTCGGTCTCCTTTGACAGCGATGCAAATAGTGTAGCTGGTGTGATTACTGATGGCGGTGGGTTTGGGTCGAGCTATGAGACTCGCACAACTGGTGAGCGGGGCGCGCCAGTGCCATCACTCAAATGGACCGTTGGCGATATGAATGACGGAGTGCTTTTGGATAGTGACTACCTTAGCTTTACGATCACTCCGGAGGCAGGTATATCGCTGAGCTTTAGTGAATTCAGTTTCACTTTTAAGTTTCCAAATGCAGCGACGCAGGTAGCGCTTCATTCCAGCCAAGACGGCTTCACGGGGTCGCCAGTGGATACGTACAGCTACCCCGGTGGTGCTGAGACATTAACGATTACACTCGATCTTTCATCCATGGCCGCCGCAGTATCGCCAGTGGAATTTCGCCTGTACTTGGATACCTCCGCTAGTTTTGGTGGCGCCGAATTGTGGATGGATAACATCCAGCTAAGCGGTGTTTCTGAAATCGTCGTAGTGGACAGTGATGCCGACGAAGATGGCATTGATGATTCTTGGGAGGAGCTTTATTTTATCACCACAGGGGTGATCGATGGCTCTCTCGACTCAGATGGAGATGGTGACCTTGACTTTTTCGAATACCTCTATGGGTCAGTTCCAAACGATGCGACCAGTCACGGTTTTCAACTACTCGTTGCTCCTAGCCAGAGTGGTTCAAACATGGTCTTCGAGTGGTCTGTGAAAACAGGCTTCACGCTTGGGGTTGAATACGATGTTGAAATTGTGTCCGACTTAGGCAGCCCTTGGAATCCGCTCCCGCAAGCGCATTACTCATTGCAGACGGACACCGCTGACGGGAAAACCGAGGTCGACCTGACACTGACTCATGATTATGGTCCCAGTGTCTTCCTCCGACTGATTCGCCCTTAGGTGTTAAGATCCAGACCACGTCGGGTTCTTTTGGCAGGCACTCAATGCCTCCGAAATATCGACTAGGTAGGGGTGCCACATTTTTTCCCATTCTAAAGCGACGGAGCCAGTGAAATTGTTTTCGTAGAGGATGTCGTAAACCTTGTCTAAAGGCATCTCGCCGCTCCCAGGTAGCACGTAAGTATATGGGTGGCGCGCGGAGGGCTGGCTAATGCTGTCTTTGATATGCACGTGGCGGGTGAAAGAGCCTAGTTGGTTCCAGCTCTCTGCTGGGGTTTCTCGGCCGAGCTTCCATGTGTGGTGCGTGTCCCAGATGATGCCGACCGAGCGGCCGAGTCGGCTAAAGAGCTCCAGCAGGGGTGCGGATGCGGAAAAGGCGTCATGCGTCTCGATCAGAATATCGACGTTCCAGTTTTCTTCAGCTCGCTTGGCTTGCCACCAGTTGAGAAAGTCGATCGCTTCTTTGAAATTTTCCTCAGTCAGTGGTGTGCCCCATTTACCACCGCCGAATACGCGTAGGTAGGGGGTATCTAATTCCTCGGCGAGTTGAGCAAATGCCAGTAACTCTTCTAAGCTGCCATCTTTCGGGTCGACCAGCTTATGGGATGTGCCGAGCGCGACTGCGCCGCAATCTAACGTATTTAAAGCTTTGCGGGCGGCCTCGACCCCTCCGGGTTGTTCACTCAGGTAAGCAGGCAGGTCGATCCGGTTATCGAGCGAACGGAGTTCGAGGCAATCGATATTGAATCGCTCTGCGAGGTCTAGGACGGCGCTGAGAGACAAGTCGGGGCAACCGAGTGTGGAGACGCAGGTTTTAAAAGGTCGGGTGGGCATCGTAATGTGTTGGTTTAGGTGGCGCGGTCGTATATGTCTATCGTGATGGCATCGGCGACAGCTTCATTGCGGGCGAAGTGCTGCAAATTTTGGATAGCCAAGCGTGTGCTGTCGCAACGTCGATCTTTAGTCGGCCCGGCAATGTGCGGTAGGAGTGCCACGTTGGGCAGGCCTCGTAGCGGAGAGTCTTCGACCAGGGGTTCTTTTTCGTAAACATCGAGGCCGATTTGCAAATCGTCGACTCGGTCGCGTGCGACTTGAATCATGGCGGCTTCATCGACCACCGCTCCGCGACCGATATTGATAAATGTGCCGCCTGCCGGGATCGAGCGCAGCAGTGCTTCGGTCACTATGTGATGGTTCTTGGCGTGGTAGGGAGCCAGTTCGACGATGATATCATTTTCAGCGAAGAGTGCTTCCAGAGACGGGCTGCGTTGCACACCGAGATGGTTGTAGATCTCGTCTGGCACACTTGGAGAATAGGCCGAGATCTCTACGTCGAAGGGCTTGAGTAGGGGGATGAGCTGTTGAGAAATTTGCCCAAAACCGTGGATGCCGACGCGCTTCTCGAAGAGGCTTTGAGTGGTGGTCTTGAGTCCATCCTTCCACGCGCCGTCTCGGTGCATCGCGACGGACCAGTAGGACGCGCGACGCATCGCTGAAAGTATAAGAAGGAGCCCACACTCAGAAATGGTGCGGCTGATGGAAGAGCCCCAGTTGGTGACTTGTAGGCCGCGTTCGATCAATTCGCGCGGCACCAGTTTTTTGACACTGCCTGCCAAGTAAGCAACGTATTTTAAACCACTCTCGCCACCGATCGGCAGATCATCGGGCAGTCGTGGGCAAGCCCATGCTGCCATGAGTGCCTCGGCTCCAGATTCTTCGATGATTTGCCGCCAACCTTCTGAAGATTCAAGCGGCAAGCGAAGCCATTTAAGCTGGATAGGCAGTGCTTCGAGTTGTGCCTTTATTTTGGGTGGTAGGAAGTCATTTTCTTCGGACTCCGTTAGTGCGATTAAGAGGGTGGGTTTTTTCATCGGATTGGGTAAGCGAGTGTTATAGATCGGCTAAATCTGGTCAGCCGGACCCTTTTTTTAATAAGTATTATATTCTCTGGATCGACGATTGTTGGCAACTCTCAATTCTGAGAAAGTTTAGTCATTTTTAGGGAGATGCAGTTAACTTTGACTCATTAGTCAATACTAGCTGATTAGTCCAAGCTAAGAGAGGAACAGTTTAGCTAACTTTGACTGATTTGAACGGTAATCAGCGCACCGGACCAATGACAGGTGTTGGATTCATGAGCATGAGCGCTATCGAAATAGAGTAGAGGATGAGCCCGAGGCAGAGGATGACGCCGCCAATTTTATAGGCTTTTGTTTTTCGGTTACGGTGATTAAGCGCGCATTGAAGTGCGGTGTCCTTGTTCTGAGTTGCTAGGATCGTTACCCAACGCACACGCATGATTCGTAGAAATACCCAGATGACGCTGGCAAGTGTGACAAAGAGGCCTGAGACGAGAAAGAGTTGTGCCGCCAAGCTGCTGCTCGCAATGAGGCGACCCGAAAACCCAGTTACCGTGACTACCATACCTGCCAGGCTCATGAGCACTTGAGCGCGCGTGTAGATTATATTGAGCTGATTTTCGGCCACTTTGAGTGCCGCCATCAAATCATGATCGGTGAGCTCTAATATGGTGAGTGCCTCTTTGTCGACTGTAGTAGTTTCGTTCATAAATGTCTGAAGAAGTCAAAGCCTAGCAGTGGAGTTGATTCACTGCTAGGCTCGAGAGAGTTGCCCCTACAGGCGTGGCAGTGTTAAACCGCCGTCGACCATAATTACTTGGCCTGTTGAGTAGCTGAAGTTTCCTTCAGCGAGTGAACCAACCGCTTTGCCGATGTCCTCTGGGAAGCCCCAGCGCTTTGTCACGCAAAGGCCATCTTCAATGAGTGCATCGTATTTATCAGTCACTCCACTGGTCATATCTGTTTTAGTGACGCCAGGGCGTATCTCATAGACGGGTATGTCGTATTCGCCAAGACGCGCCGCAAAGAGTGTAGTCATCATTGCGATGCCTGATTTTGCGATACAGTATTCGCCGCGGTTTACAGAGGCAACTGTTGCTGAGATGGAGCCGACATTGATGATGGTATAGAAGCCACCATTGATATCCTTGGACTTCTGTTGGATCATCCAATTGGCAACTGCCTGTGAAAGGAAGTAGGGGCCTTTCACATTGGTGCCGACGACATAGTCGAAGCTTTCTTCACTGGCCTCGAGGATATCTTTACGCTCTTTTGGAGCGACGCCTGCGTTGTTCACCAGAACGTTTAGCTTTCCGTAGTGGCCTTTGATTTTGGCGAGCATCGAGTCACGTGCTTGAGCAGATCCGATATCACCTTGGCAATAGAGCACATTAGCTCCTAGTGCTTTGAGTGCTTCGATTGGCTCAGCGATGTCTGATTCATCGCGCATTCCATTGATAGCGATATCGAAGCCGAGCGTTGCAAGTTGCTTAGCGCAGCCAAAGCCGATGCCTCGTGAGCCGCCCGTGATGAATGCGACTGGTTTGTTGGATTGAGCCATAATTTTGAATGAGTTGAGTTATATTCGTTTTGAACTGCGAACGCTCAATATTGAACGTCTAACTTTGTGAGTTCAAGCGAAGCGACTAGGCTTTGAGTTCAGGAAGGTCGAGCCACTTGCGCTCTTCAGAGCTCTGTAGGCCGACCTCTGCGAGTTGCACGCCCTTAGCACCTTCGAGTAGGTCCCAGCGGAACGGTTCATCGAGCACGACGTGACGTAGGAAAAGTTCCCATTGGATCTTAAACGCGTTGTCATATTCTTCTTGTTCAGGCACTTTCTGCCAGCCATCGAAGAAGTCGATCGGTTGCTTGATATCTGGATTCCATGTGGGGCGTGGTGTGTTGCCGTAGTGTTGGATCCATACATCGCGAAGACCGACGATGGCGGAGCCTTTGCTGCCGTCCACTTGCATGGTGAGCAAATCGTCACGGCGAACGCGCACATTCCAAGAAGAGTTGAAATGGCAGACCACACCGTTTTCGAGTTCGAACGTAGAATAAGCGGAATCGTCAGCGGTGCACTTATAGGGCTTACCTGCTTCGTCGATACGCTCTGGAATGTGTGTGGCTGCGAGGCAAGAGACGCTCTTTACCTTGCCGAAGAGGTTGTCGATTACGTAGCGCCAGTGGCAGAGCATATCTACGATCATGCCGCCCCCATCTTCTTTGCGATAGTTCCATGAGGGGCGTTGCGCTGGAATGGTGTGACCTTCGAACACCCAGTAACCAAATTCACCGCGAACTGAAAGGATGTCGCCGAAGAAACCGTTTTCAACGAGGCGTTGGAATTTGAGCATGCCTGGCAGCCAAAGCTTATCTTGAACGACACCATTTTTAACACCTGCATCGCGGCAGATCTTATAAAGTTCGTAAGCATCTTCTGTTTTGATCGCTGTGGGCTTTTCACAATACACGTGCTTGCCTGCGGCAGCGGCTTGCTTGACTGCATTGAAACGACGTAGTGTGCTTTGTGCATCAAAGTAGATCTGATATTGAGGATCGTTCATTACACTATCGAGATCTGTAGTGTATTTTTCGACGCTGGTTTTTTCGATCAGTGCTTTGAGCTTTGTTTCATTACGACCGACCAAGATCGGGTCGGGCATGATGCACTCCGTTGGGCTGATCTGAACACCGCCTTGTTTAATGATCGCGTCGATTGAACGAAGCAGATGCTGGTTAGTTCCCATACGGCCAGTTACGCCGTTCATGATGATGCCAATTTTGTGTGTTTTCATAATGTATTCTCTGTAGTTAAGTTTGTTGTTTTGTTTAAACGTGCTGCTTGTAAGCGCTAATGATCTTTGCGAGGTATTCGTCTTGATCGGTTTCCCAGTGGCGGGTGGAAAAAACTTCGACTTCGATGGGACCCTCAAAGCCAGTGCGTTCGACTAGTTGGCGGATACGGCGGTTGTCGATGCAGCCTTCGCCCATCAGGCCACGATCATTGAGCATATCGGCGGTCGGTGTCATCCAATCACAGACGTGGAAACCAATGATGCGTTTTCCTGCGCGCTTCACTTCTTGTTCCAATTGTGGATCCCACCAGATGTGATACACGTCTGCTGCGATGCCGACCCACTCGTCGCCAATTTGATCGAGCATGTCATTGCATTGACCGATTGTATTCACTGCACTTCGGCAGTCGGCATACATCGGGTGAAGTGGCTCTATGGACAATTTCACTCCAACGCTGGATGCGTGTTGTGTGAGTGCGGCGATACCTTCCGTAATCTGTTTGCGGTTTTCCTCTAAACTGAGCTCTGGCTTTGCGCCACAGACGAGCACCACTTGGGGAGCACCCACAGCTGCCGCTTCGTCCAGAGCTTTGATATTATCATCAAAGGCGGCCTGTTTTTCGGCTGCGTTGGTGTAAGGGTAGAAACCACTGCGAACGAGTGACACGGCTTTGAGGCCATGGTCATCCAGCATACGTTTGGATTCAGCGAGTGGTCGACCTTCGAGCCACTGACGCCAAAGGCCTACGCCTGGCCCGCCGGCTGCGGCATATTTTGAACAAGCGGTGGGTAGGTCCCATGGCTTGGTGGTCATCGTGTGTATAGCTAAGCGATCTAGAGTTTCCATGTTAGAAGCGGTGTGTTTTTTCGATGTGTAAGATGGTCAGCTCGCAGTCTTCTAGGATCTGGTAGCTGTGGGCGAGCGCGGCATCGAACTTGAGTGCCTGTCCTGGTTTCAAAATATGAGACTCACGAGGAAGCGTTATCTGAATACTGCCAGATTGAACCCAACAGATTTCTAATTCGTCTCCATGGGCTTCTGGCTTCGAGAGTTCATCTCCTCTAGTTGCGGTCGCTCGAAAACAATCGATTCCTTTGAATCCAATTTTTTCGAAATGGAATGGGCCTGATGTATAGGACTCAGATTGCTTAGTTTGAGCAGAGCACGATTCCGCGAGGTTGAGTAAATCGGTTGCCGAAAGACTGAACACACGTGCGAGACGATAGAGTGTATCTAGCTCCACCATATTTTGGTTTCGTTCTAGCTTGGATAGGCCAGCAATCGAGATTCCAGATTGTTGAGAGACGTTGTCTAGTGTCATGCCCGCACGCTTACGAAGATCGCGCACAACAGAGAAATCTAGGGTCAGTTCATTAGGGTTCATCCCTTTTTATTTGCATTATAAGATAAATATGTCAATTATTTTAGCTCAAAAGATAAAAAATGGAGATATTTCACATTAGTTCAGCGATTGCCGCCTTTGGATATGCAGTGGCAGCGGCAGTTTCTAAGTATGCGCTTGCTAAAGGCGCTGGAGTGTTGCGATTGGCGTTCGTTGCAAACTGCTTATTTGTGCCGACGTTTGCAGTGCCGCTGATCGGCAATACGAATACGATAGACTGGTCATTGATTGTATTTCCCATTTTAACAGGAGTGCTTTTTTTTCTAGGGCAGCTCTTTACGTTTGCGGCGATTCGCTATGGTGATGTGAGTCTACAAACACCCATAATGGGAGCTAAAGCGGTGTTTGTCGTGTTCATCGCTGTTTTATTTGGCACTGAGACCATCACACTCCCTTTGGCATTTGCAGCGTTCGCTTCGATGTTTGCAGTCGCATGTCTAGGATTTTCCGGCGGTGGGGCACATCGAGTTGGGCTGACTATCAGCTTGGCTCTGCTCAGCGCATTGTTTTTTGCAGGCTCTGACGTGATGATGGGGCACTATGGACGCGCATTTGGCGCTGCTCATTTTATGTTCATAGCCATGCTCGTTAATGCAGCGCTGTCGTTTTGTTTGTTACCCTTTTTTAAGAGCCCTCTGCGTGTGATCCCGAAGGTAGCTTGGCCATGGCTATTACTGGCATCGTTGCTCATGGCTGGGCAGGCACTTTTGTTGAATTATACCTTGGTTCGCTATCAAAGCGTCGCGGAGGTCAATGTGATCTACAGTATGCGTGGGCTTTGGGCAGTGCTGATTGGTGTTTTGTTTGTGAAGCATCTTCAGCAGGTAGGTGAACCGATAAACCTAAAAATCATTGGTCTACGATTTGCGGGTGCACTGCTGATGTGTATGGCGCTCGTGATTCTCTTTTACCCTTATCAATAAGCTAAAATTTAAATGATGAAAACTACTCAAACAAAAGACGGCTTTGATGCCATTCCCCAAGCGATTTTAGATCGATTGACACGTGTTGATATGCCTGCAGTTGCTGGTATTCGCCCCTCTGAAGATTGCCTATCTGCATCGGGTATTGAGATACCGAAGTATACCTGTGAGGCGCTCGTGCTGGGTAGTGGTGCGGCTGGGATGCGTGCGGTGGTAGAGCTGCATCGTCGCGGCGTGGATGTTTTAGTCGCGAGCACAGGTTTGTTTGCAGGCACCTCTGCGTGTTCAGGTTCGGATAAGCAGACGCTCTATACTGCGAGCACGGATTACAAAGGGGATAATTTCGTAAAGTATGCCGAGAGTTTGTGTAGCGGTGGAGCGATGGACTTTTCTACGGCTTATGTTGAAGCAGTAGGTTCCAATGATGCAATTGGTGGGCTGCAGTTTATGGGGCTACCGTTGCCACACGATGATCAAGGAGCGATTCTACGTTATCAAACAGACCATGACGAGGCGGGGCGCGCTACGAGTTGTGGACCACGCACATCGAAGCTCATGGTGAAGGTTCTCTTTGATGAGGCGCTGACCTTGGGTGTGCGTATTTTACCGAGCTGCAGTGGCATTCGTATTGTTAAAGAAACAGTGGATGGAGTTGAGCGAGTGTGTGGTGTGATTGCACTGCACCGCGAAGAGAAGCGCAATGAATACGGCTTAGTTTTCATACAGTGTGAAGATCTTGTGATTGCCACTGGCGGGCCTGGTGAGCTGTATCGTGACAGTGTGTATCCACATCATTGCCATGGCGGTTTAGGGCTGGCATTGGAGGCAGGAGTGGAGCTTTGTAATGTCACTGAAAGTCAGTTTGGCATCGGCACACCACGCACTAAGTTTCCCTGGAACCTCTCTGGCACTTATGTGCAAGTGATGCCGCGTGTTTACTCGGTCGACGAGTATGGCAACGAGATTAACTTTTTGAAGCGCTACTATCGCACGACACGTGAGATGGTCTCGAATACCTTCCGTAAGGGTTATCAGTGGCCTTTCCATTCGGCCCGTATGCTCGACTATGGTTCTAGCCTTTTTGATCTCGCGGTATTCCTCGAGCAGAAGGCAGGTCGTAAAGTATATCTCGATTTCTTGAGTAACCCAGATCCTGTGAATGGCGGTGAGGAGTTCTCGCTGGATGATCTCGATCCTGACGTGCGTGCGTATTTAGAAAATAATGAAGCACTCTTTGAATTGCCGATTGACCGTTTACGTCGTATGAACCCGCTCGCAATTGAACTCTATCGCATGCACGGAACCGACCTCGCGACTGAACCTTTAGAGTTTGCGATGAATAACCAGCATATGAATGGGGGTATTTTGATTGATGACTGGGGCAAGACTCGCCTGCAAGGTTGCTATGCGATCGGTGAAGCCGCTGGTAGTCATGGCGTGACGCGACCAGGTGGTGCGGCATTGAATTCAGGTCAGGTATTTGGCAAACGCGTGGCTGTGGCGATTAAGCGCTCACGTCTAAATAAAACAGAGTTCACACCAGATGAAACGAACATACTTTCTAAATTGGGAGATGCACTTTCTGAAGCCAGTTCGTTCTTGAACGGTAGTTCGACGCATACGCCCAAGTCGGTGAAAACTGAGATTCAAGCGAGGATGAGTGATTATGCTGGTATCATTTGCACACAGTCGGAAGTCGAAGCGGCCCTCGCTGCTGCGTCAGACTTACGTAACGATGTGGAGTCAAATGGGATCAAAGTTGGATCACCTTCGTTGATCGGTCATGCCTTTCGTTGGCAGCATATGGTGGCGGTTTCTGAAGCTGTGCTTACAGCGCTCAATCATTACATCCAAAATGGTGGAGGTAGCCGCGGGGCTCGTGCGATCTGTGCCGAATCGGGCACCGCTTGCCCAGCAGCGAAGAGTGAAGACCTCAGCAGTTTCCGCTTTATTGAAGAGCGAACTGATGACCGAAATGAAAAGCTTTTAGTCCGCCGTATTGGGGATGCGTTTGCTGTGGAACCGCTAGCGGTTGATTTAACGCCCACCGTGAATCGCGAATTTTTTGAAAAAGGTTGGGGTGAATATTTGATTAAGGAAGGCTAAGGTGTTAACATTTGCCAAATCGTGAATTCATTTACAGATATTGAGGCAGTTCGAAGTATCCTATCTAAGATATCATTTTTAGGGGGGATTTCAGGAGCTGAGTTGGATTGGATGCTCAGTTATTTTGAACCACTTAGTTTCAAGGCTGGAGACGTAATCGCTGAGAAGGGCGGGCAATCCTCGCACATTTACATCATTCGTTCGGGTCGAGTGGAACTGCATTTAGCGGATGAGAATCAAGACATACGAAAGCGAGAGTTTACTGTAGGAGATCACTTTGGTGAGGTCTCAATGTTATCCTTAATTAACGACACAGCGACTTTTGTCGCGCTTGAAGATTGTGAGTGCATTGCCTTTTCAAGGAAGTCCCTGGCTCGTTTGAAAGCTGAAAATTTAGAATTGTTCAGCCGCGTATTGTTGAATCTAGCTCGTGACTTAGCTCGTAAGATTCAATATTCTGATGATCTCATGTTGAGGGGGCCGACTGATTCAGAGTGAAACGTATTCGAACGGTTTTGATATCTTTCAATCGCCTTAAGTCTATTTGTGTTTGCGGGTGTCTCGTCGCCTCTAAGTTTTCCTGATGCTGAAGCAGTAGAACTTTATTCGTGGGTAGTTTCGGTTTTAGATTTCGCGCTTAAGAAGCCCAGCGATACAAGGAAACGATCCATTTCGGCGACGGTTTCGTTATAGTTCTCCGTTTTTTTGTAATTAAAAAAGCCATGGGTTTTTCCTTCATACAAATGTAGGTCGCAGCGTAGTTTTTGTTGCTCCATACGTGCCTTGTATTCCTCTGCTGTAGCGACAGGTATCAGGGCATCGTTTGTTCCTAGAAAAACAATAGTCGGCGGAGTCTTTGGGTTGATGTTGTGCATCGGTGAAAAGTCTTCCCAGTAGCCATTGAACCAATCGTGCTTGTAACCACCAGGTCCGTTGTCGAAAACGGGATTGAATAGCACCAGAGCATTTGGAATCGAACTGATAGTGGTATCTTCACCTTCCTCCTCAAATCCAGTTGTAGTGCCTGCTGAGGCGGCGATATGACCGCCAGCGGATCCGCCTCCAGCAGCAACCTGATTCGGATTAATTCCCAGTTCCAGTGCGTTGGCTCGGATCCACCGAATCGCGGATTTTGCATCTTTAACACACTCAATCGGTGACGTTCCGTCACGAGACTTTACGCGGTATTCGGCAGACATCGCCACCATGCCGCGTGCGGCGAGGTATTCACAGTGGGGATAGAATTGACTCGGCGACCCTTTCATCCAACCGCCACCAAAGAAAAAGACAACTGCTGGCCGTGTATCTGATGCGTCGTGGCCAGATGGATTAAAGATATGCAGTTTAAGTGAAGTTTCTCCGATCGTCTTGTAAACTACAGAAACGTCGGGCTTGAATACTTTGTCTTCAGCTGAATGGCCAAGGCATGTGCTAATGACTAGAAAGAGGGCGGAGTAGAGTGTTTTCATCGAGTAGTGAATAATGAGACTGGTTACGAGTTGTAGACGTTTAAATAATCATCTTCAGAGGTCTTTGGCAATAGAGACTAGCAGATGTGTTTGTGGCAGGCGTAATGTTTATTATTTACGTTTAATACCACTTTTCAGTCGCTCATCACTGACACCGTCCTGCGCTTGAAAAGTGCATACAAAGTTTGAGGGACGTCGCGATTGAGGAATGCGTGTAGCGTTGCGGCTGTATTTGTTTAAAGGATAGATGACATATCAGGTGCTCACTGCAAAGCGAATTTGGCATAGTAGTCGACTGGATTGAGGTTTGAGTTGTTGAGGATTAGGTAAAGTTTTCAGTCAACAGTAGTTCGGAGTTTTCGGTGGCTAGGAAATCGAATGAGTGTGCTGCAGGTAGTAGTGCGTTACTGCTGGACGTAATACTAGAGCCATCGGCTTCTTCCAAACTTCCAGAAATTAGGCTCAGAATACGCGGTGCTCCTGCATCAAAAGTGAGGTGCTCGCCTGCTTTTAAGCTAATTTTTTGAAGGTCAAAAACATCGCTTTTCGCAAGTAGTTGATTTCCGGATACTGCCTTGAGTGTGTCAGGCTCGTAGTCCTGGAAATCATAGCTTTCGAGAGACTCTTGGATGTGTAATTCACGCGGCGTTCCATCAAGTCCCACGCGCCCCCAATCGTAAACTCGATAGGTCGTGTCAGAGTTTTGCTGTATCTCTAGTATAAGGTTGCCACCGCCGATGGCGTGAATTCGGCCGCTAGGAATGAATATAGACTCACCAGCACTCACGTGGAGCGTGTGTATCAAGGGCTCCAATGTATCCTTTTTCAAAGCAGTTTCAAACTCCTCATAGGTGACTCCGTTTTTGAGACCAGCCATGAGTGTCGCGTTTGGATCGGCTTTCGCGATATACCAAAACTCGGTTTTGGGCTCTCCATCCAGTCTGTGTGCAACGTCGGCAGGCGGGTGGACTTGTAGGCTGAGCTTTTCTTTGCAGTCGAGCCACTTGACGAGAATTGGGAAGGGCTTTTCTGCCGGCCAATTGGCACCCATGATTCCTTCTGGATCTGCCGTAATGAGTTCGCGAATAGTGCTGCCCTCTGCGGTCGTAGATTGCGCCTCTACGCGGTCGACGATTTCCCAGCTTTCGCCAATAATTTTGCCTTCCGGTAACTCACGGCCCAAGTCAGTTGCAAAGCGTGTGCCGCCCCATACGCGTTCTTGGTAGATCGGATTAAAAATATAATAGTTCATAGCGGGTATTTTTTAAGATCGATGACTAATTTGTTATTGAGCTTCTTTTACTTGATACAGCTTTTTATTTTTGTCGGTTCCACCGGCGCGATTTTTATATCGTTTTGATTGTAGTGCTTAGGCTCGCTGTAGTGCCTTTGCATGGAGTATGGGTATGATGTAGACTTCTTGTCGCGCTGAAACGTCCTCTCGTGCAGCAAAAGCATCGAGTGAATAGTCGTCGGTTTCAATCATCTATGCGTTTTTTGATTTTTACGGTTTCTTCGTCACTTACGTTCTCCTCATTCACAAGCAGTAGCCAGTCACCACATTTCACTGCGCTTCGAGCGTGTTTGCCTTCACGTTGCTCATTGGCTTGATCGCCATGGAGTCGATCCATCACTTCACAACCGTATCTATCGACGGCATGGGAAAAGTCGAAAGCGACTTGCAATATGTATATTAAGGTCGCCCCTCCAGGAACAGGGAGCGCAGTTTAGTATTCATCCTAGTGTAGTATTTAAGTGTATGAGGTATCGAAATTTGTAAGATTGATGCTCTTTTATTTTGCTTCTTAGCTGCTGCTTTCACGTGAATTGATGATGAATGTTTTTTTGATACCATGAGAGTTTTGCGGCTTAGGCACTGGTCTATTACTGTGTTCTAAAAGAGGATATTGATGGTTCAAGGCTTGGTAGTGCAAGCAGGTATCGAAAGGCACGTTCGGGGCCGACCGGTTGACTGTGCCGAGAGGCTACCGGGAGTCGCAAAGTGGCGTATTCAGAGTGAATGTGCTCGCTTTTATGTGTGATCTTTTGCAGATACGTAATAAATAACATAAATAAATATGAAATTTACGATCTCAACAAAGAAAGTTCATCCTTATCGCAAAGCATTTACTCCGTTGCTGACTGCACTTTTTCTCATTGCTGGCGTCACAGGTATTGAAGCCGCCGAGTATGACCCCAACTCGAAAGTCTATTGCGATGCGTTGTGGTTTCGTGTGCATGCTGGAGACTGCCCTGAACTTATCCTTAAGGAGGAAAAGAAAACCATGACCTTGGAGGAGGCTGATAAGGCTGGCGCTCGCCTCGGAGAATCGGGGCAATCTGGGCGCACGAATTGCTGCCTAATGGGTTACAATCGCAAGTATCCAGTGATGGAGATACCTGACGATGCGTTTGGGGTGGCTCAAGTCATGAAGAAAGGGCCGCTCAAATGGCACTTGTCTGGATGCCACCGCTTTGTGCCTAAAAGCAATTACGCCCGACTGACGAAAAAAGAGGCGCTCGATTCTGGATGCAGAATTTGTGATCACTGCGTTGAGAGAGGTCCGAGCAACAGCATCATCTCTGATGAGGGGTGGAAGTTGCTCCCATCTGACAACTCCGCTCCCATGGCAGGTCGGGAGCCAACCGCATTTTCTGCAGACAGATTGCCTTCACCGCAAGAGATTGAGTTTTTGATTCAAGAGACTCTGGCTCAGTCAAACGGCATCCAAGAGCGCCATTATGTAGATCCCGTAGCCTCTGTAGAAAATTTCATGACACTGAGGTTTTTCTTTCCCGTTCACAATTGGCTGGATTTCTACAAGGCCTACCGTGCAACCGGCGATAAACGTATCCTTCATAAACTAAGGGAGTCGGCCCGTAATTATGACAAACTTTCGGTGGCGTATCCTTCTGCGGCGCGGTTAAAGGCCAGTGATCCCGAAGGTTTGGCCTACATGTATTCCATGGCGGCTTATTCACGGATCATTATGCAATCGGGCAAGAAGGATATCAATTCGATTACTGTGGACGAGCTTAAGGAGGCCGAGTCCATGATTCAGACTATGGTGTTTATTCTAAAACCGATCTGCGAGGGGGACGATAACCTCGAACCTGAAATGGGCATTCCTCATGGACTGGCGGATGATTTTAGATCTCGAGCCTTCAACCGGGCGTTGAATGGTATCGGCACGCTTGCCATGCTTACGGCAGCACTCGAAGACTTGCAGGCGGTGACCGATTCGCAGGAATACCAACCGACGATTGACCGTTACCGTAAGGTTGTTGGTGAATACATTAAGCACTGGTTCAGTATTGGCCATATTTGCACCAAGCTTAGAAACGGCGAAGGATACTTCTATCCTTACTCTCAAGGTGGAGGAGACATTCCCGAAGTGAATGGTTGCAGGCTCTACGGAAGGTCGGAGGACGTTGGCCACTACTCACACTCACTACAGGGAGTTATGCTCTTATATGAAACATTGCCTGAACTGGGTATCGACGACGGCTTCATGACGGCTGTTGCCAATACAATTTATTACAACGCAACCACTAAAATTAAAGTTAAGGGTAAAAACATGTTATCCGGATACGTCGACTGTCCAACGCAGGCCAGAGAAAATCCGACTACCGGAGGCCACTTGAAGGGTGGCAGCGCAGCGAATGCTAGATTCTATATGCTGCAGGCCTTTAGGGATGACATGATCGACGGCTTGTGCGACCGGGTGAGTCGGCAGAAAGCGGCTGAGCTGAACGCTGGATTTGAACAACGACTTGCGACGCTGCACGCCTTCTACATGAAAGCCCTTCGCGCGGATCGGAGCCTCATCCATCTTGGGGAGAAAATGTAGGGCCTCGAATCTTAGTGGATAGGCGTGACGCCTTTTTTGAGAAGGATGTTTCCGTATTTTGCAGTCTCACCTGTCATGACCACGGCAAACGCACTTCTGGCGCGGTCATAGAAATCGAATCGATCTAAGCGTGCCGTTGCAGGTGCATCTGGAGCGTGTTTCTCTATAGCGGCACGGTAGCTGGTCTCGACTTGGGGGTCGAGTGTATCACCCTCAACTGCAGCCATCATAAAGAGCGGCGTTTCCACGTAAGCATCTAGCTCTAGTAATGGCAAAATTGCATCCAGTAGGTGGTCTATGCGTAAGCCGTCCGCACGAATTACATTTTCATTGAATGATTCTGCTGGAAAGTGTGCATCTGCGAGGATGATTTCATCACCGTGCCCCATGCGGCATAGGGTGGCAAGTAGTTCAGGTGAGAGAAGAGGCGAGATTCCTTTGAGCATAGAGAGTGCTTGGTTTTTTGGCGATACGGGTGGGCGGGTCTGATGCCGCTTTTAGTTTCTAGGGGAGCCTATCGCTCGCTTGAGCGTAAGGCTAGCTAGATATGTGTATGGACACCGATTTTCAGCCTTGAGCGCGTCAGGTTGTAAGGAGGTGTGTTGTGTGGATCGTAAACTAATGAAGAAAGTATCCGCACAGCTTCCCAGCCATGCGGATACAACCCTAATAATATATATACCCTAATATATATAAATGTTTCTCAAGAAAGAATTAGTGATAAAGCGGTCCGTAAGATTCGCAGGCTCGGAAGTCGGCGCCTTCTAAATTGGAGGTGCCAAAGGCGCGCCACGCGCTCGGGCGGAATACGCGCTCTTCTTCAACATTATGCATGTAAACGGGAATGCGAAGCATTGAGGCTAGAGTGATGTATTGATCCCCTACGTGACCAGCGGTCATTACGCAATGGTTGGCCCCCCAATTATTCATGACTTCGTAGGTCGAGCGGAAGGCACCTTCGCCTGTGAGGCGCGGTGCGAACCATGTTGTTGGCCAAGATGGATTGGTGCGTTCATCGAGTGCGTTGTGCACCTCTTCTGGCAGGTCCACTGTCCAGCCTTCTGCGATCTGTAAGCAAGGGCCGAGTCCGGCAGCTAGGTTGAGGCGGATCATGGTCGCCTTCATGCCGCCTTTTGTTTTAAAGCGTGTGCTCATGCCGCCACCTGGGAAGTATTCTGTAATCGATGGGTGCCAGCTAGTGTTTTTGAGACTGGCCGCCATTTCCTCGTCAGTGATTTCCCAGTAGGGTTTCATGGTTGGGTTGCCGTCAGCATCTTTCTGGTCGCCCGTTCCGTCCAAGGCGGCAGGGCCAGAGTTGATGAGGTGGAGTAGGCCGTCTGACGCCGCACCGTCGAGCTGATGGCCATTGGCAACGCGTGCCACTGCATCGGGGCTCCAGTAGGTGCGTAGGTCTGCGAAAATTTGCGCTGAATTGGTTAGCAGCTGGCCGAAGAGCATGCCGGCTCCGTTGAGAGCATCATTTTCGGTGGCAACAATGTAAGGCGCTCGTTTGCCGTTCCAGTCAAACGAAGTATTCAGAATCGCCTCCATGAAATCACCGTTGGGGAAGTGGTCAGTCCATTGGCGTTGGCCTTGAAAACCTGCTGCAATTGCGTAGTGGCCTTGGGCTTGTTCCCCATAGCCAGCTTCAGCCAGCTTTTCGTTGCCGACCATGAGGTCTCGGGCGATCAGAGCCATCTTTACGGAGTCTTCCCACTCGCTGTCAAGTTGCTCGCGACTGCGTTGTGTGTCTTCGCTGTTGTAGTCTTTGCCCTCTGGGCAATTTTCTTTGACCCAAGCGAGGGCCTTTTCAAATTCAGCTTGGTCGTAGGTGCCTTTGCTCATGCGGCCCGCGATCTCGGTCATGTCGATGGCTTCAACACGCATGCCTAGATAGCGCTCCCAAAATGCAGTGTCGACGACTGAGCCAGCGATCCCCATTGAGGTGCCACCCATAGAGAGGTAGGCCTTGCCGCGCATGAACGCCACTGCAAGACCCGCACGAGCGAAGTTGAGCAGTTTTTCGACGACGTCTTCTGGCATGGTTTCGTCGCCCGCTTCTTGCACGTCCTTACCGTAGATGCCAAATGCGGGTATGCCTTTTTGTGTGTGACCTGCAAGGGCAGCTGCGAGATAAACTGCACCAGGGCGCTCGGTGCCATTGAAGCCCCAAATTGCTTTTGGACGGTGCGGGTCCATGTCCATTGTCTCAGAGCCGTAGCACCAGCATGGAGTGACGGTGAGGCTGAGGCCAACGCCTTCGCGTTGAAATTTTTCTTCGCAGGCTGCAGCTTCACGAACGCCACCGATATTGCTGTCAGCGATGACGCATTCGACAGGGGTGCCGTCTGGGTTGCGGAGTTCTTCGGTGAATAGGGCAGCGACACGCTTGGCCATATTCATGGTGATGTCATCTAAGGACTCGCGCACGCCACCAAGGCGTCCATCAATTGTAGGGCGAATGCCGATTTTGGGGAATTTGAATGGGTAATTGTTCATGTTCGTATTTTAATAAAAGACTTTTTTGTCTTAGTGCTTTCTTTAACTGTAAAAACGAGACCATTATTATATGAATTATAGGGCTTGTTTGCAAGTGAGATTACTGACATGGTATGGATATTATTGAATAAAAATGAGTTGTGAATGAGTTGCCTTTAGAGTTGTCGACCCAAGTCAAAAAAGGGCGATATGCGAACTTTCCAAGGGATATGCGTGCTCCTGAGCGCATTTTCATGCTGGGTTACGAAGAGTGCGCGGCGGACTACAGAATTGAACGAAATGGATTTCCATTCTGGACTCTAGAATTTGTTGCTGGTGGATATGGTTTTCATCAGGAGCATGGGCAGCAACGACGGCTTCGCTACGGAGCCGTTTTTACCTATGGCCCGGATGTGGCACACCATTTTTGGAACGACTCGGAGCGGCCGTTTCGAAAATATTTTTTAGTGAGTGGCGGCGTGGAATTTCCGAAGGCATGGCAGCAGGCGGGTCTTGAGCCTGGCCGTATTTTTCAATTAGGTAACGCCGCGCCACTGGTGTCAGTTTTTGATCAAATGTTAGAGGAAGGGAAGGGCATAGATGCACACACTCCAGCAATCATTGAGTCGTTGGGGCGAGTATTGTTGAACAAGATGGCACGTCACAAAGGCACCACTCGTGGGGATAAGTCGGGCTCTCGTAAAGCTTACGATTTAACCATGGACATACTTCAGGCCGATTATCGGAACCTACACTCCTTGTCGGAACTTTCAGAGCGCTCTGGCTACAGTGGTGAGTATCTTTGCCGAATCTTTAAAAAGTATCATGGAGACTCACCCTATCAGGTGCTCTTGCATCGCAAAATGAGTGCCGCATGGCTGATGTTGCGTAATGGGCAGTTGCAAGTGGGTGCGGTGGCACGAGAGCTGGGTTACGAAGATCCGTTGCATTTCTCGCGAACCTTTCGAAAAATCATGGGCTGTGCTCCGAGTTCAGTCTAAAATTTTTGGGGGGCAGTATCGCTAAGAAAAAGAATATAGAAAGTATTCTCCACTGTCTTAGCAAGTAGAGTCCCCAACGTTAGAGAATCATTAGAATGATACGCTCATGTGAGGTCTGGGTTATCGTGCGCTAGAGCACAATGCGAAGCGGCTGACTTTTAGCGCCATTCCCGTCGATATATTACATCTAACTCTAGGATTAAGCGGCTTTACCAAAGTCTTTATCGTGTGAAAGCATACAGCGTAGACCGTAGAGTGCGATCATGATAAAGCAGCCTGCAGGTAGCCAGAATGAGGCGCGCACACCGTAGTCGGTGATCATGCCTCCCTGTAGTTTTGTGAGGACAGCACCACCAACAATAGACATAATGAGGAATGCGGATCCAAGCTTGGCTTCTTCGATCTTTAAGCCGTTGAGTGCGATGCCATAAATGGTAGGAAACATGAGAGACATGCAGGCCGAAATCATTACGAGTGAGATCAGTCCTGTTTGGCCAGGTAGATAAATTGCGCCGAGGGTAAAGCAAAAGCCGCCGATCGCGAAGGCTAGAAGCATGAGGCTCGGGCGAAAGAAGCGAAGTAGGAAGGTGCAAATGAAACGGCTGGAGATAAAGATGATCATTGCCACGATATTGTAGTTTTGCGCTTCCGAGAGTGAGAGTCCGACCTGCTCCATTCCATAGTGAATGATGAAGGTCCAGCACATGATCTGCGCACCCACATAGAAACCTTGTGCTAAGACACCTTCGACGAATCGTGCTCGCTTGACGAGGCGGCCAAAAATCTCGAAGAAAGGTGCATCGTCTTCCTCTTTGAAGGTCGGCAGCTTCGTCAGCGCAAAAATGATAAAGAATACGCTGACCACTCCTGCGATGACCATGTAGGGGCCACGGACGTTTGCTAGATCGGTCTGCTGGGTTTCTTTGAAGGCTTCGATATTTCCGGCACGCATGCCTTTCATGACGTTGGGCATTGCACCATCGAGAGCTCCAGATTCGTTGGCGAAGTCGGGCAAGCCATCGGCATAGACGCTCACGACAGAGCCATCTAGCAGGGTGGCGCTTGAGCTGTCGCCAGTGAGGGTGGCGCCTTTAGGGAGCATGTCCGAGTCTGTAATCAAATATTGCGTAAAACTGGCATCGCCTGTCTTGACCTGCTCGCGAATTTTAGAGACTTCAAGATTAGGAGCGAGCACCATGGAGGCGACAATCATGCCGATTATGGAACCGCAGGGGTTAAAGGCTTGTGCAAGATTCAAGCGTTGGGTCGCTGTCTCGGTCGGTCCCATCGCTAAGATGTAGGGGTTGCATGCGGTCTCTAAGAAGGCCAGTCCGTAGGTGATTACATAGGAGGCGAGGCAAAAGAGAGCGAACTGAGCGGTCAAGCTGGCTGGAATTGTGATCAACGCTCCGCTCGCATAGAGTGCTAGGCCGAGCATAATTGCGGCCTTATACGAAAACTTACGGATGAAAAGCACTGCAGGGATGGCCATACAAAAATAGCCCGTGTAGAATGCGAATTGCAGCCAAGATGCTTGAGAAGTGGTGATGATAAAGACTTGCTCAAATACCTTTACCAATGGGTTGGTGAAGTCGTTTGCGAAGCCCCAGAGGGAAAAGCAGCAAGTGGTGAGGATGAACGCCAGTATATACTGTTTCGGGACGATCGGGGTGTTGGATGATTGACTCATTTAGTAATTAGTAGTTAGGAAGCTCTTTAATTTATCTGAATATGTGTTGATTGACTAGGGGTATTCTTGGCGTTCGATGGATAATCTTGAACGGAATATGCACGATGAGCCATTGGCCACTATAGTTTTGGTCGCAGCTTAAAAGAGGCGTTGTGCGAACTAGGCATGGAGTATTCTCGCTTGTGTGTGTTTCTATGCGCGGCTGCAAAGAATGCGAGCCTGAATACATAATGGAACGATACCGCTTTTGACTGAGGGCTTTAGAATTTACTGAATGCAGCCTTGGGTTTCGTGAATAGGTCCAGTCAATGATTACGACTACACTCTACTCTTCTATCCAGTCATCAGTTCGGAACGAGGATGCAGGCAATCCATAAGTGCTAAAAAGGCTCGCATTAGGAGTATTTTCAAACGCATAGCGCAGTGCGACAGGTTCGGGAACCTCTTTGGACCAGACGGTGAGTTCGTTCGCTTTTTTTGATAGTTTCACATTGGCAGGATGAAAAACTTTATCCGCACCAGCGAGCTCGAAGCCATCGAATGGTTTACCGAAACTACTAATACCAGTGGTGGTGCCTTCAAATGCCACTAACACTTTGCCATCATCATCCACTGTGTGACTCTGGTAGAGTGGGCCCGTGGTTTCAATACCCTCGATTCCATAATCCTTGTTGAGTGCCCAGTAGGCGAGCCGTTCACCGATCTCCTTCTTTTCTCGAGGATGTATGAACTTAGGGTCACCAATATCGAGCGTCACGGCCATGCCTGAGTTTTTGAGTGTCTGCATCGTTTGGAGTTGTGCTTCGCGCAGATAGGCAGAATTTGAACCACTTGTGTCATAATTGAACGGAGCGATTTGCACGTAGTAGAATGGGAAGTCGCCTTGGCCCCATTGTTCGCGCCATGAGGAGACCATTGCAGTGACGAGGTCGCGGTATTGGTGGGCTCGGTTTCTGTTCGACTCACCCTGATACCAGATCGAGCCTTTTAGTTTGTAACCTATGAGCGGGTGGAGCATGGCATTGTAAAGCTTCGTGGGTTGCCTTTGTTGAGCTTTGTCGCCGTTGGGCGCGTCTTTCGAAATTCCGAGTCTTTCGAGTGTCTCGACGTCGGTCCAAGCTTCTGCACTCGAGCCACCCCAGCTAGTGATGATGAGCCCGATCGGGGCATCGATAGTCTCTTGGAGCTTCTTCGCGAAAAAGTATGCGGTCGCGCTGAAGTTGCCAACTGTCGCTGAGCTCGAGGGTATCCATTGACCGGTCACTGAGTCCAGTGCGGTGTCGCTGCTATTTCTTTTGACAGTGAATGCACGGATACGGTCTTTGTTCGCTGCGAGTATGGCCTCTTGGTTGCCGTTAATGGGCTGGTTGTTGAAGCCTTTGACCGGCATTTGCATGTTCGATTGGCCTGCGCAAAGCCAGACCTCGCCGATCAAGACGTCATCGAAATTGATTTCAGAGGAGCCTTGGACCTCCAGTTTGTAAGGGCCGCCAGCTGCGGGAGTTTTGAGCGAAAGGCGCCAGTTGCCATCATGGTCAGCCGTAGCCTCAGCGGCTTGACCCCAAGCCCCCGTGATTTTTACCTGCTGCCCAGGTTCATCAGTGCCCCAGATGACTGCATGGTCTTGTTGTTGCAAGACCATCGACTCAGTGAATATTGAGGCGAGCTTGGTTTCGGCCACAGCTAGCGTGACAGTTGTGGTTATCAGGATCAATATGAGGGGCAATGGTCGCATACGCGGAAAGTTAATGAACGATTGAATCGAGAACAAGTGTATCCTTCTAGAATTGCGTATTGAGAGCTTTTTCAGAGGTTGCCAAAGCGGTGGGTTTACTTTGTATCGACCGCATTATGTCCGAAACTCCACATATAGATATCGATTACGTCGCCAATCTCGCGCGCCTAGACATGAGCGCCGCAGAGAAGGCCAAGCTCGGCAGCCAGCTCGACGACATCCTCGGCTACTTCGAAAAGCTCAATGCGGTCGACGTCGAAGGCGTTGAGCCGATGGCACATGCGCACCGCGTGTTTAACATCTGGCGCGAAGGCGACGAGCCTGGCGAAACCTACGCCCCCGAAGTCCTCACCAAGATGGCCCCCGAGCAACGCGACAACCAAGTCGTCGTGCCAAAGGTCGTCGAGTAGACCGTCTTTATCATAATCTTACTCGTAATCTTAATTTAAAGAGGGCGGGGGATTAAGATTATGATTAGGAGTAAGATTAAGAATTTTCATTAGCCATTACACATAAGCTATTACCCATTCAAAAAAATGTCTTCCATTTTTTATAAAACAATCGCTGAACTCTCCGCCATGTTGGCGGCGGGCGAAACCACCTCTGTCGAAATCACCCAAGCGGTGATCGACCGCACTGCGGCCGTCGACGACAAGGTGAAAGCATTTCTTTCCACCGATGCCGACGATGCACTGGCTCAAGCCAAGGCATCCGACGAGCGTCGTGCGGCGGGTAAGGCCATCGGGCCACTCGACGGCATTCCCGTTGGCATCAAAGACACCCTCGCCGTGAAGGATCAGCCACTGCGTTGCGCGTCCAAGATGTTGGAGAACTACGTGTCACCCTTCGATGCGACCTGTATCGTCAAGCTCCGCGAAGCGGGTGCTGTAATCTGGGGCCGCTTGAACATGGACGAATTTGCGATGGGTTCCTCCACAGAGAACTCGGCCTACCAAACCACCGGCAATCCGTGGAATCTCGAAACCATTCCTGGTGGTTCTTCTGGCGGTAGCGCTGCAGCAATGGCTGCGGGTGAAGCGATTGCGACACTAGGCACGGACACCGGTGGCTCGATTCGTCAACCCGCCGCCCTTTGTGGTGTCGTTGGCATGAAGCCCACATACGGACTCATCTCACGCTACGGTTTGGTAGCGTTCGCGTCTTCGCTCGACCAAGTCGGTCCCTTTGCGCGCACAGTTGAAGATGCGGCGCTTCTGATGGAGGCGATGCTCGGCAAAGACCCGCTCGATTCCACTTCGATTGCACCGCAAGGTGAAACCAACTACGCGGAAGCACTCAAAGAAAAGAAGGGCCCGTGGAGACTCGGAGTGCCGCGTGAATTCTTTGGCGAAGGTATCGACCCCGAAGTGAAGGCCAACATCGAGCAAGCCATCGACTGGTATAAGCGCCAAGGCTGTGAGATCGTTGATATTTCGCTGCCGCACTCAGAACTCGCGGTTCCTGTTTACTACATCGTCGCGACCGCGGAAGCGTCGTCCAATCTCGCTCGTTTTGATGGGGTGCGCTACAGTCACCGCAGCGAAGAAGCGAAAGATGCATTGACCCTCTTCACCAAGAGCCGCGGCGAAGGTTTCGGCGACGAAGTGAAGCGCCGTATCATTCTCGGCACTTACGTGCTCAGCTCGGGTTACTATGATGCATATTATTTGCGCGCGCAAAAAGTGCGTCGCTTGATCCTCGGTGATTTCGAAAATGCCTTCGAGCAATGTGATGCAATCCTCACGCCGACTTCGCCCACACCCGCCTTCAAGCAAGGCGAGCGCAGCGACGATCCGCTCGCGATGTATCTCAGCGATATTTACACCATCTCGGTCAATCTCGCGGGCTTGCCCGCGATCTCGATTCCTAGTGGTTTCACCGAAAGCGGCCTGCCGATCGGTCTACAAGTCATCGGCAAAGCCTTCGGCGAAGCCGAGATGTTCGCCGTAGCGAATGCCTTCGAGCAGGGGCATAATTACGCACAACAAACTCCGACGCTGTAGAAGTTGGATCACGCAAAGACGCAAAGGCGCAAAGATGACCGAGAATGAAATTAGCAGAGAGGTAGTTGACGCTGCCGTAAAGATACACCGCGCGCTTGGTCCTGGTTTACTGGAACATGTTTATGAAGTGGTTCTTGCTCGTGAGTTGGAGAAGCGTGGCTTAAGCGTGATGCGTCAAGTCGCAGTGCCTATTACTTATGAAGGTGAGTTTTTTGAAGAAGGCTTTCGAGCTGACCTAATTGTAGAAAACAAAGTTATCGTAGAACTCAAATCCGTCGAAAAATACAATAAAGTTCACAGCAAGCAGTTGCTCACTCACATCAAACTGGCTGACAAAAGGCTAGGGATTCTTTTGAACTTCGGAGCAGTTTTAATGAAAGACGGTATCGAACGGATCGTAAATGACCTCAAATAATATATTTCACTCAATACCTTTGCGTCTTTGCGCCTTTGCGTGAGCCCCTCATAATTTTTACTTATCATGGAATACGAAGCAGTCATCGGACTTGAAATTCACGTGCAGGTTAAAACCCGCACAAAGATGTTTACCGCCGCACCTTACGAATACGGTGCGCCGCCTAACACATTGACTGATGCCGTCGTGCTCGGCCTGCCGGGCACCTTGCCGGTGCTCAACCACACCGCGATTGAGAAGTGCGCGAAGCTGGGTCTCATGCTCGGTTGTGAGATCGCAGAGGTCTGTAAGTGGGATCGTAAAAACTATTTCTACCCAGACTCGCCTAAGAACTACCAGCTCACGCAAAACGAAGAGCCACTCTGTATCGGAGGTAAGGTCGAGATCGAACTCCCTGGCCCGTCGCGCAATGTCGAAGGCGAGCACCGCTGGGTGCAGCTGAATCGTATTCACCTCGAAGAAGATCCAGGTAAGCTCACACACGAAGCGTTCGAAACCGTAATCGATTTCAATCGTGCCGGTGTGCCACTTGCGGAGATTGTGACTGAGCCAGATATGAGCTCGTCTACGGAAGCCGTGGCATTCCTCAACTGCCTGCGCAACATGATCATCTATGCCGGTATCTCCGACTGCGATATGGAGAAGGGACAAATGCGCTGCGACGCCAACGTGTCCTTGCGTCCGGTCGGTTCCGAAAAGCTCGGAACCCGCACTGAGATGAAAAACTTAAACTCGATCTCCAACGTCAAGGCCGCGATCGAATACGAGATCGAACGCCAAGCCGAGATCCTCGACGATGGTGGCAAGATCATACAAGAGACCCGTCGTTGGGATGTGGATACAGCATCCAGCTTCTCGTTACGCAGCAAAGAAGAAGCCCACGACTACCGCTATTTCCCAGATCCAGATTTGATGCCCGTGCAAATGGACCGCGCCCGTGTCGCCGAGCTCGAAGCCGAGCTGCCAGAGCGTCCATTGGACAAGCAACGTCGCTACCAAACGGATCTCGATCTACCATTCACCATCACTTCCGTGCTCTGTGTGAACCGCGAGCTCAGTGAGTTTTTTGAAGAAGCGCTTAAGACGCACAACGCGCCCAAGCAAATCGCAAACTACATCACCAACGACTTACTCCGCGAACTTTCCGAAGCTTCCGAGCACGGTGAATCCGCATTGAGCGTGGGTGAGTGTAAGCTCACTCCAGAGCACATCGGCACACTCGCAAAGATCATCGACGAAGGTGTGATCTCCAAGCAGATCGGCAAAGAAGTCTTCACCGAAATGTTTAAGACTGGCGACATGCCCGACGCGATCGTCGAGAAGAAAGGCCTCAAGCAAAGCAACGACACCAGCGAGATCGAAGCACTCTGCCGCGAAGCCATCGCTGGCAACGCCAAAGCAGTCGGCCAATACAAAGACGGTAACGAAAAAGCCCTCAACGCATTGAAAGGCCCCGTCATGAAAGCCACTAAAGGCAAAGCCAACCCGGGGATGCTAGATCAGCTTCTAAAGAAGCTGATTGATGAAGGGGAGTGAACGCCGAACGTCCAACGTTGACGGAGGTCTGCCGTAGATGGCGTAGCAACGTCCAATTTTGAATGGATTGTGGCGTGCTCGCTCGCGAGCGCCCGTCTGTCATCTGACAAACTCAATGGGCGCGCCCAGCAAGCGAATCCGCGACATTAGGGAGTCAACCTGAGCTAGTTGACTTCCATCTTGCAGATTTTAAGTTTTGGGCTACATATATCGGTATGGAATTACTAGAACGTATTACGGTTGAATCGGGTAAGTGTGGCGGTCGCCCCTGTATTCGTGGCTTTCGCATACGTGTCAGCGATGTTCTGGATCTAATTGCGTCTGGTGCCAGCAATGAAGAAATTCTCGAGGATTATCCATTCTTAGAAGCTGAAGACATTGTTGCTGCCTTGACTTACGCGGCCCGTCAAACAGACCACGCAGTGATCGCTGGCGCGGCATGAAGTTTCTCGTCGACGTGCAATTACCTAGAACGCTCGCGCGTTGGTTGCGAGGTCGGAATTGCGATGCAGTTCATGTTCTTGATCGCGATTTAGGTCAGGTTGATGATCGTGCTCTTTGGGAAATCGCAACTGAAGAAGGGCGCATTATGATTAGTAAGGATGAAGATTTCTTTATCCTAGCAATGCGCCCGAAGGATTCAGGTCGCTTGTTGTGGTGTGTGCCCGACATGTGCGTATTGTAATAGGGTTAAAGTCCCTTGTTTCATG
>JABBCA010000044.1 GCA_018607135.1 Opitutales bacterium
GCGCTCTTGGTTCGGGTTGATGCGATCAATTAAGTAGTATTTTAAAAAGAGAGGCTGGAGTGTGGCCTCTTCATTGTAAGGGGAATGACGATGGAAAGTTGCGGGGAGCAGACCTGGACTTTGAATAATTCCGCTTCATTCATATAGGCAAGCAGAGTTTCATACGCGATGGTGTATGGATGGCTCTCAGGTTCGTTTGCTGAAGCCGCGCGCGCTAAGTCACATCATATTTTGCGCAAAGCCAAACTATCCAAGGACAGTCACTGTCAATCAGCTATTTGATGGGGCGATTTCCATTTGTGCTTTCTTGAAGAAGCAGGTGCTCAATGTGCTGTAATAGCCTCAGGATTGCGGGATGTGGTGAATTTGTAGATTGGATGGCGTTTTCCAGTGCATATTGTGCATTTGCCAGATCGCCCATTCTAAAGTGGCAGAGCCCAATTTGGTGCCAGTATAGGCTGTTTTTGGGCGTGCTAGTAATTAGCTTTTTGTAGAGAGTTATTGCTTTCTCATAGTCCCCTTCCCATGCGTAGTTGTCTGCCCTGAGGCGATTCAGCATTAGCGATGAATGAGGTTCATTGGCCCACGGCAGCTGCTCGATGTGATCAAAAAGGACAGAGCTATTCTCCCATTTGGGTAGTTCTTTGAGAACCAAGGCAATGCTGATCGGTGCAGTCATTAAACTGAAACTGCTTACGATCCATAATTTTTTCACCGTGATTTGACTTTGAGCGATCTGTAGAACGAGGCAGAACAATACGAATGCTTGTAGTAAGTGTGCATATCTTTGGGGGTAGAAGGAGGAGTTCTCTAATGGATTAATGATTGGTAACGCTAGCGCCAATGTACCTAATAATAGCCATCTTAATCGTTTTGCCAATGTCGAGCGGTAGCAACAGATGAGGGCAATACCTAGGAGTGATAGTAGGATAAAGGGAAGTAATGTTTTGGGAAAAAACGCTACACCTTCGTCCCATACGGCAGGCGTTAGGTCGAATGGTAGAAGCATGCGGTGAAACAGGTAGCCAGTTCCTATTGTCATTGCTTGTAATCGTTCTGTGATGGAGATGTTTACATCAATCGGGGCATAATAAGTGGATGATTGGAAAATACGGGCCCAGATTGTTAAACACACTGGAGGCAGGGCAATGAGCCCTGATATAATTATTAGGCGGCAGTGGCTGAATAATTGCTGAGGTGATTTCTTGATACTGGGAGCTTGTTATTTTGAGAGTAAAACAGGGATTAAAAAGCACAGTGTCACAGCCCAAGTGTAAGCGAGCGCGTAAGAGCAGACGCAAAGAGTGAAAAAGAGATAGTAGGTGAGTTCCCATTTAGTGCGACGAGCTGGAGCGTAGATGTATTCAAATAGGGCAACGAGAGTCATCAGGAAAAATGCGGTGCAGGTGTGGTAAGTGATCGCTGTGGACCAGCTTACGGGCTCAACCCTCATTGGGTGCCACGCCCATAAAGTCGCGAATGCCAGTGCGGCGGTCAGGTGTGCTTTACCTAGGGTTGCATCCAAGTGCGAATTGATTTGAAAGGCCTTGAGGAATATATATGCGAGCATTGCCGAGTTGAAGGCATGCAAGCTTATGTTTGCTAAATGAAAAGCAGCATGATCCAGGCCGAAAATAGCTATCAGTGACTTGCACAGTATCCATGTGACGGGC
Source organism: Opitutales bacterium (assembly GCA_018607135.1). GTDB lineage: Bacteria > Verrucomicrobiota > Verrucomicrobiia > Opitutales > Coraliomargaritaceae > JBPOFY01. Next base: position 1,674 of record JABBCA010000044.1, read on the forward strand.
ATGAAGCGCATGTTTTCATTGATGGAGAAAAGGCCTGAAAAATCTGAAAAACCACTAAGAACAATTGGATTTCGCACGATGGACATGGTCGTCCCAATACAGGAATTCGAAGTGTAACGTTTTGCTGAAGAGTAGGAAAGTCAGCGCTCCGAATGCTAGTATTATCGAGCTGGTGTATTTGGGGAGTGATGTCATACTGTTGCAGGATTTGATGGCTAAAATGTGGTCGAGTCCATACTATTTCGCTGAGTCGATGACTTGGTCTTCGCTCATCTGGGCAAGCAAACTTTGGCGATGATCCTATAGAATAACAGTTGCGCTTTACCCGGAGTCGCTGCTTTTTTGGATGCATTATGCAGGTTTCAATCGTCATCCCCATCTATAACGAGAAGAGCACGTTGCACGAAATTGTCGAGCGCGTCGAAGCTGTGGAAGCGTTGGACCTGAACGAAATTATTCTGGTGGATGACTGTTCGACGGACGGCACAAGAGAGCTCTTAAAGCACAATTTCGAAGAGCCGCTGTTTAAGAAACTGTATCATGATGTGAACCAGAGCAAGGGAGCAGCGCTGCGGACGGGCTTTGCGGCTGCCACGGGTGATATTGTGGCGATCCAAGATGCCGATTTAGAATATGATCCGGCAGAACTTCCAGGGTTGATTCGACCGATCGTAATGAATCAGGCAGATGTTGTTTTTGGTTCACGTTTCATCGGCGGCGGGCCGCACCGAGTGGTCTTTTTTTTGGCATATGCTGGGCAACAAGTTTCTTACCCTATTGAGCAATATGATGACGAACCTGAACCTGACCGATATGGAGTGCTGTTATAAACTGTTTCGTCGTGAGGTGTTGGATCAAATTACGATTGAAGAAAATTGATTTGGGGTGGAACCGGAACTTACCGCAAAGGTGTCGAAGTTGAATGTACGCATTTATGAGGTGGGGATTTCCTACTATGAGAGCACCGTCATCTTGGCTTATCTCAGTGCCTTCCAATACGCAGTGGCAGGGCTGAATGTGAGTGGCGACATCTG
>JABBCA010000016.1:0-1150 GCA_018607135.1 Opitutales bacterium
TTCCTCTCGCGGCCCGCCTATCTCGCTTCTTACGTGCACACGCGCGCCCCTGGCAATGTTGGACACGGACGAGGTTATCCGGCGGAGGGCGGCGGCCAACGAGGTCTTCGACGATGCACTCGTTCACAGTCGTGCGACTGGCACCGCCATGTCAGTCAGTGCGCGCCTCCGCCCCCTGATCCTCGCCAAGGACGACCCTGAACATCAGGTTCTCTACTCGCCCGACCTGGACGGGGCGGTCACCGCCGTCCTCAGCGGTATGCCTCGGGTACCGCTCCTCCACGCGATACTGTTGATGACTCGCAAATCGCCTCTTATCATGAAGACCTCGATTTTCCACGCCCTCATAGCGAACACGCCCATGAGCAGTTTCAAGGATTTCCGCTTCGTCAACCGCCTCTTCAACGCCATCGTGCATCCGGAAACCATGAGGGTGAGCTCTAAGATTCTCCTCCCCGTCGTTGAGATTGTTCCTTCTCACTTGGTTCTGGGAGGAGTGCCCCGCATGTACGGCGATGACCGGTGGGAACCCGTCGCCGAGTCGTTCGCGGACTTCCTCATCGAGGAGTGCTACCGGATGGGAACGCCGCGCGAGAACAGGAAGAGATTGTACGCGGCGCTCAAGTACCTGGTCGATGCCGACCCCAAGAACTGCTCCCGCATCAACGTGATCCAGCGCGTGCTCTACGAAGCCGCTGGAGCAGGCACCGCCTCGGACATGGTCGCCCGGTTCGAAAGGTACGACCGGAGGGCGACGAAGAGCTTGCCCATTGCCAACGTGGTGATTCCACTCCTCGAGTACCGAGCATCGGACCCCGTCGACTCGAACGGCGACCCTGTGCGGTACTCTCCGCTACAGGGCCCACTCCAGGACTCCGGAGGCGTACCTCTACTGGCGCTGGCCGTGTTCTCGATGAGCCTCCCCGTGATTTCCGGCGTATACCAAGCACTCACGCCCGATGAGCGCGCTATCCCCTTCATCGACAGTCAGAGCACCTCTGAGTGGCTAGCTGGCTATGCTCCTTCCTGGGCACGCGAAGCGGAAAACGCCCAGACCTTGACCCTAGCCAAGCGGCTGGTCATGGGCTTTTCGACCATGGGCCCCAAGGGAGCAGCATGAGTTGTCTATAAACGGGCCTCTCCCCCCCCC
>JABBCA010000016.1:1160-2693 GCA_018607135.1 Opitutales bacterium
GGATGTGCCTGCATCAATCGGTCCTCCCGATTCCCCAAGGGGAGGGTGATGCACACACACACCGGGTGGACTTGTGTCGACCGGCGGAAACGGGCCTCCCCCCCCCCCCTCCGACTCTCCCTCTCTTTCTCCCCCCAACGGCCCGTCAACACTTTCGTTTCCGCCAATCGAGAAGCGTGCGGGGCCCACGGCGCTGTGGCCCGTTCTCGCATAGTGCGCGCCTACGCAGTAGTATACGCACCCCGCGTCCACTACAGCAGGGCGCAGGCCGTGACACACTCGAGGTACGCGCCCATGGAGCTCGAGGGAGGACCAGTGGAACTGGGCGTGCCCAGCGCCGACGACTGGTACGCAGAGCTTTTTGGGCCCGAAGCCGACATAATGCGGGCACTATCCAGCCCCGGCGAAACGCCAGCCGACCGCGCGCGCGCCAGTAGGAGGAGCATCAACCTGGAGTTGGCGAAGAACATCGATGCCCCGCCTTCTCGGCGCATCGTAGGAGAGATGGGAGTGACCGCCCTCATCATGGATCTCGTCGACGGGAACAGTTTCTACACGCCCCTCCTGAACCACACTGACTACGCGCTCATCCTGAGGTCTCCCGCGCCCACCGGCAACGACGGGAAGGTCGCCGACGGCGAAGACGAGGTCGCCGAGTTCCCCCCTCTGATGTTCCTCCTGGCCACGGACCGCTACCGCTCCGTCAACCACGCCGACATGCAACTCCTCATCAACGCCACCAGCCCCGACCCGTTCATGGCGGGCAACCCGTGGTGTGAATGGATCGCCCAACGGCTGGCCACCGCTCCGCTCCTACAGAGCTGGATATTCAAGACGTTATCCCCGAGGCTCCTTGCCAACCCCTCCGTCGGGGCGGTCACCGGCGACTCCTACCTACACTTCTCACAGAGGGCGGGCTTCGCCAGTCCACCCAAGCTGCACACGTTCATGACGGCCTTCACCCACCTCGCACGGCGGGCGCCCGGTATCATCTTTGTGGACAGCCGCTTCGCCGTGTTTCTTTCGTGGTTCAAGGCCACCCTCGTCGACGATACCAACCCGGCCTTCGCTCGGGCGAGCACGACTATCTCCGTCACCACGGAGAACGCCGTGGGCTGGATGACCCTCCTGGCCGTGATGGCCATGAACCACCGCAGGGCCTACGTCGAGAACATCAAGGCTCTCAACGAACCTCTGAACACGCCGCGCCTCTCAGGAAACCCCACCCTTCGCCTGGCCCCCATCCTATTCACTGCCGCGGCCTTCGCGTCGCCAGCCCTCTTCCAGGCCGTATACCGGTCTCTCACTGCGCGTGAGCGGACCACGAAGACCGGATCGGGACGCACCATCGCCGACAGACTGGTGAGCCTGCGCAACCGCCGGAGCCCAGCCGAGCGGCAAGCGTACGATTCCATGTTGTTGGTAGTGAAGAGAGACTACCGATAGCCGCTCCGCGTTTCTCCGGTTATTACTAAAGATAGAGAGAGAGAGAAAGGCAGTGTATTGATGGAGATAAAGAGAGCTGTATAAGTA
>JABBCA010000022.1 GCA_018607135.1 Opitutales bacterium
GAGGATGATGAAAGTGGTGTTCGAGATGGAGAAGATTTGGAAGAGGTTGAATTTTTGTTCGGCTAAACTTGTGGGCTTGATGGGGCGTCCACGCTTAGCTTCCAAATAATTGAGCAGTTGTTCTTTCGCGCTTCCAGTTTGGATCGTTTCATTCAGCTTTGCGGATGTCAGTCCCGTGAGCACATCGGCAAATTGTGTGAGCACAGACTCTTTAGAACGCACCCATTGCACGGTTTTGAACTCTGAGAGTGGGTTCGCGTTACAAAGCACTTGCTTTAGCTCTGAGAGGCGTGCCGGGTGTTGGTTTGTTTGGTAGTCGCAAAAAATATGGTAGGTATTGGCGGCGCCAATCCAATGGTGAAGCATTTGATAATAAAACTTATAAAAGCTGAGTTCGGCTGAACTGGGATGGAAGCGCTCAAGGTCAACTTTCGCATGGTCAATTGCAATTGCACGGAACCGTAGGTTGAGACCAGCAGCAATGAAGAGGTCGATCAGTTCTTTATAAAAATCGAGTCTGGATGGAGACACTTTGCGTGACTTTATTTCTCCGCCGACTTTATACTGATCTCTTAAGCTATGGAGTTTTGCTTTTAATGCGCCTCGCTGACTTGTGGGTAGCCACAGACTGCCGATGATGACATGCCGCGCTTGAGGATTGTCCGAGGATAGCAGGTCGGGGAAGCATTCGTCGCAATATATATCAAATTCTGTTGGCTGCTTCATGGTGCTTAAGTTGAGCCTTTACGGTGTTTCGAAGCAATAGCCTTTTCACTCCGGAAGAAGTAGGGCACTTCGACTCGCTCTTTCAGTTGCTTCACTTCCACTGCCCAATCCCGTGTTAACTCACAAGGCCAGTCGTTGTTCTCCTTTTTACAGATCAGTGGCGGTGGATTCATGGTGCTTGAGTTCTTGGATTTATCCGAGGTGCGGGTGTTGAGCATAAGAACTCACGTATATTCGGAAAGCTAATGTCTTTCGAGGTGCAATGTATTTAAACCGTAGATGGACGCAGATGAACACAGATTGAAATTTTCTCCTGGATTGCAGTTTACCGTATTTCCCCAATATGGTAGTTGTTGTTTATGGGGATTGGTAGGGTAGAAAAGAAGCCGTGGAAGTGTGAATATTTCGATATTCCATTCGCAGCGAAATACCTGAAAATCTCTGAAGATCGATTGATCCGCCTAATGTGTGGCCGAAGAGTGCGCAAGATTCGAAACAAAGAGGATTACGATTACGTGTATGATGAGACTAGGTTTAAGTGGGAAGATATCTATCGTCTGCGGGGCAAGCTCGACGAAGAACGACGGATTGATCGAGGGAAACCGGAACAGTTAGATTTGCTCTGATAGTTCGTAGAGTGACTGTGTCGATTCGATAGCACTCGGTTCTTCGAGACTTGAAGAGAATTCCCTTGCTGGTCGTGGAGCAATCCGCCCTTAGATAGTTATGAGAACTGATTACACCACTATCACCCGTCAGGATTTTATGGATTTCTTTCGTGACGATGAAACCTTGAATCAACTAACCGCTGGCGATCGCGTGGAGATTTTTCAGCAAATACTCACTGGGAGTTCGGATGTTACTAAAGAACTCTTGGGCGAGCTGATTCGTGACTATAACGTGCGAGGTATTGAAGTTGTCGATAATTGAGATGCTTAGACTGACCTCGCTAATTCAAAGAGTTCTGCGGGGGTGGCATATTCTAGCTCCCATGTCATTGAGATCGGTCGGTTACCTTCGTAATTTAATAAGTCTTTTGCTGATCCCAAGAATTGAAACGGACACGTTTCACCGTCTTGCTTTTTATCTAAGCGTGCAAAGAAGAGGATGGTATATCCGCGTTCTTTGAAATTGAGATAGTTCTGTCCTGTGTTGCTGGACTGACTGATGGTCGACTGGCTTTCCCAGTGAATTTTGGTCCGACTGATTGGATAGTCTCGGTATTGCGTGCTCGGGGAAAAGTCGCGTTCGTCTTTTCGGAATGTGACTAGATGGACGTAGGTCTTGAGCTTTTCAATGTGAATGACGCCTTGGCCGGTCGGGCCTGTTTTGTTGATACTTGAGAGTCCGAGTGCCGCTTTGATTTCTCCCGAACCGTAGTGGGCATGCAGCTTTAAGTTGCAAGCGTAAGGTAGTTGGATGTCATGTAACGTGGTTGTATGTTTGGACGTGCACCACGCTGCGACCTCGGCGGCATCCGCCGCGATAGTCGGATTAAGCTTCCATTTCGCAAAAGAGCTCTCGGCACTGTCGACTCCCACATTCTCTCCTTTTTGTCCCCACATGATGTAGTGCATCGCTGTGGTTTGAGCCTGGCCATAGGTCTGCGTGGCTTCCTCAACGGTAGAATCTTTATCGAGTCTTTGGAAGTCCTTCAATAGATCAGGATCGTTTCGCAGCGCAATTCGAGGCAATGCTTTACGAGCGGTCTTTATATCTGGATCGCTGGGTGGTGCTGTTTTATAGGCGAGCGCTTTCCATTCGCTCCAAGTCTTTTTGGATAACACCTCAACTGCCGAGAGGTCGGTGGCTTCAATAAAATTGCCGAAGGTCAGTGGTTTGGACTGCTCACTTTCCCAGCTCTGAATCGCTTCTGGAATGAATTGCTTGAGGTTGCCTAGAACCTCTTTGATTTTCGCGAGCACACGCTCTCTAGCGACGCGTTCGAGTTGGATAC
>JABBCA010000054.1 GCA_018607135.1 Opitutales bacterium
CGCGTAGCGGAGTCGGAAACATCGGAGATGCTCGCTAGAATGTCTTGCCAGTCGTAAAACTTTAATCAATTTCGCATTCCTTGGAATGTGGGTGTAGCTCAGCTGGATAGAGCATCGGTTTTCTAAACCGAGGGTCCTGGGTTCGAGTCCCAGCTCCCATACCATACAAAAAAAGCCGCCACTCTCAAAGTGACGGCTTTTGTTATTCTGAATTCAAATGCGCTTTAGTGCGGCAAAATCATAAAACAAGCAGCCATAATCAATGTAGGGATCAATGCACCCAGCACTAGCTTCAGAGGCGATACGCCATCTTTGAAATATTTGCTGAGGATACTTTGACCTGCTGGATTCGGAGCGTTGGCAATCACTGTCAAACCACCGCCCGTTACAGCACCGGCGACCACTGCATATTCGAGACCCTCCGCGTTGGCTAAGGCAGTGCCGGTCTTGGACACCCACTGCCCTGCGACTAGTTGATCCGGGCTAAACGCAGGCACTTGAGCCGCTAGGAAGGTAATCGCCGCGTTGTCATTAAAAGCGGTCAAAACCGTCGCCCCAATAAACAAGGGAACCTCAGCAAGCGCACTCAAAACAGGCGAAATCCACCAACCTTGTAAGCCACCGTGTGTGACCAGGCCTGCGAGGAAGAATCCAACCAACAGCGGAGACTTGAGTTGAATGTCAAATTGGTGGTGATGGGTCGCGATTGTAAATGCGAGGAAGAACAAGAAGCCACCAACGAAGAAAGCTGGGTGGTGTAGTGTGATCACTGTCCAAGCCACAAAGGCCAAGTGAACCAATACAATCCACATCGGTGCGGGTTCTGGTTCAGGCTCGACCCCCTTTTTAGCATCCAACTCTTTTTGGCGATCTTTCAAGGCCGCGAATTCTTTCTTAAAGATGAAGAAGTAAATCGCGGTTGCGATGAGTATGCCTAAAATAGCGCGCCAACCAAAGTGAGTAAACATGAACGGCAAGTTCCAGTGCCATGAGCTCGCGACCATCAGCACAGGTGGTGCCGCAAAGTGCGTCAAAGTGCCACCCACTGAAATATTCACAAAGAGCAAGCCTAAGGTCGCATACTTAAACTTAGGCGACGGATCGAGCATGTAAAACTGATGCCCAATTAACAAAGCAGCAATCGTCATCGCCGCTGGCTCAGTGATGAATGAGCCTAGTAGTGGCGCAACAATCAAAATCGACAACCACCACGCAGCTGGCGTGCGCTTACCTATCTGAGCGACCGACTTCAGGGCTTTCTCCGCGACTTGAATCACTGGACGACTCGATGCGATTGCCATGATGATCACCACGAACATCGGCTCTGTGAAGTTACGAGTGTCGATATAGTAAGCCGCAACACCAAGACCATTTGGCTCCATAAAAACAAGTGTGATCAACAGCGGAATGAGCCAGATACCAAAGATCGCTTCCACTTCACCTAAGAAGTGAAAGAGTGTCGCCTTAAAACTCACTGGGGTCTTGCCCTCCACATAAATACGCTCGTGAGAGCTCATTGCATTGCGGTGAGCAACTTCGTAGTCGTGCGCCAACTTGTTAAACCTCGCAGCCAAAAAAGTGTGGCAAACCGCCAGAAAGAAAATCACTGTTGCGACGACATTGAAGGGGTCTGCCGCGGCACGCAACTTAAGCTTCTCCACTAAACTGAGTTCTTCAACGCCCTGCTCCTCAGCGTGATGCTGTTCCATTTCAGCGAAGGTCGCTTCCGAAATAGGGAATTCAACATCCATACTGTGCGCACCGCCGCCGCCTGCGGCATTCGCAAAATTAAATGCGAACAAGGACAACAGAAGCAGCACTGCTGTAAGTTTAAACTTTGGTAGTTTGTTGAGTGTAGTAAGGCCAATCATGCGGTTTGCTAGCATTCAAGCGCCCTCGCCTTTAGCAAGATATTTTCAAAAACAGATCTGCGAAATCTAGCGTAGCTTCGTCGACTGCGTAGCTTCGTCTTCTGCGAGCTGATCTCGGCCCGACTTGGGCCACAGTTTTTCGCCCTTTCGATACGCAGCTTCTGCAATCGTCTGCGCTGCCACTGGAGTGGTCAGATAGAAAAACACGATAATCGCCAATGCAGTGATTACCGCACGCAATGAGCCGAAATGTAAGGCCGCCGCGGAGAGCATCAATGCCGCGCCAAATGCGCCGGCTTTCGTCGCCGCGTGCATTCGCATGTAGAAATCAGGCATTCGATTGACCCCAAGTGCGGCAACAAACGCGAAAAATGACCCTAAGATCATAAGGACTGCCACTACAATACTCATGATCTTTCCTTTCGTCCAAGGTAACGAGCAAAGGCCACCGTCCCGAGGAAACTCACGAGCGCGATTGCAAATGCAGAGTCGAGCAAGACGCCTTGCCCAAAGTAGATCGCAAACATTACGATCAAGCAGAGGCAGACCCCGCCAATAAGATCCAGCGCGACCACGCGATCGAACGCACTCGGCCCCGCCAGAATGCGACGCATCGCTAGAAACAATGCTGCCAGTAGGAAAATCGAAGAGACCGCAAACGCGATCCCCATTACTGGATCGAGCTCATTAGAGGACACGTTTCACCCGCTTTCCGTAATCGTTAAGTAATTGTTCAGCAACCACCTCAGGAGAATCATCCAGATACATCGCATGAATGTAGAGTTTATTATGATCCTCAGATACTGTAAGCCCTAAAGTTCCAGGAGTCATCGTAATGAAGTTTGCCATCATCGAAATCTGGCTATCCGTGTAAGTCGACACATCCAGCGCGATGATAGCAGGCGTCATCTGATGCGTCGGCGTCAATACATCGTAAGCCACACGTATGTTGGAGACAAAGATCTCCTTCACGTAAAACAGTATAAATTCTAAAAATGCTAGGATACGCATCATGGGCTCACCTCCGCGGGTTGTGGTAACACTGCTGAGATATAGGATTGTGGATCTAGCAATTGCGCAGCAGCTCGCTCCGAAAATTCGAACAAGGGCTCACCAAAAAATCCGATCACTACGGTTGATATAGAGAGCACCACAATCGGTGCCACCATAAAGACGAGCGGTCCAACAGGTTTTGCGGGTGTCGTATCGACATCTTCAGGTTGTTTCTTCCAAAACGCCTCAGCCCAGATCTTGGTCATCGAATACAGCGTCAACACACCCACAAGCAGCGCAAAAGTGACCGCCCACCACGCATGGATCTCAACACCGGATTTAACCAATGCAAACTTCGCCCAAAATCCAGATAGAGGCGGAATACCTCCCAGTGAAAAAGCAGGAATGAAGAACAACGCGGCCAACCATGGCGCAGAGTTACAAAGCCCTCCGACCTTGGCCAAATCACAGCTGCCCTTCATACGAATCACTACACCACTCACGAGGAAGAGGTTCGTCTTCACTATAATGTGGTGCACGAGATAAAAGATCGCAGCAGCCAATGCCAGCGGAGTCATAAAGGCTAGCCCCAGCACCATATAGCCAATCTGACTCACAATATGGAAAGACAGTATTCGCCGCATATCAAAATGCGAAGCGGCACCCAATACCCCTGTCACCATTGTCAAGATGGCCAGCCATAAGAGGATGTTCTGCACCTCAGGAAACAGCGGCATGAAAATCAAAGTGTAGGACCGAAATAAAGCATACACCCCAACCTTAGTCAGAAGGCCTGCAAAGACGGCAGACACCGCTGAGGGCGGCGTATGGTAGGATGCGGGAAGCCAGAAAAAGAAAGGAAACATACCTGCCTTCAAACCGAAGGAAACCAACAAGAGCATTGAGCTACTCAGTGCCCAGTCTGCGTTTTCAGCGAGCATCAGTTGTTGCCCGATGTCAGCCATGTTTAACGTTCCAGTCTTACCATAAATGATCCCTGCACCCGCAAGAAACATCACAGAAGAGAGCAAATTCAGGCAGACATACTTGAGTCCACCTTCGAGTTCGCCCTTCTCACCTCCCATCGACATCAGCACGAACGAAGCAATGAGCATCACCTCGAACCAAACATAGAGGTTGAACAAGTCGCCAGTTAGAAATGCCCCATTCACTCCGAAGATGAGCACCAGATACAGCGGGAAGAAAAACTTCTTTAGCCGCGCTTCATCGATTTCGCTCAGTGCATAAATCCCAACTGCGGCGCCCATGAATGAAGACACCGCAACCATCACCGCACTGAAGCGATCGGCAACCAATGAAATGCCAAACGGAGCCTCCCACGCGCCCATTTGCATGACCAAGTAATCGGCTTGATCGACTGCGAACAATAGGTAGAGCGACGCGGCAAAGGTGAGCGAGGAAAACAGCACACCACCCGCGCGTTGCACTGCCAGAGAGCGTGCTCCCAATAAGAGCAGCACCACCCCGATGAGCGGGATCAATATTGGTAAAAGTAATGCGTATTCGCTCACGTGTCAGTATTGTCAAATGCGTTAATATCGTCGTCCCCCACGGCTTCGTGAGCACGGCAGACCAGAGCGAGCAAAAATGCAGTGAGCCCGAAACCAATCACAATCGCGGTCAAGACCATCGCTTGCGGCAACGGGTCGCCAAAGGGCGCCTCGAGAACGGTTGCACCTGCTTCGACCAGCGCAGGACGCCCAGCAAGTAAACCACCCGATGTGAACACTAATAAGTTGGCACCTTGAGAAATCAGCACCACGCCAATCACTAGTTTAACGATGCTACGACGTAGCAGGCTGTATATGCCGGCGGCGAACAGAACGCCAATCAGTAATGCAATCAATGGTTCCATTAGTCTGTGCCCTCCTCTGTGTCTGATTCAGCAAGTTCCGAAAGAAAGAATGTAGTGTGCAAGGTGAATCCGATCACGACGAGATACACGCCGACATCGAAGATCAAGGGTGTGCCTAGGTGGACGGCCCCGAGCAGCGGCAAGTAAAACGTCGGCAACCACTCGCCAGTTAAAAATGGATCGCCGCCAAGCATACCTGGAAGACCGCTAATAATGGCAATCGCGAGTCCCACAGCGAGCAGCGTAACTGGATCGACCCGTAATTTAGCTTTCGCTGCCTGCATCGTGCTGCCGAGACCGACGAGGATGTATGCCGTGGCTGCCATAAGCCCACCGATGAAACCGCCACCAGGAAGGTTGTGTCCACGATAGAGGACAATCAGCGATAAGATAATCAGTGCAGGAAAAAGAATGCGCCCTGCGTGTCCTAAAATAAAATACTTCACGAAGCAGCCCCCTTCTTTTTCTTAAATCCAGTAGCGACCAACGCAGCGATGCCCAAAGCGGCAGCAGCCACCACCACAATCTCACCCAGAGTGTCGAGCGCACGGAAATCGACGAGGATCACATTCACCACATTCTTACCCTTCGCTTCAGGATAACTCATGGCTGCTAATTTTTCAGAAATCGCGTGGTCGAACTGAATGTTCACCGCCTTTAAAACCAGCAATGTCATCAAACCGCCAAAGGTGCTAGCGAGAATCGCATCGCGAATCTTGGTCGCCATACTGGACATCGACTTCAATGGTGGTAGGCGCAAAATCACAAACATGAACAGCACCACGGTGAGTGTTTCAACCAGGAGTTGGGTGATCGCCAAATCAGGTGCGCCATAATAGACAAAAATCAACGCCACGCCAAAGCCGACCGTGCCCAGTGCCACCAGCACGGTCATGTAGGCACTTGCAGTCACCGCAACAATCGTCGCAACAATCATAATGAGCACCAAGCCAACCTTGATCGGGTCAAACTGCGCCCAGTCCATTTCGAACTGCAGACCGCCGTAGTTTACAATCGCCCAAATCAAAAAGCCGACCGTCACCGCTACGATCATGAATACATAGTCGTGTAAACGACCCGTTTGCAGGCAGCGTGTTTGCGCCTTAGAGAGCCAAATAGTGCCATTGAAGATACGCTCATACATGGCTTCCGCACCCCAAGGACGAATGGCCGCACGAACTGGGTCGGCAACCGCCCAGAATTTGCCACGTAACATAAATAGACCAAAACCGCCAGCCACAGTAAACACACTGAGCAAAAGCGGCAGATTAAAGCCATGCCAGAGGGCTAATTTAATTTCTGGGATCGCTCCACCTAGAATCGAACCAATAGCGGGTGCCACAATTGAGTCCGTCACTAAGAATGGCAGTAATCCTAAAACAAGTCCAATCACACCCAGCAAAACGGGTCCGATCCACATGGTCACAGGCGCTTCATGTGGCTTCTTCGGCAGTGCATCGTTATTCTCCTTACCAAAGAACGGCCCAATACCAGCCTTCAAGGCCAGAGCCATCATTAGGAAATTACCCACAAAAGCAGCTACGAGGAAATAGAGCTCTAAGCCACCAAGCTTTACCCCGGCTTTGTAGATAAGCTCTTTGCCTATGAAACCAAAAAACGGAGGCAGCCCAGACATTGAAAGTGCCGCTAGGCCACCAGCCATTGCAGTAATCGGCATCAACCGTCTCAGCCCGCGCAGTAAAGTCACATCCCTAGTGCCGGTCTCATGGTCCACGGAGCCTGCGACCATGAAAAGAGCCGCTTTATACAGTGCATGGCCGAGCAAGAAACCCACCATTGCCTTGATTGCGTATTCAGTGCCGATACCGAGTAGCATGGTCAGCAGGCCCAAAACTCCGAGTGTCGTGTAGGCTAAGATAGCCTTCAGGTCTTTCTGAAAGAGACCCAGAACCACTGCGAGTAGTAGCGTCACACTGCCAAAAATCGCTAAAGTATTTTCCCAAAGTGGCATTCCGCCCAAGGATGGATTCAAGCGAGCCAGCAAAAAGACACCAGCTTTGACCATGGTTGCTGAGTGTAAATAGGCACTGACCGGTGTAGGCGCCGCCATCGCATTGGGTAGCCAAAAGTGAAACGGAACCTGAGCGCTCTTTGTAAACGCACCGCCTAAAACCAATAGCACCATCGCAGTGTAGAATGGACTTCCCTGCAGTAAATCCCCCATCCCATTGATCTCACTCAGCTCATAGGAACCAGACACCTGCCCGATAATCAAAAATCCAGCTAGCATCGCCATTGCTCCAAGGCCCGTCGTGAGCAATGCCATGAGCGCCTTCCAGCGAGAAATCTTCTCTTCATGGTTAAAACCAATCAACAAATAGGAAGTGATACTGGTCAACTCCCAGAAAACAAAGAGGACAATTAAGTTGTCGGAGAGCACCAAGCCCAACATGGCTCCCATAAACGATAACAAATATAAATAGAAACGTCCCAAGCGCGGGTGGCCATGCATGTATCCACTCGCATACAAAACGATTAGACCACCAATGCCCGTCACTAAGAGCCCCATTAAAAGTGCCAATCCATCGAGCCGTAAGCTAAAGGCGCATCCTAAACTCGAAAACCATTCGATATGATAGCGAATACTCTCGCCTGCAGCAATTGCACCCGACTGCGATAACAACAGTCCAAATGCCGCAAATGGAGCGAGTGATAGCAAGCATCCACCTTTGTCCTTAAATAGCCGACAAAGCGAAGGTGCAACCAAGGCAGCACCAAAAATGAATAGCAGACTTATCAGCAAAGAAACAGGCATTTAAAAATATCGTTAAATCGAAAGTTGGCCTAGAATTACCAGAAGGCTCAACGACACAAGTCTAACCGAGCGATTTTCCGCGGTTTTATCTGCAAACACGATTCGGCAAGCTGCGTAGCCCTACTCCGCTCCAGCCTTAGAGACTGGTAAATCGCCATCAGACCTATTTCGACGAAATTGATACTTATTCAAGTCACGCAGCGAGAGCTGCTCACCCAGTTCCGCATACTGCCGTGTATCTTGCAGCAACATCTTGTAGAGTTGCCGATCCGCAATCTTGCGTGCCTTATCGTCGGTGCTGATTTGTGCATTCTTGTTTAAATCCACAAACTTCTGATTCCAACTCGCCATATCAAAGTCTTTGGTCGGAAAGTCCTTTATCTCGGTTTTAAACAGTTCTTTTTCACGAGCTTCTTTGGAGTTCATTGTCGAACGTTTCGAACCGACCGATGAGAAATGCTTATCCCACTCCTTGATCGGGAAACTCTTATCCGTGAATTTCGAGTTTTGTTCAGAACTCCACAATTTACGTTCCACGCGTTGCGACGACAAATCCGAATTCTTTTTACTAAGGTCTCGAAGCAGCCGATTCGATTGCCCCCAAGCAGTAGGAACAGCAAAAATAAGTGCAGTGAGCACCAAAATATGGGGGTATTTCGACATATTGCGAAACACTGGAGTATTCGATACTAGAGATCAAGTCATTCATAGCACCTTGACGACTTCCTCATGAGCCTTCTAAATCCGCCGTTTTCTAAAATGGCAACTCCAAGCAAAGACTACGACTTTTCCTCAATCGAACCTAAGTGGCAAGGCTACTGGGCATCTAACAAGACCTACGAAGCTAAAGACTTCGTGGATCAGCCCACGTTCTACGTGCTCGATATGTTTCCCTACCCATCTGGAGCAGGTTTACATATTGGCCACCCCGAAGGTTACACTGCCAGTGACGCGCTCAAGCGCTTCAAAAAAGCACAGGGGTTCAATGTCCTCCACCCGATGGGTTGGGACGCCTTCGGCCTGCCCACTGAGCAATACGCGATCAAGACAGGCACGCACCCTGCCATTACGACCAAGCAAAATGTTGCCAACTTCACCAAACAGCTCACCGAGCTCGGCTTCGCCTACGACTGGAACCGTGAAGTCAACACCACCGACCCTGGTTATTTTAAGTGGACTCAGTGGATCTTCATGCAGCTTTTCAAAAAGGGCCTCGCCTATGTGGACGAAAAACCCGTCTGGTTCTGTCCCGACCTCGGCACCGTTCTCGCCAATGAAGAAGTGCTCAACACTCCTGAAGGCCCTCGCTCGGAACGTGGCAGCTTTCCTGTTGAGCGTCGCCCTATCCGCCAATGGGTGCTGCGCATCACTGAATATGCAGAACGCTTGATCGCTGGCCTCAAAGACCTCGACTGGCCCGACTCAACTAAACGTCTACAAGAAAACTGGATCGGGCGGTCTGAAGGGGGCGAAATCACCTTTGATGTCTCAGGCCACGATGCCCAATTAACTGTATTCACGACGCGCCCGGACACACTTTACGGCGCAACTTACATGGTGATCGCACCAGAGCACCCGCTCGTTGAAAGTATCACTACCGAAGAAAACAAAGCTGCGGTTACGGCCTATCAGGAAAAAGCCAAAAGCAAGTCCGACCTTGAACGCGCGGAGCTGGCTAAAGAGAAAACGGGCGTGTGGACAGGTGCCACTGCAATCAACCCAGTAAACGGCAAAGCAATACCCATCTGGGTCGCTGACTACGTGCTCATGACCTACGGCACTGGTGCGATCATGGCTGTGCCCGCACACGACACTCGTGATTTCGAATTTGCCAAAGAATTCAATCTAGAGATCACACAAGTAATCGACGACAACGACTCTGCTAGCAAGGAAACATCGGGTGCTCTCATGGAGCCCTACACAGGCCCAGGCTTATTGATCAATTCTGGGGAACAATCCGGTAAAGATTCAGAGTCTGCAAAGAATGCGATCATTGATCAACTCGCAGCCGATGGACGCGGCAAGGCGACTGTTAATTTCAAGCTCCGGGACTGGCTCTTTTCACGCCAACGCTACTGGGGTGAGCCTTTCCCTATCGTCTGGGTATCCAAAGAAGACTACGACAAAGCCGACGATTCTCTCAAGTCGGTGGAACGTCCAGTCTCATGTGAGATCGAGGGCCAATTACGCTTCGCACTCGCATTGCCTGAAGCCGAGCTCCCACTCGAACTACCAGTCGTTGAAAGCTACACTCCCTCACCCGATGGCCAAAGCCCACTCTCAAAAGCCGGCGAGTGGCTACATGTTTACGTCGACCCACAAACGGGTGCAACTTCCACCGAAACGAGAGACGGCTGGCTAACCGGTATCCGCGAAACCAATACAATGCCTCAATGGGCAGGTTCTTGCTGGTATTATCTTCGCTACGTGGACCCTAAGAACACGGAAGCCCTCATCGATCCAGAAAAAGAAAACTATTGGGGCACACCTGACCTCTACATTGGTGGCGCTGAACACGCAGTGCTCCACTTGCTTTACGCTCGCTTTTGGCACCATGTGCTATACGACCTCGGTGTAGTCAGCGATCCTGAGCCCTTTAAAAAACTCTTCCACCAAGGCATTATCCTCGGTGAAGATGGCGAAAAGATGTCAAAAAGTCGTGGCAATGTGGTGAATCCTGAAACGATCATTGCAGACTACGGCGCGGACGCTCTCCGTCTATACTTAATGTTCCTCGGCCCACTCGAAGCGATGAAGCCATGGAATACTAAAGGTATTGAAGGAATTGCGCGTTTCTTACGCAAAGTTTGGCGATTGATCGTCGACCCAGATGGCAATGTTTCAGCCAACATCGGCGACGGCCAGCTCGACGCAGAAACCGAGCGTGTGCTTCATGCGACCATCAAGAAGGTGACCGAAGATTACACTGAGCTCGGATTCAACACCGCGATTTCGCAGATGATGATTTGCATCAACCAACTATCAAAAGCTGAGGCACTACCGAAGACTACAGTCGAAAGCTTCTTGCAACTACTCGCACCACTTGCCCCTCACCAAGCCGAAGAACTATGGGAACGCCTAGGCAACAGCGGTAGTATCGTGGAAGCGGGATGGCCCAAGCATGACGAAAGCAAGCTGGTCAAAGACACTGTGAAGATCATCTTCCAAGTGAATGGTAAATACCGTGGCGATACGGAACTCCCTGCAGATGTCACCAAAGACGACGCCATTGCCGCCGCCAAAACCAATGAACGCGTGCAAAGCTTCATCGATGGAAAAACGATTAAGAAGGAAATTTACGTTCCCGGTAAAATTGTTAATATAGTAGCCGTTTAGTTTTGAAGCACCTCAATAGCATGATTCGCCACTTAATAACTACGACCATGCTGGCAGCCGTGTGTGCGCAGTCGCTGGCGGCCAGCGACCGTGCGCATGCGCCAGGTGCTGCAATTATAACAAGCGCCAAAGGGAAGACCTGGCTAAGCGATTCGAATACTAAGAGAGCTCAACTCAACTTACACGAGATCGTAGATTTAACTGAGCAAACGATTCAGACCGAAAAGTCCTCACATAGTTTCCTAGCATGCTCGAACGGCTTAGGTATCGGCTTAGATGCGGCAACCCATGTCACATTTGAACTCTACACCCAAGAACCATTCACCGCCGAACGGGCTGAACTAAAATTTGAACCTTCGACTTCTCAGCTCATGGCAACGCTACATTCCGGTGCCATCAGCCTTGCTAGCACGGGTTTATCTCCACGTTCACAAGCACGAGTCAAAACAGTCAACGGCATGGCACGAATCCATTCGGCCAATTGCCGGATTGAACAATCTGAAACTGGGACCGTAATTATAACCTACGGCGGTAATGCGACCTTTTATTACCCAGATGGTAAAACGCGCGAATTTATTTCCCGCCACAGTGCCATTCGCATCAGTCCACAGAGCGCTGCGATCGGTAAAATCGCAGAACACCTAGATTTTAACACACTTGAAATAAGCAAAAAACACTTTGCTCAAGCCGCACAAAACGCCGCAAGTCGAGTCTACTTCAATGCCCCTCTTGCAGGAAACGCCGCAACTCCAGTGCTGATAGCACCGATCATTTATTTTGAACAGGAGACATCACGCCCTTACGAATACGTAGACTAACGCCTGATCCACATGAGCGACTTATCAAAATTTTTGCCGCAAAACTTTGCTGCCAATCCAATTGGCCTCATTGCTGGCAAAGGGCGCTATCCGATCTTGATGGCTGAGCGTATTCTAGCTGCAGGACTACCGCTGAAGGTGATTTCATTTGTAGGCGAAACCGATACAGACTGGGTCGCTCAACTTCCAAAGGAAGACCACATTCAGATTAAAGTCGGCCAATTAGGGAAGATGTTGAAATCACTTCAAAAGCTCAACTGCGCCTATGCAGTCATGGCGGGGCAAATTACCCCGAGGAAACTCTTCCATGGCTTACATCCCGACTTAAAGGCATTAAAAATTTTAAACAGTCTCAAGCGGAAGAATGCCGAAACCATCTTTGGTGCAATCGCAGCAGAAATTGAAGCCGTTGACATTCAAATGCTTGATGCTCGATGCTTCCTAGATGACCAGCTTGCACATAAGGGGCTAATGACTCAAGGATCGCTCAAGGCAGAGCCCGAATACATCCAACATGGTATTAAAATCGCAAAAGGTTCTGCGAATTTGGACATCGGACAGGGTGCGGTTGTTCGCAAAGGAACTGTTCTTGCAGTCGAGGCCTATGAAGGCACAGACCCAATGCTGCAGCGTGCTGGAACGTTTAAAACAGACGGACTCATCTTTGTGAAAACGGTAAAGCGAACACAGGACTATCGCTTCGACGTTCCCGTCTTTGGCGAACGGACATTAGAAATGATGCATGCCGCCAACATTCAAACCGCTGCCCTCGAAGCCGAGCGCGTCTTAATCTTGGATAAAGATAAAATACTCGAAAAAGCCCAAAAACTAAAAATAGAGTTATACGGCTACAGCTTGGATCTGACTGAACACACTAATAGCCCGAAAGTTGTCTAAAAATAAGATTTTCAAGCTAACGATTACATCCTAAACTGTGTTCATGAATCAGGCTCTACGAAGTGCTCAACGGGAGGCTCCTATCAGTGGTTTTGCTCTAATTGAACTTGCTGTGGTAGTTACGATTATTGGTATTTTAGCTGCGCTCGCACTGCCATATTTTAAAAGAGCCACACAAAACACGCTCATTAGTCGCTTAGAAAATGACCTAAGAATCTACGAACAAACTTTCGAAACCTATGAGTTAGAGTTCGGCACAATGCCACCTTCTCAGCCCACAGCAGGCCTATTCCCTATCGGGCTCGAAGATCGACTCAGTCATAAATGGAAATACGACAGCCCGATTGGGGGCGTATATAGATGGATCTACGATGAAAACTCACTCGATGATTACGCCTACATTGAAATACTCAATTCTGCAGATAAACCCATTACGATCGCACTAAGCCGATTGATTGAAATTGATAACGATTTAGATGATGGAGACACCACTACTGGGAAAATTCGCTTCCAAGGTCTCAATATACAGTATTACGTAAGAAGATAATCCGTGGGTGAAACACTCACTTTTTCACCACGTTACCGAATGTTTCCAGAGGGCCTTGACTGCGTTGATAGACATCATTGTGCAGTGCAATGGTATCATCGCTAACTGGCATTAGCAAATGCACCTCGCCGGCCAGAAAAGCCAATTCCCCATTGTGTTTACCCACTATAAAAGGTAGATGTAAGCGTCGGTGAAGCTCATATAAGCCAGTTTGTTTTGAATACCACATTTCATAATATTCAAATATTCCATTGCTTGAGATTCGAAACACGGTGCCACCATCACGAATCTCATTATAGTAAACTCCGCTAAACGTCTTGCTAGTATTAATATCTTCGAGATCAGGTTCCGCCTCAAACTCTAGTGGCTCGGTTAAGCTTTGATTGACCACAAACTCGTTGTGATAAACGACTCCCGCCCAAAAGAGAGAACCCAACATCATCGCAAAAATGATGATTTGAAAAGCCAGAGAATACCTTGCTTTTCGATAACTCCCTAGTTTTGCACCACTATCTTCATCACCGCGGCCTACAAACACTTGATCCAACGGCTTGTCTTCAAGTAATCGAATCACTTCATCGGGTATGACTTTTAAATTCTGGCAGTGAGCCGTGTGTGTGTCGTTGTAAATCAACTGACCATTCACTGCGGTTACAGTCACACGCCTGCCCTCTTTATTGATTTCAATTTCTGGAAACTCTACAGTGGCGTGCTGGGATGCAGCTACCGCGACACGATTCATCAAAAAAATCAGACCAGAGTCATCAGGCACTTGATCGGACCAATACCCCTCAGGGTATGGATCAAAAGTGAAATCCTTATTGATATGACTTAATCTGACTTTATAGGGCATTCAAACAGAGGCAGTAACACTCAGTATACTCGCTTACTACGCTCAAAATACAATTCTCAATATGAATCACTCCGTATTCTGTTTCTCATCATTCGACTGCGCGGACTGACTTTCGCCAATTCGATACAACGCGATGTCAGGTATGTCGATCAACACCTGAATCAATTGCTTCAGACTAAATGCAATCAACACACCAAGTGCTCCCTCAATGAGCACTGAGACAGTCGCATACACATTGACCATAAGTGACATCTTTAGTAGTGCGTTGATAATCAATACAGCAATCGCCACCCAGGCTAAAACATCAATAATCAAACGTAAATCACGGTATGCGGACTGTTCCCGCACCCGCTGCTTAAGGTGCGCCGTCTCTGGCAAAAGCGCCCCACCACTGAGGTGGATGGATTTAGAATGCTGTCTACGCGACCCCTTCTGGGCACCGCTGGCTTTCGTTCGCTTAGAATTCGGTGACGATGGTTTTCGAACACGCTCGCGCGAGCTACAATAGGCAACATACGCCTGCTTCCACTGATGATCAGTCATTTTGCGAGCGGATGGATCCATTTGCTCACGGCTTTCTACAAATTCTTCGTAGGTTTTCATGTGACTATCTTGTTAATCACGCCGAGGAACTGCAATGTTAAGTCACTCACTGAACTTTAATATCAAAACGGCCAAAAACCGCTTGTCCATTCACCTGTATTTGAGCAAAGAGCCGATACCAACCAGGATTGGGGACATTAAATAAAAACGACAAGTCCTCTGAGCGTTCACCGCCTCGCGCTTCCGCAATACTATCCAGAGGGTGCATGTGTGCAAAACCACGCCCCTCGGCATCAAACGCAACCATATGACCTTTAGCATCCATCACCGTCTCTAATTCAACCAGCTGACCGTCCTCGCCATTCACATCGAGTGTAAACTGATAGTCACGCCCTGTCCTCAGGTCCTTAGGTAGATTGCCCAATTTAAAGTGCACACCCTCTACAATCGATTCAAAGGACTGCTCAAATTCTGGCTCGCTAGCAGCACCCGGCACTGGCAGTTTGTTGGTAACAATCGCTTGTCGACGACTCATCACCGGCACGACTTCAGCAAACACTCTATAGTCGCCGGGCCTCTTGGGTGTAAATTCAAAGTCGTATTGACCATCAAAACCTACAGCTGTCGGGTGTAGATGATGGTAATCTTCCAATGAAGAATCGATCACCATAAGGTGCATCTTCTCGGTATGCGTAATCGCTAATTCATGAGGTGCCATCGACATGCCGCCAGAAGTCTCTAAAAATAAACTGACCGATTCCGTTTCCCCAACTGCTAGAGGTTCTGACTCCAGTTCAATCTCGATCGGATATTTAAGCACAGTTAAATCTAAAAAACCTGCGTGGTTGGTCGCACAGAGTTCAACCTCACCATCCTCATTAACGATTTCGATGTAATGTAAAAAGCCGCACTCAGCATCGGGTAACGCGCGCAACACAAAGAAAGCCGCTACAAACACTGCACTGATGGATGCGATGCTGATCCACTTCGCTTTTGATGAATTCTGTGATAAATTGTCGGACATTGAATATTGAAACGGGGTATTCGTATTAAAGCTTCTTAGCCGCATCCAAGAAGTCTTCAGCCTTCCAGCTAGCTCCCTCCTTGCGAAAGGCGACACGCCCTTTATCATCTACCAGCAGAGTCGCCATTGTATGATTAATGGTGCCATCCTCTTCCATCGTCAAAATACCAAATTGGCGGAGTAAGTCTTGGACGACTTGACTCGTTCCAGTTAACAAATGAAAATTTTCAAGATCCAACCCATAGCCCTTTGCGTATTGGCGCAATATTCCAGGAGAATCAAACTCAGGGTCGAAAGTGATCGTCACGAAATGTAAATCCTTTAGACCCGTTTCCTTTGCTCCCTTCTGTAGCTCCGACATGCGATTGGTGGATGCAGGACACATCGTCGGCACCGTGCAGCGAGTGAAAATAAAGTTCAATACGAATGCCTTTCCTTGTAACTCTCTGATTTGCAAAAAATTACCGTCTTGATCGATCATTGCAAAATTAGGAATGTAATCCCCCTGCTTCACGTATTTGCGTCGGCTCATTGTCGCGGTCGATTTATGCAAACGCTCGTTCGTATCCTGCATTGCTTTCGCACCAGCGCCATCAACTGGGAAAATGCGCTCTAGATGCCACTGCTTACTGTAAAAGACGGCATCTGCGCGGATGGTTCGCGTAGTATAATTAATTTCAGCGTCCCCTAGGCCAACTTTGAAGCGATGCGGACTCTCAAGACCTAATTCTTTTGCAGTGATCGCATCCAACTCTAGTTGGTAGGTTCGCGCATCGGCATCAAGCTCCAACACCACTCCTTGAACAGCAACAGGCTGTGCAACCAATGATGTGAGAAAACAGGAAAGCAAGAAACTGCAGCAAGAAACGCGAATCATACCCATAGGCTGAGAAGAAAATACGAAAATTCAACTAGCAAGTGCCAAAGTTTAGACGTCAGTCAGAGACAAAATCAGTGGGATTAGCAGGATAAACTCCTCCGTCCATAGGTGTGCGCTCCCTTGCATTCGCTATTTGACTACGAAATTCTCAAACCAAAGGATTCGCGTGGGGACTGTCTCAAAAATAGCCTAATGGACATCTATTCGGCTCAGAACGCGTGACATGAAGCCGTTTCGAGCAAAGCGACAAGACCGAGCGCAACGCGAACCGGAACAAGCGTGAGCTGTTGGTAATTCGAATGGTAGATTTACTGTAGCTTCTATTTTTGAGAGAGTCCTCATGCGGAACCCTAAAATAACTTAAGGTTCAGTTTTCGCGCCGCCAATTGAAAACAAGCGAAGCACTGAAGCGCGATGCAGGAAAAGCACCACCGCCGAACAAATACTCACTATAACTGCCAGTGCAAACAAAGTGCCTCCGTCATCCATCACGACAATGCCGAGCACTGTCAAATGTGAGCTAATCGCTCCAAGCATCACACCAAGCGCAAGCACTGCCCCAGCCCAACGGAAGCGTGGAATCAATAAGAGCACTCCAGCAATCAATTCAGCAACTCCAGAAGCGTAGCGACCAAATGGCTCTAATCCGACAGTTTCAAAAATATAAATCGACTCAGCGGCTCCAGAGAATTTAAAGAATAGTGTTTGAAATAAGATAGCGGCGGCGACTATTTGGCAGATCCAGCTGGCGATGATTGCAGACTTTGATATAGGTGATTGGCTCATAATTGGTAGGTTGATTTGTCATGAGACGGGCCCATGGATGAAATATTCCCATTGATTTCCAAGTTAGTAGCAAAATAGTGAAGCAATCTCGGCCAGTAAATAAACAGCTTTCCTGCAAACGTTCGTTCGCTGGCCGAAACGAGTTTCTAGTTCCGTTACTTGAGCACGAGATAACAATTACCTGCAGGCACAAAAAAAGGTTCATCGTCATTTAGCGGGACAAGCATTAATGAATGCTGGCTAACTTAGATGTTGCTTACCCCGCTATAGATTAGGCATGTGTAAGCACCCCTCCGTCTTAGCAACCGACTTCG